>NZ_JBIALR010000009.1:0-270391 GCF_042873675.1 Kitasatospora sp. NPDC004614
GTCTCCCCCGCCCATTCCCCCATCGCCACAAGGCGAGTCTGGCCCCACCGCTCACACGGCGGGGCCAGAACCCAACATCTTCATCAGTCTTCTAGCTGTAGAGCGGCGGCGCCCGGCGCCTTCGCGGACACCACCACACGGAGACGGGTGTTGACGGCCCGGGGACGCCAAGCGGATGCCCACCTTGCCGCCCGGCCCGTGGAGGCCTCAGGGCAGACGAGCACCGCTTGGCGTCCCCAGGCCGTCAACACCCGATCGACCTGTACCTCGTTGGAGTTGCACTGGAGCCCGGCCGGTGACGTCTTCACCCCGGGTGCGTGCCGCTGGCGGCGACCGGTGACCGATGACCAGCCGACCGCACCGCGCGAGCCGCTGCACGTCTCTCTCCGACGCCGTCGAAGCCGCCCTCGCTCAGTTGCGCCCCGACGAACTGGACGCCGTCGAGCTGGTCGAACGCCTCGCGCTCTACCCGCGGCTCGGCATCCCGGTGCCCGGCGGCACCGACCCCGAGGTCGACGACTACACCGCCCGCATCAGCCTCGTCCACCGAGTCCACGACTCCATGCAGGCCGTGTTCGTCACCTGGGTGATCGCCGGACCCTGATCCCGCATCAGCACCGGCCCCGAAGATGGCCGGGCCCCTCATGCTCGTCGACGTGAGGGGCCCGGCCATCAGCGTAGTCCGCAGCCTCTCGCCCCTCGCCGGCCGGGACCGACGCGAACCGGAGCCCACCGTGGACACCACGACCACCGCCACCGTCGGCCTCCCCGGACCGCGAAAGGGCCGCACCCTGCCCCTCCCGGTTGCGCTGCGCGCCGAAATCGAGAGCGGCCGGTGGCAACCCGGCAAACCTCTTCCCGGCGGCAGCGAGCTCGCGGCCGCGTACAGCGTCAGTCACACCACCATCTCCAGCGCCATCAGACTGCTGAAGGACGAGCAACTGCTCACCGGACCGGCCGGCGGCCGAACCCGCTTCGCGGACCGTCGACGGGCCCAAGGAGGACGCCGCTTGCGGCTGTTCCAAGCGGCTCACCGAGGCGCTGCCCGCCGACATCGGTCCGTGCGTCGGTTGCGGAACCCATCAACCGCTGGGCCCCGTCGGAGGCCGCTCGATCGGGCGGCGCGTTTGCAAGGGCCGGAGTCGGTGAATGGCGTGGCCGCGCCGGGTCACTGCGGCGGGGGGTAGACGGTGTCGAGGAGGGTGCGGACGAATTGGTCGGGGTCGTCGAGTCCGGCGCGGGTGGTGGCCGTGGTGGCGGGGCTGCGGGCTACTAGGTGGAGGAGTGCGCCGTGGAGGGCGAGGGTAACGGCCGCCGCCGTGTCCGGGGTGACGGGAAGGCCGGCCGTGCGCTGGACTGCTTCGAGGCCGGCGATGTCGGCGGCGGCGATGTCGTCGACGATGGCCGCCAGCCAGGGCTGGCGCGCTGCCTCGATCTGCAGTTCCAGGTAGGCAACGATGCGCGGGCGCCCCGGTCCCGCGACGTTTTCCAGCAGTCCGCGCAGGACCGCGGTCAGGGCCTTGCGGTCGGCGGGCGGCCCGGAGGCGGCCAGTTGCTCGGCGACGGCCCGGTACTGCTGTGCGCACCGCTCGGCGACGGCGCGCAGTAGGGCCTCGCGGGAGGGGAAGTAGTTCTTCGCCGTGCCCTGCGGGAGTTGCGCGGCCGCGTCGACGGCCCGGTGCGTCAAGCCGCGTCCGCCTGACGCCGCCAGAACTTCGATGGCGGCGTCGCCCAGTCGATCGCGGCGTTCGTGGTTCATCATCAGTTCCCTGTCCTCATTGCCCTGTCGCCCTGTTGCCCACACTACCCCGATCGTGGTACCACAGGTGGGTTACCACATTTGTGGTGACTCTGGTCGGCTGCCTCCTGTACCCGGCCGGCGCCTACCCGCCCCGGCGGGGGTGACGCCGAGCCGCGGCAGGCCGGAGGAGCCTCCGCCTTTGGGGGAGCGATGCTGGACATGGATGCGCTGCTCGGTCAGGTCGTACCCGCCGTGAGTGCCGCGGCAGGCGTCTACGGCGCGGGAATACTGACCAGGGCGGAGGACGAAGCCGCGGATGCGACCGTGCGGCTCGGCCATCGGCTGCTGAACCGGATCCTGAGCCGCAACCCGCGGCCCGAGTCCGTGGTGGACGCCGTGACCGACCTCGCGGAAGCCACCGAGGACCCCGACACGGTCGCGGTGCTGCGCCGCCAGCTGCGCCGTCTGCTGACCGAGGACCCCGAGCTCGCCCGTGAACTGGCGGCGCTACTGCCGGCCGCCGACGCGACTGTGCAGGCATCGGGCGAGCGGAGCATCGCGGTGGGCGGCTCGGTCAGCGGGATCGTCTCCACCGGCGACAGCGCCCTGAACGTCCAGCGCCGATGAGCGAGCGCGAGGGGAGCCGACCCGGTCACCGGTCCATCGTCAACCACGGAGACAACCTGGGCGTTATCAGCTCCGGCGACTACGCCACCAACGTCGTCTACATCGACAACCGCTTCGCCGGCACGCCGAGTCTTCTGGAGCTGCCCGTCCGGCAACTCGACGTACTGAAGCCCCCGTTGCGGCGCACGCTGTTCGGCCGGGAGGCGCTGGTCGGAAAGGTTACCGACCAGCTCCGCAGCGGCCGGAGCGTGCAGCTGCACGGCCTGTCGGGCGTCGGCAAACAGGCGATCGCCCTGGAGGCGAACGGTTGCCTGGGCGCGCACGGCCTGCGCGGCGCCGTGTTGCTGCCGCAGGCCGGCCCGGCCGACACCCTCGCTGCCGTCTACGACCGCCTGGCGCGACGGATCTTCGGCAAGGAGTTCCTGCGCGGCGTCGATGAGGAGCTGCTGCGCGCCGCCGTCGCCGACGTCGACGCCCATTTCACCATCATCGACTGCGCGTTGACCGGCGCGGACCTCGCCCGACTGCAGCAGACCTTCCCTGGCTGCACCTTCCTGTTCACCTCGCCGTACCGCACCCTGTCGAACGACCCCGAGGCCGTCCACCATGTCCAGCCCCTTGCCCCGGGCCCCGCCGCTGAACTGCTCAGCGCCGAACTCGGGCTCCCGCTCGGCCCGGTGGGTTTGCAGAACATCCAGTTCGAGCAGGCGTACCGGATGTCCGAGGGCCGGCCGCAGCGCCTGCTCCAGTACGCCGCGTTCATCCGCACCTCCGACGAATGGCGGGCCCGGACGGGCGAAGCGCCCTTCGACGGCCCCGGCCCGGTCGACCCCGGGCAGGTCAGCCCCCAGCAGCAGGCCGAAATCCTGGCGGTGGCACTGAGCGAACCGGCCCGCCAGGTCCTGGTCGCGCTCGCCACCTTCGGAGTGCCCCTGCACGCCGCCTGGTTCGCGGCCGTGACCGGCCATCCGCACGCCACGTCCTGCGGCCCGGAACTGTACGACCGCCGCCTCGTCACCCTCCACGGCGACGGAGCCGAGTACCGGATCACCGCCGACGCGCTCGCCGCCGTACAGTCGCAGCGGTGGCCGCCCGTGCCGCCGGCCACCGCCGCCGAGGGAATCCTCGCTCTGCTGGCCAACGCCACGGTCCCAGGCCCTGCGCTGCCGTTGCCCGACCCGCAACTGCTGCTGGCCGTCGCAAACGGGCTCGACGCGGCCGGCAAGCGGGCTCAGGCGTCCCGGTTCGTGCGCGCCACCATCCCGCTCGCCCTCCGTGCCGGCCACCGTCGCGCGGCGCTCCAGCTGTACGCCGTCGGGCAGATGGCCGCCTCCCAGGCCGGGCTGACCGAGGACGTCGACTTCTACCTGCGGACCGGCGAACAGACCCGCAAGCTCCTGAACGGCGACGCAATCGCGGCAGCCGCCGCCCTGGCCTTCCTCACCTCCAGTGCCGGGCAAGCCGCCGTGACGGCAGTGACCGGCGCGGGGCAGTCGGCCTCCGCCGGGCAGATCGGCCGGCACGTCGCCCGGATCGGACGCAAGCTGTTGCAGCTCGCGCAGGCCAAACCGGCCGTTGCGGCGGTGACAGCAATCGCGGTGGCCGGCGGCGCGACGACGGTGGCCGTCGTCGCGGCCAACGGCCCCAGCATCCCGGCGGGTTGTTCCACCGCTTACCGCGCCGCGTCCCATCAGTCAGACAACGTGCGCACCCCGCAGGACCTGGCCGCGTACTACCGCACATCTGCCAGAGCCCTGAGCGCGGCAGCCGCCGAGGCCACCGACTCCCAAGTGAAGTCGGTGATCCAGGCACGCGCCGACGACCTGAACAACCAGGCCGACGTCCAGGAACGCGCCGGCAACAGGCTCGCCAACAGCAGCGTCAGCCTCGACAACGCCCACCCGGACGTCGTCGCCGCACTCGCCTCAGGTGATGTGGTGCTGAGCGACGGTGAGACCCTGAAGGCCCTCCTGCCGGTCTGCCCTCAGGGGTGAGCTAGTCCGCCCGCCCCGGGCTTCGCGCAGGAGAGGAGGCGTGACGGCGCGCAGAGCGGGGGCGGAGACGGAATCCCCGCCACCTGGTGCTGCGCGCCGTCCGGCATCGGCGGCACGTGCGCTTCTCCTCCAGGTGTCACGGGTGCGTTTGGTCCTGGCGGCGGCGTCCGCCGTCTGCTGCCGGACGCGGGATCAGCGGGTGGCGGCGGCAAGGGACGCGACGGTGCCGTTGAGGAGAACCCGCCGACCGCCGCCGCTTTGGGGCGTGGAGGACCGGAAACGAGGGTCGCGGTCAGTGGATGTTCTGGGTGAGGGAGGCCACGAAGTGCAGGATGGCCTGGCCGGCCGGGGTGGCGGCGATCAGGACGCCGAAGACCACGCAGTACACCGCGCTCAGCTTCTCGTCGAAGCGGGTGCGCGGCTGGGTCGGCCTGCGCAGGCGCAGCACGATGATGACGCCGAGGAGCGCGATCGCGCTGAAGGTGAACTGCATTGCCTACCCCAAGTGATGCTTCGGATGCTCTGGGTGAGAGTGCCAGAAGTGTGGCGGTCGCGGGGCGGGATCGGGAAAGTTCGGCCTTGGGCAACACGGCCCGTTCGGCCACCGACCGCCGCGATCCGGCCGGTTGGACCCGACCGCCTGCGACGAGCGGCCGCCGCCTCCTACGCTCTCGGCCAGGATTCCGGCCCGGAGGGGGAAGTGTCGTGGCCCGCACCCGCAGGCCCGTTCGACGCCGCCGCAGCGCCAAGCGCCGCGCGCGGGCCCGCAACGACGGCATCGTCGTCGTCTTCGGCCTGGCCACCGCCGCGGTCATCCTGCTGCTGCTCGCGCTGGGGTGGCTCCTGCACCATCTGCTGCTCCTGCTCGGCCTGCTGGGCGTCGCTTGGACCGTCGCGCTGCTGGTAGTTCGCGGCCGGGTGGCGGCGTCGAGGCGGGAGCACGAGGGGCAGGTCGCGCAACTGCGGCACATCGGGGCGTTCCTGTCGATGGGCCCGAAGGAGTTCGAGCACGCGCTGGCGGTGCTGTGCCGGCGCGACGGCTGCACGAAGGTCACCGTCGTCGGCGGCGCCGGCGACCTCGCCGCCGACGTCCCGGCCACCACGCCGACCGGGCAGCGGATCCTGATCCAGGCCAAGCGGTACGGCCCGAAGACGCTGGTGGGCTCCCAGGACGTGCAGAAGGTCAACGGCACCTACCGCGACGTCCACCGCTGCGACCTCGCACTGGTCGTCACGACCAGCACCTTCACCAAGGCCGCCGCCGCGTTCTGCGCCCTGGTCGTCGGGATCCGCGCCGTCGACCGCCGGGCGCTGGCCCTGTGGGCGGAAGGAGCCGGCCGACCGCCTTGGAGTTGACCCGTATTCAGTACGGCGGGAGGCGGCCGGAGGGCGTCCGGGGCGGTGCCGGACGCTGGGCGCGCGAAGTCCTTGGCGGCCTGTGCGTTGGCTCTAGTCATGAGTTGTGGTTCTGGTCCAACTTCTGCGGTCGATTGCGGTGAGTGATCGGCTTGGTTGCGGAACGCTGCGTCGGTGCTTTTCCGGCCGTCCGCCGCGCACCGGGCGGTCCTGGTGTACCTGCTGCTGGACCCGGACACGGTGGAGCTCGTGAAGGGCTTCACGCGCGACATGCGCACCGGCGCAGTGCGGAGCACGATCCATGGACCAAGCACCTCCCGCAGCCGGTCCTCCACCAGTGCGGCCGGGCAGACCTCGTGTGTCCACTGCCGCGGGAGAAGGCCCGTCATCCCCGGGTGATTGCCGGAGCCCCGATCGATCACAGGCACCCGTGCCGCGAGCCGGCGCGAATGCAGCCACCCCGGGAATCGTCACCGGTCGCGTGGGTGTGCCTGTTGATTCCGAAAAGTGTGAGTGGTTGAATACTCACATGAGCAAGGAGCGAGCCCGCCAGTTGTCCACCGCCGAGGAACGCCGCGAGACGGTGCTGCGCACCGCCATCGGCGCCTTCGCGGCGAGGGGCTACTGGGGCACCACGACGACCGAGGTCGCCAAGGCGGCCGGCATCTCCCAGGCCTACGTCTACCGCCTGTTCCCCAGCAAGGAGTCGCTGTTCGCGGCCGTGGTCGAGCACTGCTTCGTCCAGGTGCGGGCAAGTCTGGAGGGCGGGGCCGCCGAGGCCACAGGCAGCTCGCCGGAGGCGGTACTGGAGGCCATGGGCGATGCCTATGCCCGGTTGATCAGCAACAACGACCTGATGCTGATCCAACTGCACGCCCAGGCCGCCGCCGTCTCGGAGCCAGCTGTGCGCGAGGTGGTCCGCCGGGGCTACGCGCGGCTGGTGGAGTACGTGCGCGGCGCCTCCGGAGGTAGCGACGAGCAGATCCAGCAGTTCTTCGCCGTCGGCATGCTGTGCCACCTGATCGTCTCGATGGGCGCGGACGAGGCGGACGGGCCCTGGATGCGGACGCTGGCGGCAGGCGTCACGCACTACTGAGCAGGACGGTCGGCGGGGTAAGCCCCGCCGTCTCCCTGGCTCCAAAAGTGAGTGGCTAATCACTCATATTTTTGGCTCATGAGAGTGAGTGGTTAAACACTCATGGAGGATGGGATGTCCAGTACTTCCGGAACCACGAGAAGCCCCGGGCCCACGCTCGCGGCCCTGGCAGGAGCTCAGTTCACCGTCATGCTGGCCACCTCGATCGTGAACGTGGCCCTCCCGCAGATCCGCGCAGGCGTCGGCCTGTCGGACAGCGGCACGACCTGGGTGGTCAACGCCTACGGCCTGGCGTTCGGAGCGCTGCTCCTGGCCGGCGGCCGCGCCGCGGACCTGCTTGGACGGCGGACGGTCCTGCTGGGCGGCCTCACGTTGTTCGGTGCGGCCTCGGTGGCGGCGGGGGTCGCCTCCTCCCCCGGCATCCTGATCCCGGCCCGCGCCGTGCAGGGCCTCGGGGCTGCGGCCATCGCCCCTGCGGCCCTGGCTCTGGTCATGGATCTGTTCCCATCCGGCCCCGGACGAGGGAGGGCGCTGGGCGTGTGGGGAGCGGTCTCCGGCGCGGGCGGCGCGGCAGGGGTGCTGCTCGGCGGGGTGCTGACCCAGACGCTCGGCTGGCGGTGGATCTTCCATGCCGTCGCGATCGGCGCGTTCCTGGTCCTCGCCGCGTCCGCCGCCTTCGTCGCGAGGACTTCGGTGCGGGAGAGCGGGAGGTTCGACGTCCTCGGCACCGCCGCTGTCACGCTCGCACTGACCGCCCTGGTCTGGGGGCTGACCACGGCCCGCCGCTCCGGCTGGACCGACCCGCAGGTCCTCGGCGCCTTCGCGGTTGCCGTACTGCTGACGGTCGCGCTCGTCCTGATCGAGCGCCGCCACCCGAACCCGCTCCTGCCCCCGCGTCTGTTCGGCGCCGGACGCGTCACGGCCGGAAACGTGCTGATGGCCCTGCTCGGCTCGGTCTGGATCGCCCTGTTCTTCTTCCTACCGCTCTACCAACAGCAGGTCCTCGGCTCCAGCCCGCTCCTCACCGGCCTCGGCCAACTCCCGCTCGCCGCAGCCAACATGCTCGGCTCCACGCTGGCCCCGCACGTCTCTCGCCGCATCGGCGCCACCGCCACCGTCACCGCCGCGCTGTTCACCGAGGCAGCCGGCCTGCTGTGGCTGTCGCGGATCAGCGCCCGCGGCGGCTACCTCGCCGACGTCCTCGGTCCGAGCATCCTCATCGGCCTGGGCCTGAGCATCGCCTTCGTCCAACTGACCGCGCTGTCCGTCGAAGGCGTCGACCGGCAGGACTCCGGCCTGGCCGGAGGACTGGTCAACACCACGCGCCAGGTCGGCGGCGCGATCGGCCTGGCCGTCCTGGCCACCCTGGCCGGCACCGCCACGGCCCGCACCGCGACCCACCAGCCCCACCTGGACGCGCTCACCGCCGGCTACCGCACCGCCTTCGGCATCTCGGCCGCGGTCCTGGCCGCCACCGCCCTGCTCGCCGCAGGTCTGACGCGGCGCGGCGGCGCCCCCGCCGCGGAAGCACCCGACCCCGCCGCGGAAGTACCCGCCCCCGCCTCGACCACCGTCCCCACCAACTGACCCACCGCCAGACCCGACACCCATCACCGGATCACCCGAGAGGAACCACCGCCATGTTCACCATCGACGAGACCGCCCCCGTCATCGTCCGCCTGTCCACCGTGATCGACGCTCCGATCGAGAAGGTCTGGGCCCTGCACACCGAAATCGACGCCTGGGCCGACTGGAACGCCGACGTCGACCGGGCCGAGCTCGACGGCCCGCTGCAGCCCGGCAGCTCCTTCCACTGGAAGACCCACGGCCTGGACATCACCTCCACCGTCCGAGAGATCGTCCCCGGCGAGCGGCTGGTGTGGGGCGGCCCCGCCAACGGCATCGACGGCGTCCACGTGTGGACCTTCGAGCAGACCGGCGACCAGGTCACCGTCCGCACCGAGGAGTCCTGGAGCGGCGCCCCCGTCGACGCCGCCGCCGGGGAGCTCGGCCGAGCGCTGGAGCACTCCCTGACCACCTGGCTGGCGAGCCTCAAGGCCCGCGCCGAGCAGCAGCGCTGACACCATCCGACGCCGCAATCCGGCTCCGCAGCTCACCGTTCGAACCGACCAGAGAGGTCCCTGCCATGTCCAGCAAGCCGTACCTGACCGGCCACTACACCCCCGTCGCCGACGAGGTCACCGCCGTCGGCCTGACCGTCGAGGGCAACCTGCCCCCGGAGCTGACCGGCCGGCTGATCCGCAACAGCCACAACCCCAAGCCCGGCGTCACCCCCACCCACTGGTTCAAGGGCAGCGGCATGGTCCACGGCATTCGCCTGCGTGACGGCGGGGCCGAGTGGTACCGCAACCGCTGGGTGCACACCCCGGCCCTGGACGGCGCCCCATACATGACCGGCCACGGCCCCGACCTGACCGCCAGCACGGCCGGCACCCACGTCATCGAGCACGCCGGACGCCTGCTCGCCCTGTGCGAAGCCAACTTCCCCTTCGAGCTCACCCCGGAGCTGGAGACGGTCGGCGCCTACGACTTCGACGGCAAGCTGCGCAGCGCCATGACCGCCCACCCGAAGACCGACCCGGTCACCGGCGAGCTGCACTTCTTCGGCTCCTCCCCGTTCCCGCCCTACCTGATGTACTACGTCGCCGACGCCAAGGGCCGGGTCACGCACGGCTTCGAGGTGCCGGGCGCCACCGCCTCCCTCAAGCACGACTTCGCGATCACCCGCAACCACGTCGTGTTCGTCGAGGGCACCGTCACCTTCGACCCGAACGAGCACTCCGGCATCCCCTACGGCTGGAACGACGCCCAGCCCGCCCGGATCGGCGTCATGCCGCGTGGCCCTCAGGGCGCCGGAAAGATCCGGTGGTTCGCCATCGAGCCGGGCAACATGCTGCACGCCGCCAACGCCTACGAGGACGCCCAGGGCCGCATCGTCCTGGAAGGGCCGACCGTGGACCGCGAGGGCTTCCAGCTCTCCTGGAACTGGTGGGTCGGCGCGCCGGGGCGCGGCACCGAGCCCAACACCCGCTCCTACACCCGGCGCTGGGTCGTCGACCTGACCACCGGCCGCGTCGACGAGCAGGTCATCGACGACCTCGCGGTCGAGTTCCCCACCCTCAACGAAGACTTCCTCGGCGCCGAGCACCGCTACCAGTACGCGGTCTCCTTCCCCGACCAGGAGGGCTTCGGCGGCTACGGCATCGTCAAGTACGACCGCACCACCGGCAGCCGCCTGGTCCACCAGGCCGGCGACGCCCGGCTGCCCAGCGAGGCCGTCTTCGTCCCCGCCGCGGGCGCCACCCGCGAGGACGACGGCTACCTCCTCACCGTCGTCTCCGACCTCAAGCAGGACGCCTCCCAGCTCCTGGTCCTGGACGCCGCCGGCCTCGACCGGATCGCCACCGTCCATCTCCCGCGCCGCGTCACCGGCGGCATCCACGGCTCCTGGATCCCCGACAGCGACCTCGACGCCCCGCGCGGCTGAACCACCGCACCACACCGGGGACGCGGAGCCGGTCGTCGTTGTCATGGCGGCCAGAGTGTGGCTCAACCCCATTGCGGACGCCTCCCGGTGAGACGGTGGTCCGGTACTCCCGGACCACCGCGCTGGTTCGGGCCGAGTTCCTACTCGGTGGCGATGACGTAGACGCTCGCCCGCTCGCGCTTGGAGTTGGCGAGCGAGGCGTGGAAGGTCCAGGGCTCCACGGTGGCGAAGCCGGCCTCGGTGAACAGCTGGGCCGGCTTCTCGAAATCGCAGGCCCAGAGGTGTGGCGTGCAGGTGGGGTTGTCGTCCCGATCGCGGAAGACGTAGTTGATCAGGTCGAGGTAGGTGTTGATGTCGTCGCGACAGCTGCGCTGGGAGTACCAGCGCTCGATCAGCTCGTCGGCGGCGACCGGGGCGGCAGGGTAGCGGCCGAGCACGTGGGCGGCATCCGGCACTCCCGTGATGATCTGCCCGCCGGAGGCAAGCACCCGGAAGCTCTCGCGGGCGAAGCCCTTGGCGGAGCGCGGGTGGTCGATGTGCACCATGAAGTGCTCGTTGAAGAGCAGTTCGAGGGTGTTGTCCGGCAGCGGGATGCCTTCACGCACGTCCGAGAGGAAGTCGGCCGGCGCCACCAGGTCGATGTTGAAGAAGCCGTCCAGCTGGTGGCTGCCGCCGCCGATCTGCATTGGCTCCCTCCGGCAGTTCCAACACGCTGACCTGACCCGCCAAACCCCTGCGCCAGGCCGGTCGGCCGCACTGAAGCCCGTGATCACCGGCGTAGCGTCAACCGCCGTACCGCAGCCGTTGGCGCCGAGAATGATCATGGATCGGGCGGTGGGGTGATCCCGAGCAACTGCTTCCCGCCGGACGAGTGGTCCGGTGAAGGAGCTCGAGCTGAACACTTTCGGCCTGGAGGTCGGCGGAGAGCGTCATCAGCTCGGCCGCGTTCCTGGCGAGACGCTTCAGCTCATGCACCGTGAGGATGAAGGACGTCTGCGGGACGGCCTCCTTGAACTGGTCGGCCGGAGCGAGCGCCATCTCCAGCTCGGACCGGACCTTGGCCCTGACTGATCTGCTGCTTGAAGACCTCCGTGGAGGCTCGCCGTGACCCACCGTCCGCGCCGCCAGGAGAGAGCCGCCCGGGAACAGACCCGGGCGGAGTCCGGTCGGCCGGCGCCTACGCTTCGAGGGACTTCGCGGCGTCGCGGATGACGTCGAGGACGAAGTCCGGGTTCGAGAGCATCGGCACGTGGCTGCTGTCGACGTCGTATGCCTTGGCGCCCATGCGCTCGGCGGAGGCCCGTTCCAGGTCGGGGTGCACCGTCCGGTCGTTGTTCGCGACGATGCACCAACTCGGCTTGGTGCGCCAGGCGGTACCGGGCACCTGCTGGTCGAACAGGTCGGGGACCGGCACGGCGCCCACGGCCCGAACGAGCTTCTGCTCGGCCGGCGGCAGATCGCCGCAGAAGTCGCCGGTGCCCGACTCCTTGAGCCAGATCCGGCCGTGGGAGACGTCGATGTGATCGAACACGGGCGTACGGGGGTAGTTGTTCTGCTGCTCCTGCGAGGTCTCGTCCTCGTCCGGGCCAAGCGCGGCGATGTAGACCAGCGCGCCCACGCGGTCGTGAACGCCGGCCTTGGTGATCAGAGTCCCGCCGTACGAGTGCCCGACGAGCACGACCGGGCCGGGCACGTAGTCGATGGAGCGGGTGACGCACGCGACGTCGCTTTCGAGCGAGTCGAGGCCGTGCTGCGAACTGGAGACCGCGTGCCCCTCGGCCTGGAGCGCGGGGATGAGCTTGTTGAAGCACGACCCGTCGGCCCAGAGTCCGTGGGCGAAGACGATGCTGGCCCTGCTGGCCATGGGGTCCTCATTTCGTCGTCGTCGAGCCGCGAGATCCGGCTGCACCGGGTGATCACGCTATGACTCCTCGCAGTCGACCGCGACCGCTGCCGGTCCTTCCGCCTCCGTCCACGGGTTCGGACTGCAGTGATCGTCCTGGAACCGGGGCCGACGCCGTCTACTCGACCACCGGCGTCACTGCCGACGGCTTCCTCATCGACAACCCCTCCGACATCTACTCGATCGGCCACCACACCACCCGCACGGACCCCGACACCGGCAACACCGTCCTGCTCATCCAGGCCCAGGACCCGGGAGCCCCCGCTCAACCGGACCGACTCGCTGCCCCTCGCCGCCGACGGCGCCTTCACCCTCACCCTGCACCTGCACGTCCCCGAGTCGAGGAGAACGCGCGGGCGGTGCTGAAGCCCCTCCGGATTCACACCCGGCCCGCAGCTGTTCGGTAGCCGACCGTGAACACCACGGCGCTTCCCGATGCAGGTCCGCCGGGGTTCCGGTCTGATATGGACATACCGGGTCAGGGCACCCGCGCACGCACGCGCAGAGAGGCTCCAGCCGTGACAACCTCGTTCCCCGTCGTCCTCGTTCACGGACGCCGACCGCACAGCAACTCGGCAGACACCGCGTTCGGCGAGCCGACACGACCGACCGTGGAGACCTCGCAGTGACCCCTTCCACACCGTCGCGATCGGCGAGGCCCGGTGACGACGACGGATTGGCCGGCCAGACCGTCGTCGTCACCGGGGCCGGGCGCGGCATCGGGCTGGCGATCACCGAGGCGTTCCTCGCAGCGGGATGCCATGTCGTCGCGGGGTCACGGACACGCACCGAGGCCCTCGACGCGCACGTGAAGCAGGGCGCGGACCTCACCGTCGTGGAAGTAGATCTCGCGATACCGGGCGGTCCGGCCGGGCTGATCTCCAAGGCCGCCCGGCTCCATGGCGGCATCGACGTGCTGGTGAACAACGTCGGAGCGGTGCGCCCGAGGGTGGACGGCTTCCTGAGCGTGACCGACGAGGACTGGGACTGGGCCCTGAGCGTCAACCTCCTGACCGCCGTCCGCACCACCCGCACCACCCGGGCCGCCCTGCCGCACCTGCTCGCCTCCGGCGCGGGACGCATCGTCACCGTCACGTCGGTCAACGCCCGGCTGCCGGACCCCCTGATCATCGACTACGGCGCCGCCAAGGCCGCACTGACCAACTTCTGCAAGGCCCTGTCCAAGGAGGTGGGACCACAGGGGGTACGGGTGAACACGATCGGCCCCGGCCCAGTGGAGACCGCGCTGTGGCAGGGCACCGATGGCGTCGCCGCCACGGTCGGACGGTCCCGCGGCATCGGCCCCGACGACGTGGCCCGCGCCGCCGCGGCCCAGTCCACAACCGGCCGCTTCACCCGCCCTGCGGAGGTCGCGGCCCTCGTCCTGTTCCTCGCCGGTCCCGGTGCCGCGAACATCACGGGTGCCGACTTCGTCATCGACGGCGGGCTCGTGGACTCCCTGTGAGGCGTCGGGGTTCACGTCGAGCATGATCGTCACCTGGTGCCTAGCCACCTCCGCCGTGAGACCACGAGATCCTCCGGGCCAGGGGCTGTGCCACCTTTTCGGGCTCCGAGTCGATGCCAAGGTGTCTCCTCCGTTGACAACCGAGAAACCCGGCGGACCACGGCAAGAGATGGCGGAGTCGGCCTACGGCCGCAGGCCGGGGGTATTCCTGATGAAGTGGTCGAAGCCCAACGGGGGGCGTCCGAGGAGTTCGGCAACCTCGTTCGTGGCCCGGTCGTACCGGTTCTCGCCGTGCAGCCGCGCCATCGTGGCGATGTGTTCGAAGACGTGGGGCGGCAGGTCCTGCGTCCTGAGGTCACGGTCCAGCCACTCCTCGTACGGCACGTCGACGTACGTGATGACCCGGCCCAAAGCGGCGGAGAACTCGGCCGCGATGGCGCTCATGTCACGCGAGCGCGCCCCGGTCAGTTCGTAGACGCCGCGGGACGGTGGCGCCGAATCGAGCAGCAGCCGTGCGACGACCTCCGCCACGTCGGCTGCGGCGACCGGCGAGGTCCGGGCGGAACCGAACGGCAGGCGGATCGTGCGGTCGCGGAGGATCGAGGCGAGAGCGATCCGCGCGAACAGCGGATTCTCCATGAACACGGTGGGCCGGACGTGGACGACCGGAATTCCCGACCAGTCGAGGACGTGCTCGGTCAGCCAGTGCAGCCGCTGCTGCCGGGACTCCGCACCGCTGGTGAGGTCCATCTGCGAGACCGTCATCTGCGAGATGCTCACCAGCAGATCGAGCCCCCGCTCTCCCGCGCGGCCGCGGCGACCGTCGTCGCGGCCTCCAGGTACGCGGGCGACACGCCCATCCCGAAGCCCGTGTCGTGAAACCCGTTGGTGAAATCGAACCCCAGCGCCGTGACCACCATCAACGCCAGGACCGCGTCGTTGCCGGTCACGGGCCCGAACGTAGCCCGTACACCGAGGCTGCACTCTGAACGGCGAAGGCCGGCCACCCGATCGGCCTAACACCGCGCACAACTCACCTGGCCTGTCCGGCCCCTCAGACTGCACGGGCGCTCCCAGCAGCGCCCCGGCGGCTCGTCGGGCGTGCGCGAACGCCCGCGCGTCCCAGATCCAAGCACTCGACATCGGGACGGAAGGGTCACACAGAAGGCTGCGCCGGTGGTACAGGCTGTCCCGCGGTGACGCGGTTGGTCCCGCGCCTACGAGAGGTTCTTGAGCATGATCGTGGCCAGCGGGCCGGAGGACGCCGGATTCTGTCCGGTGTACAGGTTGCGGTCGACCACCGTGTACGACTCCCACACCGGGCCGCGGGAGTAGTCCGTGGGAAGGTTCCTGACCTCGTCCTCCATGAGCCACTTGGCCTTGTCGGCGAACCCGACGCCCGCCTCCTCGTCGTTCGTGAATCCGGTGACGCGGTATCCGGCGAACGGCGTGTCGCCCCTCTCGTCCCGGGTGGCGAGCAGTGCCGCCGGGGCATGGCAGACGAGGCCGAGCGGCTTGCCGGACGCGAGGGCCCTCCTCAGAAGTAGCCCGGAATCGGCATCGCGCCACAGGTCCTCCATAGGGCCGTGGCCTCCTGGGTAGTAGACCGCGTCGTAGTCATGGAGGTCCACGTCCTTGATCGGGATGGCGTGGCGGAGTTGCTCGGCCTCCTCGATGATGCCTTCCTCCTCGACGGATGCCTCTTCGCCCCCGGTGAAGCGGGGCCGCAGGCTCATCGTGTCGCAGACGGGCACGACACCGCCCGGGGTGGCGATGGTGACCTCGTGGCCGGCCCCGGTGAACACGCTGTACGGACTCGTGAACTCCTCAGCCCAGTACCCGGTCGGGTGCCGGTGGCCGTTCTTGAGCGTCCAGTAGCTCGCTGCGGTCATCACGAAAAGAATCTTGGCCATGAGAGAACGCCTCTGAAGGTCGGAGGAATCTGATGTCAATAAAAGCGGTTCACACCGCGATCCGGCGGGACTTGCTCGCGGAGCTTGAGGCGAGCGAGTGGGACCGGCAAGAACGAACTCACGAGCCTTCTCTACTTAAGGGCCGCTCGGGAGGCGCGAGGTCACTTGGTCGCAGGAGTCTCAGGCCGCATCTCGTATGAGTTTTGGACGGACGGGTGTCGAGCCCCAAGGCCGTCCATAATCTTGCGCTCCCACGGAATCTCTTGAAGATGCTTGGTCTCTTCAATCATCGACTTTGGTTCCAAATTGCGATAACTGTCAACCTCGCCAGCAGCGACAGCCGTCAACGTCGAATAGACCACTTCAGGATCGAACTGCGTGCGGGGAAAGGATAGCTTGGAGTAGTCAAAGATGCGCTGCGATGGGTCATCCTCCCAGCTCTCCCAGGTCTGGAACATGCGGTCGTTGAACCCGGTCAAGAATGGCCCGGGGTTGACCGTGGCGACCTCGATATTGTGCTCCTGCAGCTCGTAAGCCATGGTCTCGGCGATCGCTTCGACGGCATGCTTGGAGGCAGAGTAGATGCCAGTAAATGGGTTGACGTTCAGACCCTCCCTCGAAGAAACCCAGACGATGCGGCCTGCCTTGCGCTTAACCATCTGCTTGGCGATCCCCTGAGTGAGGACAAGGGGCCCGGTGACATTGACCTCAAACTGGTTCCGAATGTTCGTTTCAGGGATGTCAACTGTGGAGCCACCTTCGCCGATGCCGGCGTTGTTTACGAGGATTTCCACACCCCAGTTGAGGGCCTTGCGACGGTCACCGCTGTTCGTGACGTCGAGCTTCTCCACCTGAAGCTTCACCCCGCGCCCGGCTGCCTGCCACTTCAGTGTCTGTACCTGGGCGTAGATCTCGACGCCGGCAATCACGTCGAATCCTTTCTTGGCCAGGCGCATGGCGGCTTCGAACCCGAAGCCGGTGCCAGCTCCCGTGACAAGGACCTTCCTGAGTGCTGTATTCGCCATACCGAGTACTTCCTCTCGCGCTTAACCGTGCCCGCAGTCGTCGACGGTCAGCCGTTCACTGAGAGCGGGCTGAGACATGCCGAGGTGCTGGCTTTAACGTGAGAGGAATCCCCCTCTCGGGGCAAAAGCGAAGTGTCCCGACCCGGGAGTGTTGCACGACAATGATCGACGCATTCCACTAGGGCTAGCAACCCAAGTGGGCCAATCGGGTTTTAAGGGCGCACGAGAGAGCGATTTTTACAGGCTATAGCAGTGGACACCGTGGTAGCTACTGAAACTGAACTCGTGATGTCGACTGCTCAGCTGCTCGCACTGCCGTGCGCGAATGGGTCGGCGAGCTGTGCTGCAGGCGCAGTGGCGACGAGGAGATTGCTTGCGGGTCCGGATATTGTCGCGAGACTGGTGGGGTCGAGGCTGACTACCTGGAGTTGTCGGCGCGACCGTCGCCCAGGACACCGTCCGGGTCGGCGTTACGTATCGGCGCCGGGGGCGAGCGTCATGGAAGTCCTCCACACCAGTGGGTGGTTCGGGTTCACGGCGGCCGACGTCGACGACCGGTGTTCACCACGGGGCGGGCGCTGCCGTGCGTCGTCCCGAAGGAGAAGCCGGCCGCGTCGGCGCTGCGCTCCCGGAGCGTCGGCACGGCAAGCGACTGCAACCGAAATGCGGCGGTGAGCACCAGCGATGGCCGGGAACGGCATCGGCTGGTCTTGTCGATCGGCGCTTCCGGCTTCGCCAGGCGGGAGCGTGGCGGCACGGATACCGTCGATGCGCACCGTCAGCTCGAACTGCTCTGCGCGGGAACGTAGTTGTCAGTGTGGGGGATGTCCTGACCGGTCGTCACATTCGCGAAGAAATATGACGGCCGGTGACACCCGGGTGATGATGAGCGACCAACGCGGGGCCCGTCCCGCGTTCAGCTCAGGCATGCCCTGCCTTGACGCGGGCGAGGCTCCGCTTCCCGATCGCCTCCGGCAGCAGACCGGAGACCAAGAAGGAGCGAGAGATGGCGGGCAATCCGACGACCAACGACGAGCTGCTGCTCGTGGCAGAAGAACTGAGTGCCGTGCACGACCGGTACGACAGCCTCCGATCGGACAACGCCGGCTCGGGCGGCGACGACCCGTGGCCCGGCGGCGACGGCAACCTGCACGAGAGCGAGTGATCAATCCGGCCGGGGGGGCCCCGGCGGGGGGCGGGGGCCCCGGCCGGGCGGCCCCCCGCCATAATAGGCGGGTCACGGGGCGGCACAACAGGGACGACCCCGCGCCCCGGCGGGGGGGGGGGCGCCCCCCCGGGGGCGGGGGGGCCCCCCCCCGCCCGGGGGCCGCGGGGGGGGGCCCGGGGGGGGGCCCGGGGGGGGGGCCGGGGCCCCCCCCCGGCCGGTCCGGCAACCGGAATTCAGAGGAGGTACACGTGGAGCACAAGCTGATCGACGCCGTCGAGACGGCGCTCGGATGGACGGGACCGGAGCCGATCGGCCACCGGTTCGCGCGAGGTCGCACGGACGAAGAGGGACTCGTGGAACGGCTGCTCACCCCGCAGCGGCTCCTCGACCTGGTGATGCGGCGCAGCCTGTACCGGCCGCAGTTCCGGGTGTTCCAGGAGCAGGCCGAGGTTCACCCGGCGGTCTACTTCACCGACAACGTCAGCCCCCGGGGTCAGAGCATCCCGATGGTGAACATGGACGCGCTGGGGCGGCTGCTCCGGGAGGGCGCGACGGTGATCCTCGATCAGGCGAACGTCGCGGACCCCACCTTGGAGGTGGCGTGCCGGGCGTTGCAGTGGTGGAGCGGGGAGCGGGTCCAGGTGAACGTCTACTGGACCACCGGTGAGGCGGAGGGCTCCCCGTTGCACTGAGACGACCACGACGTTGTGGTGGTCCAGCTGGCGGGCGAGAAGGGCTGGGAGGTCCGCGGCCCGTCCCGGGTGGCACCCATGTATCGGGACTCTGACCCCAACTCGACGCCGAGCGAGGAGGTGCTGTGGTCCGGCGTTCTGCGCGCCGGCGACGTGATGCACATTCCGCGAGGGCACTGGCACCGGGCCGGTAGCGCCGGCCATGGGAGTGCCGGGCACTCGCTGCACGTCACGTTCGGCATCACCAAGCGCACCGGCGCCAGCTGGATGGCCTGGCTCGCCGACTGGTGCCGCGAGCAGGAGGTGTTCCGGCACGACCTCGTCCGCACCCCGGGTGCCGACGACAGCGGACTGCGGTCCGCCGCACGGGAGTTGGTGGACCTTCGGACACCCGCCGAGTTCCTCACCGCCTACGAGCGCGCGGCCGGGCCCGCCCGGCAGGTTCCGCACCTGGACGTCTTCGGGCCGCTGGCCGCCGCGGTGTGCACGACGAACTTCCGTCCGGAGATCCACTCGACCGACAGCACCGTGGAGGTGCTCGCCGCCGGACAGCGTCTCGTCTTCGCGGCCAAGGCCGAACCCGCCCTGCGGCTGCTGCTCAGCGGGCGGCCGGTGGTGCCCTGTTCCCGTCGTTCGAAGGGTTCCCGCTACCGCAGTCGTTGCGACCGCAGTGCCCAGGTACCGACGTGGTGGCGGAGCCTCAACGGAATCGGCGGCCATGACGGGGGCTTCGGGAGCGACAGGCCCGTCAGACCCGGGTCGGTCGCGGTCCGCTCAGTTCCCTTCGCGCTCGCGGTCACCAGCCCCCGCAGATCTCCCTTGAGGCGCCAACCGGCCACAGCCCTTCCGGGAAGTGTCCCAGCCCATGCGGCGTCATCGGTGTTGCGGTGGCTGCGGCTCGCCGTATCCGCCGCCGCCCGGGGTCTCGACCTCTAGGACGTCGTCCGGTTCGGCGTGCACGGTCTCGAAGCCGGCCAGTGGCTCGACCGTGCCGTCCCGGCGCAGCAGGCGGTTGGAGCCGAGTGCGCCGGGTGCGCCGCCGGCCATGCCGTACGGGGGGACGCGGCGGTGGCTCGACAGGACGCTGACCGTCATCGGCTCGCGGAAGCGGATCCGCCGCACCACGCCGTCACCGCCACGATGGCGGCCCGTTCCGCCGCTGCCGGACCGGACGGCGAACTCGTCGAGGAGGACGGGCAGTCGCCACTCCAGGACCTCGGGGTCGGTCAGGCGCGAGTTGGTCATGTGGGTCTGGACGGCGGCGGCTCCGTCGAAGTCGGGGCCCGCGCCGGAGCCGGAGGCGATGGTTTCGTAGTACTGGTGGCGGTCGTTGCCGAGGGTGAGGTTGTTCATCGTGCCGGACCCTTCGGCCTGGAGGCCGAGGGCGGCGTAGAGCGCGCCGGTGACGGCCTGTGAGGTCTCGACGTTGCCGGCGGCGACGGCCGCCGGTGGGCGTGGGGCGAGCATCGAGCCGGGTGGGACGACGATCCGCAGCGGGCGCAGGCAGCCGTCGTTGAGCGGGATGTCGTCGGCCACCAGGGTGCGGAAGACGTACAGCACCGCGGCGTTCACCACGGCGGACGGCGCGTTGAGGTTGCTGTCGAGCTGGGCGGAGGTGCCGGTGAAGTCGACGGTGGCGGTGCGCCGGCGGCGGTCCACCCGGATCTGTACCGCGATCACCGCGCCGCTGTCGGTCTCGTACCGGTAGGAGCCGTCGGCGAGTTCGCCGATCGCCTCGCGTACCGCCCGTTCGGCGTTGTCCTGCACGTGCCGCATGTAGGCCTGGACCACATCGAGCCCGAACTGCTCGATCATCGCGTTGACTTCGTCGACTCCCTTGCGATTGGCGGCGATCTGGGCCCGCAGGTCGGCGAGGTTGGTGGCCGGGTCGCGCGAGGGATGGGGCGCGTCGGTGAGCAGGCGCAGCGTCTCGGCCTCGCGGAGCCTGCCGTCGGCCACCAGCAGCCAGTTGTCGAAGAGCACGCCTTCCTGTTCGATCTCCCGGCTGGTCGCCGGCATCGAGCCGGGGGTGATTCCGCCGATCTCGGCGTGGTGGCCGCGGGAGGCGACGAAGAACAGGATCTCGCGGCCGGCCGGGTCGAAGACCGGGGTGATGACGGTGATGTCGGGCAGGTGGGTGCCGCCGTGGTAAGGGTCGTTGACGGCGTAGGAGTCGCCCGGCCGCATCACCGGCCCGCGGCGGCGGAGCACTTCCTTGACGGTGGTGCCCATCGAGCCCAGGTGCACCGGGATGTGCGGGGCGTTGGCGACCAGGTTGCCTTCCGGGTCGAACAGTGCGCAGGAGAAGTCCAGCCGCTCCTTGATGTTGACGGACTGGGCGGTCGACTCCAGCCGGGCTCCCATCTGCTGCGCGATCGCCATGAAGAGGTTGTTGAACACCTCAAGCAGCACCGGGTCTGCCTCGGCGGTGACCGTGGGCCCGGCCCGGTCGGCGATCCGCTCGATCTTCAGGTGGCCGGCGGGGGTGACGGTGGCGCGCCAGCCGTCGTCCACCACCGTGGTGGCACCGGCCTCGGCAATCACGGCCGGCCCGGTGACGGTGTCGGCCGGGCGCATCCGCTCGCGTTGCAGCAGCGGCACCTCGCACCACTGGCCGCCGGTGGCCATCCGGACGGCGGGGAGCACGGCAGGTCCGTTCCGGTGGACCTGCGGCGCGCCCAGGTCCGGCTGCTCGGTGAGGCCGGTGGCCTCCACCGCGAGGGCTTCGACGACGATCGGACGGTCCATCAGGAAGGAATAGGTGGCTCGGTGTCGCTGCTCGAACTCCCTTACCATGTCGCCGAGTTCACCGAGTGCGATGTCCAGTGTCGTGTCGGTGCCGTGGTACCGCAGCCGGGCCCGGTGTGCCAGCCTGATCCGGTCCGGCGCGATCCCCTGCTCCCGCAGCTCGGACGTGGCACCCGCCGCCAGCTCCTCGGACAGTGCGCGCAGGTCCGCCATGACCTCGGGCTCCAACAGGCGTTCGACGGCGTGCTCGCGCAGCACGGTGGTGTCGGCCAGGCCGATGCCGAGCGCGGAGAGCACCCCGGCCATCGGCGGGACCAGCACCGTGCGGATGCCGAGCGCCTCGGCGACCGCACAGGCGTGCTGGCCGCCGGCGCCGCCGAAGGTTGTCAGCGCGTACCTGGTGACGTCGTGGCCCTGCTGCACCGAGATCCGTTTGATCGCGTTGGCGATGTTGCCGACCGCGATCCGCAGGAAGCCTTCCGCGGCCTGCTCCGGCGAGCAGCCCGTCCCCGAGTCTGCGGCGATCCGGCCGGCCAGAACGGTGAATTGACGGCGTACCAGGTCGAGATCGGGCGGTTGGTCGCCGTCCGGCCCGAGGACGCGTGGGAAGTGCTCGGCTTGGATCCGGCCGAGCAGCAGGTTGGCGTCGGTGACGGTGAGCGGCCCGCCCCGCCGGTAACAGGCCGGCCCGGGGTCGGCGCCGGCCGAGTCCGGGCCGACCCGGAGCCGCCCGCCTTCGAAGCGCAGCACCGAGCCGCCGCCGGCCGCCACCGTGCGGATCGCCAGCATCGGCGCCCGCAGCCGCACCCCGGCGACCTCGGTGGTCACCACCCGCTCGAACTCGCCCGCGTAGTGCGACACATCGGTGGAGGTGCCGCCCATGTCGAAGCCGATCACCCGCTCGAATCCGGCCAGTCGGGACATCCGCACCATGCCGACGATGCCACCGGCCGGGCCGGACAGGATCGCGTCCTTGCCGCGGAAGTGACCGGCTGCGGCGAGACCGCCGTTGGACTGCATGAACATCACCGGCACACCGCTCAACTCCCCTTCCACCTGCCGGACATAGCGCCGCAGGCCGGGCGAGAGGTAGGCGTCGGCCACGGCCGTGTCGCCGCGCGGCACCAACCTCATCAGCGGACTCGCCTCGCTTGAGAGCGACACCTGGCCGAAACCGAGCCGCTCGGCAAGCCGGCCGATCTCCTGCTCGTGCGCGGGGTGCAGGTAGCTGTGCAGGCAGAGCACCGCGAGCGCGCCGATGCCGTCCCTCCGGCACTGGCGCAGCTCGCCTTCGAGCCGGTCCAGGTCGGGCCGGCGCAGGACCGTGCCGTCGGCGGTGATCCGCTCGTCCACCTCGATCACCCGGGTGTACAGCGGCTCGGGCAGAGTGATCTCCCGGGCGAAGATCTGCGGTCGGTTCTGGTAGCCGATCCGCAGCGCATCCGCGAAGCCCCGGGTCACCACCAGGGCGGTCGGTTCGCCCGCCCGCTCCAGCAGGGCGTTGGTGGCCACCGTGGTGCCCATCCGCACGGAGTCGATCCGCCCGTCGCCCGACGGGAGCAGGGCGCGGATGCCGGCGACGGCCGCATCGCGGTAGCGGGCCGGGTCGTGCGAGAGCAGCTTGCGGGTCAGCAGCCGGCCGTCGGGGGCCAGCGCGACCACGTCCGTGAAGGTGCCGCCGCGGTCCACCCAGAACTGCCAGCCCCGGCCGGGCATTTCGGCCCCTTCCGCCGCTTCGGGGCGCCGGTTCGGCGGGCCACGCCCGGCGGCGCCCCTCGTCGAGTATCCGCCCGGGGGAGCCGAGGTCGCAATCAAGGACATACTGGACATACGGCCAGTCCCGGAGGGCGGTGAGACGCACATGGAGACCGGAGCACCCCGAACCGTCCTCGGCGTTTTCCGGGAGACCGCGCCGGGCGAACGGCGGGTGGCCTTGGTGCCCGACGTGGTTCCCACCGTCGGACAGCTCGGGCTGACGGTCCTGATCGAACCCGGCGCCGGCGCCCAGGCCTGGTTGCACGACGAGGAGTTCATCGCGGCCGGAGCCGAACTCGCTGGACACGCCGAGCTGTTGCACCGCGCCGACGCGCTCATCGGTGTGCATCCGCCGACCCTCGACCGACTGCCCGACCTGCGCCCCGGGCACCTGCTGATCGCCCTGCTGCGCCCCACCTCGATCCCCCGCCAGGTGGGGCAGTGGGCCGACCGCGGGGTCACCGCGATCGGCCTCGACCTGGCGGACGCCAGGCTGCCCGCAGCCCGTCCGATGGACGCCACGGCGTCCCAGGCGCGGATCGCCGGCTACCGGGCGGTGCTGCTCGCGGCCGAACGACTGGGCCGCTGCCTGCCGCCGTGGGGCACCGAGGACGCGGCGTTCGAACCGGTCCGGGCGCTGGTGGTCGGCGCCGGGCCCGACGGGCTCCAGGCCGTCGACACCGCCCGCCGCCTCGGCGCCCGCGTACAGGTCGTCGAACTGCGCCGCGTCGAGCGGGCGCAGGCCGTCGCGCTCGGCGCCGAGCTGCTGGCCCTGCCCGGACTCGACCCGGTGGCCGATGACCTGGAACTGGGCGAGACGCTGGCGCACCGCCGCTCCGCGCTGAGTGAGGTCCTCGCGGCGGCCGTGCCCCATTACGACCTCGTGGTGACCGCGCTCGACGTGCCCGGCGGGGATCCGCCGATGCTGCTGCGCACCGACGCGGTGGCGGCGATGCGGCCCGGCTCGGTCCTGGTCGACCTGACGACCGGGCCCGCGCACGTGCCCGCTCCTGCGGACGGCTGGGCGCAGGGCAACCTCGAGTGCGCCGGGCCGGACGCCACGACCCTGGTCGGCGACGGGGTGCTCGTGATCGGCGCCGGCGAGCTCGCCGCCCAAGTCCCCGCGACGGCCTCGCAGGCGTACGCGCACAACGTGCTGGCGCTGCTGACCCACCTGGCCCGTCGCGACGGGCTCCGTGTCGATCCGACCGATCCGGTGCAGGACCCCATGGTGGTGACGCACCACGGAACCGTCCGACACGCCGCGACGCGGCGACTGCTCGCCGCCGCAACGGCCGCGGTCGGCCCGCCTCCGCCCTAGCCTCGACCCGCGTGCCGCAACGAGGGGCCGGTGAACAGCAGGGCGCACCGCCCGATCGCACCGGCGTGCTCCGCGCACTGCCTGCAGTGCCCGGACAGCAGTACCAGGTCGGCGACGGTGCGGACGTCGACCGGCGTGTTCGCCGTGAGCAGCCGCTCGAACAACAGACGCTGCCGCAGGGCCGTCTCGGGTACGTCCGACAGCAGGTCCGCGACGCCCTCCGGTGCGGCCTGCTCCAGGACGTCGGCCGCCCTGCGGACCAGGCCGACCGCCGCCTCGGCGATTCCGCGCAGCGGCGTGCGCAGCCGCTCCGGAAACGGCTCGCGATCCTGCCGCGCCCAGGCCAGCTCCAGCAGCCGCTGGGCGAGCACCCCCAGCCACTCCACCTCGCGCCCCACCTGCACGCCGACCACCACGGCCCGCAACCCCGCGGGCACGGCACCCGCGTCCTCCTCGATCCGCCCGCGCAGTTCGGCCAATGCCTTCTCCGACCGCACCACCGCGCCCGCCGCACCGACCTCGGCCGTCAGCGCCGCGGTCGCGCCGTCCAGCGCCTCCGCGGCGAGCCGGACCAGAACAGCCAATTCGCCGACAAGATCCAGCAGTTCACCATCACCGGTATCCGACATCGATCGGCTCCCGTCTCGCGCGGAACATCGGGCCACCCGCTCGGCCACGTCGCGCAGTCCCTCCCACCAGCTTCCTCTCGGCGGCCATCGGGCGACAGTCGCCACCGGCGGCCGCCACGCTCTGAGTTCAGTCGACCACTCGACGCGGAAGCATCCCGCCGGTCGGTGATTCGCTTCCGATCCGGCGACGAATATGACGAAGCGCCGTAAGAGCACGGGAACCCGGCTCAACGAGGAGAAGAGGCGACGGCTTCATCACCAGCAGCGTCAGGAGTCTCCCCCCAGAGTCACCGCCCTCCTCCACCGCCGGGCCGCCAGCGAGATGGCCGCCCGCTCGAAGGCCCGTCTTCTCACGCACAACACACGCCGGTGGAGCGGGACGGGGGCGGCCGAAAACCGTGCGCTGGACCCAGCCGCGCCAGGGTGCGCATGGTCGCGGCCGGATGCCCGGCCGATGAGACTGGTGAACGTGAACGCTGCCCCGGGGACCGCCGACCGGCACGGCGCTGCCCGTGTGCTCGTCGCGTACGCCGGTGTCCACGGCTCGACTCGGAGCATCGCCGAACGCCTCGCGGCACGCCTGCGGGAGCAGGGGTGCGAGGTCGACGCGGTCGCCGTCGACGCCGCCGCCGATCCGGCCGGATACGACGCATACGTGGTGGGCAGCGCCGTTCACGACATGGTGTGGCTCCCGCCCGCGTCGCGGTTCGTCCGCGCGAACGCCGGCCTGCTCGCGGGCCGGGATCTCTGGCTGTTCACCGTGGGAATGCCGGATGCGCTGCGGGGCCCGTGGCGGGCGCTGGCCGCCCGCGAGGAGGAGCACGTGGTGGGCGATCTGATCGCCGAACTCCGTCCTCGCGGGCACCGCCTGTTCTCGGGGGTCGTCGAACCTGAGCACCTGACGCGCGCCGGACGCGTGAAGTTCCGGGCGATGGGACTGCGGTACGGCGACCATCGGGACTGGTCCGCGGTCGACGCCTGGGGGCGGGAGATCGGCCGGAGCCTGTCAGGACATGGCGAACATACCGGTGACACGCCGGAATGACCGGGCCCTGTTTCCGTCGCCCGAGGTGGGCCGAGGTCCCTTGAACGGCTGCGTTGCCAACAACACGACCTGCTTCACGTAGGGAGATCACCGAGGCGATCACCCCCGTGCTGCCTCCGGTGACGGCCGACTCGTACTCGCGTCCGGTCCCACTGCTCGATACGGAAGCGGTGTGGGCTCTCCTCGACCAGCCTGACCTCCCCGTCACTCATCTCCAGTCGACCGTCAGCCGTCCGGCCCGTCGGCCCACGTGGGTGCCGAGCTCGGCGGAGGCGGTGGTGAACCGGCCGCGGATCCACTCCCACTCGTCGCCGTGGGCGAGGCGGGTGTGGCAGTTGTCGAGGAACAGGGGCAGTGCCTCCAACCGGACGGGGGTCAGGCGTGCGGGCTCGGGTCCGTCGAAGGTGACCAGGAACAGCAGCCCCAGGTCGTTGCGCAGCGCCGGGTGGACGGCGTAGTCGTCGACGAAGTCGCCCATGTCGTAGATGATCCGGTCGGCTACACCGTGGAAGACGTGGGCGGAGTGCCCTGCCACCAATGTCGCGCCGGCCGCCAGCAGCTGGGGTGCCGCCGCGAGCACGTGCCGCGGCGGTCGGGAAGTCATGTTGGGGCCCCAGTGCGCGGTGACCAGCACGATGTCGGCCTCCCGCGCGGCCCGGACCACCAGCGCCCGGAGCCAGTCGGGTACGCCCGCATGGAGGTCGGCCCAGGCCACCCCGGGACGCTGGTCGTCGGCCGCGTAGTCCTCCGGATGGTCGGTGGCGGCAACCACCGCCAGCCGCACCCCGCCCGTCTCCAGCACCGCGAACTGCCGGGCCGCCCGGACGTCCCGGCCCGCTCCCACCGTACGGACACCGGCGCCCTCCAGCAGGACGCGGGTATCGGCAAGGGCGTCGAAGCCGTAGTCCAGGGCATGGTTGTTGGCCAGGGTCACGCAGTCCACCCCCAGCTCGGCGAGCACCCTCGCCGCTGAGGGAGGCGCCCGGAAGAAAAACGGCTTGTACGGGTCCGGCCAGCGGTGCCCTCGGTCGGAGACGCAGCACTCCAGGTTGAGCACCACGAGATCGGCCTCCGCGAGTGCCTCCCGCACCTCGGCGGCGAACAGCGTCTGCGGCGTCGGCGAGCGCCGCAGTTCCTCGGCGACGCCACGCCCGAGCATCGTGTCACCGGCCAGTGCCACCTTGAGCGCCATTCTCCCGATCCGTTCCCGCTCGCCGTGTTCGGACGTCGGCGTCACCTGGCTGGTCCAGCCCTCGGCTCGGGTGCCGGTACAGGTCCCGGCAACGGGCCGGGGTGAGGGCCCGGTTCCGGCGCGGGCGCAGGGGGTGGCTGCGGATCGGGCCCGGGCTGCGGAGGAGCCGGCGGTGCCGGGTCGGGGCCGCCCGGCGCGGGCACCGGTCCGGGCACGGGCCCGGGCTCGGGCCCACCGGGGCCTGGCGCCGGTGTCGGGTTTGGCGGCACCGGATCGTTCGGAGGTGTACCCATCGACTCGCTCCTTCCGGCCGGCCGTGTCCGCGGTTGGACACCGCAGGGCAGAAATCAGTCCCGCCCGGCCGCTGGCCAGAACCGCCGGTGACCGCCAGCGCCGACGCCCGGGGGCACCTGGGTGCTGTCCATACCTTCACGGTAGATCGGGCGCCCCCTCCGCGGCAGGCCGCAGCCCGCCCAAGGAGTTCACAGCCGGGCGGCGTGGCGGCTGTCGCCCGGGAGGGTCCGTCATGCGCCGGACCTTCGGCGCGGTGCGTGCCGATCACGAGACGCCCGGTCTGCCCGGCCGTGGCTGGTGTGACGCACCGGTCCGGCCGGGTGCTCATGGCAGATGTACGCGATCCTGGATTTGAGGAGCCCGAGCCGCCGAGTCGCGCCCGTACGGGAGCCCGGGGGTCGGCCCGCTCGGACGGCCGCGGTCCTGTCGTGTCCGATCACGCTCCGTGACGCGAACACATCAGGCGATCGGCGACCCGAGCGGAGGTCAGGAGGTCATACGGCTGATGAGCGGCATCGAGCACGAGTCGTCGGAAGCGCGGGACACCACCGAGGGCCGCGTCTACACCGTCACCGGCAGCAACTGGGGCGAGGTGGTCGACGCCGTCGCGCAGGCCGACGACGAGCGGATCATCGTCAACATGGGGCCTCAGCACCCGTCCACGCACGGCGTGCTGCGCCTGGTCCTGGAGATCGACGGCGAGACGGTGAAACAGGCCCGCTGCGGTATCGGCTACCTGCACACCGGCATCGAGAAGAACATGGAGTTCCGCAACTGGGTCCAGGGCACGACCTTCGTGACCCGGATGGACTACCTGATGCCACTGTTCAACGAGACCGCCTACTGCCTGGCGGTGGAAAAGCTGCTCGGCATCACCGAACAGATCCCGGAGCGGGCCGACGTCATCCGGGTGCTGATGATGGAACTCAACCGGATCTCCTCGCACCTGGTGGCGCTGGCCGCCGGCGGGATGGAGATCGGGTCCACCACGCTGATGGTCTACGGTTTCCGGGACCGCGAGGTCATTCTCGACATCTTCGAGCTGGTCACGGGCCTGCGCATGAACCACAGCTACGTCCGGCCGGGCGGCGTGGTGCAGGACCTGCCCCCGGGTGCGCCGGACCTGATCCGCGAGGGCGTGAAGCTGCTGCGCTCGCGGATGCACGAGTACGACAAACTGGCGACCAGAAACCCGGCCTTCAAAGCGCGGCTGGTCGACGTCGGCCACCTGGACCTGGCCGGCTGCCTGGCGCTCGGCGCCACCGGCCCGATCCTGCGGGCCACCGGGCTGCCGCACGACCTGCGCAAGACCGACCCCTACTGCGGGTACGAGAACTACGAGTTCGAGGTCGCGACGGCGGACACCGCGGACGCCTACGGCCGGTTCCTGATCCGGCTGGAGGAGATGCGCCAGTCGCTGCGGATCGTCGAGCAGTGCCTGGACCGGCTGTCCCCCGGCCCGGTCATGGTGGGTGACAAGAAGATCGCCTGGCCGGCCCAACTCGCTGTCGGCCCGGACGGGTTGGGCAACTCGCTCGACCACATCCGGAAGATCATGGGCGAATCCATGGAGGCGCTGATCCACCACTTCAAGCTGGTGACAGAGGGCTTCCCGGTCCCGGTCGGCCAGGCCTACGCGGCGATCGAGTCCGCCAGGGGCGAGCTGGGCGTGCACGTCGTCTCCGACGGCGGCACGCAGCCGTACCGGGTGCACTTCCGCGACCCGAGCTTCACCAACCTCCAGACGATGGCCGCGATGTGCGAGGGCGGCATGCTCGCGGACGTCATCGTCGCGGTGGGGAGCATCGACCCGGTGATGGGAGGCGTCGACCGGTGAGCGCCGCCGCGCCAGGGCGCGGTCAGCTCGGCATGCGGAACGGGCGCACTCGCCCGGCGGCACCGGGTACTGCCCCGCGTCCGACCGGCGGGCGGCGGACGGCGGGCGGCAGACGGCGGGCGGGGCCCGACCAGTGCGTGGGCAGAGATTGGTCGCCGCGAACACGTAGCCGGACCGGCCCCCACGGTGCACGCCCGGTCGTACCGGCTGGCGGACATCAGTGCTCGACGGCGACGCGGATACTGTCCAGGCCGGGGTCGGCGGCGTCAGGGATGAGCATGCCGCCCTTCGGCCGCTGGACAGGTAGGCGATGACGGCTTCGTTGAGACGCTCGCCCGGTACTGCGGCCGGGATGCCGGGTGGGTAGGGGGTGAGCATTTCGGCCGCGATCCGGCCCGCGGCCGTTCCGGTGGGGACGTGCTCGGTGGGGCCGAAGAACGCATCGCGGGGCAGCAATGCCTGTTCCAGCCGCAGGTCGGTGGGGTCGGGCACGTCGACCTGCGCGGCGAGGCGCAAGGTGTCGGCGATCGTGGTCAGTTCGGATGTCGCATTTCCCGCCGGGCGGGATCTCGCCGCGAAGAAGCCGCTCCATGGCGGCTTGGATGCGGTTCTCGTTCTCGGCGCGCTGGGCTGCGGTGATCCTCATACGGAGTCCTCATCGGGTTGGTGGAGGGTTGCCGCATCGATCTCGGCGACGATTCGAATGGCCCGGTCGTAGTCGTTCTGCAGGCGGGCGTGTTCGGTTTTGCGGGTCTTGCCCAGGTCACCGAGGAACGTCCTCGTCCGGGCGGCGTGCTCGGCCCGGACGAGCCGGTGGCAGGGGTGGTGGGTGGCCTGCGGGCAGCGGGCGGAGTCACACATCCCGACCAATGGTCGGTCGGCGGTGGGGGTGCCAGCGAGCTTGAGGCAGAGCGCGCGGGAGGGGGCGGTGAACCAGCAGAAGTTCGCCGGGCCAATGTGCAGGGTCTTGGCGCGTTTGGTCAGCAGGTTCAGCACGTCCCGGTCGCTGCGCTGAGTCCGGGGTGCCGGTGCTGCGGCGGGTTCGAGCTTCTCGTCGACGCCGGCGAAGAACTCGGTGAGGCTGCGGGCGCCGGGGCCGGCGGGCAGGATGCCCTGCTGGTAGTTGCGGAACTCGGCCAGGACAAGGTCCAGGTTGCGGTCGCTCTCGTACTTGTTGACCTCAGCCAGTAGTTCGGCCTGGGCTCCGCCGGGGCGCGAGCTGTAGCCCTCGGTGGTGGCGACCGCGATAGTCGTACGGTTCGACGGTTCTCGGGGGTACGGATTCATCGCCCCCGACCACGGCGCAGGGTGTCGTCGAGCCCGGCGACGGAGCGGGCGGTGGTGCGGAAGGCCGGGTGGGTGGTGATGTCCTTGACGCGTTCGCCGTAGATCCACACCTCGCGGCCGTCGCGGAGGCTCTCCAGGTACTCCGCGCCGGTCAGCGGCCGCGCGGCGGTGCTCGGCCGGTCAGTGGCGCTCGGCCGCTCGGTGGCGCGGCGGCGGTCGGCGGTCGGCGGCGGTCGGTGGCGCGACGGCGGTCGGTGGCGCGACGGCGGTCGGTGGCCGGACGGCCGTGGGGCCGACGTCGAGGTCGGGTATGTGGGTGTCCTGTCGGTCGGTCAGGTGGCGGCGGAGCTCAGCCGGCCATCGCGCTGATGCCGCCGTCGATCACGAAGTCCGCGCCGTTGATGTACGCGGCGTCGTCGGAGGCCAGGAACACCGCGAGCTTGGCGACCTCCTCTGGGCGGCCCGGCCGGCCTGCCGGGATGGTCCGCAGCAGGGCGGGGACACCGCCGTCCGGGTCGTCGATGTGCGGTGCGGTGGCCGGGGTGCGGATCAGACCCGGGCTGATCGAGTTGACCCGGATGTTGTGCGCGCCGCCCGCTCCGCACAGGTGCCGGGTCAGCGCGAGCACGCCGCCCTTCGCCGCACCGTGCGCGCCCTGCTGAACGAACAGCGCGCCGCGGGAGCCCGAGATCGAGGCGATGTTGAGGACCACGCCACCGTGCTTGGTGAGGTGCGGCCAGGCCGCGGAGGTGCACTGGTACACCAGGTCGAGTTCGTTGCGGATGGTGTAGTGCCAGTCCTTGGGAGTGAGCCGGTCGAAGGGCGCGTTGCGCATCGACGAGGCGTTGTTGCACAGCACGTCGAAGCCGCCGTACTCGCACAGCGCGTACTCCACCCACTCCTCGGCCCCGGCCCGGACCGACAGGTCGACGGGCGCGAGCGAGATCATTTCGCCACCCACCTCCTTGACCAGGCGGGCGGTCTCGTCGGCCGCCTCCGGGTCGCGGCCGCAGCCCACCACCCTGGCCCCCTCGCGGGCGAACTCCAGCGCCGCGGCCCGGCCGATGCCGGAGCTGGTGCCGCTGATCAGAACGGTCTTGCGGTCGAGTCGGCCCATCGGACTTCCCTCATGGTGCTGGTACAGGGGCTTGCTGACGCAGAGCTTCGAGAAACGCGTCGGTCCGCTCGGGCGTGGCGATGCTCCGCCACATGGCGGGCCGCATCGCGCTCAGTTCGGCGGTGTCGTTCGCCGGGGTGCCGGTGCCGTGGCCGTTGGCGTAACCGACGGCGTCGGGGGTGAGCACCGCGTCCGCAAGCGCGCCGAGCATCGCGGTGCGCAGCCCGGCCCCGTCGGGTGGCGGGGCGGTGACGTGGTGGGCGTCGCCGGCCAGGCCGTAGCCGAGCACGTACGCGTGGACGGGCGCGCGGCGGACGCGGGCGGACTCCTCCGCCTCCAGCACCAGGAACGCCACCGCCTCCCCTAGGTTCAGGCCGCCGCTGCGCCCGTACGGGGCGCACGGCGCGGGGTCGATCGCCTTCCAACTGGCGAAGGTCGCCACCGTGGTGAGGTTCAGTGCCTCGTAGCCGCCTACCAGCATGACGGTGGCGCGCCGCTCGGCGATGACGTCGTACGCGTGGCCGATGGCGTTGGCGTTGGCGCTGGCGATGCAGCCCGTGGTGAAGACTGCCTTGGGGCCGCGGCTGCCGATCGCGGCGCCGAGCCGGTCGGCGCAGGTGTGCGCGGGATGGTCATGGTGCTCGCGGTGCTCCGGGTGTGTGTCGGACGCCGAGCGGTAGTCGAACCAGAGGCGTTCCGATTCCGCGTTGGTGCCGAGCGTGAGGCCGATCTCGTACGGGTCGAGCGAGGCCGGGTCGAGGGCGGCCGGGTCGAGGGCGGCCGGGTCGAGGGCGGCATGACGCAGTGCGCCGCGGCCCGCCTGCTCGATCAGCTGCGCGGCGGTGGCGGGGGCGGCGGGCAGGCGGGCGGCGAGTACGTCGGTCAGGTCCGGGCAGCGTCCGATGGCCGTGTCGCCCTGGCACACGGCCTGCCACACCTGCTCGGTGCCGGTGCCGAACCCGGTGGCCAGGAACATTCCGGTGCCGGCGACGCGGGCGGTGCTCACGGATGCCTACCGCCGGCCGCGCGGGGGCGGCTGCGACGTACTCGTGGATGGCTTCGACGGTGCTGAGCTGGTGCGGTTCGACGGGCCGCGGCAGCAGGCGCAGGGCGCGCTCCATCCGGGTGAGCACTTCGAGTTGGGCGAGGCTGTCGTAGATCGCGTCCGGAAGTTCGGCGAGCGGCCGGTCGGCGTGCCACTCGTGCAGGGAGGTGCCGAGCACGGCGCCGACCGTCTCGCGCACCAGCAACTCGGACAGCGGCGGCGCGGACAGCGCGGGCTCAGGCGTGGCCATGGACACCGGACCTCCTTGCCTGCTCGGGCAGTTCGTCCGTCAGGTGGCCGTCCGTGGTGGTGAGCAGTGCGCCGATCCTGCCGGAGGCGATCAGTGCGGCCAGGTCGGCGAGTTCGGTGTCGAGCCGCCTGTCCCGGTCGAGGAATCCGACGACGGTGCGCACCAGGTCGTACGCCGCTTGGGTGGCCGGTGCGAGGCGGTCGCTGCCGCGCAGGTCGGCGGCCTGGCAGAGGGCGGCCAGGGTGATGGCGGCGATGTGCTGGACGAGTTCGACGGTGTGCCAGGCGTCCCGGGCCGCGACGGTGGCCATGCTGACCTTGTCCTGGTTGTGGGACTCGGTGGAGCGGGAGAACGCCGTGGCCGGCATGGTGTTTTTCAGTGCCTCGGCGGCCAGTGCGGAGGAGGCGCTCTGTGCGGCTTTGAAGCCGTGGTGAAGGCCCGATTCGTAGTCCGCGTCGAGCACCGGCCGAATGAGGTTGGCCGTCAGCCCGTGGTTGCTCTTCTCGTCAACCAGCAGGGCGGTCTGACGGTCCAGCAGGTCACCGATGCTGGCCAGGGCGAGTTTGAGGGCGTCCATCGCCTGCCCGACATGGCCGCCGTAGAAGTTTCCGCCGTGGTGGACCTCGCCGGTGTCGGGGTCGAACAGTGGGTTGTCGTTGGTGGAGTTGATCTCGGTGTCCAGCCAGTCGGCGGCCCAGCCGAGGGTGTCGTTCAGGACGCCGGTGACGTGTGGTGCGCAGCGGACGGAGTACCTGTCCTGCAGGCCTGAGCGCAGCAGTTGGTAGCCGTCCCCGGCGAGCCTGGGGTTGGCGCCGACCCGGTCTTCGTGCCGGACGGCCAGCCTTGAGCCGTGCAGCAGGCGGCGGACCCGCGCGGCGCTGGTGTACTGCCCGGGGTGTGGCTTGTGCTGGTGGAGGAAGGGTTCAAACGGCGCCGTGCTCGCCTCCAGCGTCTCGGCGGCGAGCGCCGTGCAGAGGTCCGTGACGGCGGACAGCTCGTGGGCGGCGCGGATCGTGGCGACGGCGTAACCGGCCATGAAGGACGTGCCGTTGATGAGCGCCAGGCCCTCCTTGGGGGCGAGCCGGAGTGGCGTCAGGCCGACTTCACGCAGTGCGTCGGCGGCGGGCCGAAGCTCGCCCCGGTGCAGGGCGGTGCCGTGGCCGGTCAGCAGGTCGGCGAGGTAGGCGAGCGGGACGAGGTCTCCGCTGGCCCCCACGGAGCCGCGCTGTGGGATCACCGGCAGGATGTCCGCGCGCAGGCAGTCGGCCAGCAGCTCCACCACGGCGACTCGCACGCCGGAGTAGCCCCGGGCCAGGCAGTTGGCCCGGATCAGCATGGTGGCCCGGACCACCTCGGCCGGGGCTGGTTCGCCGATCCCCGCCAAGTGGCCCGCGATGAGGTTGCGTTGCAGGTCTGCGGCCTTGGCCGGGCCGATGTGCCGACCGCAGCTGTCGCCGAAGCCGGTCGTCACCCCGTAGACGGGCCGGCCCGACGCGACCAGCTCGTCCTTGACCCGGGCGGATGCCGCCATCCGGTCCTCGGCGGCTTCGTCCAGCCTGATGTCCCACCCGTCCGGTCGGCGGGCGAAATCCGCTACGTCCTCGACGCTCAGCGAATCCGCGCCGAGCAGCAGCACCGCACCCACGGAAATTCCCTCCCGACGTCAGATTTCCAGGCAGACCGATCGTAGGCGAAAGCTCGGCGCGAAGGAAAATTAATTTCGGGAAAGTCGCCCGGACGAATGATTTGTCATCAGAATTGCCCCATCTGCTGGAAGTCGGCGGCCCGTTCCGATAGTCCTCCGCAGGCGGAACCTGGCATCGCAACAAGAGGCGGGTCGCCCGGATTTCGCGGTCGCCGAATCCACCCCAGCACGGAATTTCCGAAAAGAGGAATAATACCCGTACCGAAAATCCGCCCGCGGACCTGGGCCGCCGCACTCGCCCTGACGGCCGCCGGAACGCTGACCGGCTTCGGCCCGGCAGGCGAAACAGGCACGGCAGGCACGGCCGGCACACGGCCGCCGAGCCCACGAGCGCCACCTGCACGGGCGCCACGACCCTCGTCGCGAGCCTCTCCAGCAGCGCCACCGCAGGATTCGGGGGCACGGGGGTCGACGACTACCGGCGCACCTTGAAGGGCAACGCCGGCGAGCTCATCGGCAGCTCCTCGACGATCCTGCCGCCCGTCCGAAACCGTCCACGGTGATCCGCACGGCCTGGCCCTTGTTCAGGAACACGGCCTCCCCGGCGCGGAACACGGTGCCGCCGTCGATCCGTGCCGCTGTCGATCCGTGCCCGGGCCGTGCCACATCACGCCGAAGCGCCGCGACCGTACCGTCCCCGACTGCCCCGACCGCGGGATCAGGGTCGTCAACTCGCGTTCGGTCAGGCCGAGTTCCCAGATGTCGTTCAGCTCGCGCACGGCGGCCCGGTGGCTGTCGCCGAAGTGCACGGTGCCGCCGCGGACGACGGCGGCGTAGTCGGCGACGTCGAACTCGCAGCCAAGAAAGCGTTCGGTGGCGTCCCCGATGGCGTAGGCGCCGTAGCCGGACCGGCCGGTGATGGTCACCCGGCTGTTGACGGCCGCCAGCCGGCGGTCCTGGCCGACGTCGCTGGAGAGCACGCCCCAGCCCTCCGAGGAGAGTTCGCAGCCGAGGTAGGCGGCCGTCGTGCCCCGGCCCAGCAGGTTGATGGTGCGCACGTTGCCGGGAACACCTCGCCGGTGGACCGGACGATGAGACTGTCGGCGCCGGACCGGCCAACCCGCCCGCCGACCCGCCCGCCGAGCCGGGCGGCGAGCACGGACCTGGCCGCGTCCGGCCCGTCGGCGGTGACGTGCAGGGCCCGCCGGAGCTGAAACTCGAGGCCCTGGAAGGCCACGGCGTTCTGCTCGCACACGCTGACCACCACGCCGCCGCGGTACTCGCCGGGCGCGATCCGGACCCGGTCGCCGCCCGTGACGGTCGGCTCCGTGCCGGTCTCCACGCCGTCGACGGTGAGCGTCAGCACCTGCCCGGCCGGGGCGGTGAGGGTGCCGCCGGGCTCGACGAGGAGGCGGCGCAGCCGCGTGGTGCGGGTCAGGGTGACGGTGCTGCCGTTCCTGACGGTGAGTGCGGCGGGAGGGGTGCTCCAGGGTGCCGCGGCGAGGGCCGCTCCCAGGGCGAGGACGCGGCGGCGGCCTGGTCGCGTGGCGGCCTCAGGACGCGGCGGCGGCCTGGTCGCGTGGCGGCCTCAGGACGCGGCGGCGGCCTGGTGGCGTGGCGGCCTCGGGAAGTGTCGACATGTCAGGTTTTCTCCCCTGCGGTGTTCGTGGACCTACAGGCTTGTGGACCGGCCGCCTGGCCGCGCGGAACGGATCAGTTCCCGTATGCCCGATACCTTTCCGCGCGCCGGCGCGTGAATTATTGCGGGCCGGCCACTGGGGCCGGCGCAGATAGGGGGAACGACATGCGACGGTGGACCACCGCGCTGGCTGCCGTGATGCTCGCCGCGGGGGTGGCGGCGACCGCGGTCCCGACGGCCTCGGCCGTCACCGCCACCACCGACTGCCAGGCCGTGTGGGGCAGCCTCGACCGGCAGGACCGGACCGTCCCGTACCAGCCGCAGGCGCTGACGAACATCCGCACCGGTACCCACGAGTGCTTCGACCGCCTGGTGATCGACGTCCCGGGCACCTCGCCGGAGAACCCGCTCGCCTACCGGGTGCACTACACGAACGGCAACACCATCTACCAGGCCGGCTCCGGCACACCGATCCCGGTGAGTGGCGGCGCCGTCCTGGAGATCGTCGTCGGCGCGAGCTCCTACGACCCCTCCACCTGGCAGAAGGTCTACCCGGCCCGGTCGGGCGACCCGCTCCCGGGCGTCGACCTCACCGGCCACCGCACCTTCGTGGACACCCGCTTCGCCGGCAGCATGGAGGGCGAGACCCAGTTCGGCCTCGGCGTCCGGGCACGCCTGCCGTTCGAGGTCTTCCAACTCGACAACCGACTCGTCATCGACGTCGCCCACAGCTGGAGCACCACCGGCTGACCCCGCAGACCCCGCAGACCCCGCAGACCCCACAGACCCGGCAGCATCCGGTGACCACGTGAGAGCGGCGCTCGACCGCACGGGCACCCGGTGACGGCCCGAAGCTCCGGAAGAACAAGGCGACTTGTTCAACCGGAGCTTCGACGCGCATGACCACGCGGGCGCAGGCCGTAAGCCGGTCGCGCGGCCACAGCCGCCGGCCTCCCTGTCCGGCCGGCGCCCGTCGTGCCGGAACCGGCGGCCGCTTCCCGGGCGTCCGACTTCCCGGGTTGCCGTCGTCCGCCGCTGGGAGGGTTTCGGATCGTGGGGATCGTGACGTGGGCCGTCGTCGGGGTGCTGTTCGCACTGCTGCCGCTCGTCCACTGGCTGCTGCGCGCCCGTCCCACGCCGCTCCGGGCAGCCGTCGCCGCCGCGTTGACGCTCTGGCTGGCGCTGGTGCTCGCGGTGGCGTTCGACCTGCTGCACCCGCGCAGCAAGGCCGAGCTCTACCTGCTCTACACGCCGCTCGCCGAACTGGCCGTCCTGATCGGCCTGTGGCTGGACCGGCGGATCGCCGGCCGGCGCACCGAGCGTCCGGCCGGCTGGTCCCGGGCGGCAGGCATCGCGTTCTACGGCCAGTTGGGCCTCGTCCTCGCCGCGACCCCGCTGCTGGCGCTCGTGGCCTTCCACGAGGCGGGGATCCCGTCCCGGACGGCCATGCCGGAACCGCCGCCCGGCTACACCGTCCTCGACACCGGCAAGGGCTGCGGCAACGGCCACGCCGCCACCTGCTGGCGCACGCTCTACCTGGCGGGCCCACCCGACGTACCGACCGCGGCAGCCGCCGACCGGCTCCGGCCCCGGCAACGGTGCGAGGCGAACGGCTGGTTGCTCGACCGTCGCACCCTCTGCACCGAGGTGAGCACCGACGGCACCAGGATCGTCTACCGCGTCCTCCTCGGCGGCAACTACTCCTAGAACGCGGCATGTTGGAGCCGCCGAACCCCGCCTTTCTTCGCCCCGTCGACCCACGCGCCGATCGCCGCCGGCAGGCTCGGAGCGCCACACCAACGAGCAACCGACCAGCCGGCGTCACAGGTGAGTCCACGCCGCACCCCGGGGCCGGAGGGCCGTGGCGCGAGGAGTTGTCAGAACGGCGGATGGTCGGCGAAGTCCGCGTCGGGGGATTGGGTGGTGATGTAGGGACTGCGGTTGTCGTCGCCGGGACGGGCGAGGCCGGTGGTGTCGTGCCCCCAGGCGGTCAGGGCGTCGAGAGCCTGCCAACGGCGCCACCGGGTGTCGCCGGTGCGCAGGAGGCGGCGAGCGCGGGCGGCGAGGTCGTCGCGGTGCGGGGCCAGAGCGGGGTGTTCGGCGAGGGCGAGGGCGGCGGCCAGCGCGGTGTCGCGGACGGCGGCATCGGGATCGTCGAGGAACGGTTCGACGGCACGGTGAAGCACCGGCCTCAGCGCGCGTATGGCGACCATGGCCGGGTAGCCGTCCAGATAGCGCCCGTTGAAGTACCGGTCTCCTGCCGCGACGCACGCGTCGTCGAAGTCGTGGGCGACGTCGGCGAGCCAGTTCAGCAGCTGCACGTCCACACCGTCCGCCGCCCCCTCCCGCCGTGGCGCGCGGTGGGCGAGGAGCGCCGCGACGAACAGGGCGGTCGCGGGGGTCGCGCCGTAGATGGTGTTCTGGTGCCGAACCGGCTCGAGGCCGCCGAGTGCCTCCCGGGTCTCAGGCACCGTCAGGTCCTCGTCGAGCAACCGCACCAGAACCGCGGCACTTTCGCCCCCGACCCGCACGCGGTCTCCAGCGCCGGCCACTTCGTCCCGCGCAGCACCTCCCACGGGTCGGGCAGGACGCCGGGCACCTGGTAGGCGGCCTGCGGGTCAATAGTCATCACCGCCCGAACCTACGACCCGCGACCGACAGTGCCGGCACACGACGCCCGCCTGGCCCCGGGCACAGCAGCGCGGCAGGAGATTGCGCGCCGCGGCCCGGGGGGTGTGAGTGTGTGGTCACAGGGTGCGCAGGAGGTCTTCGAGTGCCTTGTTGAAGGCCTCCGGGCGTTCCATGTTGGGGTAGTGGGCGGTCCCGTCGATCGTGACGGTGTGCCCGTTGGGGGCGGCGCGGGTGAGGCGTTCGGCCATGGTGATGTGGTCGGGCGAGTCGAGGGCGCCGTTGATGGCCCGTACGGGCACGTCGATGCGGGTGGCGCGGTTCCAGGTGTCGCGGATGGGGATGCGCAGGTCGGGTTCGCCGGCGGTGTGCTTGGACAGGGTGCTGTGGGTCATCTCGCGCAGGCGGCCGACGACGTCGGGGGCGAGTTCGTCGAGGGTGCGGTCCGGTCCGGCGGCGAAGAGCGTGAAGGCGTCGACGGCGGCGTTCAGGTCGCCGGCGGCCATCGCCGTCTGCCAGGTGGTCCAGGTCCGGAGGGTCCACGGGTCGGTGAAGTCCGGCTCGCTGGTTCCGGCGCCGCTGACGACCACGGCGCTGACCAGTTCGGGGTGTTCGAGTGCGGTGTCGACCGCGATGCTCCCTCCCATGGAGACGCCCACCAGGATCGCGGGGCCGGTGTCCAGGTGTCGAAGCAGCGCGGCGAGGTCGTCGGTGTGCCGGAACGGTTCGGCGGCGTTGGCGGACCGGCCGTGGCCGCGGGCGTCTGGCGCGATGACGCGGTACTGCGTGGCGAGGGCGGGGATCTGGTCGTTCCACATGCGGTGGTCCAGGAAGCCGCCGTGCAGCAGGACCAGGGGTTTGCCGGTGCCGGTGTCCAGCCAGAACAGATCATTCATGACAACCAAGGTGTCACTATTGCAGGAGAATGACAACCGGGGTGCCATCATGGGGGTGTGGACGAAGCAGACACCGGCCCGGTGCCCGAAGAGCTGACGGACCGACTCACCGAGGTGTTCGACCTGGTGGGGCCGTTGTACCGGCGCACCCACCGCACGGTGGAGCAGGACATGTCCGCCGAGGGGCTGTCGGCCGGAATCCGCGCCGTGCTCAACCTGCTCCGCGACCACGGGCCCATGACCGTCCCCCAGATGGGGAGGGCGCAGACGCTCAGCCGCCAGTTCGTCCAGCGCATGGTCAACGACGCGGCCGCGAAAGGCCTGGTCGAGTCCGTTCCCAACCCGGCCCACCAGAGGTCCTCCCTCATCCGGCTGACCGAACCGGGCCGGACCGCCATCACCGCGGTACTCGACCGCGAACGCGCAGTCCTCCGCCAGGCCGCCGACGACCTCACCGGCCCCGACATCGACGCCTGCCTCCGAGTCCTGTCCCGGCTCCTCCACGTCATGGGCGACGCCGACGTCGACTGAGCCCGGCCGCACTCCGGGCCGCCGGGCATCGCCGCCCCCGCAGGACCGGAAGCGGTGCGGTCCGGCGGCCGCTCAGGCGGATGCCTCCAGTGCGGCGCGCCAGACGGGGCTGTCCACGTAGTGATTGTCGAAACGTTCCGCGGATTCGGCGATCTCCTTCGGATCGGCCTCGCCACGCATGACCCGGCCGAGCAGGCGCAGGTAGTCGAACCGCCCGAGGCCCGGGGTGAAGACGAACAGGACATCGGCCTCCGCGCCGGGCGCGGCCGCGAACGCGTGCGGGGTGCGCGGCGGCACCGCCAGGAAATCGCCCTCGTTCAGCACGGTGACCTGATCGCCCATCAGCACCCGCAGCGAGCCGCCGAGCACGAAGAACAGCTCCGTCGCCTTCGTGTGGAAGTGCGCCGGCGCCCCCGGCGCGCCGGCGGCGAAGCGGGAGCGGTAGCTGGTGAAACCGCCGAGCGCCGCGTCCGACTCACCGAGCAGGGTCATCACGCTGCTGGGATCGGCACAGGTCTCGGCGTCGGTGCGGCGGGTCAGCATCGCGGGCAGGTTCACGTTCGTCATGATCACGAGCCTAGAGTTCCGAATGGCCCGCCACAGAGGTCAATCCTGCCCGGAGATCATGGGTCAATTGCCGCCTGCGGACCGGAGACCCGCCCGGCCGAACCGCCCCGGCGGCAAGGCAGTTGCCCCTTACCCGAAGAGATTGCCCCTTACCCGAAGAGGCCGGAGGGCCGGAAGTCGTGAGGATCGGAAGGGAAGAGGTCGGAGAGGATCTCGGAGCGCGTCTCGCCCGTGAGGGAGCGGGCGAGGAAGCGGGTGAGAGTGAGGTCGAAGTGCTCCCACCAGGGGCCGCGGGCTTCGTTGACCATGACGGTCCACTGGTCGGGGTGCTGGCCCGGCTCGGCAAGCCAGTACAGGAACTCGCCGTTGTCGGTGGAGGCCCAGGGGATGATCCGGGCGTCGGCGTGGTCGAGTTGGGCGGGCTTCGGCTCGCTGCTGGACCACAGGTACTCGTTGGCTTCGGCGCGTTCCTCGATGGCCTCGAAGAGGTCGTAGTACTCGTTGGCGCAGCCGGGTTCGAGGATCCACAGGTAGTTGTCGACGTAGCCGCCGCCGTAGGTGTCGATGAAGACCTTGTAGTCGGCGGGGAGGTCCGCACCGAGCCGTCGGCGTACCGAGTCCCAGTCCTTGGGACGGACGTCGGCGGGACGGGGCAGCAGGCCTGTGAGGGTGTCGAGGATGTTGACCACGAGGTGCCACTCCTTCTTGTTGCAGAGGCTGAGGACGTTGGTACCGGTACCGGATCCCGGATGGGCAGCTCCAGGACACCACGGGTGCCGTGCGGGGCAGCCGGCAGTCCGCAGGTTCTCCACCGCCGTCAATCCGGCACCGATTCTCAACCTTTCTCCCCAGAGCTGAAGTTGGGGCCTCGATGGGATCGCGGTGGAAAGAATCCGGGACCCGGCTGGGACGCGGCCGCCTACGGCTGGGACAGCAGGCTCAGGACGGCCTGCCGGTAGGCGGCGAACACCTGGGGCAGTGCGGCGAGGTGTGCCCGCTCGTCGGTGCCGTGCAGCCCTTCGTAGGGCACGCCGAAGCCGGCCGTGGCCGGGATACCTTCTCCGGCGAGCAGGTTGCCGATGTTGGAGGGACCGGCGACCTTCGCGTGCACGCGCAGTCCCTGGGCCGCGGTCGCCTCGAACAGTGCGGCGGCGGGTTGCTCGTCCTCGGTCAGGCGGAACGGCGGCCAGCTCGCCACCAGCGTGACGTCCGTCGGCCGTGGGGAAGGCATGTCGGCGTCCAGTTCGGCGACGGCCTTGCGGATCAGCGCCTCGGCCTCACGGGCGTCGAAGCCGGGGACGGTGCGCACGTCGACGTTCAGCTCGCACAGGTCCGGTGTGGTGGAGAAGCCCGCGCCGCCGTGGAAGGCGGTGACCGTGAGCTTCGGCCCCAGCGGGAACCCCGATGCGCCGTCGGCGCCGGGCAGGTGGGCCGCGTCCAGGAGGCGGACGAGGTGGGCGGCGCGGGAGACGGCACCCACCTGGGTGCGGCTCGATCCGGAGTGCCCGGCGGGGCCGGGTACGGCGATCACCGCCCGCCACAGGCCACGGCCGCCGACCACGATCTCGTCCAGGCCCGGGTAACCGATCATCACGCCTTCCGGACGGGCCGCGTGTTCGTCGGCGAGGTAGGCGCGCGCGCCGCCGAAGGTGCCGGTGTGCTCGTCGACATCCAGCAGCACGGCGAGGCCGCCGTGCAACTCGGCGGCGCGCGGCGCCAGGTCGGCCGCGATGTGGCAGAACATCGCCGCTGCCAGTTTCGAGTCGGCGCTGCCCCTCCCCCGCAGCCAGCCCGACACGACGTCACCGCTGTCCGGGGGAAACGACCATGCGCTCTCGTCGCCGTACGGGGCGGTGTCCACGCAGGCGTCCAGCGCCCACCACCGACCCGGTCGCCCACCGGGGATCTCCACCAGCAGCCCCGCCGACTCGCCCTGGTGGTACAGCCGCCGGTGCGGCAGGCCCCGGACGCCGAGCCAGTCCTCCAGCACCTCGAGCACCGGCCCGTAGTCGTCGATGCCGGCCCTGCTCGGCCGGCGGACGAGTTCCTGCGCCAGCTCGATCACCGACGCCGCCCGGTCACCCTCACTGCTGCTCATTCCCTCTCCCCACCCCATCAGTTGTGCCGCACCGGCACCGCACGCACCACGTCGAACGTTCCCACCGGACGCGCTCCGTCTGCCGCTCCCCGCCCATGGTGGACCAGCCCCTGCACCGCCTCACGCCCCAGTAACACCCCGCAGTGCGGAGAAGCATGGAGAGATCCAAGTGGGCTGTCTCCTCGCGGCCAAATGCGCCTCACCCCCCGGCCCGTACGCCACCGTCCAGTGGATCGGCGCCGGTTACACGCTCGCCTTCGGGGCCGCGCTGATCACCGGCGGCCGGCTCGGCGATCTCTTCGGCCGCAAGCGTCTGTTCGTCCTGGGCGCGGCCGGGTTCGTCCTCGCCTCGCCGGCCTGCGGGCTGTCCCCGAACACGATCGCCCTCGTCGGCGCCCGCGTCGTCCAAGGACTGCGCGCCGCGCTGATGGTTCCGCAGGTGCTGTCCGTCGTGCAGACGATGTATCCGCCGGCGGAACGCGGCCGGGCCCGCTCGCCTGGATGGGCGTCCTGCCCGAGGTGGGGTACAGCAACGGATGGTGATGCTCCTGGCCCGGGTGTGCATCACGCCGGCAATGCTGTGGGGGCCGGTAGTGCTGGCCCTGGCCTGGGCCTGCTACCGGCGTCGCCGGCCGTCCTGACGGGTTCGCCGGTCCGGACCGTCCGGGACAGCGTTTAGGCTGCGCGCATGGCAAGTCAGCACCGTCCGACGGGTTTTACCGAGGCTCAGCTGTCGGTCGTCGATGAACTGAGCGCCCTACCGTTCCCGGAGCACGAGGAGCGACCGGGCACGGCTGGCGGGTGGGGTGGGCCTGGGTACCGGGTGGCCGTGTTGCGGGAGAGTCGGGACTTCTGGGAGGACCGCAGCGCGGAGACCGTCGACGCGGCCGAGGAGGAACTGGCGGCCGACCTCGATGCGCTGGCGGCCGTGCTGACCGCCCGTTGGGGCAGCCCCAGGACGGTCGAGTTGTGGCCGTATCTCGGGTTCGACCATCCGGACCCCGAGTTCGTGGCTCCCGAGCCGCTCGGCTTCCTGAGCAACGTCGCCGAAAGCATGCGGCTGTGGCAGCCGCCGTCCTCCGGTCGGTGGCTTGCGCTGGCCATCGGGCAGGCGGATCGGGAGCTGCCGTTCGAGCTGATCGCCGCGTTCGGTGAGGCGTGCTCGTGGTCGACCGAGTGGGCCGCCGACCCCTGGAGCGCGCCGGGGTGAACCTGGCCTTCCCCTGGTGGTGCGTCACGTTGGCCGGCTCACCGGCGGGGGCATCAGTTCCGCGCGCAGGTCCATGGCGCGGCTGGTCAGGCCAGGGCGGGGAGACTGAACGCCACGGTCTGGCCCGCGTCGGGGCCGGCCTGCGTGGCGAGGTCTCCGTTCGGTGTCCAGATGCCCGAGCCGCCGGAGGTGTGGGCGAAGGTGCCGCTGGGGCCTGCGGCTGTGGCGAGGACGACCCAGGTGGCGTGGGTGGTGGCGCGTTCACGCATGTGGGAGTCGCGGCGGCTGTGGGAGTCCGGGCCGTAGATGGTGCTGGCGACGTACGCGTCGATTCCGAGTGCCGCCGTGTCGGCGGCGTGTTGGGGCACGGCCGCGTCGTAGCAGATGGCCAGTCCGAGCCGCCAGCCGTCGACGGTGAGCACGGTCGGCTTCTCGCCGGGGGTGAAGCGGTCGAACTCTGCTCCGTGGAGCCACATTTTCCGGTAGGCCACGGTCACGCTCTCGCCGGTCACTGCCAGCGTGGCGATGTACTCGCGGCCGTCCGCGTCCCGCGCCGGAGCGCCGACCAGCGCGACTGCGCCGGCCGCGCGGCAGGCTTCCACGATCGGCCGGAGGCGGCTGTCGTCCGTGGCGAGTGACGGCGCACCGAGGTCGTACCCGGTGAGGGAGAGTTCGGGGAAGACGACCAGTCGGGCCTCGGCCCGCACGATCGCCCGGGCGTGCAGTTCCGCGTTGGCCAGGACATCCGCCCTGGCCCAACTGGGCTGTACCGCAGCGACTGCCAGCGGGGTTCCCACTCTCCGACTCCTGTCGTTCGAACGTAGGCGCACAGGTGACGCCCCATGATCACCTATTGGCCGCAGTGCCCGTCAAGCCCCGCCCCGATGACGCACGTCACTGCTCGACCAGGGCACGCGGATCCACGTCGCTGTCCCAGCCGTGGGTGGAGAAGCCCCGCCGGCCGCCGGTGAGGTAGGCGGTGAGGGCGGCGTGCGAGGTGGGGAACATCGGGGTGGGCAGCGCCCCGGCGTCCACCCAGCGGACGGCGAGGTGCTTGTCGGGCTCGGTGTTCGTCAGCTCGCCCTGCCAGGACGTCGCGGCGAACACCGAGAGCAGGAACGGCCCTTTGCCGTCCCACCCCGCCCTGACCTGAACGGTGTGGACCAGCCGCAACTCCTCGGGGGCGACGACCAGCCCTGCCTCCTCCCGCAGCTCACGGGCGGCGGCCTCGTCCAACCGCTCGCCCTCCTCGACCTTGCCGCCGGGGACCGTCCAGGCCGGGACCTTCGACCAGGAGTTGTCGGCGAAGTGAAGGCAGACGACCTTGCCCGCCTTCTCGTCGTGGACGATGACGCACACGGCTTGACGCAGCGACAGCACGGGGAGCTCCAACGGGTAGCAGGGGAACGGGTGTTCACGGGCCGGACGGGTCGGTGAGCATCGGTAGGCAGTGCCGCAGGCAGGGCGGGACCGGGAGGGTGGGCACCTCGTCGAGGGGGATCATCCGGACGGCCAGGCCCGGACAGACGCGGAGGGAATACCTGAGTTGCACGGGGGTCACGCTAGCGCTGGCCTGTGACACCGCGATGGGAACCAGGTCCAGCTATCCACAGGGGCCGAACGGTCGTTCGCAACCTGCGCGCACTTGGCCTTCGTCACGAAGTACCGGCACGAAGCCATGGACAGCGAGATGCCGACCCGCTGCGAAGAGATCAGGCGCGACGTCTGCAAGGACTTCGACACCGACCACGCCCACCTGCCCGTGCACTACCTGCCGAAGGTCGCCCTGTCCGCCTCGTCAACAGCCTCGAAGGCGTCTCGTCCCGACAGCTCCGCAAGGAGCTCACCGGCCGGGTGAACCGGGCTGTCGTGCACGGCCACTTCTGATCGCCCTCGTACTTCGCCAGCTCGTGCAACTGCGGACCCCCTCGCGGGCGAGGAGCTCGCGCCGTACGTGGCCGCCGCGGGATTCATCCCTTCGGATGGTCAGCCAGGCGAGGAGGTTTTCGCGGCGGGTGTCCCGATCGGGGCAGGCAGAGTGAGACGGGCGATAGGAGCTGCCGGGCCGACTTCCGCTCGTCGGGGGTGAGATGGTGGCTGATGGCTTGGTGGGCAGCAACCCGGTCGCCGGGGGCACGGTGCGGTGACCGCGTCCTCCCACTGGTGGTTGTGCGGGCGCCGCCGAAGCGGGCGAGGGTGGCGGCCTGATCGGACCTGGGCGACGGCGATGCGGACCCTCCGCGGCTGAGCAGCAGGTCCGCGTTGCGGGCGGCCCGGGCCCGGGGTGTCGTAACAGGTGTACCGGACGCCGTCCTGAGGGAGCCGCCATGTCCGTCCACACCCCGGTCTCGGAGCAGGAGGCCGCCGACCGGCTGGCCATCCGCGAACTGGTCGACGCGTACGCGCGCTGCGCGGATCGCCGGGACGCCGCGGGGCAGCAGGCCCTGTTCACCGGGGACGCCCGCTTCCTGGTGCACATGGACGCCGGCGCGGCCGATCCGGCCCAGGAGCTGCGCGGCCGGGAGGCCCTCGCGCCGGTCTTCGCGGACCTGAACTCCCACCGGGCGACCCTGCACTTCAACGGTCGGAGCACCGTCACCCTGGACGGCGACCGCGCGACGGGCGAGAGTTACTGCCTGGCGCACCACCTCTCCTACGGGGCGGACGCCGAACGCACGGTCATGATCGCCGCCATCCGCTACCTGGACGTGTTCGTCAAGCAGCACGGCCGCTGGCTCTTCGCCGAACGCCGCCTGCTCGTCGACTGGACCGAGACCCGCCCCTGTTCCCCGTGACTTCCCCGTGACTTCCCCCTGACGTCACCGGCCGTCGCCCCATCGGCGGTAGCCGCGCGGGTGGTTCACCCGCCACACCGACACCCAGACCCGTTCCGCAGAGAAGGGACCCGACGGAATGACCACCGTCGCCGCCTACGCCGCCCCCGCCGCCAACGCCCCGCTCGCGCGCACCACCGTCGAGCGCCGGCCGGTCGGCGAGCACGACGTGCTGATCGACATCGCCTTCGTGGGCATCTGCCACTCCGACATCCACCAGGTCCACGACGGCTGGGGCGGCGCCGTCTTCCCGATGGTCCCGGGGCACGAGATCACCGGAGTGGTCGCTCAAGTCGGCCGGGGTGTCACGAAGTTCGCGGTCGGCGACCGGGTCGGCGTCGGCTGCATGGTCGACTCCTGCCGGACGTGCGACAACTGCCGGGCGGGGCTGGAGCAGTACTGCGACGACGGCCCGGTGTGGACGTACAACGCCGTCGACCGGCAGGGCCGGCCGACCTACGGCGGCTACGCGGAGACCATCGTCGTGGATCAGGACTTCGTGCTGCGCTTCCCGGACGCCCTCCCGATGGACGCCGGCGCCCCGCTGCTGTGCGCCGGCATCACCACCTACTCGCCGCTGCGGCACTGGGGCGCGGGCCCGGGGAAGCGGGTCGCGGTCGTCGGTTTCGGCGGCATCGGCCACGTGGCGGTGAAGATCGCGCACGCGCTGGGGGCGGAGGTCACCGTGCTGTCGCAGTCGCTGCGCAAGCGGGACGACGGCCTGCGGCTGGGCGCCGACCGCTACTACGCCACCTCCGACCCGGCGACCTTCGACGCGCTCGCCCGCCGCTTCGACCTGATCCTCAACACCGTCTCCGCCCCGCTCGACTTCCCCGCCCTGTTCGACCTGCTGCGCCGGGACGGCACCATGGTCAACCTCGGCCTGCCCGAGAAGGAGCTGCCGGTGGACCTGCGCGCCCTGGGCGGCAACCGGCGCAGCATGAGCAGTTCCAGCATCGGCGGCATCGCGGAGACCCAGGAGATGCTCGACTTCTGCGCGCGGCACGGCGTGGCCGCCGAGATCGAGACGATCCGCGCCGACCAGGTCAACGAGGCGTACAAGCGCGTGCAGGCCGGCGATGTCCGCTACCGCTTCGTCATCGACGCCGCGACCGTCTGACGGCACAACAGGCAGGGGAAGGAGGTCCCGCGTGCAGCCGATTCTGGTGACCGGCGCCGCCGGCCGGGTGGGGGCCGTGGGGCGGTCCGTGGTGGAGGAGTTGCGCGGACGCGGCCTGCCGGTCCGGGCGCTGGTGCGGCGCGACGACGAGCGCGCCAAGGCGCTGCGGGCGACGGGCGCCGAGGTGGTGGTCGCGGACCTGACCCGGATCGGCGAGGTGACGAAGGCGCTGTCGGGCTGCACGCGGGTGTACTTCGGCATGGGCGTGTCGGCCCAGTACCTCCAGGCCGCGGTCACGACGGCGGCCGTGGCGCGGGTGGCGCCGGGCCTGGAGGTACTGGTCAACATGTCGCAACTGACCGTCTCCGAGCTGGACTTGGCCGAGGCGGGCGAGTCGCGGCAGCACCGGCAGCAGTGGCTGGTGGAGCAGGTCCTCGGCTGGTCGGGGCTGCCGGTGGTCGAGGTCAGGCCGACCGTGTTCCTGGAGAACCCGCTGTTCCGGGTCGGCCTGTCCTCGATCGCCCGGGACGGCACCATTCGGCTGCCGCTCGGCCGCGCCCGGACCTCGCCGGTCGCGGCGGCGGACGTCGCGGCGGTGGTCGCGCAGGTGCTGGCCGAGCCGCAGCCGCACCTCGGCCGGCACCTACGAACTGACCGGCCCGCGCTCGCAGGACGGGGACGCCGTCGCCGCGGAGGTGTCCGCCGCCCTCGGCCGGCCGGTCGGCTACACCGATGTGCCGCTCGACGCGTGGATCGACCGCGACCTCAGGCCGCTCGGGCTGCCGGACCACGTGTTCGAGCACATCGCCACCATGGCCCGGCTGCACGCCGAGAACCGCTACGACCGCCGGGCCGACGGCGTCCAGCTGGTCACCGGGCGCCCGGCCACCGGTGTCGGCGACTACGTCCGCCGGCACGCCGACCGGATCACGGGGCCGTGAACACCCGTACCGGTCAGGCGGGTTCGACCGGCTGGCGGACGACGGTCTTCAGTTTCTCGGGCGCGGTCCTGCGGGGGTCGCCGAGGTAGATCTCGTGGTGTTTGGCGCCGGGCCGCAGGCCGTTGGCCGGCAGGTACTCGTGGTGCAGCTGGTGCAGGGCGGGCGCTTCGTCGTCGTAGGAGCCGATGTGCAGCAGCTGGGCGCTGGGGCCCTCGTGCAGGGTGAGCCGGCGGACGTCGGCGATGGTGGGGTGCTTCTTCTTGGCGAGTGCGGTCTGCCGGGCCTCGTCGATCATCTGCTCGGTGATCCAGCCGGGGATGCTGATCATCATGGTCCAGTTCCAGCTGTCCTTGTCGCGGCTGGTGAAGGCCTCGAACTCCTCGGCCCACCACAGCCCTTCCAGCGGGCCGACCACGAAGTCCCGGCCACCCTCGGCCTGCTTGCCCGTGAACTTCAGGGTGTACGCGACGGCGTAGAGCGCCTCGACGGCGGCGGCGTGGGCGGGTGCGGTGTTCGGGTTGCCGCTGCCGTCGACGGCGAGGAACTGCTGTTCGGGGACGTCCACGACGGCCCACGTGGTGTTCTTGGGCGCGTAGAACTCCTTCAGGTCCTTCTTGATGTCGTACGGTGCCATGCTCGGTCCCCCTCCTTGTGGGTGCGCACCGCCAAGCGATGCCCGGTAACGGTCCAACCAGTTCTGTTCGGCGCGTAGTTGGCCCAGCGAGTAGTCGAAGATCGCGCGCACGAAGTCGGGCACGGGCGGCCCGGCGGCTTCGGCCACTTGCTCGATGCGTTCGGCGAGCGCCCGCGAGCGCCGCTCCAGGGCGTCGAGCAGCTGTTCGCGGCCGATGGCGGGCTGGTTGGCCAGGCCGACCAGGACGCGCGGGTACAGCGGGTGCAGTTCGGCGATCGCCGCCTCGGCCGCCGCCGCGCAGGCCCGTCGGCCCTCGGCGGTCGCGCCGAACACCTTGCGCCGTTTGTCGCCGACGACGGCCGATCCCTCGACCTGTTCGATCAGTCCGCGCTCCCGGAGCTTCGTCAGCAGGTAGTAGATCGAGCTGAATCCGACCTCGGTCCACTCCCGCATCCCGCGCTCCGCGATCACCCCCTCCAGCTCGTATCCGTGCCGGGGTTTCTCCACCAGCAGCCCGAGCAGCGTCAGCTCGGCGGCGGTCAGGCCTGAGTCCATGGAAACTATCCTAGCGCTAGAATAGTCGGCCGCGACTGTCCACCGATCGGTGGACGGCAGGTTCAACCGGCCGGGCGTGCCGGGCGGAGCACCCGGCCGACCAGGATGCCGGCGGAGGCCGCCCGTTCCGGTCTCGCCGTCGATCCGGGCCGCAGCGTGGTCGTCGCCGCCGATCCGTGCCGCAGCATGGTCGTCGCCCTCGAACGCGGGCTGCTGACGCGGCGTCAGGACGTGAGCAGCGTCCACGGTTCGGGGCGGACCAGGGCGAGGCGGGGGCGGCGTTCGGCCCAGTGGTGGACGGAGGCGGCCATGGCGGCGGCGGGGTCGGCGACCTTCCAGGTGGGGTCGAAGGGGCGGCGCATGCTGGTGTAGCTCTGGAACATCGCGAGCAGTTTGACGGCCTGGCTCTGGATGGGCGAGAGCCACTGGTCGGCGAGCGGCAGGAAGAAGCGGTTCCAGCTGTCGACGGACACCAGCGGGGGGCGGTCGATGGGGGCGACGCCGTGCGCGGCGCGGAAGCGGTTGAGGGTGGCGCAGATGACGTCGAGGAGTTCGTCGAGGTCGAGGCTGTCGGGGCCGGCGGCGATCACCTCGGTGCGGGGCTGCTCGGGCGGTGGAGCGAGGACGGCGGCGACCATCGCCGCCGCGACCTCGTCGACGGGGCTGATCTCGGCGTGGCCGGCCGGGTCGCCGACCACCACGGCGGCGGTGCCGGAGACCAGCGCCTGGAGGATCGAGTAGGGGCCGGAGAAGCGGGCGATCTCGCCGGTGCCGCGGCGGCCGACCACCAGGGGCGGGCGGATCAGGGTGAGCGGGCCGGGGTGGGCCTGGCGGGCGATCGCCTCGCAGGTGGCCTTGGACCACTCGTAGCCGTTGCGGTAGCCCTCGAACTCGGTGCCGCGCAGGTCCTCGGGGTTGCGGACGCCGCCGACGTACGCGGTGGACACCTGGACCAGGTGGGTGTCGCGGTCGGCGAGGGTGAGGACGGCGCGCAGCGGTTCGAGGTTGGCGGCGACGGCCTCGTCGCGGGTCAGGGTCCAGCGGGTGCTGGCGGCCGCGTGCACGATGACGTCCCAGTGCCCGGCCAGTTCGGCGGGTGGCGGTTCGGCGCCCATCCGCCAGCGCACCACCGTCTCGTCCCGCCGCGCCACCGGGACGAGGGTGAGGGGCCGGCCGTGCGCGGCGGTGGCGGCGCGCAGTTGGTGCGCGAACTCGGTGCCGACCACTCCGGTCGCCCCGGTGAGAAGGACTCGCATGTTTGGCTCCGCGAATTGAGCTGACGGGGGTTCAGAGCGGGGGCGCGAGCACCAGGCAGGCGTTCTGGCCGCCGAACCCGAAGGAGTTGGACAGCACGGGGGCGGGCGCGACGGTGCGCGGCGCGCCGCTCACCAGGTCCACCCAGTGCGCCTCGGGGCTGCTGCGCAGGTTGGCGACGGGCGGGACGGTGCCGCGGGCCGCGCAGACCAGGGCGAGTGCGGCCTCGAGCGCGCCGGCGGCGCCGATCAGGTGGCCGGTGACGCCCTTGACGGCGGTGACCGGTGGCGACTGGCCGTCGAAGCACTGGTCGATCGCCCGGGCCTCGGCGCGGTCGCCGGGCACCGTCGACGTCCCGTGGGCGCTGATGTGGCCGATGTCGGCGGCGGACAGCCCGGCGTCGGCGATGGCCTGCGTCATGCACCGGCCGGCCACTTCGCCGGATTCGTGCGGGGCGGCGATGTGGAAGGCGTCGCAGGTCTCGGCCCAGCCGGCGATCTCGCCGTGGATCCGGGCACCACGGGCGCGGGCCGCCTCCCAGCGTTCGAGCACCAGGACGGCCGCGCCCTCCCCCATCACGAAGCCGTCCCGGTCGGCGTCGAACGGGCGGCTGGCCGTCGCCGGGTCGTCGTTGCGGGTGGACAGTGCCCGCATCCGGGCGAACGAGCCCATCACCACGGTGCTCACCGCGGAGTCGACGCCGCCGGCCACCGCCACGTCGAGTTCGCCGTGCCGGATCCGGCGGGCGGCCTCGGCGAGGGCGGTGCTGCCGCTGGCGCAGGCGCTGGAGTAGGTGGTGCAGACGCCCTGGAAGCCGTGGCGCAGCGCGATCCGGCAGGCGGGCGAGTTGTTCATGGTTCTGGGGACGGTGTGCACGGGCAGGTCGCGGGGGCGGTGGGCGAAGCCGGTGGTGGCGTCCTCCATGCTGGTGAGGCCGCCGATGCCGGTGCCGATCTGGACGCCGATCCGCTCAAGCCGCTGGTCAGCGGGCAGTTCGGCGTCGGCCAGCGCGTCGGCGGCGGCGCAGAGCAGCAGTTGTGCGGGGCGGTCGATCTGGCGTACCTCGCGGGGGGTGAGGTACGCGGTGACGTCGAACGGCGGGGTCAGGCAGGCGATGTGGACGGGCAGGCCGGAGTCGGCCAGGCGGTCGAGCCGGGTGGTGGCGGAGCGGCCGGCCAGCAGGGCGGCGTAGACCTCCTCGATTCCGTTGCCGGCCGGGGACTTGACGCCGATTCCGGTGACGGCGACGCGGTGTCCGCCCGTGGGGTGGCGGCCGTTCATACGGCGGTGTCCAGCCGGGTGCGCAGCAGGTCGATGGCGTGGCCGACGTCGCGGGCGGCGATCAGGTCGCCCGGGTCGATGCGCAGTTGGAGGGCGCGTTCCAGGCGGGCGCCGATCTCCATGAGTTCCAGGCTGTCGATGCCGTAGTCCTCGAGCAGGCTGGTGCGGTCCTGCAGTTCGGCGGGGTCGGTGCCGAGGACGTCGGAGATGACCGTTCTGACCGTGACGGCCAGTTCCTCTCGTGTGGGCAAAGCTTCCTTCGCTCCTTCCGCCGCGGGTGCGGCCTCGGTGCCGGCCGTGGTCAGCCGGCGTCTGTTCTGCGCAGGGTTCGTCCGGTCGCCGCGAGTGCGGCGTCCAGCAGGGTGGCCGCTTCGGCGATCTCGGCGGCGGTGCTGATGAGCGGGGGCAGCAGCCGGACGGTGGTGGGGCGGCTCAGGCAGGGCGACACCAGGAGTCCGGTGCCGGCCAGTTCGACCAGGGTGGTGCCGGCGGCGTGCGGCGAGACGCAGTCGATGCCGCGCAGCAGGCCGCGGCCGCGGACGGCGCGCACCACGTCGGGGTGGCGGGCCCGGAGCTCGTCGAGGACGCCGTCCAGTTGTGCTGCCAACTGGCGTCCGTGGTCGGCGAGTTCCTCGATCACCCCGAGTGCGGCGGGGACGGCGGCGCAGCTCAGCGGGTGGCCGCCGAAGGTGGCGGAGTGCAGGAACGGGTCGGCGGCGAGTGGCGCGTACATCCGTTCGGTGCAGAGCAGCGCGGAGAGCGGGACGACGCCGCCGCCGAGCGGTTTGCCGAGCAGGACGGCGTCGACCGGGAGGCCGTCGGCGAGGGCGACGGAGCGTTCGCCGCAGCGGCGCAGGCCGCACTGGATCTCGTCGGCGATCACGAAGGTGCCGTGCCGGGCGGCGTCCTCGCACCACTGGCGCAGGGTCTCGGTGGGCAGTGGCTGTGCGCCGTTCTCGCCCTGGACTGGTTCGAGGACGACGGCGGCCACTTCGCCGGCCGCCACTTCGCGGGCGACGGCGTGCGGGTCGTCGGCGTCGAGGTGGACGACGTCGACGGCGCAGCCGAGCAGGCCGGTGCGGTAGAGCGGGCTGTGGGTGAGGGCGAGTGCGCCGAGCGATTTGCCGTGGAAGCCGCCGCGTACGGCGAGGACGCGGGTGCGGCCGGTGGCCAGTCGGGCGAGTTTGACGGCGACTTCGACGACGTCGGCCCCGTTCAGGCCGAAGTAGACCTTGGGGAGCGCGTCGCCGAGGTAGCCGCTGAGGGCGGCGGCGGCCTGGGCGGCGACGGGGTTGGCGAGGCTGCGGGTGGCGGTCGGCATGGCGTCGAGCTGGGCGTGCACGGCTGCGGTCACGGCGGGGTGGCGGTGGCCGAGCAGGGTGACGGCGTAGGAGCCGAAGTCGAGTGCGGTGCGGCCGTCGGAGAGCGTCACCCGGCAGCCTCCGGCGGCCACTTCGACGGCGCCGCGGCCGGCGAATCCGCCGGACAGGGCGAGTTTCGGGGAGAAGTGGCGGCGCAGCTGATCGAAAGCGGGGGCGGTGGTCACCGGCTCACCGCCTGGAGCAGCAGTCGCTGTTCGAGGGCGGCGAGCATCTGGGCGGCGCTCTCGCGCAGTGCGTCGGCCGCGACGGGGTTGAGCATGTCGGCGAGCAGTGGGATGCCGATGTCGAAGTCGACGTGCAGGGCGACGGTGCTGCCGCCGCCGGGTGCGGCGCTCACCGCCCAGTGGCCGACGAACGCGCCGAGGTCGCCGCTGAGTTGTTCGAAGTCGAAGCGGCGCGCGGTGTGGTCGATGAGTTCGGTTTCGGTCCAGCGCAGGACGGAGCCCTTGAGGCGGACGGACCAGGCGGTGGTGCGGTGGTTCTCGTCGGGTTGTTCGACGATTTCGACGGAGTCGACGCTGTCCATGCAGTCGGGGTAGCCGAGGACGTCCACCACGACCGGCCAGGCGTCCTCGGGCGCCACGGCGATGGGCAGCTCCACTTCAACGCGCGGCATGTGAGGGCCTCTTTTCGCGGTGGGTCGGTTGGGTGTGGTGCGGTCCGAGCGCGTCGGCGCGGGCGGCGGTGAGGGTGGCCGGGAGGAGTCGGCGGAGCACCGCGCGGGGCAGGGCGCGGACGTGGGTCATGGCGTGCCACTGTTCGATCAGCGCGCAGCCCATCTCGACCTTGGGTTCGTAGGCGGTCTGAGCGAAGCGGATGTGTCGGCATCCGCTGTCCATGGCCAGCCGGACGGCCGCGTAGTGCAGGTTGTGGTAGATCGCGGCGTCGTGGTTGAGGCGGTAGTCGAGGCCGATCCGGGCGCCGATGGCGCCGTCGCCGGTGAACAGGCAGAGCAGGAAGCCGACGGGCTCCGCTCCTTCGAAGCAGACCACCAGGCGGCTGCGCGGGTCGTCCTGGCCGGTGAGGGCGGTGAGGAAGGCGTGGTCGAGGACGTCGAGTGTCTGGTCGGCGCGGTCCATCACCTGCCGGTAGAGGGCGAGCAGTTGGGGCAGCAGGTGGGCGTATTCGGCAAGGATCTCGATCCGCAGGTCGGGGTGGGCCTGGAAGCGGCGGATCTTGGCGCGGGCGTTGCGCCGCGGCTTGGCGGGGAGGCCGGCCAGGTACTCCTCGAAGGTGGCGGCGGACAGGGCGAGTTCGGTGTCGGGGAGGCCCGGGGCGAGGAAGAAGCCGGCCGCGGTGAGCGGTTCGCGCAGTGGGGCGAGGTCGGGGGCGGCGAAGTCCTTGAACACCACCGTTCCCAGACCCTCGCGGCGCGCGAAGTCGAGGACGGCGTCCACCAGCAGGCGCCCGGCCGGGGCGTCGAGCGGGCGGGCGGTCAGCAGGTGGCCCTGGCCGAGCAGGTGGCCGCAGAACAGCATCGGGACCCGCAGCAGGCGGGGCGCGACGCGGCGCAGCGGGGCGAGCAGGCGGCGTTCCTGGGGGCCGACGATCCGGTCGAGCATCAGGTCGCGGAACAGACACAGTGGCAGGACGGCCACCAGGTCGCTCTCGTGGCGGACCGTCAGGTAGCGGTAGCCCGCCGGCCCGACGCGGCTGCGTTCGAGCGCGGTGAACACGCCCCGGGACCACATCGGGTCGTCGGGCGGGGCGAGCCGTTCCCAGGCGCCGGGTGGCAACTCCTCGACGCTGCGCAGCTCTTCGACCTGGTAGCCCGGTGCCACCGGCTCAGCCGATCCGCAGGGCGCGGCCGTCGAGGAACTCCCGCAGTGGGCGGGCCATCCTGTTGCGGGCCGGTGGGTGGAAGGTCAGGCCGACGGCGGCGGAGGCGAGGTAGGAGCCGTCGGGTGAGCCGATGAACGCCATGCCGCCGAGGGCGGCGAGGCAGGCCCGGGTGGTGCGGGCGATGGCGTCCTGTGCGGCGTAGCGGGCGGTGAGTGCCTGGACGAGCAGGGCCTCGTTCCACTCCTCGTCGGCCATGGCGCGGGCGACGGCCTCGACGGCGAGCATGGCGGCTTCGACGGGGACGAGGTAGGGCGTGGGGTCGTCCTCGCCGCCGCCTTTGCGGTGCAGGGCGCGTTCGACCAGGGCGCTGGCCATGCCGAGGTAGCCGGCGGTGAGCAGGACTTCGAACCAGAGGAAGCCGGCCACGTTGAGTGTGTCGGGCACGGCGTCGGCGGTGACTTCGGTGGCGACCACCATGCTCGGGTCCAGCTCGACGTCGGTGAGCCGGACTTCGTCGCTCTCGGCGCCGGCCAGGATGTGCGTGCCCCAGAACGGACGGACGGTGACTCCGGGGGTGGCGGCGGGGATCAGTGCGACGGCGAGCCTCGGGATGCCGTCCTCGCCGGTGAGGGCGACGGAGGCGGTCAGCAGGTCCATGGAGCGGGAGAGGCTGCACGGCATTTTGCTGCCGTTGAGGACGATCCGGTCGCCGCGCCGTTCGGCGGTGATGTGCGGGGTGAGGATGTTCTGGCCGGGCCGGCCTTCGGCGAATCCGGACGCGACCAGCATCCGTTCCTTGGCGATCGCCTCCAGCAGCAGCCCTTCCAGGCCGTTGCCGTACTTGGCGGCTTCGACCAGGCCGGCGATGGAGAAGTGGTGCATGGTGGTGGCGACCGCGAGCGAGGGGCAGCGGGCGCCGACGGCGCGCTGCACCCGGACGGCCTGCAGGGCGCTCGCACCGGCGCCGGAGTGGGCGGCGGGCACCAGCAGGCCGGGGCCGCCGGCGTTCTTGAACTCCTCGATGGCCGGGCTGGGTGCCTGCTCCAGTGCCGTCAGCGGGTGGCGGGCGAGTGCCTGGTCCAACCCGGGCATGAGCGCTTCGAGTTCGGCGCGTTCGCGGTGCAGGTAGTTCACTGGCACGTCCTTCGGGGAGTGGCGGTACGACACGTGCGGCGGGTGGCCGTCAGCCGACGGCCACCAGTGGCAGCGCGTCGAACGAGCGCAGGCAGGCGGACGCGCGCCGCACCGGTGGCCCGGCGAGGGCGAGCCGGGGGAAGCGGGCGAGCAGCCGGCCGAGCAGCGCGGCCCCTTCGAGGCGGGCCAGTGCCGCGCCGAAGCAGTAGTGCGGCCCGGCACCGAAGCTGAGCACGTGCCGCTCGGGGCGGCGGACCAGGAAGGCGTCGGGCTCCGGGTAGCGCCTCGGATCCCGGTTGGCGGCGCCGATGACGGCGGTGACGCTGCCGCCGGCGGGGATGTGCACGCCGCCGATCTCGGCGGGCCGGGTGGCGAGCCGTTCGGTCATCAGCACCGGCCCGTCCCAGCGCAGGGACTCCTCGACCGCGCCGGGCAGCAGGCCCGGGTCGGCGCGCAGCAGGGCCGCCTGGTCGGGGTGGGTGAGCAGGGCGTGCACCGAGAGCCCGAGCAGCCCGGCGGTGGTTTCGAACCCGGCGACGAAGACCAGTACCAGGACGTCCACCAACTCCCGTTCTTCCAGGGGATGCTGGTCGACCGGGGCTTGGGCGAGCAACCCCGAGGTGAGGTCCTCGGCGGGCCGGGCGCGGCGCTCGCGCAGCAGTTCGGTGAAGTAGCCGCGCAGGGCGGTGACGGCCTCGTCCGCGAGCCGCCAGTCCTCGTCGGAGCGCACCGGTTCCAGCAGGCGCGCGGCGTCGCGTCCGAGCCGGTGGAAGCGCTCCTGCTCGGCGGCGGGCACGCCGATCAGTTGGCCGACCACCGCGACCGGCAGCGGGTAGCCGACCAGTTCCTGGAAGTCGGCCGTGCCGCCGTCGGCGGTGGCGTCGGCGAAGCCGTCGAGCAGTTCGTCGACGGTCTTCTCGATGGCCGCGGACAGCGCGGCCGTCCGCCGGGGCCCGAACGCCTTCACCAGGGGGCCGCGCAGGCGCTCGTGGGCGGCTCCGTTGGTGCCGAGCAGCGAGGCGTAGAACATGTCGGCGGCGGAGTGGGCCTGCCACTCGGGCTGTTCCCGCTCCATCCAGGCCCGGTCGGGCACCGCGAAGGCCGGGCCGGCCAGGGCGGCCTGGCATTCGGCGAACCCCGTCAGAAAGCGGGTGTCCAATTCCTCGTGGTGCAGGACGGGGGTGATCCTGCGCAGCGCCGCGAGCGGGGCGTAGGGATTCTCCCGGGCCTCGGGGGCGAAGACCGACCAGAGAATCGCTTCCGCATTCGGCTGGTCACCGATATTCATCAGGTCAACTGCCGAACTGTTCAATGCGCTCACCCACCTTCGCCCGCCGCCACGCACGCAGGCCCGTCGAATCGACCCGGGAATTCCGGTCGGCCGGTCAGAGAGTACCCGAAGTCGAATCGCGCACAAACCAAGATTGAATTGAAGTGGCCATCCTGCGATAGGAATTAATATCCGTCGGATAAATGCTCGGCCCCGGCGGGGATGCCGCCGGGGCCGAGCAGGAACGCGACGGGCTCTCACTCGCTGCGCAGCACCTCCGCCACGGTCAGCCGGGCCGCCGACCGGGCCGGGACCAGCGCGCCCGCCGCCGCGATCAGCGCACCCGCCAGACTCAGCGCGGCCAGGTTCGCGGGCGACCAGATGTGCACCATCCAGCCGGGGAGTTCGATCCCGGCCGCGCCGAAGGTGACGCTCACCAGCAGGCGGTGGGCGAGCACCCCGAGCGGCAGCCCGACCAGTCCGCCGACCAGGCCGACGGCGGCCATCGAGGTGATCATCATCGCCTTCACCTGGCGGGGCGTCATGCCGATCGCCTTGAACACCCCGAGGTCGCGGCGGCGCTCCCGGGTGTTCAGAACGACGGTGTTGAAGACGCCGAGCGCGGTGACCGCGCCGAGCAGCAGGGTGAGGATGCCGGAGGTGCTGATCACCGTCACCGAACCGGCGTTGACCGTCGTCCCGGCGTTCGGGAAGAGCCCGGGGTCGATCGCCTTGACGGCGCGCTGCAACCCGGCCGGGTCGGCGTCGGACGCGAACTGCACGACGTACTGCGGGGCCCGGTCGAGCGACTTGCTGTCCGGCGCGGCCGCCCGGAGGCCCTGCCAGTCGGCGAAGACCAGGTCGGGGGCGGAGATCAGGCAGTCGCCGACGATGGTCATCCGGGTCTGCCGGTCGCCCACGGAGAGTGTCAGTTGGTCGCCGACGGCGAGTCCGCGCTGGTGCAGGAAGCCCGCCGAGGCGACGATCTCGTCGGGTCCGCCGAACCAGCGGCCCTTGAGGAGCAGCGGGCCGAGCTGCTGGGAGTCGCCGCGCATCGCGTCGACGATGACCGGCTGCGGGTCGCCGACCAGCTGGGCCAGCACGTAGGAGTTGACCATCACCTTTGCCGCGCCGGGCAGTTCGCGCAGTTTCGCCTCGATCTCGGTGTTCGGCAGGGTCGGCTCGGTCTGGTTCATCCGGCTCTGGCCGGTGTCGATCTCGACCCGCCGCTGGCCGGCGTGCTCCACCGCGTCCCCGTACTTGGTCATGGTGCTGGTCAGCCCGGTGGTCAGGGTGACGGCGGCGGAGCCGAGCACCACGGCGGCCAGCGTCAGCGCGGTGCGGCTGGGCCGGGCGAACGGCAGGCCGAGGCCCAGGCTGACGGAGCGCGGCAGCCGGGCCCCGGCCAGCCGGCGCTGGACCCGCAGGGCGCGCCCGGCGCGCGGCGCGCTGCCCGCGCTGATCGCCCGGGCGGCGGACAGCCGGTGGGCGCGCATCGCCGGGAGCAGCGCGGCGAGCACCACCACGGCGGGCAGGCCGAGCAGGGCAAGCGCGTCCACCCAGGGGCTGATCACATAGGTGGTGCCGACGATGCCGCGCAGCGACAGGGTGACCAGCGGCACGGCCGCCAGGTTGCCCGCGACGGTGCCCAGCACGCAGCCGACCACGGCAGGGACGGACAGCATCGTCAGGTAGACGGCGACCACCTGGTTCGGGGTGAAGCCGATCGCCTTGAGTACGCCGATGTGCCGGAAGCCGGAGACCACGGCGCCGCTGATCACATTGCCGACGATCAGCACGGCCACGATCAGGCCGACGACGCCGAAGGTCATCAGCAGCGGGACGAAGAGCTTGGCGCCCCGGGCGACCCGTTCCTTGGCCTTCAGCCAGGACAGGCCCGAGACCAGCGAGCCCGGCGGCAGCTGCCCGGTGATCGCGGCCGTGGCGGCGTCCATGTCGCCCGCCGATCCGGCGTGCGGGAAGCGGTAGAGCATCTGGACGGCGGTGGGGTGCAGCTCCGTCAGCTGGGCGGGCGTCACCCAGCCGTCGGCGGTGCCGGTCACGCTGCTGGCCACGCCGACCACGGTGAGACTCCCCCGGCCGGCGATCGTGCGGGTGGAGCCGATCAGGGAGTCCGGCGGGCGGGCGCCGCGGGGCAGGTTGAGCACCAGTTCGCCGGGGGCGGTGGCCCAGTGGCCCATCCAGACCTCCAGCCGGTCCACCGGCCCGCCCGGGTCGGCCCGTCCGACCAGGGTGGCGGGCTGTTCGGGCAGGTCGCCGGTCGGGTCCTCCAGGTCCACGTGGAGCTGGCCGAACGGGCCCGCGGCAGTCACGCCGGGCTGCTTCACGGTCTCGGCGAGCTGGGCCTCGGTGGCCTTGGCCGGGTCGAAGGCTGCGGTCAGATGGGCGCCGCTCGAAGCACCGAAGGCCTTGTCGAACGGGGCACTGGCCGCGTCGATCAGCCCGAGCGCGACCACCAGGGTGGTGGCGGAGAGGAAGACCACCAGGCCGATCACGAAGGTCTGCAGCCGGCGGCGTTTCACGGCGGCGCGGGACGCCTGCCAGACGGCACCCGAGCCGACCCACCCCGCCCGACTCGAGAACGTGCTCATGCCCGCTCCAGAACGCTCTCGCGGGCCACCTTGCCGTCGGCCAACTCGATCAGCCGACCGGCGCAGCGGGTGGCCAGGCGCTTGTCGTGGGTGACCATCAGCAGGGTCTGCCCGATCTGGTTGAGGTCGATCAAGAGGTCCATCACCTGCTCGCCGGCCCGGCTGTCCAGTGCGCCGGTCGGCTCGTCGGCGAGCAGCAGCGCCGGACGGTTCATCAGCGCCCGGGCCACCGCCACGCGCTGGCGCTCGCCGCCGCTGAGCGCCGCCGGGTAGACCGAGCGCCGGTCGGCGATGCCGAGTTCGTCGAGCAGTTCCAGCGCCCGCCGCCGGGCCTGGCCGGCCGGGCTGCCGGTCAGCTGGGCGGCCAGTGCGACGTTGTCCAGCGCCGGCAGGTCGTCGATCAGGTTGAAGAACTGGAAGATCATGCCGATCCGGCGGCGCCGGTACAGCGCCAGCCCGGTCTCGTTCAGCCGGCCCAGGTCCTCGCCGTTCACCTCGACCCGGCCCGCGCTGGGCCGGTCCAGTCCCGCCACCATGTTGAGCAGCGTGGACTTGCCGCACCCCGAGGGCCCCATCACGGCCACCGCCTCGCCGGCCCGGATCTCCAGCGAGACCCCGTCCAGCGCGGCGGTCTCGCCGAACTCCTTGCGTACGCCGTCCAGCCGGACGACCACATCCCCGTGCTCGCCGCGTGCGTCGTCCAACCTGACGACCTTGCCTCGTTCCGTCATGGCACCGAACACTGCCCGACCCCGCCGGGCCCCGGCGTCCCTCTTCAGGTGCATCCCTGAACCGTCGTCATCCCGGGGATGTACGGCGCTGGATCCGGCGGATGATGCGCGTACACCTGTGGCTCTGCCAGAGTGGCGGGGTGCACGGGGATCGGGGAGTTCTGCTGGTCGGCGCGCTGCTGGCCGCGCTGGCCGCCGCGGGCTGGTTCGGCGCCGCGCTGCTGCGCGAACGGCGGCGGCACCGCAAGGCGCTGGAGGACCGCGGCTGGCTGCTGGAGCGCGAGCGGGAGAGCGCGGCCCGGGCCGCCGTGGACGCCGAACGGGCCCGGATCGCCCACGAGTTGCACGACATCGTCAGCCACAACGTGAGCCTGATGGTCGTTCAGGCCGGCGCCGCCCGCGAGGTGTTGGCGCTGATGCCCGACGCCGCCGCCACCGCGCTGGCCGCCGTGGAGGGCGCGGGCCGCGACACGATGACCCAACTGCGCCAGCTGCTGGGCCTGTTGGCCCCCGCGGCGGACGGCTCCGACGAGGAGGCCGACCTCGCGCCGCAGCCCGGCCTGCACGGACTCGGCGCGCTGGTCGACCGGATCGCCTTCGCCGGCCTCCCGGTGGAGGTGCGGATCTCCGGCGAGCCGCGGCCGCTGCCCGCCGGCATCGACCTGACGGCGTACCGGATCGTGCAGGAGGCGCTGACCAACGCGCTGCGCCACGGCGACGGCGGAAAGGCCGAGGTGACGGTGCGCTGGACCGACCGCTACCTGCGGGTCGAGGTGCTGAACAGCGGCCCCAGCATCCTCAGCGGCGCCTCCCCCGCACCCCGGCGCCGCCCGGACGGCACCGGCCGGGGCCTGCTCGGCCTGCGCGAACGCGTCGCGGTGTACGGCGGCGACCTGGACGCCCGGCACCGCCTCGGCGGCGGCTACCGGGTCCGCGCCCGGATCCCGCTGGCGGGCGCCGCATGAGCACGCTTCCTCCGCCCCGCGTGCTGATCGCCGACGACCAGGAACTGATCCGCACCGGCTTCCGGCTGATCCTCACCGCCCGCGGCATCGACGTGGTCGGCGAGGCCGCCGACGGCGCCGAGGCCGTCGCACTCGCCGCCCGACTACGCCCCGACGTCGTACTCATGGACATCCGGATGCCGATCCTCGACGGCCTCGAAGCGGCCCGCCGGATCCTCGCCCGGCAGCCGGACTGCCGGGTGCTGATGCTGACCACCTTCGACCTCGACCGCTACGTCTACGCCGCGCTGTCCCTCGGCGCCAGCGGCTTCCTGCTCAAGGACGTCACAGCGGCCCACCTGGCCGCCGCGGTCCGCCTGGTGGACACCGGCGACGCGCTGCTCTCCCCCTCCATCACCCGCCGCCTGGTCGAACGTTTCGCCACCGACCCGCCGTCCGCCGCCTCTCCCGCCGACCGCGCCCCGGCCGTCCACCGCGACCTCGCGGCGCTGACACCCCGCGAACTCGAAGTACTGACGATGCTCGGCCGCGGCCTCTCCAACAGCGAACTGGCCCAGCACCTGACGCTCAGCGAGGCCACCGTCAAGACTCACGTCGCCCGGATCTTCGCCAAACTCACCCTCCGCGACCGCGCCCAGGCCGTGGTCCTCGCCTACGAGACCGGACTGGTCTCCCCCGGCCAGTAGGCGAATGAAGGCACGCCTCTGGTCGCAACTGGCACGGCACTCGTGCCTGTCGCGTCCGCCCCCACCACTGCGCCCGTACCCGTCCGGACCCGGCCAGCTTGAGCAGGTCTGGACGATGCTGGTCGGCGTGTTCGGACACACCACCGCGGTCGGTCGGCTGGGGCCGGAATGACGACCCTCACCACGCTGCGCCTGGACTCCACCTGGTCCCAACTGTCGAACTGATGGGCGAGGGTGCGGTGGCGACCCGGCGCTCCGTGGGGAGTCCGGTGGCTGCGGTGCTGTCGGAGGCCGCCTCTAGGGTGGCGGGGAAGATCATCATCGGGGTTGCGCCGGGCGTGGCCGGAGTCGTTCACGGGGGGGTTGGTATGGGTTGGTGGCACAGGGCGCCGGGGGAACGGGAGCGGTGGGTGCTCGATCCGCTGGTGGGGGTGGGGCCGCTGCGCTTCGGGATGGACCCGGCGCAGGTTCGGGAGGCGCTGGAGGGCGCGGGCGTCCGGCCCGAGCTGACGTGGCGGACGGGAGACGTCCGGGAGTGCTACGACGAGCCGGGGCTGACCGCGTTCTACGCGCCGGGGCCGCGGCTGGTCGCGGTGCTGATCCACTCGACGGGCGGGCCGCTGGTGCGGCTGCGGGACGTCGAACTGGTCGCCCGGGTGCCCTCCGAAGCCCGCGCCGACATCCACCGCCTCGCCCTCGTCGACGGGGCGGAGGTGCGGGTGAACCGCATCGGGGAGCCGGAGGTGCCGGCCTGGGGGCTGTCCGTGTGCGTGGCACAGGAGTGGGGGCACTCGTCCACGGGGCACATGCAGCGTCGCGACAGGATGATCACCGGTGTCCTGATTGCTGGCCCCGAGCTGGCCGAGGACCCCTGGAACACGGAACTGGTCGCCGACTTGACCCGCAATTCGTACGACCCGCGGACGCCCCTGGGGCCTTCTCCAGTGACGGCCGATCAGGACCGGCCGCGCTGGGAGTGCGCACCGCTGCGGGGCGTCGGGCCGCTGCGGTTCGGGATGAACCCGCGGCAGGTGGCCGCCGCGCTGGGCGGTGAGGAACCCGTCGAACGCGAGGGCCATCACCCGTTCCTGCCAGGCGGGGGCCGCGACCCCGACAGGTGGGAGCTGGACGACGAGCACTACGACCACGCCGGGGTGAGCGCGCACTACTGGGAGGGCGCGGACGGCCCCGAACTGAGCGCGGTGAGTGTTCACGGTCGCACCGGCCCGCAGGTCCTCTTCCACGGCGTCGAACTGGTCGGGCGCCGGCCCTCCGCCGTCGAGGCGGAACTCTTCCGGTACGCCGAGGACCATCCGCTGGAACTCTGCTACACCCCGTACGGGAACGTGGGCTCGGTCGAGCTCAACGTGTGGGTACGGGCTGAGCGGGTCGGGGACGGCACGATCACCGGGGCCCTGTTCTGCATCGAGCAGTGGCACTACAGCGACGACTGACGCCGAACCCTTTTGCCTGGGAGTCCTGCGCACGGCAGAGGCACGCTCAGCGCACCAGTACCCGCTCCCCGGACCGCGGCACCACGGCCGTCCAGCCGAGCTCCCGGTCGATCCGGTCCCGCAGCGCCTGCGCGCCCTCCGGCTCGCCGTGCACCAGGTACGTCGCGGACGGGGCGGGGGCCGGGCGCAGCCAGTCGACGATCTCGACGGCGTCCGCGTGCGCCGAGAACGCCGGGACGTTGACGATCTCCGCCCGGACGGGCACGTAGCCGCCGTACATTTTCAACACCCGCGCGCCGTCGACCAGATCCCGCGCCCGGGTGCCGGCAGCTGCGTACCCGACCACGATCACGGTGTTGCGGGGATCGGGCAGCAGCCGGTGCAGATGGTGCACGACGCGCCCGCCGGTGGCCATGCCGGACGCGGACACCAGGATCGCGGGCAGCGCGGAGTTCTCCAGCTCCAGCGACTCCGGCAGCGACCGCACCGCCCGGAACGGCTCCGGGCTGATCGCCGCCTCGCCCCGGGCCAGCACCTCCGGACGCAGTTCGGGCGCCCGTTCGGCGAACGCATCCTGGTAGATCCGCAGCGTGGCGAGCGCCATCGGACTGTCCACGTAGACCGGTGCGCCGCGCGACAGCCGCCCCGCGCGGCGGAGCTCGGCGAGCTCGTGCAGCACCACCTCGGTGCGGTCCACGGCGAACGACGGGATGACGACGGTGCCGCCCCGGGCCAGCGTGCGGTCGATGGCGTTCGCGAACCATTCCCGGGCCGCGGCCTCCTCGTGCCGCCGGTTGCCGTACGTGGACTCCATCAGCAGCACGTCGGCGCCGGTGAACGGGTCCGGGGGATTCAGCAGCGGGTGGACGGGCCGGCCGAGGTCGCCGCTGACGGCGAGCGTGTGGCCGTCCTCCAGCGTGAGGTGCACCCAGGACGACCCGAGAATGTGCCCGGCCGGGTGCAGGCGCAGAACCGTCCGGTCGGCGATCTCGATCTCGCTGTGGTGCGCGACGGGGTCGAACAGCTGGAGAGTCCGCTCCACGTCCTGCTCGGTGTACAGCGGCAGCGCGGGGCGGTGCTTCGACCAGCCGTGCCGGTTGGCGTGGTCGGCGTCCTCCTGGAGCAGATGGGCACTGTCGCGCAGGATCAGCTCGGCGATCCGCGCCGTCGGCCCCCGGAACCCGTCCGCCACCAGCCGGGGCAGATACCCGCAGTGGTCCAGGTGCGCATGCGTAAGCACCACGCAGTGCACATCGGCGGGGTCCAGCGGCAGCGGGCGACGGTTGCGCCGCCGCAGCTCGGCCAGGCCCTGGAACAGCCCACAGTCGATCATGACGCGGGCGTGGTCCGTCTCCACCAGGAACTTGCTACCGGTCACGGTCCCGACCCCGCCCAGAAACGTGAGCAGTCCCGGCCGGGGCGTCGGGGCGGGCTGATGATCCATGGCGGTGCCTCCCGGGGTCCGTCTCCCACCATCCACCACCGGCGGTCCCGCCGCACCGGCCACCGGGCCCGCGACACCCGCCGCGCCTGCGTGTCGCGTCCGGCCACGCTCCCGCACCGACGCGATCAGCTCGGCTGCCGCCGGGTCCACTGCGGCTCGATCTGCTGCCACTCGGCGTCCCACTCGGCGTAGCGGCGGCGGTCCAGGACGTGCAGGGTGCCCTTCCACACCAGGGTGCAGAGCAGCGGCAGGGCGGTGACGGCGAGCAGCCCTGCGGTCAGTGCGACCGCGACGGCCTCGCCGGCGCCGGCCGGTTGGGGGACGACCTCGCCGCGTTCGTCCAGCCAGATCCGGACGGGGGTGCCGGCGGGCCGGCCGGAGGGCACCACGGCGCTCGCCCGGTGGTCGGTGCCGTCGGCGTTCCAGGTGACGGCGGCCCGGGTCGAGGTGATGCCCATCGCGGCGGGAACGTCCGCGACCAGCCGGGCGGTCACCGGGTGCCGGGTGGCGGCCTCGGTCTCGGCCGCCCGGGACTGGTCGTGGTGGACGATCAGGCCGACGGCGAGCGCCGCCGGGATCCCGCCGGCCGCCAGCACCAGCAGGAGCCGCCCCACCCACCACTGCACGCGGTCACTGCTCCGCCTCAGTGGGTTCTTCCGTTGCTGCGGATGCGCGTGCATGCCGCCCGCCTTCCTCACCGCTCGACCCGGCCCCGTACCCCTCCAGCTTTCCGACGTGGGCCGTCCTGCGGCATGGTCCGGACGGCCCTATTCGGCCCGACAACCGGCCCGGGTCACCGGGCCGACTCGTCCCCTCCCCGACACCGGGAGCACGCTGGAAAGGTGGAAACCATGCGCGCGACGGAAACGGCGCGGGACGGCGCCTGGGTGGTGGCCCGCCCCGGGCCGGTGAGCGGCGGGGACGGGCCGCTCGAATGGGAGCGACGGCCGCCGCCCGTCCCGGCTGATCGGGAGATCCTGGTCGAGGTGGAGGCGTGCGGGGTGTGCCGCACCGACCTGCACCTCGCCGAGGGCGACCTCCCGCCCCGGATGCCGCGCTGCACGCCCGGCCACGAGGTGGTCGGGCGAGTGACGTCGACCGGCCCGGGCGTGACGGAGTTCGCGGTCGGCGACCGCGCGGGAGTGGCCTGGCTGGCCGGGGTGTGCGGGCAGTGCCGGTACTGCCGCAGCGGGCGGGAGAACCTGTGCCCCGCCTCGACGTACACCGGCTGGGACCGGCACGGCGGCTACGCCGGGTTCGTCACCGCCGACGCCCGCTTCGCCTACCCGCTGCCCGACGGCCCGGCCGCCGAGGAACTCGCACCACTGCTGTGCGCCGGCATCATCGGCCACCGCGCCCTGTCCCGCGCGAACCTCCCGCCGGGCGGCCTCCTCGGCATCTGGGGCTTCGGCGCCTCCGCCCACCTGACCGCCCAGATCGCCCTCGCCCGCGGCGCCCGGGTGGCCGTCTTCACCCGCGCCCCCGCAGCCCGCGACCTGGCCCGCGACCTCGGCGCGGGCTTCGCCGGCGACTCCTACGACGCCCCGCCGGAACCCCTCGACGCCGCCATCCTGTTCGCCCCGGTCGGCGAACTCGTCCCCGTCGCCCTCGCCGCCCTCGACCGCGGCGGCACCCTCGCGATCGCCGGCATCCACCTCACCGACATCCCCACCCTGAACTACCAGCACCACCTCTTCCAGGAACGCACCCTCCGCTCCGTCACCGCCAACACCCGCACCGACGGCCACGACTTCCTCACCGAGGCAGCCCGCGTCCGCCCGTCCATCCACCTCACCCGCTACCCCCTCCACCAGGCCAACACGGCCCTCACCGACCTCGCCGCCGACCGCGTCACCGGCGTCGCCGTCCTCCTCCCGGACTGAACCAGCGTCACCGCCCCTACGACGCCGCACGCATCGCCGTTCCCGCGGGCCGGCCGGAGCCGATAATCGGTTCGCCCGCCGCCCCGCGCGCAGGCACAATCAACCGGTGGATCTTCCCTTGCTGCTGGCTGCTGTCGAACGCGGAGACGACGACGCGGCGCTCGAACTCCTGCATGACGCCACCGCCGACGACCTCGCCGGCGATGACGCCGTGGCTCTGCTGGCCGCCGCCGCGAAGGCCGGACGGCAACGGGTCGTCGACTGGATGGTCGTCTGGGACGTGGATGTGGACCGCCCCTGGGACGGCGGCGTGGACCCCGTGACGTGGGCAGCCGAGAACGGCCGGCACTCGGTGCTGTTCGCCCTGCTGTCCCGCAGCCAGGACCCGTTGACCGAAGACAGCCCGCATCGGCGCGCCCTTCGCATCGCACAGGAGGCTGTCGCTTCGGGGGCCGGTGCCGCGGCCGTTCCGCCTCCCGCGCACCGGGCGATCATCACCGACCTGGAGGCCGTACTGGGCATCCACCGCTCACCGGACGAGCTGATGGCCCGCGCCCTGGTGCACGCCGACCCCGACCACGACGACTGGTTCGCCTCGGTCTGGGAGCTGGGGCGCCGGGCCGACCGGGCGACCTTCGACTGGGCGCTCGAGGCCGCCCGGGACGCGTCCGACCTCAATCGCAGGCGCTTCGGACTCGACACCATCCACTACCTGGACATCGGGTTCGAGTTCGCCCCCGATCAGGACGATGTTGCCGAACTCCCGTTCACCGACGAGGCAGTGGAGTTCCTCCGCCCGCTGCTGCACAGCGAGCAGGACCCCCGCGCCCTCGCCACCGTCATCGCCGCCTTCGCCTCCTACTGCCGCCACCCCGACGAAGCAGTCGAAGCGGTCCTGAACCACGCCCACCACACCGATCCCCGGGTCCGGGCGCGCCTCTCCAGGATCCTCCACACCAGGACCGCCGAGCACGAGGAAGCCCTCGCGGCCCTACTGCACCTGGCCGCGGATCCCGTGCCCGTGACCAGGGCGAACGCGCTCCACAAGCTCGTCATGTCCGCCGTCGACACTCCTGAGCTGCGCACGGTCTTCGCCGCACACCTGACGGACCCGTACTTGGACGCCCGGATCGAGGCCGCCGCCGGCCTCGCCCTGCGCGACGATGAACGCGGCCTGACGGTCCTCGAGGAGATCCGCTCTGGCTTCAAGAACATGAACAGCCCGGGGTGGGGCCGCCTCGGCGGCATCGACCACCTGCTGCAGGTCCGCGCCGAAACAACCAGCCAGGGCCACCCGACGGCCCCGGCCTCCTGACGAGGGCCCGGAGTCCGCACCGCCGACCCCGCCACCGGCGTCGCCGCACTCTCGTACCTGCCCGGGACGGAACCGGTGAGCACCCGCAGTAGGGTCCACGCAGGGGAAAGGGGGGCCACATGGAGCGGGCCCGGGTCCTGTTGCTGGACGCGGCTCCTGGCGAGCTGCTGGGTCGGGAACTGGAGCGTCTGCTCGGCCACGGGCTGGCCGTCACGCTGAACCTCCGGCGGGTGGCCGATCCCGCCGGGGCGCGGGCAGTCTGGGGCGGCCGGGTGGACTTCACGGACTTCGATGCCTTCGACGAGTCCGCGCTGCTCGCCGAGACCGTCCGGGACGGACGCGGCTACCACGCGGTCAAGTCCCGTGCGGGGGTGCCGCTGCGCGCGGCGTTCCTCGCGGCGGCGACGGACGCGGGGCTGGCGAACCGGCTTCGGGTGGTCGGCCGGGCCGGGGCGGGCACCGATCACGTCGAGTTGGCGGCCGCGGCCCGTCACGGGGTCGCTGTCACCCACACTCCGGGGTCCAACGCGAATGCGGTCGCCGAGTTCGCGCTCGCCCAGCTCCTCGCCCTGGCCCGCGATCTCCCGGCACACAACGAGGCGGCACACCAAGGCAGTTGGCGTGCGCCTGCCGCACCGGCGGTGGAGCTGTCGGAGCTGGCCCTGGGCATCGTCGGACTCGGGCGGATCGGCCTGGCCCTGGCCGCGCGGGCGACCGCCCTGGGTATGGAGGTCCAGGGCCTCTCGCGCCGACCGGACGAGGCGTCGGTGCCCCGGGCCCGTTCCCTCACCGCGCTGCTGGCGACCAGTGATGTGGTCTCCCTGCACCTGCCGCTCACTCCACGGACCCGAGGGATGGTCGGTCGGGCGGAGCTTGCGCTGATGCGTCCGGGGTCGATCCTGCTGAACACCGCCCGGGGCGGGATCGTCGACGAGCAGGCGCTGGCCGACGCGCTGCGCGACCCCGCGCACCCGCTCGCGGCAGCCGCCGTCGACACCTTCGAGCACGAGCACGCCGCCTTCGCCTCGCCGCTCTTCGGCCTGCCGAACGCCCTGCTCACCCCGCACGTCGCCGGGATGACCAGGGCCGCCATGGCTACGGCGGCCCTGCGCTGCGCGGACCACATCGCGGCCCTGCTCGCCGACCGCCCGGAGGGCGTGCCCGTGGTAACCGGGTGACGGCCACCCGCCGGGGTCCCTCGCCGCTACGCCCGGCTCACCTCCGCCTCCGGAAGCGTCACCGCACCCGCCGCCGCAGGCTGTCGCATCGTCAGCACCAGAACCGCCAGCGCGGCAAAGATGACCGCCGCGGCAAGCCCTGTGACGTGCAGGGCCGTGGTGAACGCCTCCCGCGCGTCGCGCAGCAGCGCAGCCCCCTGCTCCGCGGGAAGCCGCTGCGCGGCCGCGACCGCGCCCGCGAGGGAGTCGGAGGTGCCGTGCATGCCGTGCCGGTAGACGATCGCGGCCAGCACGCCGAGCAGGGCGAACCCGAGCGAGCCGCCGAGGTAGTTGCCGGTCTCCGACATGGACGCGGCGGAGCCGGCCCGCTCCGGGGGGACGGAGCCGAGGACGAGGCCGGTGCCGAGGGCGAACAGCGGGCCGGTGCCGAGGGCGAGGACGGTGATGCCGGTCATCGCCAGCGGCAGGGCGCCGTCCCCGTCGACGACGGCCAGCAGCAGGCCGCCGAGTGCCGAGAGGGCCAGGCCGCCCGCGATCGCGGTGGTCTGCTTCATCCGCCGGGCCAGCGCGGGTGCGGTCATGGTGCCGACGGCCACGCCGATGCCCATGGGGGCGAACAGCACCGCCGAGACGGCCGGCGAGTGGTCGAGCACGTTCTGCAGGTACTGGGTGACCAGCAGCCCGGTGCCCGCCATCGCGACGCCCGCGAAGACCAGCCCGACCAGGACGGCCGTGAACGGCCGACTGCGCAGCAGGCGGAGGTCCAACAGCGGGGAATCGACCCGGAGTTGACGCCGGACGAAGAGCATCCCCAGCACCGCGCCGACCACCAGCGCGACGGCCGGCCAAGCCGAGGCCCCGCCCGAAATGCCGTCCACAGCCAGCTGCTTGATGCCGTACACCAGCAGCATCATCGCCGCCAGCGACAGCCCGACGCCCGCCGGGTCCAGGCGGCCGGCGCGGTCGCTGCGGAACTCGGGGAGCAGCGCCGGCCCGGCGATCAGCAGGAGCAGCATCGGCGGTACGGCGATCAGGAACACCGATCCCCACCAGAAGTGCTGGAGCAGCACGCCGGCCAGCACCGGCCCGAGCGCGCCGCCGGCGAACTGGCCGGTGGCCCAGATGGCGATGGCCCGGCCGCGTGCCCGCTCGTCGCGGAACATGTTGGTGATGAGCGACAGCGTGGAGGGGGCCAGGGTCGCCCCGGCGACGCCCAGCAGGGCCCGCACGACGATGAGCATCAGCGGATCGACCGCGAAGGCGGCCACCACCGAGAGCACCGCGAACGCGGCGGCGCCGGTCAGCAGCAGGCGTCGGCGGCCGATCCGGTCGCCGAGGGTGCCCATGGTGATGACCAGGCCGGCCACCATGAGGCCGTAGCTGTCGCTGATCCACAGCTGTTGGACGTTGTCCGCCCCGAGGTCGGCGCTGAGCCGTGGCAGCGCCAGCAGCAGCGCGGTCACGTCCATCGCGACGATCAGGGTCGGCAGCATGAGCAGGGCCAGTCCCCACCGTGCCCGGTCGACTCGCATCTCCGAAAGCTCCTTCTTCACCTGTTCTCGAGGTCTCGGTTCTCGAGGTTTCGCCGGGTGGTCGGAGCGGCCGCGCGGTTCTTGACACCCCCACCCGTCCCGACGGGCGAAAAATTTCTCGCCCGGAACTCGCCCGAAAAATGTCAAGACCGCGTCGACGGCTCCGACCACACCCCGAGGGCCCCGGCCGGGGCCGCCGAACCACGAGGAGTGCGAGATGAAGTTCCTGATCGGCCTGCACATCAACCCGGCGGTGCTGGACGCGCTGACCGACGAGGAGAAGGCGGGTCTCGGCGCCGGCCACGGCAGGTTCATCCAGACGCTGAAGGACTCCGGCGAGCTGATCCTCACGCAGGCGCTGGTGGATCCGTCGCAGTCGGCGGTGGTGTCGGTGCGGGGCGGGCAGACGGTGGTGACGGACGGTCCGTTCCTGGAGGCGAAGGAGTTCCTGGGCGGCTTCTACCTGGTGGACTGCGAGAACAAGGAGCGGGCGGTCGAGCTGGCGGCGCAGATCCCGGACGCGGCGATCGCGGGTCTGGGGGTGGAGGTGCGTCAGGTGATGTTCTCCGACGGAAACCTGGAGGCATGACAGCAACCGACTTCGAGGGCCTGCTGCGTGAGCTCGCGCCGCAGGTCCTCGGCACGCTGGTCCGCCGGTACGGCCGGTTCGAGGGCTGCGAGGACGCCGTCCAGGAGGCGGTGCTGGCGGCGGCTGTGCAGTGGTCGGCGGAGGGTGTGCCTGACAGTCCGCGCGGCTGGCTGGTGACGGTGGCGTCGCGGCGGCTGGTGGACCAGGTGCGCAGCGACCGGGCGCGCCGCGAACGGGAGTGGGCGATGGCTGCGGAGGTGGTGCCGGAGGAGGTGCCCGGCACCGACGACACGCTGGCGATGCTGTTCCTGTGCTGCCATCCGACGCTGACGGCGGCGTCCCGGACGGCGTTGACGCTGCGTGCGGTGGGTGGTCTGACGACGGCGGAGATCGCCCGCGCGTTCCTGGTGCCGGAGGCGACGATGGCGGCCAGGATCAGCCGGGCCAAGCAGCGGATCCGGGCTGCGGGCAGCCGGTTCGTGCTGCCGGTCGGCGCGGAGCGCGAGGAGCGGCTGCGGGTGGTGCTGCACGTGCTCTACCTGATCTTCAACGAGGGCTACACGGCGTCCTCGGGCAGCGAGCTGCACCGCGCGGACCTCGCCCGCGAGGCGATCCGGCTGACCAGGACGGTGCATGAACAGCTGCCGGGCGACAGCGAGGTGACGGGGCTGCTGGCGCTGATGCTGCTGACACACGCCCGCCGGGAGGCGCGGGCGACGGCGTCCGGCGACCTGGTGCCGCTGGACGAGCAGGACCGCTCGAAGTGGGACCGCGCGCTGCTGGGCGAGGGCATGGCGCTGGTCCGGGCGTCGCTGGCGGATCCGGCGCTGGGGCCGTACCAGTTGCAGGCCGCGATCGCGGCGACGCACGCCGACGCGGCCACCGCGGCGGAGACCGACTGGCCGCAGGTGCACGCGCTGTACCTGGTGCTGGAACGGATCGCGCCCAACCCGATGGTGACGCTCAACCGCGCGATCGCCCTCGCCGAGACCGAGGGCCCGGCCGCGGGCCTGGCGCTGCTGGCCGCCCTGGACGAGGACGGGCGGCTGGCCGGCCACCACCGGCTGCTGTCGGTGCGGGCGCACCTGCTGGAGCGGAGCGGCGACCTGGCCGGGGCGTTCGCGCACTACCGGCGTGCCGCGAAGGCCACCGCGAGCCTCGCCGAGCAGCGCCATCTGGAGTTCCGGGCGGCCCGGGCGCGGGCCCGGCAGTCGCGTCCATGACATGAGGTCATGCCCCTGACAGCGGAGCCGGAACTCCACATGCGTCGATCCGGGGCCGCACCTAGCGTGGGGAAAGGACATCGTCGATCCGACGATGACGTCCGTCCTTCCCCAAGGAGGCGTATCCGATGCTTGCCCAGACCGTGCTTGCTCCGCACCGCGCGACGACGCCCGAACTCGGCGCCGTGCGGGCGCTGATGACCGAAGAGGAGTCGACGGTCAGCGACGCCCCGCTGTACCGCCCCGAGGCTGTCGGCGTGCTCCTGCTCGCCCTGCTGCTCTCCCCGAAGGGTCCCAAGGAGAAGAAGTAGCACCGACCCGGCATCAAATCGGAAAACCCGGAAGAATCGGAAGAAAGTAGCAGACCCCATGCCGTTCGCCGAATCGCCCCAGCGGGAGTTCGCTGCCGCGACCGAGTGGGCGGCAGGCCGCACCCTCGACGCTCTCACCGGCGCCGAGGGCGCGGCTCTTCCCGCCCCCGCCGCACCGGAGCCGCAGGCCCTGCTGGCCGGAGTCCGGGTGCTCGGCCCGGACGTGTTCGCCCCCACCCTGCTCACCGGCGTCCCGACCCCGCCGGAGACCGCCGAGCTCGCCGCCCAGGCGTTCCGGCTGTTCCCCTCCGACGAGTCCGGGATCCACGTGTGGCGCGACCGGGCCACCGCCGAACTCCTCTCCCTCGCCGGCTACCCCGTCCTGGCCCCGCCCCCGCCCCCGCCGCCCGACCCGGGCGAGGACGGCTGGCAGCACTGGTCGGTGCGGATGGCGCAGCTGTCCTGCCTCGCTCTGCCGACCCTGGACGGCCCGGTGCACCGGCTCGCCCACCAGCACCCGCTCGCACTCGCCCGCGGCGCCGCCCGCGCCGTGCTGCGCCGCGACCACCGCACCGCCGCCCGGCTGGTCCGCTGGCTGGCCTGGCTGCAGCACACCGGCACCCCGTCCGCGCTGGAACTACCGCCGCTGCTGGGGCAGTTGGCGCTGACCGGCGACGGCACCGCGCGCAGCGCCCTCGACCTGGCCGTCGCCCAGCACCTGGCCGCCGCATGAACCCGGCCGTGCTCGCCGACGCCCACCGGCTGGCCACCCGCTCGCTGGAGTGGCTGCACACCGCGCACGAGCAGGGCCTCGGCGCCCTGCCGCCCGACGGAGGGGCCGACCTCTCCGACCCCGACAACGCCTACAAGCCGATCGGCGAATGCGCCCTCGCCGCCTCCCTGGTACTGCGCGAGACCGTCTCCGGCCCGGCCGAACGGGAGCGTGCCCGGGTGCTGCTCGACTTCGGCTGGCAGCAACTGCGCCAGGGCGACCTGCTGTACGAACGGCAGTTCCGGCACATGCTGCTCAGCGACCCGCTGGAGACCTACCTGCACTTCCACCGGGCCGGCTACCGGCACCCGTCGCTGGACGAACTCCTGCGCGGCCTCGACGGGTTGCGCGCCACGCACGCCGTGGAGTCGATGCCGAACCGGCGCCTGGCCGTCGCCAACGCCCGGCACGTGATCGGACTGGAGAGCCGACCCGCCTGGGACGCGCTCGCCACCGCGACCTGGCTCGGCGCCCGGCCCGAACCCTGGGCGATCGACTGGATGACCGCCTACAGCGTCACCCACACCGTCTTCCACCTCACCGACTGGGGCGCTCTGCCCGACCGGCTGCCCGCGCCGCTGCGCGAGTACCTGGCCGCCTGGCTGCCCGTGTGGGCCGACATCTGGCAGGAGACCGGCCAGTGGGACCTGCTCGGCGAACTGCTGATCGTGGACGCCTGCCTGCCCGAGCCGGTCTGCGACCCGCGGAGCTGGGAGCACCTGCTCGCCGCCCAGCGCGAGGACGGCCTGCTGCCACGCGACCTGGACCCCGTCGACGAGGACCCGGCGCGCGCCTTCAAGGACAACGAACACACCGCCGTGGTCGGCGTGGTGGCCGGCACCCTCACCCTCGCCCGCGCCCTCCGGTGAACCCGCACCTCACGGCACTCGCCCGGACCGTACCGCGCGGGTCCGCCATCGCCCTCGCCACCGTCTCCCCCGACGACGGCGAACAACTGCTCTGCCACGGCCGAACGGACGGCCTCTCCAGCGAGCCGGTCACGCCGGACACCGGCTTCGAACTCGGGTCGGTCAGCAAGACGTTCACGGCCCTGCTGCTCGCCGAACTGGTCGCCCGGAACGACCTGAGCCTCCAGGACACCGTCACCGTCTCCGACACCCCGCTCACCCTCCTCCACCTAGCCACCCACACCTCCGGCCTCCCCCGCCTGCCGCCCGGCCTGCGGCGCTCGGCACTGCCTTCCTGGTTCACCAACCCGTACGCGGCCTACTCCGCCGAGGACCTGGACCTGGCCATCACCCGAACTCGCCTGCGGCACAAGCCCGGTGAACGGGTGCACTACTCCAACTACGGCGTCGGCCTGCTCGGCCGGACCCTCGCCGAACGCACCGACAGCACCTACCCGGCGCTGCTCGCCGACCGCATCGCCGGACCGCTCGGACTCACCGGCACCGGCTGCGAGCCCGGCGCCGCCGTCGGCCACCTGCACGGACGTCCGCTCCCGCCCTGGGAGATCCCCGCCCTGCCGGGCGCCGGCGCCGTCCGTTCCACCGCCCGCGACCTGCTGCGCTACCTGACCCTCCACCTCGACCCGGCCATCGCCCCGAGCACCTCGCTGGAAACCGCCCTCCACGACGTCCAGCAACCACGCCTGGTCAAACCCCGCTCCACGGACCGCATCTGCCTGGTCTGGAACCTCCGCCCGACTCCCGACGGCGACGTCCTCTTCCACTCCGGCGGCACCCGCGGCTGCACGTCCTTCATCGCCTTCTCCCCCCAACGCGGCACCGCCCTGGCCGCGTTGACCAACGCCGGCCCCCGGGTCGACGGCCGCTTCATCCAGACCGGCTACCGGCTCTTCCGCGCGCTCTGACGCAGAACGGGCCGCCGACGCTGGCTGCGTCGACGGCCCATCGAATGCTCTCAACCGGTCAGGCGGCGAACCAGCCGGTCAGGTCCGCGGTGACGTTCACGTTCCCGGTGGAGTTGTAGAACACCACCCGCCCATCCACGACCGGGACCAGCACCTGGTGCGAAACCGTCTGGCCCGCCACGTAGTTGAGGCTGGAGGTACCAGGACGGTCGGTGCCGTGCGGGTAGGCGGTCAGGTAGCCGGTGGCGGTCGGGTCGGTGGCCGTGACGTTCAGCAGTACAGCGGTGGCGCCGTACGGCACGCCATCGACGCCGCCGACCTGGAAGCTGACGATGCCGCCCGCGCCGACGGTGCCCTGGCGGGCGCCGGTGCCGTCGCGGGTGTCGAGCAGGCGCAGCGGGGTGGCGGGGCTGAAGGTGCTGGTGCCGGTCGCCGAGTAGTAGCCGGTGACGTCGGCGACCAGGTCGACGGTGCCGGCGCTGTTGTGCAGGTCGACCTTGCCGTTCACCACGGGGACGGTCACCAGGTTGGAGACGGTCCGGCCGGGGGTGAAGTTGAGGTTCGAGGTGCCGGGCAGCGGCTGCCCGTCGGCGTGGGCGGTGATCCAGCCGGTCGCGGTCGGGGACACGGCCGTCACGTTCATGACCACGGCGGTGACGCCGTCGGCCGGGACGCCCTTGACGCCCGTCACCTGCACGGCAGCCGTCTGGCCCGCGCCGATGCGGGCCTTGGGCGCGCCGGTGCCGTCGCGGGTGTCGAGGAAGCGGGCGGGGGTGATCGGCGTGAGGGCGGAGCCCTGGTCGGTGGCGTCGGTGTAGTAGCCGGCGAGGTCGGCGACCAGGTCGAGCGTCCCGGTGTCGTTGCGCAGGTCGATCTTGCCGTTGACCACGGGCACCGTCAGCTGGTTGGCGGTGGTGCGGTGGGCGGCGAAGGTCAGGCTCGGCACCGCGGACTGGCCGGCGGTGAGGTGTCCGTCCTCGCTGGGGTCGACGGCGGTCACGTTCAGCACGACGGAGGTGACGCCGGTGGCCGGGACGCCGTTGGCACCCGTCACCTGCGGGCTCGTCGTCCCACCCGCGCCGATGCGAGCCTTGGGCGCGCCGGTGCCGTCGCGGGTGTCCAGGAGGCGGGCCGAAGTGAGCGGCACGAACCGGGACTTGACGGGGGTGTCGGCCGCGGTGACCTCGAAGGCGTTCGGCACGTAGCCCGGCGAGGCCTGGCCCGGGGTGTAGCCCATGCCGTCGCGCAGCAGGTCGTACTTGCCGGGTGCCAGGTTCCTGGTGTCGACGAGCACGTTCAGCACGGTGCCGTCGGCGTTCACCGACTGCGGCCAGACCAGGCTGTTCGTGGAGCTCTGCGACAGCTTGATCTTGCTGCCCATCGTCAGGCCGGTGCCGCGGATCACGGCCGGCAGCAGGGTGCCGGCCCGGCCGGTCGCCGGGGTGATCGTCTGCGGCGTGCCGTAGTCGGGCCTCGTGCCTCCGGCCAGGCCCTGGAGGGTGTACTCGACCGGGGTCGGGGACTTGTCCGGGGTGACCATCAGCAGCGCCCGGCCGTCGGTGGAGCTCCAGTTCGTGCAGGCGCCGCCGAACTGGCCGTAGTTCTGGAAGCACTGGTAGCTGTTGTAGGAGTCGGTCCACTCGTTCGGGCCGGAGATCGCCAGCCACGGCGGCAGGAAGGACCCGGCGTTGCTGGTGGTGCCCGCGACGGTGATGCCCTGACCGGCCTTCAGGTCGATCACGCCGCAGTACGCGGTGTCGGTCTCGGTGAGCATGCCGCTGTGCTGCGGGAAGCCGTTCGCCGACAGCACGTTGCCGTTGCACTCGGGGGCCCAGCCGTCCGCCCCGCCGACCTTCCAGGCGTCGACGTTCGCGTGGACCGCCTTGCCCTGGTAACCGGACGCGACCACCAGGGCCACGTACGAGGTCGAACCGGTCATCTTGCAGGAGACGCCCCACTGCCGGCACTGGACCTTGCCGTCGGCGTCCACCGCCATCAGCAGCGTGCCGGCCTCGTAGCGGTTGCCGGTGGTGCGGCTGGTCAGCCAGAACTTGTCGGTGGCCGCGCCGGTGATCCGCACGCAGCGGGCGTCCAGCGCCGAGGTGAAGTCGAACGGGGTGGACGGGCCGCCGACGGCGGTCGAGGAGCGGGTGGTGCACGGCGCGCTCGGCGAGATGTCCCGGCGCACCATCTTGTAGGTGTCCGTCTGGCCGCCGGCCAGCACCGCCGTGTACGAGGTGCCCGGGGTGAACCGGCAGGTGGTGGTGGAGCTGCCTTGCGTCGAGCAGACCGCGGCGCCGGTGCCGTCGGTGATGGACACGGACGCGTTCACCTGGTTCAGGTTGTTCGCGTAGTCCAGCATTTCGGCGGGCGCGTGCTGGTCGGTCGGGATGCTCAGGCAGCGCTGCGGGTCGGTCGCGTTCAGCGAGACCTCGGTGCCCCAGGAGCCGCCGTAGCCGGACTGCGGCCAGGCGGTGCAGCCCGCGGCGCTGTCGGTCCGGTGGACGATCAGCCCGTACGGCTTGCCGGCGCCGGCGGTGAGCACGGCCCGGAACGGGGCGGTGCCGGTCAGCTTGCAGGCCGCGTAGCCGTAGCCGCCGTTGTCGCACTGCTTGACGCCGCCCGCGTCGTCGATCTCGACGGTGGCCGCGGCTCCGTCGGTGGGCGGCCGGTTGAGCAGGTACAGGCCCTTGCCGGAGGCGGTCGGCAGGGTCAGGCAGCGGGCCTGCCCGGCGCTGTCGAAGGTGCCGGTGACGGCGCCGGAGGCGAAGCCGTCGTCGGGGGTGGCGGTGCAGCCGCGGGTCTCGGTCGCCGAGCGCAGCGTCATCCCGTAGGCGCCCACGTCACCGGAGTCGCCGTCCAGCACCCAGGTGTGGTCGCCGGCGGTCAGCGTGCAGTCGGTGCTCTGGCAGCTGTCCGGGGTGCCGTCGGTGCGGAACAGCCGACCGCGCAGGTACGTCCCGGAGTTGTTCACCCAGCTGTACTGGTAGCGGCCGTCGGCGGCCACCCGCAGGGTGCGGCAGCGGGTGGTGGAGGTCAGGTCGGGGGCCTCGCCGTAGGCCTGCGGCTGGACGGTCGCGCAGCCCTCGGGCCGGGACAGCCGGGCGGCGGCGAAGGTGTAGTTGACCGCCTGGCCGGAGACCTGCTGGACCGTCGCCCGGTAGGGCGCGGTGCCGGTCAGCGCGCAGTCCAGGCCGCTGCTCGAGTTACCGGTGGTGTAGGAGTCGCAGATCCGCTTGCCGGTGCCGTCGTAGACGGTCCAGGTGGCCTGGTAGTTCGGCCCGTAGGTGCGCAGCAGGTCGCCCGGGGCGAGGTCGGTGGTGTAGCAGTCGCCGACCGCGCCGGTGCCCAGCGAGCCGCTGAACGACTTCGCGGTGCCCAGCTTGCTGTCGTCGCCGGCCACCGTCTTGCACGCGCCGGTGGACAGCAGCGGCAGGTAGGCGACGGAGATCGAGTTCGCCCCGTAGGCGTTGGTCAGGTTCAGGGTGTACGTGCCGGCCTGCCCGGTCGCGCAGCGGAACGCGCCGGAGGCGTAGGAGATCACGTTCTCGCAGGCGACGGTCGAGCCGTCGGGCGCGGTCAGCGTCCTGGTCAGGCTGTACTGCTGGGTGGCGAGCACCTGGAACAGGACCAGGTCGTGGTCCTGCGTCACGTTCAGCGTCGAACTCGCGGTGCCGGACCCGTCCATCGTGCAGGTGACGGGTGCCTTCGGGTCGAGCTCCGCCGGGCAGGCCCCGGTCGGGCCGGATTCCTGCAGCGCCTTCGCGGCCGCCTGGTGCTCGGCCTGCGGGTCCGGCTTCGGCGCGGCCTTCGGTTCGGCCTTCGGTTCGGCCTTCGCCTCCGGGCCCCCCGCGCGCGGCGCCTCGGCCGCGGGCTTGGCGGCGTCGGACGACCCGCCGGCCGCCGCGAAGGCGGTGCCGGACTGGGCGACCAGCGAGGTCAGCAGCAGCGCGCCCGCCGCGAACACACCGACGGCGCGTCGGTGCCTGCCGGACGACGGCAGCAATCTCATCGGAACCCCCCAAGGTTCGTCGCTCAACGCCCGTGCCGATCACCGACGTTCGAGCAGCCGGAGTCTAGGGCCGTGCACGCACCATCGCCACCACAATTCGGACACATTTCCGGACGGCCCGGCGGCATGCCGGTGCCCCCGCGGGCCCGGAGGGGCGGACGGGGGCACGGCCGCGCGAGGATGCGGCCGGGTGTCAGAACGGCTTGGTGGGGAGGTACTTGCCGTCGAGGGTGATGACGGCGCGCTCGCCGCCGTCGGGGTCGGCGACCTTCTTGACGTCGAGCTTGAAGTTGATGGCGGAGATGATGCCGTCGCCGAACTCCTCGTGGACGAGTGCCTTGAGGGTGGTGCCGTAGACCTGGAGCATCTCGTAGAAGCGGTACATGGTCGGGTCGGTGGGGATGCGGTTGGGCATCGAGCCGCGCACCGGGATGGTCTGGAGCAGCAGCGCGGCGTCCTCGTCGAGGCCGAGCAGCTCGGCGACCGCGTCGGCGGAGTCCTTCGGCAGCGGGTGCTGGCCGAGGACGGCGGCGGTGGTGAAGGCGACGGAGAGGCCGGAGGCGTCGGCGATCTGCTTCCAGGTGAGGTTCTTGCGGGTCTTGGCGTCGACGGCCTGGGCGGCGAGGGCCTCGCGGGCGGTCGGGGAGAACTGCGCGTGCACCATGAGGTTGCGCTCCTCTTGCGGGGGTGAAGGTGGTGTACCGGCCCGGTGGGCCGGCGAGATCCACCATGCATGACCTGCACCCATAGCGTCCAAGAGTTGCTGCCGATAGTCACGATAGATCGCATCTATATGGCGGCTCGCAGATGAGAAAGACAGGCGTCCTTTACCCCCGCCGTTCTGTGTATGGAGGAACCGTCACCTGCGGCCCCCCGCCGGTAAAGGGCAGGTCCAATCTCCTTGCCGCGCATTGCAGTTGACGGGACAGCATCACTAGCGTCGAACGCGGCTCACCAGTGCGATTTCCCCAGGTGCAGGAGCCGCGGCCCCCAATCACGCCGTCAACTCCTGCCTGCCTGTCCGCCGTTGTGCTCCCGGTTCAGCGACCCCAGGAGGCCCTTCCTTGCGTACCCCCACCGCGCCGACCCTCATCGGTGCCGCCGCACTCGTCCTCTCCGCGTTCACCGGTCTCGCCGCCTCGCCGGCCGGCGCCCAGTCCATGCCCACCACCTACAGCAAGGGCGGAGTGTCCTGGGTGCGGGCGTGCGACGCGCTCGCCAAGGGCGACACCATGAGCTGCCACGCGCTGAAGGTCACCAACGCGACGCAGCACGTCAACGCGCTCGGCGTCACCCCGAACGCGACCCCGTCCGGCTACGGCCCGGCGGACCTGCTGAGTGCGTACAACCTCCCGGCGAACGGTGGTGCGGGCACCACCATCGCGATCGTCGACGCGTACAACGACCCGAACGCCGAGTCCGACATGGCGGTCTACCGGGCGCAGTACGGGCTGCCGGCCTGCACCACCGCGAACGGGTGCTTCAAGAAGGTCAACCAGACCGGCGGGACGAAGCTGCCGACGTCCAACTCCGGCTGGGCGGGCGAGATTTCGCTCGACCTGGACATGGTCTCGGCGATCGCGCCGAACGCGCACATCATCCTGGTCGAGGCCACCACCGCGACCATGACCAACCTGGGCACCGCGGTGAACACCGCGGTCTCGCTGGGCGCCAAGTACGTGTCCAACAGCTACGGCGGCGGCGAGTCCTCCTCCGACGCCTCGTACGACAGCACGTACTTCAACCACCCGGGCGTGGCCGTCACCGTCTCCTCCGGCGACAGCGCGTACGGCGCGCAGTACCCGGCCGCCTCGAAGTACGTCACGGCGGTCGGCGGCACCTCGCTGAACCGCAACTCCAGCACCCGCGGCTGGGGCGAGTCGGTCTGGTACACCAACTCCACCGAGGGCACCGGCTCCGGCTGCTCCGCCTACGACGCCAAGCCGAGCTGGCAGACGGACACCGGCTGCGCCAAGCGCACGATAGCCGACGTCTCGGCGGTCGCCGACCCGGCCACCGGCGTCGCGGTCTACCAGACGTACGGCGGCAGCGGCTGGGCGGTGTACGGCGGCACCAGCGCCTCGTCGCCGATCATCGCGAGCGTCTACGCGCTGGCCGGGACGCCGTCGGCGGGCTCCTACCCGTCCTCGTTCCCGTACGCGCACACCGGTTCGCTGTACGACGTCACCACCGGCTCCAACGGCAGCTGCTCGCCGAGCTACCTGTGCACCGCCACCACCGGCTACGACGGCCCGACCGGCCTCGGCACCCCGCACGGCACGGCGGCCTTCACCGGCTGACGCTCGGACAGACCCACCGACGGGCGGTGGCGCGCAGGGACTCCCCCTCTCCTGCGCGTCACCGCCCTTGTTCCGTTGTGGGTGCGGCCGTCAATGATCAGGGCAGCAACAGGGCGAAAGGTCAGGACGCGGCGGGGCGGATCAGCCGGTCGTCGGGGATGACGGCGACGCCGAGGATCTCGATCATCGCCTCGGGCTGCCACAGCGCGGTGGTGCCGATGCCGGCCATCGCCGGGTAGACCGGCCCGGCGAGTTCGCGCCAGACCTCGCCGATCTGCTTGCCGTGCGCCTGGTAGTCGGGGATGTCGGTGAGGTAGAGCGTGATGCTCACCAGGTCCTCCGGCCGGCCGCCGGCCTCGGCGAGCGTGGCGAGCACGTTGCCGAAGGCCTGCCGGAACTGTTCGACGATGCCGCCGGGGACGATCCGCATGTCCCGGTCGAGGGCGGTCTGGCCGCCGAGGTGGAGGGTGTTGCCGCAGAGCGTGCCGTGCGAGTAGCCGCGCGGCTCGGGCAGCGACGCGGGGTTGACCGGGACGGGGGCCGAGTAGCTCGCCATGGAGGACTCCTGCGGGTCTGGTAACCGTCTGGTGCTGTCGGGTGTCTTCGGTGCGCGTCACCGTAGCAGCTATTGACAGTCTTGTGACGGTCGCAGAACCATTGAAACAACGCTCCCGGCACCGGGCGGCGTGCAGCGGTGCCGAAGTGGAGGTTCCTCCCATGCGTCTCGCAACGGTCACCCGCCCGGGCGGCGGCAGCAGTGCCGCGGTGCTCCGGGGTGAGGTCTGGCACGCGCTCCCGGCCCCCGACCTGTCGGCCTTCCTGCGCACCGGCGCCACGCCGCAGCCCGGCGAGCCGATCCCCGGCGCCGTCCCCGTGCTGCCGCTGCCCACGCCGGGCAAGGTGCTCTGCTGCGGGCTGAACTACGCCGAGCACATCCGCGAGATGGGACGTGAACTCCCGTCCCACCCCACGCTGTTCGCGAAGTTCGCGGACACGCTGGCCGGGCCGCAGGACGACCTGGTGCTGCCGCGCGGCCTCCAGCTGGACTGGGAGGCCGAGCTTGCGGTGGTGGTCGGCGCCACGCTGCGCCGCGCCGACCGGGCGGCGGCGCTGGCCGGGATCGCGGGCTACACGGTGGCGAACGACGTCTCGGTGCGGGACTGGCAGAACCGGACGGCGCAGTGGCTCCAGGGCAAGGCCTGGGACGGATCCTGCCCGGTCGGCCCGGTCGTGGTCACCCCGGACGAGGTGGACCCGGCGGCCGGACTGGAGGTGGTCTGCCGGGTCAACGGCGAACAGGTGCAGCGCGACAGCACCAAGACGCTGGTCTTCGACGCCGCCGACCTGCTGGCCTACATCTCCACGTTCACCGTGCTGCGCCCGGGCGACCTGGTCCTCACCGGGACGCCCGGCGGCGTCGGCGCCGCCCGCGACCCGCAGCGCTTCCTGGCCGACGGCGACGTGCTGGAGACGTCGATCTCCGGCATCGGCACCCTGCGCAACACGGTGCGCCTCACCGACTGACCCCGCACCACCGTCGTACACGGCACCGCCGACGATCCAGCAGAGCGAACTCTCTCGAACCGACCCTCAACGACGAGGAGCTTCCCATGGACCCCACCCCCGGCAACTCCCCCGACTACAGCTCGTACCTGCTGGAGGGCGACAACTCGGTGTACGCCACCGAGAGCGGCCTGGTGGTCCCGGTGGTGACCAGGGCGGGCAACGAGCCCGCCGACACCGGGCAGTCGGCGGGCGCCACCCGGATCTCCGGCGTCAGCATCCAGCACACCCCGGCGAAGCGGCTGTGGTTCGGCAAGGTCGGCAACGAGCCCGGCTACCGGTCGGTGCCGCACCACCACGGCGAGGCGGAGACCGGCGGCTACGTGCTGTCGGGCCGGGGCCGGATCTACTTCGGCGCGAAGTTCGCCGACTACGTCGATCTCGCCGAGGGCGACTGGGTGTTCGTCCCGCCGTTCATGCCGCACGTGGAGTGCAACCTCGACCGCAACCGCCCGCTGACCTGGATGACCACCCGCACCCCGGAGAACATCGTGGTCAACCTGCCCGAGGTGCCGGACGCGGAGCTCCCCGACTGGCTGGAGCGGCCCTGATGGCCGACACCACCTCGGAGTTCTTCGCCGCGGCCGTCGCCCTGGAGCCCGTCGCACCCGAGCACTTCGACCTCGCGTTCACCGCCGTCACCCAGCCCTGTCCGTGGCCGAAGGCGTACGGCGGCGACCTGGTCGCCCAGGCGGCGGCCGCGGCGATGCGCTCGGTCGGGGACGGCAAGGTGCTGCACTCGATGCACTCGTACTTCATGCGCCCGGCCGAGATCGGCGAACCGGTGCGCCACGAGGTCGAGTTGCTGCGCGACGGCCGCGGCTACGCGACCCGGCAGGTGCGCGCCTACCAGCGGGGCAAGGCGCTGTACGTGTGCCTGGCCAACTTCGCGGCGGGCGAGCCCGGCGGCAGCTTCGCCGCCGCGCCGCCCGGTGCCCTTCCCGACCCCGATGAACTGCCCGGCTCCGCCGCCTACTTGGCCGACCGCGAGGGCGGCACCATGACGAAGGCGTCCAAGGAGTACTGGTCGGCGGGGCGCAGCTTCGACCTGCGGCACGTGCCGGGCCCGGTGTACCTGGACGTCGAGGGCGGGCGGGCGCCGCACCAGGCGGTCTGGGTGCGGCCGTTCGACGCGCTGCGGCCGGTGGAGGGGCTGAACGACGCGCAGCGGGACGCGGCGGCGCTGGCGTACGTGTGCGACTACACGATCCTGGAGCCGGTGCTGCGGGTGCTGGGCCTGGGGTGGGCGCGGCCGGGGCTGGTCACGGCGAGCCTGGACCATGCGATGTGGTTCCACCGGGCGCCGCGCCCGGGGGTGTTGGACGGCTGGCTGCTGTACGCGCAGCAGGCGGTGGCGGCGGAGTCCGGCCGGGGTCTCGGCGAGGGCCGGTTCTTCACGCCGGACGGTGTGCATCTGGCGACGGTGCTCCAGGAGGGCATGATCCGGGCGGGGGACGGCAGATGACGGAGTCCGGCTTCCGTGACACGTTCGCGCGCGACCACCTGCCGCCGGCCGGGCAGTGGCCGGTGCTGGAGTTCACCACCGAGTCGCTGCACTACCCCGAACGCCTGAACGCCGCAGTGGAGTTGCTGGACCGTCAGGTCGCCGCGCTGGGCCCGGACCGGCCGGCGCTGCGCACGCCGGGCGGGGAGGTGTGGACGTACGGCGAGTTGCAGCTGCGGTCGGCGCAGGTGGCGCAGGTGCTGACCGAGGATCTGGGCCTGGTGCCGGGCAACCGGGTGCTGCTGCGTTCGCCGAACAATCCGTGGGCGGTGGCGGCCTGGCTGGGTGTGCTGCGGGCCGGCGGGATCGCGGTGGCCACCATGGCGGCCTTGCGGGCACGGGAGTTGGGGCCGATCGTCGCGAAGACCCGGCCGGTGCTGGCGCTGGTGGACCACCGCTTCCTGGACGAGGTGCGGGGCCTCCCGGAGCTCACGGTGGTGCCGGTCGGCGGCGGCGCGAAGGACGACCTGGTGCAGCGGGCGGCGGGCAAGGAGGGCCGGTTCGCAGCGGTGGACACGGCGGCGGACGACGTGGCGCTGTTCGGGCCGACCTCCGGGACCACGGGCGTCCCGAAGATCACCGTGCACTTCCACCGCGATCTGCTGTCGATCGACAACACCTTCGGCACCTCCACCCTGCGGCTGCGCCCGGACGACCTGGTGGCCTGCACGGCGCCGCTGGCGTTCACCTTCGGGCTGGGCATGCTGGTGGTGTTCCCGCTGCGGGCGGGCGCGTGCGCGTTCCTGACCGAGTCGGCGACGCCGGCGCAGCTGGCCGAGCTGGTGGCCGAGCACGGGGTGACGGTGCTGGCGACGGCGCCGACCGCGTACCGGCAGATCGTCAAGTCCGGTCTGACGCATCGGATTTCATCTCTGCGCGTGGCGGTGAGCGCGGGCGAGCACATCCCGCTGGAGGTGTGGGAGCAGCTGCGGGCGGAGACCGGTCTGCGGGTGGTGGACGGCATCGGCGCGACGGAGTTGCTGCACATCTTCATCTCGGCCGCGGGTGACGAGATCCGCCCGGGTGCGACGGGCCGGCCGGTGCCGGGGTTCCGGGCGACGGTGCTCGGCCCGGACGGCGAGGAGCTCGGCCCGGGCGAGGAGGGGCGGCTGGCGGTGATCGGCCCGGTCGGCTGCCGGTATCTGGACGACGAGCGCCAGGCCGACTATGTGCTCAACGGCTGGAACGTCACCGGCGACACCTTCGTCCGCGACGAGGACGGCTACTTCTGGTACCGGGCGCGCAGCGACAACATGATCGTCTCGTCCGGTTACAACATCGCCGGGCCCGAGGTGGAGGCCGCCGTGGACACCCATCCGGACGTGGTGGAGTCGGCGGTGGTGGCCTCGCCCGACGCCGAACGCGGCTCGGTGGTCTGCGCGTTCGTGGTGCTGCGGCCGGGCGCGGCGGCGGACCCGGCGACGGCCCGCAGCATCCAGGACCACGTGAAGCGGCAGCTCGCGCCGTACAAGTACCCGCGCGAGGTGCGGTTCGTCGAGGCGCTGCCGCGCAATCCCAGCGGCAAGCTCCAGCATTTCCGGCTGCGCAGGCTCGTCGAGGACTCGGCAGTGGAGGGCACGGCATGAGGATCGCGGTGGTCGGCGGCGGCCCGGGCGGGCTGTACTTCGCCGCGCTGATGAAGCAGTTGGACCCCTCGCACCGGGTGACGGTGTGGGAGCGCAACGCCCCCGAGGACACCTTCGGCTTCGGCGTGGTGTTCTCCGACGAGACGCTGACCGGCATCGCGGGCGCGGACGAGGTGGTGCACGCCGCGATGGAGCGCGGCTTCGCCCGCTGGACGGACATCGACGTCGACTTCAACGGCCACCGGTTCACCGTCGGCGGGCAGGGGTTCGCCGCGATGGGACGCAAGGACCTGCTGGAGATCCTCCAACGGCGCGCCGCGGAGCTCGGCGTGCGCGTCCACTACCGCACCCCGGCGCCGGACGTCGAGGAACTGCGGGCCACCCACGATCTGGTGCTGGCGGCGGACGGTGTGCACTCCGCCGTACGGACCTCGCTCGCCGAGGCGTTCCGCCCGTCGCTGGACACCCGGCACAACATGTACATCTGGCTCGGCACCGACCTGGTCTTCGAGGCGTTCCAGTTCTTCGTCAAGCAGACGGAGTGGGGAACCATGCAGATCCACGGCTACCCGTACTCGGCGACGGGCTCGACGTTCATCGTGGAAATGCACGAAGAGGTGTGGCGGCGGGCCGGCTTCGACCGCACCGCCGGGCAGGAGTTCGGGCCGGGCGAGTCCGACGACGACGCGGTCTCCCGGATCGCGGAGATCTTCGCCGAGGAGCTGAAGGGCCACCAGGTCCTCACCAACAAGTCGCGCTGGCTGAACTTCACCACCGTCCGCAACGAGCGCTGGTACGACGGCAACGTGGTGCTGCTCGGCGACGCCGCGCACACCGCGCACTTCTCGATCGGCTCCGGCACCAAGCTCGCCATGGAGGACGCCCTGGCGCTGGCGGCCTGCCTGCACGAACGGGCAACCGTTCCCGAGGCGTTGGCCGCGTACCAGGAGGAGCGCCGGCCGGTGGTCGAATCGACCCAGCGGGCCGCGCAGGCCTCGCTGGAATGGTTCGAGAACATCGGCATGTACGCCGACCAGGAGCCCGCCCAGTTCGTCTTCAACCTGCTGACCCGCTCGCGCCGGATCACCTTCGAGAACCTGAAGGAACGCGACGCGGAGTTCGCCGCGTTGGTGGAGGGCGACTTCGCCCGGCAGCAGGGGCTGGCGGCGGCGCCGGCCATGTTCCAGCCGGTGCGGATCGGCGAGTTGGAGCTGAACAACCGCGTCGTCGTCTCGCCGATGGACATGTACTCCGCGGTGGACGGCGTGCCCGGCGACTTCCACCTGGTGCACCTGGGCTCGAAGGCGCTCGGCGGCGCGGGCCTGGTGATGAGCGAGATGGTCTGCGTCTCCCCCGAGGGCCGGATCACGCCCGGCTGCGCGGGCCTGTGGAACGACGCGCAGCGCGACGCCTGGCATCGCACCACCTCCTTCGTGCACCAGCACAGTTCGGCGAAGATCGGCCTCCAGCTCGGCCACTCGGGCCGCAAGGGCTCGACCCGGCTGATGTGGGACGGCATCGACGAGCCGCTCCCCGACGGCAACTGGGAGGTGATCGGGCCGTCCGCGCTGCCGTACGGGCCCGGCTGCCACGTGCCGCGCGAAGCGACCCGCGCCGACCTCGACCGGGTGCTCGCCGACTTCGAGGCGGCGGCGCGGCGCGGGGTGGAGGCGGGCTTCGACCTGATCGAGGTGCACGCCGCGCACGGCTACCTGTTGTCCTCCTTCCTCTCCCCCGTCGCCAACCGCCGCACCGACGCGTACGGCGGCAGCCTGCCCCGGCGCCTGCGTTTCCCGCTGGAGGTGTTCGACGCCGTCCGGCGGGCCGTGCCGGAGCGGATCCCGGTGACGGTGCGCATCTCGGCGACCGACTGGCTGCCGGACGGCACCACCGAGGAGGACGCGGTGGAGATCGCCCGGGCCTTCGTCGAACACGGCGCGGCCGCGATCGACGTCTCCTCCGGGCAGGTCGCCAGGAACGAGAAGCCGGCCTACGGGCGCTCCTACCAGACGCCGTTCGCCGACCGGATCCGCCACCGGGTGGCCGCTCCGGCGGGCGTGGCGGTGATCGCGGTAGGCGCGATCTCCTCCTGGGACGACGTCAACTCGATCCTGCTGGCCGGCCGCGCCGACCTGTGCGCACTGGGCCGCACCCACCTGTACGACCCGCAGTGGACGCTGCACGCGGCGGCCGAACAGAACTACCGCGGCGCGGGCGCCGACTGGCCGGTGCAGTGGCGGGCCGGACGCCGCCGCCCGCCCACCGCGCGCACCGACCGCGTCCCGCCCCGGCTGTCGCTGCTGCGCGACGGCGCCCCCGCCACCGTGCACCTGCGGTGGACGCCGGACCGGATCGGGGCTCCCGCGTGAGGGCCCGGGGTGCGGTCCGATCATCGGTTCGACGTCCGTCATACTCACTGGGATGAGCGAGACACTCGGCGGGACGAGCGGGGCACTCGGCGGGACGGCCGAGCCCACGGACGACGCCCGGCCCACCGCGGCACGCCGTTCCCGCACCGTGCTGGTCACCTTCCTCGGCGCCGTCGTCCGCAAGCTGGGCAACTGGATGCCGATCGCCGGCACCGTCGAACTGCTCACCCAGGCCGGCCTGGACGCCTCCAGCGTCCGCACCGCGGTCTTCCGGCTCAAGCAGCGCGGCTGGCTGGAGGCCCAGACCCGCTCCGGCGTCCGCGGATACGCACTGACGCCCGCCGCGCTGGAGGCACTGGCCGCCGGCGACGAGGTGATCTGGCACGCCCGGCAGCCCGCCGACCTCGCCGACGGCTGGTGCCTCGTCAACTTCTCCGTCCCCGAGTCCGCCCGCGCCAGACGCCACCAACTGACCGCGCACCTGGCCGCGCTCGGCTTCGGCAACATCGGCGCGGCGGTGTGGATCGCCCCCGCCCGCATGCTCCCCGCCGCCGGACGCGCCATCGACGAACTCGGCCTGACCGACCAGTGCGCCCTCTTCACCGGCGACCACGTCGGCGGGCAGGACCTCGCCGCGATGGTCCGCAAGGGCTGGGACCTGGACGAAATCGACCGCCGCTACCGGGAGTTCCTCACCGACCGCACCGCCGAGGCCGACCGCCTGGCCGCGACCGCGTTCGTGGACGGCCGGGACGCCTTCACCGGCTACCTGTCCGTGGTCGACGACTGGCGCAAACTCCCCTTCCGCGACCCGGGCCTGCCCCCGCAGGTCCTGCCCCCCGACTGGTCCGGCCCCGCCGCCGTCCACCTCTTCGAACAACTCGTCGCCGCCCTCGAGGGCCGCGCCCTCGCCCACGCCGCGCCGTACTGGTCGCCCCGTTAGGCCGTTTTTCGAGCCGAACGAAAGAGCCGAACGAAATGCGGCCTAGCCGGCGGGCAGTTCCTCGGCGGGCAGCCGGCCGGCCTTGACGGCGTCGACCAGCGCCCGGTGGTCGCGTTCGTTCTGGTCCGCGTACGCCTCGGCGAACGACACCAGCGCGTGGTCGAACACGTCCTTCTTGCCCAGGTACGCGGCGATGGCGATCCGGTCGCCGGAGCGGGCGTGGGCGCGGGCCAGAGTGAATCCGCAGACCTCGCCGAAGACCTGCATGCCGGACGGCACCAGGTCCTCGGCGACCACGATGCCCTTCCAGTCGCGCAGTTGGCGGATGTAGAAGTCGCGCTGCCGGTCGTCGAGGCCCCGCACCCGCTCCCAGCCGAGGAAGATGTCGCTGGCGGCCTGCATCAGTCGCTGGCCGGCCACCACCCGCTCGCCCTGGTTGTGGTACTCGCTGGCGCCGACGTGGGCGGCCAGCACGGACGGGCCGGCCTCCTTGGCTTGGAGGAACAGCGGGTCCTGGCCGTCCCGGCCGAGCATCAGGAAGATCCAGCAGCGGGTGCCGACGCTGCCGACGCCGACCACTTTGCGGGCCACGTCCACCAGCCGGTAGTCGGCCAGCAGGGTACGCCGGTCGGAGCTGAGGGTGCTGCCGTAGCGTTCGACCAGACTACGGAACTCCCGTTCCAGCGCGGCACGTTGCATCTCCGGCAGCAGTTCGTCGATGGGCATCAGCAGCGGCGGGTCGGGGGCGATCCGGACCTCACCGTCGATCACCCGGGTGAGTTTGCCGAAGACCTGGAGGCTGTCCCGGGTGCGGGCCTTGGCCATGCTGCGGGCCAGCATCGTCCGGCCGCGCTTGTGGAGGCGTCCGGTGGCCAGGGCCTGGAGCTGGGCGGAGTCCATCCGGGTGTACCAGAGGTCGAGGTTGCCCAGGGCGGCGAAGCGGATCATCGACTCGCGGTACGACCGGACGGTGGCCCGCACGATGTCGGCCCGCACCCCGTCGTCGAAATCGTTGGCCCGCCCGGCGATCACCAGGCTGGCCGCCAGCCGTTTGACGTCCCACTCCCAGGGGCCGGGCAGTGTCTCGTCGAAGTCGTTGATGTCAAACAGGAGCTGACGCTCCGGCGAGGCCAGCAGCCGGAAGTTCAGCATGTGGGCGTCGCCGCACAGCTGGGCCCGGATACCGGAATCCGGCGAGCCCGCCAGGTCCGAGGCCATGATCGCGGCGGCGCCCCGGTAGAACCGGAACGGCGACTCCATCATCCGGGCGTAGCGGATCGGCACCAGCTCGGGCAGCCGGACCGCCGACTGCGCCTTCAGGATCTTCAACGGATCCGGCCGGTCCTTCGCCGCCCGGAACTCCGCATGACTCGAACGCGGGGCACGCCGCCGGGCCTCCCGCCCGAGCGCCGCCCGCTCCTCGGGCGTCGCGTTCGGCACGGCCCGGATCGCCGTGGTCGATTCCTGGTCCATCCGAGGCCTCCTCGCGCCCACCCCACCCATCTCCGGCGCCCGGCGGACGCCCACCTCCGATCATCTCGGCACCGGGCCGATCCGGCCTGTCGGATCAACGGCGGCCTCGGCCGGCCAGGCGGCCGCGCAGAGTGCGGTGACCAGTTCCTCCTGGTAGCGCGCGGCAGCGAGCCAGGCCGCGGCAAAGCCCAGGTGATCGGCGCTGTGCAGACGGCCGAACACATCACGCCCCCGATCCGCCGCCGCCGCGTGCAGCGCGACCAGCAACTGCTCTGCGGTGCCGAGACCCACCGCCCGCAGCCCGCGCCCTTCCGCGGCGGCCTGCGCGGAGCGTCCGGCCAGCGCCCGGCGGCCGCCGGTGACGGCCTGTTCGAGCGGGCGGGTCAGCAGGTGGAAGGGCGGCTGCGGGGGGAACGCGGCGGCAGGCGGCGCTTCGGCGCGGCCCGGCGGCAGGTCGGCGTGTTGAAGGCGTTCCAGGCCCAGGCTGACGCGGTTGCGGTGCGCGGGCGGCAGAGTGAGCGGCGGGCCGGGGCGTCCCGGGGCGGGGGCGGCGGCCAGCAGGCGCAGGCGCGGGTGGGTGGCGCGCTCCAGGCGGCCGATCACGCGCAGCGGCAGGCCGGGTACGGAGGCGAGTGCCGCGAGGTTGGCGGCGAAGGCGAGTCGCGGGTGGTCGTGGGCGGGCAGCAGCGCCACCGTCGTCCCCGCGCACTCGGCGAGCAGTTGCGGGCCGGGCGAACCGGGGACGGCGCCGGGGCCGAGCACGGTGACGTCGAGGAACAGCAGGTCCGACCCGGCGGGCCGCCGCTCGTGCGGGGTGCGTCCGGCGGTCAGGGCGCGGGCGATCTGGGCGGGCACCGGTTCCGCCCAGAGCCGGGCGACGGGCTCCTCGTCCCAGTCGGCCCCGGCGGCGCGCACGGCCCGGACCTGCGCGCCCGCGCCGAGGCGCCCGGACTCGGTCCGGGTCGCGCCCTGGACGACCAGCCCGGCGCGGGCGAGGTCGCGGTGCGACAGCGCCGCGTCCCCCAGCCGGACCGGCCGGCCGGCCGCCGCCCCCGCGAGTTGCGCGGCTTCGGCCGGATCGGCGTGCGGGGTGACGTCGGAGACGGTGGCGAGCTTCCCGTCGGCGTCCACCACCCAGACCGTCACACCGGCGTGCGTGGCCGACACCACCGGCTCGGCGAACAGCCCGTACAGGCGCAGCGAGCCGACCTCCCGGTACGTCTGCCGGGCCGCTCCGCGCAGCTCCCCGGGCGTCGACACGGTGGTGGTGGCGCCGAGCAGTTCGCGATGGGCGGTGGCCAGGTCGGCGAGCCGGTGGCCGGGCTCGGCGGCCCGGGCGGCGCGCAGCCGGGTGACCACGGTGGTGGCCAGCGCGGCCGGCCGGTGCAGGCCGAGCAGCCGGGCCTGGTGGGCGGTGCGCAGCAGTTCCGCCTGCAGGATGCTGCCGGCGCCGCTGATGCCGGCGGCCAAGGTGTCGGCCGCGACCCGGCGCAGGCGGTCGACGGCTTCGGCCTCGGCGGGAGTGAGCGGCTCGTCCGGCGGCGGGGCGTCAACTCCCGTGTCCGGCACGGGTTCCGAAGGCGTTGGCACCGGTTCGTCGGCTACGGGCGCGGCCGTGACGGCGGCGGCGCGGTGCAGGCAGTCGGGGGCGAGCAGGCAGCCGCACCGGACGTCGTCGGCCGTACGGACGGTGCCGCCGGGGGCGTGCAGGACCAGCACGGTCTCGTCGTCGATCCGCAGCGTCCAGTCGTCGCCGGTCCGCTCGATCGGGCGGTCGGCGAGTTTGGCGGCCGCGCCGTCGAGCCGCTTCTGGAGGCGCGCCGACAGGGCCGACACCACCTCCGCGACCACCTCGGCGGCCACCGCGGGCCATCGGGTGTCTGTCATCGGATCTTCTCCCCCACCCAGCGGGCCAGTTCCAGCGGGCTGAGCGCCGCCATCGGCATGCCCGCGGCGACGAGTTGTTCGGCGACGGCTACCGAGTACCGCGGCTTTCCGGTGTCGTCGAGGGCGGCGCAGCCGAGCAGCTGGCAGCCGGCGCCTACCAGCGCCCGGGTCTCCGTCAGGAGCCCGCCGAGCGGGTAGCCCTCCTCGAAGTCGCTCACCACCGCGATCAGCGTGCGGGACGGCACGGTGACCAGCTCGCGGGCGTACCGCAGGCCCGCCGCGATGTGCGTCCCGCCGCCGACGCGGACCTCCAGGAGCAGCCCCAGCGGGTCGTCGACCCGTCCGCTCAGATCGACGACGTCGGTCGAGAAGGCCACGAAATGCGCGGTCAGGGACGGGACCCCGGCCAGGATCGACGCGGTCAGCGCGGCCCAGACGGTGGACGCCTCCATCGACCCGGACACGTCCACGACGAGGATCAGCCGCCAGTCGTTGGCCTGGGTGGCCCTGGTCCGGAAGACCGGCCGTTCGGGCACGATCACGGTGCTTCCGTCGGCGCCGGGACGGGCGGTGGCGAGGTTGGCCCGGATCGTCCGGTCGAGGTCGAGCGGGCCGCCGCGACGGCGGCTCGGCCGGGGCAGGGTGAGTCCGGTCAGCGCGGGGCGGAGGGTGCTCGCCAGCTCGCGCGACAGTTCCTCCACCAGCCGCCGGACCAGCGGGCGCAGGGCGGCAAGGCGCGCTTCGGGCAGGCCGCCCGCGTGCTGGAGCACCGTGCGCAGCAGCTCGACCGAGGGGCGGACGGCCTCTGGGGCGAGCGCCTCCAGCACATCGGTACGGCCCGCGCCGGCCGCGGCGGCGAGCACCTCCTCGCGGATGCCCGGCCCGAACAGGGCCACCAGTTCCTCCGACCACTCCCGGACGCCCGGGTACGGGGCTTCCCGGCCACCGCGCCGGTCACCGGTCGGGCCGGGCGCGGAACCCTCGCCCCGGCCGGTGCCGTACAGCTCGTCGAGCGCGGCGGCGAGTCGCGCGGACCGGCCGGTCGGGGCCGGGCCGCTGCCCGGGCGTCCGAGTACCAGCCGCCAGCGGTCGGCGGGCGGGAGGGTCGTTCCGGGGGTTCCGGTCGGGCGTGTTGGCTCGTCGGGCGCGTGAAGCTCGTCGAGAGATCCCGCACCTTCGACCAGTAGGCCGCTGGCTTCGAGCAATTGACGCACCGTCAGATCGGCCCGGGCCCAGGTGGCGAGGGTGGCCGGGTCGAGCTCGGTCGGCAGGGTGTCGACCCGGGCGCCGAGGCGTTCCTCGACGACGGCGAGCAGCCGGTCGCGGGCGGCCGGGCTGAGTGTGTCGAACCCGCCACGCAGGGCGGGCAATCGGTCCAGGAAGGCTTCGTCGGAGAGCTCGGTGACGCGGGCCAGCAGGGGTTCGAGCGCGGCCGGGGCGGCGGTGAGCAGCCCCTCGGCCGCGGTGAGCAGCCCGCCGAGAGACCGACTGAGTGCCTCCCGGCCCGCCGGGGCGGAGGCGGCGTCCACCCAGGAGGCGACCCGCCCGCCGAACTCGGCGGGCTCCTGGTGGCCGAGCAGCACCCTGGTCGCGCCGGCGGCGCCGCGGATCAGCGGCGAGCCGTCGTCGGCGAGGCGGCGGAGGGTGTGGCCGAGCCGGATGCCGCCGTCGGCGTCGGCCCGGCGGGCGAACTCCACCAGGGCGCGGGCGTCGGCGAAGTCGTCGGAACCGGCCAGGCCCTCGAGCCCCCTCACCGCGGCGGCGGTGAGCGATTCGGCGGCCTCGGCGGCCTGGCCGAGCAGCGGCGCGACCGCCTCGCGGCCGGCCAGGTGCCCGGCGGCGAACCGGTCGAGCAGGGCGAGCCCGTCGAGCAGTTCGGCGAGGGACGCCACCGCCGGTACCTCCTCGGCGAGTTGGCCGAGCCGGGTGGCGGTCAGCGCGGGCAGGGCGCACCCGGCGGCGGCGGCGAGACCGTCGATGGTCTGCCGGGCCGTCGAGCCGCCCGCCTCCCGTTCGCGCCGCAAGCGCTCGCGCAGCGCACCGTCGGCGGCCTGACCGGGCGTCACCCCGCGCACTCCCGCTACGGTGAGCATCGCGGCAACGGCGGGCGTCCACTGCACCCGCCACCGCGACCCGACCGCGTCGGTGCCGCCCGCACCGGTCACGGCGACCGGTTCGCCGTACGGCACGCCGCACACTTCCAGGCGGCGCAGCAGCAGTTCGCGGCGGGCGTCGAGGGACGAGCGGTGCGGGTCGAGCCGGAGATCGCGCGCGGACGGCTCGGCTGCGTCGGGCAGGCCGAGTTCGACGAGCAGCGCCTCGACGGCCGGTCCGAGACCGGTGCGGGGCGCGGCCGGGGTCGGACGACCGATGCGGTTGCCGACCAACACCTCCTCGAGCGCCCGGGCAACAGCCCGACCGCGCCCGAGCGGTTCCCCCTGCGCGAGGGCGGTCTGCACCGCCTCGATCAACTCCCCACGCCCCGGCGCCGGAAGCCCGCGCAGCCGGGCCAGGTCTCCCGCCAGCCGCACCACCTCCCGCGCATCGGCTGGCCCGGCGGGGTGCCCCTGGCCACGCAGCGCGTCGCAGATCCGGACCGCGGTGCGGGTGAGCTCCGCGGCGAGCCGGTCCGGGTCTCCGCCGGCGGCCAGCACGGTGTGCTGCCACTCCGGGTCGCGAATCCCGGCGGGGTAGCCGGAGCGGGCGTCGAGCAGCGGGTACGTGTAGGGGACGAGCGAGATGACGTACGACTCCGGCCCGCCGGTCGACGCAGGCGCAGTCTCCGACGACGGCACGGTCGCGACGGGCTGTGCCTGGGCAGTCGCCGGTACCGCGCCAGCCGCCGAAGGAGCGGTCGCCGCCGGTACCGCGCCAGCCGCCGAAGGGACGCTCGCCGCTGGTACCGCGCCAGCCCCCGAAGGGACGCTCGCCGCTGGTACCGCGCCAGCCCCCGAAGGGACGGCCGCCGCTGGTACCGCGCCAGCCCCCGAAGGGACGCTCGTCGCCGGTACCGCGCCAGCCCCCGAAGGGACGCTCGTCGCCGGTACCGCGCCAGCCCCCGAAGGGACGCTCGTCGCCGGTACCGCGCCAGCCGCTGACGGCGGATCAGCCACCAGCCCGTCAGCGACCGACCACGGCACGACAGCTGCCGAAGGCAAGCTGCTCGTCGCGTCCGGGACAACCTCCACCGGCGAGGCGGCCAACGAACACGGGGCAGTCACCGAGGCCGGAACGGCACTTGCCGGCCCCGGCACAGCCCCTGCCCGCGGACCAACGTCCGTCGCCGCGGGAGCACTTGCCGCCCCGGCATCGCCGAGCAGCGCCGGTGCGTGAAAGGCCCCGATGACCGCGGCCACCCGGCGGCCGTCCGCCCCGGCGGCGTGGATGCGGGCGCGCATCCACGACTCGCGGTGGAGGTCGAGCGGGTCGACGATGTGGGCGTCCTGCCGCAGCGCCCAGCCGACGAGCAACGCGGCGCGGCGGATTTCTTCCGGGGTGCAGCCGGGGGCGGGGGCTTCGACCAGGCGGTCCCACAGGTCTTCGTCGGGGCGGCCGGTCAGTCGGCGGCGCAGTGCCTCGGCGAGCCCGGCCGCGCCGCCGGAACCCGCGACAGCACCGCCGGCGGCGCGGTGGGCGAGCGGCAGGTCGCAGGCGAGGGCGGGCACGCCGTGGCGGGCGGCCCAGCGGAGGGCGGCCAGTTCCGGCGAGAAGTCCGCGAACGGGTAGAACGCCGGTCCGGCACCCTCGTCGGCGGTTGCGGCGGCGAGGGCCACCGGTGCCTCGGTGTGCTCGTCGGCGAGGAGGCCGAGCCACGGCTGGAACTCCTCGGGCAGTTCGACGAGCAGCACGTCCGGCCGCGCCGCGTCGAGCAGGGCGGGCAGCACGGCCGCGATCGACGGGGCGTGGTGGCGCACGCCGATCAGGTAGGGCCCGGGGCCGTCCACGCCCGAACCGGCAAGCCTGGCAAGTGCCTCGGCCGGGGACGCCCCGGGCACGGTGTCGGTGGCCGACGGCCCGGGGCGCTCGTCGCCGGAATGGGCGGGCCCGGCCGGGGCAGCCTCGGACACGGCGTCGGCAGCAGCGCCCACGGCGGACGTCCCAGGGCAGTCTTCGCCGGCCCGCGCGATCCCCGCCGGGGAGGCTTTGGCATCGGTGGTCACTGCCGTCAGGCCCCCAGTGCCGGGCGCAGGTCCCACAGGGTGCGCCAGGTCGCGGAGCCCTGTTCGGCGCGGCGGCGGACCGGGCCGTCCCAGTAGCCGAGGAGCCGGGCGGTGTCGGCGGGGTCGTCCTTGCGGACGACGCCGACGAGTTGGCCGGGGAGGCGGGTGAGGGTGTCGGCGCCGTCGAGGTAGGCGGCGGTGACGCCGAGTGCGGTGGCGACGGAGACGGCTTCGGCGGTGCTCATGACGGTGGAGGGGCGTTCGACGTCCCAGCCTTCGACGGAGCGGCCGGTGCGCAGGTCGCGGAAGGCGGTGACCAGGGCTTCGAGGACGGCGTCGTCGACCGCGTAGGGTGCGCCGGCGCGAGCGACGGCGGCGGTGGACTGGCGCCGGACGAGGTCGATCTCGGCGTCGAGGTCGCCGATCGGGCCGACGGTCTCGAAGTTGAAGCGTCGTTTCAGGGCGGCGGACATCTCGGAGACGCCCTTGTCGCGCAGGTTGGCGGTGGCGATCAGGGTGAACCCGGGGGCGGCGTGCAGCTGGGCGTCCGCGCTGCCCGCGAGTTCGGGGACGGCTATCCGGCGTTCGGAGAGCAACGAGACCAGGGCGTCCTGGACTTCGGGCAGGCAGCGGGTGACTTCTTCGACGCGGGCGACCGCGCCGGTGGTCATGGCGGTGAGGACGGGCGAGGGCACCAGGGCTTCCCGGCTGGGGCCCTTCGCGAGCAGCAGGGCGTAGTTCCAGCCGTACTTGAGCTGGTCCTCGGTGGTGCCGGCGGTGCCCTGGACGGTGAGTGCGCTGGTGCCGCAGACGGCGGCGGCGAGCAGCTCGGAGAGCATCGACTTGGCGGTGCCGGGTTCGCCGACCAGCAGCAGGCCGCGTTCGCCGGCCAGGGTGACGACGCAGCGTTCGACCAGGGCGCGGTCGCCGACGAACTTCGCTTCGACCGTCATGCTGCGACGGCCGTGCTTGAGCTTCTCACCGCCACTGCCGAGCACGAAGGTGACGACGGCGCGCGGGGTGAGCCGCCAGCCGGGCGGGCGGGGGCCGGTGTCGTACGCGGCGAGGAACGCGAGTTCGGCGGCGTACTTGTCCTCGGGCAGGACGACCTGCCGGTCGGGCTCAGTGCTCATAGCGAAATCCCCAGTGGTCTTCATCGACGGCCTCGCCGGCGGGTGTTGGTGGTGAGCTGTTCGTAGCCGGGCCGGTCGCCGTCGGCGATCCGCTGCCAGGCGCGGGCGAACAGTTCGGGTGCGGGGAGGTGCGGCAGGATCGCCCGGTCGGACGGGATGGCGTACAGGCCGGCCTTCCAGACCTCGACGGGCAGGGCGGGCGACTTGGCCTCCTGCCAGCCGCCGGGCAGGAACAGGCCCCGGCCGGCCCGGGACCGCTTGGCCTCCAACACCAGGTCGGTGGCGGCGAGTTCGGCCCGGGCGCGCTTGAGCCGGGCGGGCTTCCAGCCGGTCCAGCGGGCCGTGTTGCGGTCGGTGGGGTCGGGGAGGGCGAGCAGTTGCAGGTAGAGGGCGGCGGCGTCCTCGCCGAGCCCGAACTCCTCGGAGACCTCGGCGACCAGCGCGGGGACGCTGCGCTGCGGGTCCTGCGGGTAGCCGGCCGGTTCGTCGGCGGCGGAGCCGTGCGCGGTCAGCCGGGCCAGGTCGTCGCCGAGCAGCGCCCGCAGGGCGGCCAGCCCGTCCTGGTGGCGCTGGGTGCCGAGCAGGTCGGCGAGCAGGCCGAGCAGCGGGTCGTCCGGGCCGGTGAGCGCGGCCGGCCGCAGGTGTGCGGTTTCGCCGTAGTGGCTGGGGGCCAGCACGATCGCCTCGCCGCAGGCCACCGGTTCCTCGCCGGCCTGGCCGTTCTGCTCCGGCAGGCCGAAGTGGCCGCGCAGCACGGCCGGGAGCCGCGTGTCGCGGACGGTGGAGTACCGGCCGAGGTCGAGCAGCAGGCCCGGGTCGGCGAGGCGGGCGCGGATCGCGGCCAGCGACCGGGGCAGTGCCGGGCGCAGGTCGGAGCCGTACGGCAGGCGGTGGGCCAGCCAGCGGAGTGCGTCGACCGCCCTGGCGAGGGTCCAGGCGTCCGGGAGCGCCTCGGGGTCGTCGGGGAGCAGGTCGACGCCGTGCTCGGTCGGGCGGACGCGCTGGGTGGTGGTGCGGGCGAGCCAACCGGTGGTCTCCGGGTTGAGGACCTGCTCGATCGCGGAGATGGTCGTCCCGTTGACGCTGGTCTGGTCCTCCTCGGGGAGTGTCCGCAGGCGTCCGCGGCGCTCGATCCAGCGGGCTGCGGCGGCATCCGTCGCCAGGCCGTCGGACCAGAGCTGCGCGGGGTCGGCGGGGAGCAGGGCGGCCAGGACGGCGTCCAGGTCGGTGCGGTCGAGGGCGCGCAGCCACTCCGCGGCAACGTTGGCCTGAGTGGCCTTCAGCTCGTACTGGGCGAGCTGTTCGGCGGTGGGGAAGTCGCTCCACCGGGAGTACAGCCCGTCGGGCATGGCGAGCAGCAGAGCGGCCCGGGTCCGGCCGATGCCGGTGGCCGCGTCGAACGCGTCGGCCTGCTCGGGCTGCCGGGCGATCGGGCCGTGCTGGGCGAGCTGTGCGGTGAAGCGGGCGATCCAGTCGGCCGTCAGGTCGTCGCGCAACCGCCGTTCCCCGGTGATGGTGAAGTCGGCGACGGGCCCGAACTTCCCGGACGGGTCGTGCTCGATCGCGTCCCAGTGCAGGAGCTCCCCGTAGTGGCTGCGGCACTCCAGCACGACCACGGTGCGGTCGCCGTGGCGCAGCACCTGGCCCACCCGGGCCTTGGACGTCCCGGACTTCGTGGTGTCGTTCTTCTCGCTGAGCGTCACCTGACGGAGTGTCGGGCCGCCGTCGGCGAGTGGGCCACGGGTCAGCTCGGTCAGCAGCAGGGCCAGCGCGGACCGGGCGGGCTGCCCGGTGGCGGGGACGGCGGCGGCCAGGGCGATGGGGGCGGTGCGGCCGAGAAGGTCGGCCCAGCCGTGGTGGTCGCCCCGCAGGGAGAGGCGGTGCGGGTCGGCCGTCCAGGTGGCGGGCCGGTCCTGCGGCGGCGCGGCCAACAGGTCGGTGACGGTGCGCAGGTTGGCGAGCGCGTGCCACTTCTCGGGCTCGTGCCGCCAGCGGTTCCCGAAGCCGTCCGCGCCGCCGAAGACACCCTGGAGTGCCTCGCGCAGCGTCCCGTCGTCGCCGTGCTCCGGCCGGTACCCGACGGGTCCGGCGGGGGCGGCCGGGGTTTCGGTCTCGGGCTGCGGCAGCGGCGCGAACCGGGCGGCGCTGGTCGCGGTGTCGGTGGCGAGCCGGGCGAGTCCGGCGACGCCCGCGAGCAGCAGCGGGTCGGTGAGGCCCGGCAGCACCTGGGCGGCGGCCGCGACCGGGACGGCCTGGCGCGCCTTGCTGCCCGCGACCTGCCGGGCGGTGCCCTGGATCAGCAGCAGCTCGGGGCTGCTCGGCGGTTCGACGTCCTCGGCGTCCACCGGCCAGGCGGCGTCGAGGAGTTCGGCGGCCTGCCGGTCGGTGACGGCGCGCAGCAGCTGTGAGCCGGCCTCGTCGCGGGGGCGCAGCGCGTGCCAGTGGTCGAGCGGCGGCACCAGGGCGGTGCCGGCGGCGTGCAGTTGGCCGGGGTGGGAGACGGTGAGTTCGGCGACGTGGTCGGGGGTGCCGTCGGCGGGGCCGAGCAGGATGGTGCGCTGGTCGGCGGTCAGGGCGAGGGCTGCGCCGCCGGGCAGGGTGATCCGGCCGACCGGCCACCGGTGGGCCGACTCCACGGTGACCCGGTGGCCGTCGACGCCGGTGAACGTCGCCCGGTCGTTGCCGGTGCGCAGGCAGCCACCGAGCAGGATGCCGTCGGTGCCGAGCGGGCTGAGTTCCAAACCGGGTTGGAGCGGGAACAGCCGGGAGTGCACGGGCCGGAGGGTGCCGGACGAGTCGCCGCCCTTGCTGAACAGCGGCGGCGCGGACGCCCGGCCGTGGCTGCCCGTCAGCGGGTCGTACTCGACCAGGGCGCCGCGGCGGTACGTCCAGTGGCCGACGCCGTCGCTGAACACGGGCCGTTCGACGGGCAGCACGGTGTCGCCGGCGTGCAAAACCCGGCCGCCGGTGGCGCGGCCGCCGCCGGGCAGCGGCAGAGAGGCCTCACTCATGTTGTGCGGGCCGTAGTAGCCGACGTCGACCGGTTCGCCGGTCGGCACGAACACCTGGTCGGGCCGGCCGGACCAGTACGCGCGGACCTCGCCGTCCTCCCGCCAGGCGACCAGCAGTTCGCCGTCGACGAAACGCAGGCGGGGGCTGTGCCAGCGGGGCAGGTCGGCGGGGCAGCGCAGGTCGTGCTCCAGCAGGATGCCGTCCGGGCCGACCACGACGGCCCTGTTGCGGCGGGCCAGGATCAGGGCCGGCCAGGCGTCCTCGATCTGCAGGTCGCTGCGGTTGATCCGGCCGGGGACGCGGCCGCTGTCCTCGTCCTCGAAGAGGCGGCGCAGGCCCTCCTCCAGGGCGGGCCAGCCGAGTTCGTCGATGATGCCGGCCCGGAGGGTGTGTCCGAGCAGGGCGGCAACGTCGATTCCGGCGATCCGGGCGGCGGCGGCCGGGTTGGCGTCGATGAGGGCGGAGCGGACGGGGCCGAGGGCGGTCAGCTGGCTGGACGCACTGGCCAGGCCCGTCGCGGAGCGCAGTGCGTCGGCCCGCTCGTCGGCCCATTCGACGAACAGGGCGCGCAGCACCGGGTATTGGACGGCGATCGGGCCGAGCGTGCTGCCACCGTGCCTTCCCCAGACCTCCGGGACGGCGTTCTTCAGCGCGGCGCGGAAGCGCGGGTCCGCCGCGACGGCCGCCAGGTCGCGGCGTCCGGGGCCGCCGTCCTCCACCCAAGGGCCGAGGTAAATGGTCGGGGTGTCCGACGGATCGGCGACCGGCACCCCCTCCGCGAGCAGCACGTCCAGGACGTTCAGCGCCGTCGGGTGCTTGGGCAGGAGCTCCACCGGGACGGCCTCGGCGCGCAGCCGCTCGGCCATCCGGCCGGCCAGTTCGACGGTGGCGCCGCAGGCGGGGCGGGAGCGCCAGCCCCGGTCGAGGTGGGCGGTCCAGCGCTGGAGCCAGCGGGCGGCGGGCTCCGTGCCGACGGTCTTCGGATCCGTCAGCAGCTGCTCGGCACCCGACTCCTGGAGCAGCGTCAGCCAGTCCGCGTCGGTGGCGGCGTCGTTCTTGGAGCCCGCGGGGGTCGGCAGGATCGCCAGCAACCGGGCCCGGACCGCGTCGTCCCGGCGGGCCAGTTCGATCAGCGCGCCGCGCCAGGACTTCCACACCGCGGCGGGGGCCCGGCCGACGGCGGGCGAGGTCAGCAGCTCGCCGAGCAGCAGCTGTTCCTGTTCCTGCCGGTCGAGCCCGGCGGCCCGGATCAGCTGCCGGGCGTCCTCGGCGATGCCCGCGTACGGGGCCATGCCCGCGGCGGAGCGTTCCGCGCACAGCTGGCGGAAGCGCTGCCAGGCGGTGGGCGCGTCGAGTCGTCCGGCGAGTTCCTTCACGTACTGGCGCAGCGCCTTGACGGTCAGAGCGCCGCCGAGTGCGAACTCCAGGAAGACGGCGCGCAGCCGTTCCTCGTCGATGGGCAGGCTGTGGGTGCGTTCGGCTTCGCGGGCCTTGCCGAAGTAGGTGGCGGCGTAGTTCTGATTGCCCTGTTCGAGGAAGATCCGGCCGACCTGTTCGCAGTAGGTGGGCAGGAAGTGCGGGACGGCACGACCGAGGCGGACGGCGACTTCGTCGAAGCCGTCCTTGGCGTTGCCGGGCTTGGACTTGACGAAGCGGGCGAGGCGTTCCATCTCCTTGACCACGGCCAGCGCGTGGTGCCCGTTGGCCGGGTCGTGGACCAGCGCCCAGGCGGGGAAGCCGAGCGCCTCCTGCCGGACCTGGCCCACCTCGACGGGTTCGCCGTCCGGTATCAGGCCGAGGAACTCGACGGCGAGGTCCTCGGCCGGGCCGAGTGCGGCGGGCACCAGGCGGACGACGGTGCGGCCGTCCAGCCCGGGGTGCCGGTAGCTGCGGGCGGTCAGCGTGTCGACGGTGCTGTCGACGCCGTCGGCCGCGGCGATCCGGCCGAGCGTCAGAACGGCGCCGGCGTCGAGCAGGTCTTCGTGGTACTGCGCGTCGGTGCGGGTGCTGTCCGTCATGCCGACTCCTCCCCTTCGATGGTGCGGCCGGCGTGCAGCGCGGCGGCCATGCGCATTCCTTCGGACCAGGCCACCGGGCCCACTTCGGCGAACGGCACCGGCCGCCCGTCGGCGTCGACCCAGCTGAGCGAGCCGGTCTCGCACTCGTCGTACTCGTAGTAGTCGCCGACCCAGACGCGGGCCTCCAGCGTGCGGCCGTCCTCGACCAGCGGCACGATCGCGTACCCGCCGCGGACGCGGTGGCCCAACCGGGCGCAGCGGCCGACCAGTTCGCGCAGCTCCTTGTAGCGGCCGCCGGCGTAGGTGTCGACCTGGGTGTCCGTGGGGTCGAGGTCGGCGGGGCGCTGCCAGACCTCGCGGTGCAGCTGCTGGAGCTGCTGGGCGACGTCCAGCTCGACGGCGAACTCCCGCAGCTCGTCCAGGTCTTCGAGCAGCACGGGGTGCGGGATCCGGATCTCGGCGTCGGTCAGGCGGACGGTGTCGCCGTCCAGGTCGACCACGCCGATGCCGCGCGCCGGGTCGGCGTCGCGCAGGAACCCGGCCACCGAGCCGTCGGCTCCCGTCACCACCAGGTCGCGCAGCACCGACCGCCAGGTCTCGTCGGCCCACACCGCGCCGAGCACGGCGGCCGGGACGGGCAGCGAACGGACCATCCACCGCTCGACTGTCGCCAGGCACTGCCGCTCGTGCGCGTCGAGCCACTCCGCGAGCCGGCGCAGCTGCACGACGGCCGGGTCGTCCTTGAGCTTCGCCGGCACTGTCTTCAACCGGCGGCCGGCCGCGTTCCGGCACGCGACCTTTCCGTCCGCCTCCAGAGTGACCTCGTAGTCACCCGCTGTCAGCCATGCCACGTCAGAGCCCTCCCGGCCGCCGTTCCTGAGCTGGGAAGAACGTATCCGGCCACACCGACAGATGATCGTCCGCCCCTGCGACGCCCGGCCGGAAACGACATCAGGCCCCGATCTCCCGCCGCACTCGGGGAAGTCGGGGCCTGCCTGGTGTCGACGCGTCAGCGGGCGGCGATCACGGGACGCACGTAGGTGCCGGGGTGGGTGGCGCCGCTCTGGTCCTGCGGGCTGGCGCCGCTCCACTCGACGGTCAGCTGGTGGGTGTCGTCCGGCGGCGTCAGGACGATCTTCTGCACCTTGAACTCGGCCCCGCCGTCGCCCGCGAACGGCAGGTAGTTGATGGTGACGTACGCCTTGCCGCCGGGCTGCAGGGTGACCTGCTCGGGCTGGACGCCCTGGAAGCGCGTCAGGTTCCAGGTGCCCTTGCTGCCGACCAGGTCCACCCCCGGGTAACCCTTCATCGTGCAGACCGACTTCGACTGGTTGGTCAGCTCGATCTCCTCCGCACCCGGCCCGTCCGGCGTCTGCGCACCGGTCCCGAACGCGATCGCGGCCTTCAGGTCCGCCGCCGTGCACTTGCGGCCGCCCGCGCCACCGCCGCCCTCGGGGCTTGCCTTGGCACTCGCCGGGGAGCTCTCCGGCGCGCCCGCCGGGGCACTCGCCGGGGCGGACGCCTGACCGCTCGGCACGGTGCTGGCCGGAGCGGAGGGCTTGGCCGCGGCAGTGCTGGCGGCGTCGGAGCCGCACGCGGTCAGGGTGAGCCCCAGCGCGGCCACCAGGCCGACGGCAGCAGACAGTTGACGGGTACGCATGTTGGTTCTCGCTCGTGTTTCTGCGGCCCCGCGAACGGGACCGGTGCGGTTCTTGCGACCGAGTGCGCTCGGCCTGCGGCATGATCACCGACACCGATAAACATTCGATGTACAAGCCCCGCCATCCGGCGACGGGCCCTGCCGCGAGCACCTGCGGAGGCGCCGCAGCGGCATCCGACACACGATCCCGGAGAAGACCGGCAGCCAGGCCGCCCACCTGCGCAAAGGATCACGAGGCGGACGGCCACCGGGCTTCGATCGGGAGCGACACAGAAGCGCACCAGCAAACAGGCTGAACACCTCTCGCGCCGTCGCGACCCACTACAACAAGCACGGTTACGCCTTCCTCGGCGCCGTCACCGCGGCTGCCCCAGCCATCCGGCTCCGCACCTGACCACGTGCCACAACCTCAGCACACCAAGGCACCTGGGGCCAGCACCAAGCCCGCTACCGAGAGGAAGTCCTCAAGGTTGATGTCACCGCTGTCGCTGCCGTCGTCCCATTCGACGAGAAGCCCCGAGCGGCCGTCGTTCCAAGACTCCGGACCGTCATCGAAGTCAGGGCCGGGGTGCCACTCGACGCTGCCCTCACCATGCCGGTATCGGAAATACAGGTACTGGCCGTCCGCCGTCCAGGCATCCCACTGCGACGGGCAGGCCAGACACGTCCGCACGACCCGAATCAGCTTTCGGCCCTCATCCGTTTCCATCCAGCGATGGTCACGCAAGGGCAGACCTCTGGCAATCGGCTTCTGGCGACGGCCCCAGCCGACGGAAGCAGCCGGAGCACGCCATCAATGATCGACCGGACAGCTCCCAGCCGGGTCTGCGGGGCCGGACGTCGATCGACCGGGCGCCCTGCCTGCCCCGAACGCGGATTACGGCTGCAGCGCGGCCCGGCGAAGCGAGTTGGAGCAGGCTGATGACTTCCACGTCGCAGCCACCACCCGCCACGACACCGCCGTCATCTGCCCGCTGCACGACCTGGTTACCGGTGGTCCGCCCCCGCAGAAATGGAAGCGCGGCCCCTGCGGTGAGGGCGCCCACGGCCCGCGCGTCGACGACCGGGCGCGACCGGCGCGCGGAGCGTACAGGCGAGGAGTGAAGCCGGGCCCACCTTGCCGGCCCGCTTCGTAGCTACCCCTTGCACGCCGCATTCCGCCCTGCTGCGGCGGCCGGTCCGACGATATGTTCGTGTCCGGCCAACCTTTGCTGGCAGCAGAGCCGATCGCGGCAATCACATTGCCTCTCGATCGAGCCGGCACCTGCAACGACCTAGCTCGTTCTTGCCGCCGCACCCGTCCTCCTGCCACGCCGCCACCTGGGCACGACCTCTTTCCGGACGATCACCAAGACGCGAACGAACAAAGGAGATTCCCGTGTTCAACCACCTCAAGAAGGCCGCCGTCCTGGCCGGCGCTGTCGCCGCCTTCACGTTCCCGACCGGCCTGACCCCCGCCATGGCCGCGGGCTCCCCCACCATGACGGCCTGCGAGAAGAACTGGTACGTCAACGGCAGCGAGGGGTACGCCAACGGCTGCTTCCAGAACAACTACACGTACGTTTCCGGCACGGTGTACGACACGGCGGCGGACGGCCGTTGCCCCTTCGTGCGGGCCGTTTTCTGGGACGGAAATGTCCGGGACAGCAGGTGGGCGACCGGCAAGGGAACACACGCCACCGTCTCCATCTCCTCGCCCACCGGCTCTCACGTTCGCCGCGTGGAGTGGCACTACATCAAGTGCTGATCCCGGCAAGCCCGGCCCCGGGCCCGGCAGCAACACGCCGGCCCGGGGCCGCGCACCAGGACGAACGTTGCCGTCGCGCTGCCTCTCCCTTCCCCGCGACTCGTCAGATCGGCTGCCAGGAAGTCAGCGCAGCTGTCATGCGTGGAGAACCCGCCGCGCCATGTCCCGGATGGTGTCGGCCAAGGCGTCAGGGGCCGTCAGGTGGGCGATGTGTCCGTGGCCGGTGAGCGTCGTGATCCGCGCGTTCGGCAGGACTGCCGCCAGGTCGGCCAGGCGTTCGCGCAGGTGGGATGGGCTGAGGTCGCCTTCGATCAAGGTCGTCGGGGTTTCGAGCGTCGCGAAGCGATCGATACCGACACCAAGCGCGTCGATCGCCTCGCTGTCGGCGATCTGTGCCGTCGCGTATGCGGTGCACGCCGCTCGCACATGTGGGTCGGCGAACATGGCGTCCACCACGTTCGCGGGCATGCGAACGATGTCCCGCAGGTGGATCCGCATCGCCTCGGCCGGATCGCCGCTGTCGAGCGCGGCACGGGCCCGTGCTCCGGCCGGACCGGCGATCAACTCCTTGGTGGGCAGGGGTGGTTCGTAGAGCCACAGTCCGGCGAACGCCGACGGGTCCAGCAGTGCGGCTTCCAGCGCGGCGACGGCGCCCGAGGAGTGTCCGACGAGGAGCACCGGGGACTCCAGGAGCTTCGCGACAGCGACAATGTCGGCTGCCTCGACGGTCGTCGAGTGAGGTAGCGCAATATCTGCTTCGGGTACGTAGATCCGTCGGCGGATCCTGACGACGCGGAAGTCGTCGGTGAGGTGGCGGGTGACGCCGTCCCAGGACGTCGCATCTGCGCCGCCGGGGTGGACCACCAGCAGGTTCGGCCCGGATCCGGTGTCGAGAGCGGTGATGGGGTGGCCGTCGTCGGACGATGCGAGAAGCTCGGTCATGTGCACAAGCCTGTACCTGTGCACCGGCGTCCCGCCGACAAATGCCGACATCACGCCGACCGGCTGCCGACAGTCCTCAGCAGCCCCTCCCCGAAGCGCTGCGCTTCAGCATCCTCCCCCAGCCGAAGCGCAGCGCTTGAACTTCAACGCTGCCCGACCAGCCCCGCCTCATACGCCGTGATCACCAGCTGAACCCGGTCCCGCGCGTCGAGCTTCGTCAGCAGCCGCGAGATGTACGTCTTCGCGGTCGCCGCAGTGAGGTGCAGCTCCGCGGCGATCTCCGCGTTGGAGCGCCCGAGCCCGACCAGCGTGAGGATCTCGCGTTCCCGGGTGGTCAGGGCCTCGAAGGTGACCGGAACTGCCGGGGCCACCGGAGCCGTCTGCCGGGCGAAGTGGGCGATCAGCCGGCGGGTGACGGTCGGGGCGATCAGCGCGTTCCCGGCGGCGACCACCCGTATCGCGGCCAGAATGTCGTCCAACTCCATGTCCTTGACGAGGAATCCGGACGCCCCGGCCTGCAGCGCGCCGTAGACGTGCTCGTCCTGGTCGAAGGTGGTCAGCACGAGCACCTGGGGGGCGTCCGCGCCGGCGCCGGTGATGATCCGGGTGGCTTCGATGCCGTCCATGCCGGGCATGCGGATGTCCATCACCACGATGTCGGGCCGCAGTTCGGCGGCGAGCCGAACCGCGTCGGCGCCGTTTCCGGCCTCGCCGACGACCGCAAGGTCGGGCGCATCCGTAATGATCATGTCGAGGGAGGCGCGGACCAGCGGCTGGTCGTCGACGAGCAGGACGCGGATCATCGGGCGGGCTCCAAGGAAACGAGAAGGTCACTGGGTACGGGGACCGGCAGCCTCGCGACCACCCGGAAGCCGCCGTCGGGTTGCGGACCAGCACTGAACTCGCCGTGCAGCAGGGTGGCCCGCTCCATCATGCCGACCAGTCCGTACCCGCGGCGTCCGCTGCCGGACGTCCGAGCAGGGCCGGGCCCGGGGTTGATCACGCTGACGGCCACCTCGGCCGCGCGGAACTCGATGGAGACCGAACAGGCCCGCGCCTTCGCATGCCGCACCACGTTGGTGACGGCCTCCTGCACGATCCGGTACGCGGACAGTTCGATCTCGGGCGGCAGCGGGCGACGCGCGCCACTCCAGTGCAGGTCCACCCGGACGCCGGCCGCGGTGGTGGTCGCGGCCAGCCGCGCCAGATCGTCCAACACCGGTGCGGGGGCGGACAGTTCATCAGCGTCAGCAGGTTCCGCGTCGCGCAGCGCGCCGAGTAGGCGGCGCAGCCCGGCCAGCGTCTCGCGGCCGGCGGTCTCGACCTCGCCGAGTGCGGCGCGGGCCCGGGCGGGCTGGGTGTCGAAGACCCGGCGGGCGGCGCCGGCCTGCATGGCGACGATGCCGATGTTGTGCGCCACCATGTCGTGCAACTCGCGGGCGATGCGCAGCCGTTCGGAGGTGATGGCCTGTTCGGTGGCCTGTGCGCGCAGCGTCTCGGCGTGGGTGTGGCTCTGGTGGACGGCGTGTCCGATCAGCCAGGCGATCGCTGTGGCGAGCGCGCCGGTGAGCGTGGTGCTGCCGTAGTCGTCCATGCTGAACAGCGCGCGCAGGCCGGAGTAGCCGAGCAGGGTGCCGAGCGCGAGCGCCCCGGCGATGACGGAGGTGCGGGTGGGCTGGGTGGCCGCGAGGTAGCAGATGGCCACGTCCACGACGAGGTACTGGAGCAGCGGGATGTCGGCGACGGCCATCGCCATCACCGACGCGATGGTGCCGAACAGCAGCAGGCACAGCGCGGTCAGCGGTCGGAGTCGGCGGCGGCCCGCGGCGAGCACGGCCAGCGCGGCGACCGATTCGGTGCCGAGGTGCAGGTTGAGAGGGGAGAGGCCGTCGCGGGTGTGCATCTGCTCGAAGACGGTGTATGCGGTGACGGCGAACCAGAGCAGCACCATCCAAGTCCCGGGTGCCACGCGGGAGAGGAACTTCGTCGGCACCCGGGTGAGATTCATGCCCCGAGCGTAGCGATCATCGTTCGGGCGCCGCAGTCCCCCACGGATGACATCCCGAAGTTGATCGTCCGTCAGCGCGTTTGTCCCCCGTCGCCGAATGTGCGCGAACACCGCTGTCCGGCATCGTTGTCCCCGTGATCGAAGTTACCCGCCTCACCAAGCGCTACGGCCGTGTCACTGCCGTCAACGACCTTTCCTTCACGGTCCGTTCGGGCCACGTCACCGGGTTTCTGGGCCCGAACGGTGCGGGCAAGAGCACCACTCTGCGCATGATTCTCGGGCTGCACGCGCCGACCTCCGGTTCGGCGACCGTGGCCGGCCGCGACTGCCGCGGTCTGCGGCGGGCGTTGCGGCACGTGGGCGCGCTGCTCGACGCCGGGGACGTGCACGGCGGCCGAACTGCCCGCGACCAGCTGCGTTTTCTGGCCCGTAGCAACGCGATCCCGGCCGGCCGGGTGGACGAGGTGCTGCGCGAGGTCGGGCTGTCGGCGGCCGCGGACCGGCGGATCGGCGGCTTCTCGCTGGGCATGCGGCAGCGGCTGGGCATCGCGGGGGCGCTGCTGGGCGACCCGCCGGTGCTGATCTTCGACGAGCCGCTGAACGGGCTGGACCCGGAGGGCGTGCTGTTCGTCCGGAACCTGTTCCGGCGGCTGGCCGCCGAGGGCCGCACGGTGTTCGTCAGCAGCCACCTGATGACGGAGATGGAGCACACCGCGGACCGGCTGATCGTCGTCGGACGCGGCGAGTTGCTCGCGGACGAGACGGTGGCGGACTTCGCGGCCCGCGGTTCGCAGCGGACCGTGCAGGTCCGTACGACCGACCCCGCGGCGCTGGTGACGGCGCTGACCGCCGACGGCGCGCAGGTGTCGCAGGCACCGGACGGGCTACTGACGGTGACCGGCCCGGACGCGCTCTCGATCGCCCGGACCGCCCTCGACCACCGCCTGCTGATCCACGAACTGGTGCCCCGCACCGGCTCGTTGGAGCAGGCCTTCATGGAACTGACCGGCAGCAGCGTCGAGTACGCGGCAGGAGCACGAGCATGAGCACCTTTCACCCGACCATCGACCGGGCCGCACCGCCCGCCCGGTTCACCGACCTGCTGGCCGCCGAGTGGATCAAGCTGCGCTCGCTGCGGTCGATCCCCTGGTTCCTGCTGTTCGCCACGCTGACCATCGTCGCGATGAACGCCAACGGCGCACGCACCTCCCGCGCCGAGTTCGACTCCTGGCCGGCCCCGCAGCAGGCGTACTACGCCGAATTCGGCGCCCTGCACGACGCGTTCACCCGGCCGTGCGCGTCGCTGGTGCTGCTGATGATGGGTGCGCTGGGCGCGATCGCGATCCTCAGCGAGCAGACCACCGGCCTGCTGCGCACCACCTTCGCCGCCGTCCCCGCCCGCAGGGAGGTGCTGGCCGCCAAGCTGCTGGTGGTCGCCGCGACGGCCACCGGGTTCGGCCTGCTGGTGGCGTCCGTCTCGTTCTGGCTGGACGAGGCGATCCTGGCCGGCAAGTACGGCGGCGTGTCGATCGGCGACCCGGGCGCGCTGCGGCTGCTGCTCGCCTCCGCGCTGCTGGCGCCGGTGGGCGCGCTGGTCGGTCTGGCGCTGGGCGCGGTGATCCGGCACAGCGTCACGGCGATGGTCGCGCTGTTCGCGCTGCTGTTCATGGTCCCGATGTTCGTCCGCGACAACACCCACTTCGGCGCGGTGGTCGCACACATGCAGCCGTTCAACGCCTGGGACCGGCTGGGCCTGGTCGGGGAGATGACCGGCCAGCGCTACCCGTCCTCGATCGGCGGGGCGTGGGCGGTCTACCCGATCTGGGCGGCTCTCGCCGTCCTGCTCGCGCTGTTCACCGTCCCGCGCCGCGACCAGTGAACCTCCCCTCCTCTCCCTATGGAGCTGTCATGCCATTCCCCCGTACCGGCCTGACCCGCCGCCGCCTCCTGGGCACCGGCATGGGCCTGGGCACCGCCTTGGCCCTCGGCGCCGCCGCCCCGCTCGCCGCCGCTCGGCCCGCCCGCGCAGAGGGCGCCGTACCGCGGCTCACCCTGCCCGCCCCCTCCGGCCCGTTCCCGGTCGGCACGACGCCGCTGCACCTGGTCGACACCTCCCGCCCGAACCCGATGCCGGGCATGAACCCGCACCGCGAGCTGATGGCGAGCATCTGGTACCCGGCCCGCCCCACCGACGGCCTGCCGCTCGCCCCGTGGCTGCCCGACGCCACGATGCGGGCGTTCCTGGTAGGCGTCGGCTTCCCGCTCGACCCGGCGCTCGTCCCGCTCACCGCCGGGCGGGTCGGCGCTCCCGTGCACCGCACCGGCCACCGCCTGCCCGTCATCGTCTACTCGCACGGCGCGCGCAGCCACCGCGCCGACCACACCGTGATGGTGCAGGAGCTCGCCAGCCACGGCTATGTGGTGGTGGCGGTCGACCATCTCGGTGACTGCTTCAGCGAGCTGCCCGACGGGCGGGTGCTCACCCCCGGGGACCTCCCGGGCGGGCTGTACGCACTGGACTACGCCGCGGACGCGCGTTTCGTCCTGGACTGCGTCGAGCAGCTCGCCGCCGGCCGCAACCCGGACGCCGAGCGCCGCCCGCTCCCGGACGGGCTGGGCGCGGCCCTCGACACCTCGCGGATCGGCATGTTCGGCTGGTCGAAGGGCGCCACGGCCACCGCCTGCACCATGCTGGCCGACGGCCGGGTGCGGGCCGGCCTGGGCCTGGACGGGCCGATGCAGCCCGGCCTCGGGCACCCCAGCATCACCGCCGACCTGGACCGCCCGTTCCTCCTGATGACCGCCGACTTCCCGCGCGCGACAAACCAGTACGTCGCCGAGTTCTGGTCCCACCTGCGCGGCTGGCGCCTGGAAGTCCGCGCGGCAGGCGCCATCCACCTGTCGTACGGCGACAACATCACGCTGATCCCGCAGGCCGGCCGCCTGCTCGGCCTGCCCGACGACCAGATCCAGCGCATGGTCGGCACCATCGACCCGGCCCGCGCCCTGCTGATCCAGCAGGCCTACCCGCTCGCCTTCTTCGACCTCCACCTGCGCCACCACGCCGCCCCACTGCTCGACCGCCCCTCGCCCCGCTTCCCCGAGGTGGCGTACCTGCCCTGACCCCCCAGGATGAGCCGGCCCGTCCGGCACTACTGCGGACGCAGTACGCAACTGCCTGCACCGGGACGACGACGCAGGTGGGGGCGGTGACGAAGGATGGAACACGCTGCGGGCGGACCGCGCCGGAACCGGTGCGCGGGGCCGCCTGCGGCATGTTCCGCAACCGTGCACCGAACCCGAAGGAGGCCGCTCCCCCGTGGCCACGTTCCTGTACCGCCTGGGCCGATGGGCCTTCGACCGGCGCAAGCTGGTGACCCTGCTCTGGGTCGCCGTGCTGGCCGTCGGCGGAGTGCTCGCGGCCAAGGCGCCCGCCGCGCCCGCCGACGCCTTCTCGATACCCGGCACGGAGGCGCAGAAGGCCTTCGACCTGATGAACCAGCGCTTCCCCGGCGGCCACGCGGACGGCGCCCAGGCCCGGATCGTGTTCGTCGCCCCGGACGGTCAGAAGATCACCGCGGAGCCGAACCAGCAGGCCGTGCAGAAGACGGTCGGCGAGCTGGCGCACGCCCCCGAGGTCACCGGCGCGGTCGACCCGTTCCAGGCGCACACCGTCTCCCAGAACGGCACCACCGCGTACGCCACCGTCACCTACTCGGCCAAGGCCGGCGAGCTGTCCAAGGAGGCCACCGCCGCCCTGGAGCAGGCCGCGCAGCACGGCCGGGACGCGGGGCTGAAGGTCGAGATGGGCGGCACCGCGCTGGCCAGCCATGGCGAGGCGGGCGGCAGCAGCGAGGCGATCGGCATGGCGCTGTCCGCCGTCGTGCTGGTGATCACCTTCGGTTCACTGGTCGCGGCGGGGCTGCCGCTGCTGACGGCCGTGGTCGGCGTCGGCCTCGGCATGGCGCTGATCACCGCGCTGGGCAGCGCCCTGGGCCTGTCCGCCACCACCGGCACGCTGGCGATGATGCTGGGCCTGGCGGTCGGCATCGACTACGCACTGTTCATCATCTCCCGCTACCGCGCGGAGCTCGCCCAGGGCCGCGCCCCGCGCGAGGCGGCCGGGCGGGCCGTGGGTACGGCGGGTTCGGCCGTGGTGTTCGCCGGTCTGACCGTGGTGATCGCGCTGGCCGGCCTGTCCGTGGTCGGCATCCCGTTCCTGTCCAAGATGGGCGTGGCCGCCGCCGGAACGGTCGTCATCGCCGTGCTGGTGGCGCTGACCCTGGTGCCCGCGCTGCTCGGCTTCGTCGGCCGCAAGGTGCTGCCACGCAAGGAGCGCAAGGCCGCCGGGGACACCACCCGCCGGGCGACCGGTGACAACGGCGGCGCCCGCTGGGCCCGGTTCGTGCTGCGCCGTCCGCTGCTGGTGCTGATCGGCGGCGTGATCGGCCTCGGCGTGATCGCCGCCCCGGCGCTGGACCTGCGTCTGGGCCTGCCCGGCGACGAGGCGAAGTCGACCTCGACCACCGAGCGCCGCGCCTACGACCTGCTGTCCCAGGGCTTCGGCCCCGGCTTCAACGGCCCGCTGACCGTCGTGGTGGACGCCAAGGGCGCACCCGACCCGAAGGCCGCTGCCGAGCAGGTCTCCAAGATGGTCTCCGGCCTGCCCGGCGTGGTCGCGGTCACCCCGCCGATCTTCAACCCGGCCGGTGACACCGCCCTGGTCAACGCGATCCCGGCGACCGGTCCGGCCGACGCGAAGACCAAGGATCTGGTGCAGGCGATCCGCGACGACGCGGCCGGCCTCAAGTCCGCCACCGGCGCGACCGCGCTGGTCACCGGCTCCACGGCGATGAACATCGACGTGTCGCAGAAGCTCTCCGACGCGCTGGTGCCGTACCTCGCCGTGGTGGTCGGCCTCGCGATCGTCCTGCTGCTGCTGGTGTTCCGCTCGGTGCTGGTCCCGCTGAAGGCCGCGCTCGGCTTCCTGCTCTCGGTGGCCGCCGCGCTCGGCGCCGTGGTCGCGATCTTCCAGTGGGGCTGGCTGGCCGATCTGATCGGCGTGGACCAGACCGGTCCGGTGATGAGCATGATGCCGATCTTCATGGTCGGCGTGGTGTTCGGCCTGGCCATGGACTACGAGGTGTTCCTGGTCACCCGGATCCGCGAGGCGTACGTGCACGGCGAGACCCCGTCCGAGGCGATCGTCACCGGTTTCCGGCACAACGCCCGGGTGGTCACCGCCGCCGCGCTGATCATGATCGCGGTGTTCTCCGGCTTCATCGGCATGAACGAACCGATGATCAAGATGATGGGCCTGGGTCTGGCCGCGGCCGTCGCCTTCGACGCCTTCGTGGTCCGGATGGCACTCGTCCCGGCTGTCCTGGCGCTGCTCGGCCGCCGCGCCTGGTGGCTGCCGAAGAAGCTCGACAAGGCGCTGCCGGACGTCGACGTCGAGGGCGCCAAGCTCCAGGCCGCCGACGCCGAGCCGGCCGCGGACCACACGCCCGCGACCGTCTGACCTGCGTCACCGCGCTCCGGGCCCGGACGGTTGTTCGGGCCCGGAACGTTACCGTTGACGTGCGGGGCCGCCCCCCGCCGGGCGGCCCCGCCACCGCACACCCACCGCTTCGAGAACCAGGGCCCCGTGATGACCGACCTGTGGCAGCGCCTGCGCCGCGACCACCCCCGCCTGCTGGACGCGGCGGGCGGCGTCGCCCTGGTGGCGATCGTGACCCAGGGCGTCAGTGCGGACCAGAGCGGCGGGCACTACACGATGCCTGGCCTGCTCACCCTGGTGCTCGCCGCGGTCTCCACCGTCGCCGTCTTCTTCCACCGCCGCTACCCGCGGGCGGTGGTCGCCGTCACCCTGGTGTGCACGGTGACGCTCGCCGCGACGGGCATGCGGCTCACCGTCGCGCTGGGCTGGCCGCTGCTGGCGGCGCTCTACTTCCTGGCCGTCCGCACTGACCGCACCACCGCGTTCCGCGCCTCGGTCCTCTCGGCCGTGCTGCTCACCGCGACGGCACTGGCCTTCGGCCCGCACGGCCCGATCGGCGAACGGCTGGGCGTCCTCGCCTGGGCGCTGCTGCCGGGCGCGCTCGGCGACTCGGTCCGCAACCGCCGCGCCCACCTCGCCGCGATCGAGCGCCGCGCCGAACGCGCCGAGCGCACCCGCGAGGAGGAGGCCCGCCGCCGGGTCGCCGACGAGCGGATCCGGATCGCCCGCGACCTGCACGACGTCGTCGCCCACCACATCGCACTCGCCAACGCCCAGGCCGGCATCGCCGTCCACCTGATGGACCGGCACCCCGACCGGGCCCGCGAGGTGCTCAGCCACCTCACCGACGCCACCGGCGCGGCCCTCCAGGAACTGCGCGCCACCGTCGGCCTGCTGCGCCGCGCCGAGGAGCCCGCCCCGCTCGAACCCACCCCCGGCCTCGACCGCCTGCCGGACCTGATCAACGCCTTCGAACAGGCCGGGCTGCCGGTCCGGCTCACCGTCACCGGCGAGCTGCGCCCGCTCTCCCCCGGCGTCGACCTGACGGCCTTCCGGATCGTCCAGGAGTCGCTGACCAACGTCGCCAAGCACGCCCGCGGCGCCGACGCCGAAGTCACCCTCGCTTACAGCGGCAGCCGGCTCGCGCTGTCCGTCGCCAACGGCCGGGCCATCGGACGGCCGGCGCTTCGCCAGGACGGCCCCGGTGGCTTCGGCCTGATCGGCATGCGCGAGCGGGCCGTCGCCGTGGGCGGCCGGCTCAGCGCGGACCACCGGCCCGACGGCGGCTTCCTGGTCACCGCCGAACTCCCGCTGCGCACCGGCAGCCGGGACACGCCTGCTTTCACCGACCCCGCCTCCGCCGAGCCCGACGACAAGGACTCCCTCCGATGACCATCCGTGTCCTGCTCGCCGACGACCAGGCCCTGCTGCGCGGCGCCTTCCGGATGCTGATCGACGCCGAGGACGACATGGAGGTGGTCGGCGAGGCCTCCAACGGCCGCGAGGCGGTCGAGATCACCCGCGCCACCCGGCCCGACCTGGTCCTGATGGACATCCGGATGCCCGGCGGCGACGGCCTCGCCGCGACCGCCGAGATCTGCGGCAGCGAGGAGCTGTCCGGCACCCGGGTGCTGATCCTGACCACCTTCGAGATCGACGAGTACATCGCCCAGGCCTTGCGCGCGGGCGCCGACGGCTTCCTCGGCAAGGGCGCGGCGCCCGCCGAACTCCTCGGCGCGATCCGCACGGTGGCGGCCGGCGACGCCCTGCTCTCGCCCGCCGCCACCCGCGCGATGATCGACCGCTTCCGCGCTCAGCCGGGCCCGGCCGCCGAGCCCGCGGCCGACCGGCTGGCCGTGCTCACCGCCCGCGAGCGCGAGGTGATGGCGCTGGCCGCGACCGGCCTGAGCAACGAGGAGATCGCCGAGCGGATCTTCGTCAGCCCGCTCACCGTCCGCACCCACGTGCACCGCGCGATGTCCAAGCTGGACGCCCGCGACCGCGCCCAGCTCGTCGCACTCGCCTACCAGTGCGGCCTGGTCCCGCCCGGCCGCCCGTCATAACCGGTGCTCAGTGGCCGCTGCTGGAGGTGAGGGCGTCCTGCCAGGCGGCCTTCGCGCCGGAGTCGCCGATCCGGTAGACGTCGACGACCGCGCCGACGGCCACCACGGCGCACAGCACGGTGGCGCCGATCCGCAGCGCGCCGGAGAAGCTGCGGGTGCTGGCCGCGCGGGTGAACCACCAGACCAGCACCGCCAGCAGGAACAGCCCGCCCACCCACGGCAGCATGCCGTCACCGAGCTCGGCGTGCTTGCGCACCAGGTCGTTGCGCTCGACGTTGTGCTCCAGCCACTCCCCCGCGTTGGTGGTCAGCGGAACGCTCGCCGCCGTGACGAACGCCAGCACCGGCAGCAGCAGACCGCACCGCCGCGCGACGGCCGGGCTGAGCGCGCACACGATTAGCGCGAGCGCCGTCAGCGGCACGAACACCACCACGATGTGAACCAGAAGTATGTGCACGGGCAGACCGTTGAGCGTGCTCACCGAGGAGACTCCTTCCGACCGGCAGGCCCGGCAGCCACCCGGCAGCGGGGGCCGCGGGGCGCGCACCATGGTGGCAGCCCAACTTCTCAGTTCCCCATGAACGGCGCCCCCGTTCAGACTGCGGGCGCCCGGTGGTCGAACGCGATCAGCGGATCCCCGGTCAGCGGATGCGCGGTGACGGCGGCGCGGACGCCGAACACCTCGCCGAGCAACTCCGGCGTCAGCACCTCCCGCGGCGGCCCCGAAGCCACCAGCGCGCCGCCGGCCAGCACATGCAGCCGGTCGCAGACGGACGCGGCGGCATTCAGGTCGTGCAGAGCGACCAGGGTGGTGGCGCGCTGAGCCCGCAACAGGGCGAGCAGGTCGACCTGGTGACGGATGTCGAGGTGGTTGGTGGGCTCGTCCAGCACCAGCACGTCGGGCTGCTGGGCCAACGCGCGGGCCAGCAGGACGCGTTGACGCTCACCGCCGGAGAGATCGGCGAAACGACGCTCGGCATGCGCGGCCATCCCGACCTGGTCGAGGGCTCGGGCGGTCTGCACCCGGTCCTCGGGACTGTCGGCGGCGAACGCCCGCTGATGCGGCAGCCGCCCCAGCGCCACCATCTGACGGACCGTCAACTCGAATGCCTCACCACGCTCCTGGGGCAGTGCGGCCAGATGACGGGCAGCCTCGGCGCGGGGCACCTTGGTGACATCCCGGCCGTCGAGCAGCACCCGCCCGGCCCGCGGCGCGAGATGACGGTAAACGGCCCGCAGCAGCGTCGACTTGCCGCTGCCGTTGGGCCCGATCAGCCCGGCGATCTCCCCGTCCTCGGCGACCAGGTGGACACCGGCCACCACGTCCCGTCCGGCCAGCGCGACATGCAGATCATCGAGGGCGAGTCTCACCGCTTGTCCCCCAGTCGCCGGTCGAGCAGGAACAGCAGAACGGGCGCGCCGAGCAGCGCGGTGACCACACCGATCGGCAACTCCTGGGCATCCAACGCGGTGCGGGCGACGGTGTCGACGGCGGTGAGCAGAACAGCGCCGGTGAGTGCGGACAGCGGCAGCAACCGCCGGTGGTCGCCGCCGACCAGCAGTCGGCACAGGTGCGGCACCAGCAGTCCGACGAAGCCGATGGCGCCGGAGACGGATACCAGCACACCGGTCAACAGGCTGGTGACCACGAAGAGTTCACGCCGCAACCGATCGGGATCGACGCCGAGCCCGGCGGCGGTCTCATCGCCCAGGACCAGAGCGTTCAGCGCCCGCGCGCGGGCCTGGAGAACGATCCCGCCGAGCAGCACCGCACCGGCGGGGAGGGCGAGTTGACCCCAAGTCGCGCCACCGAGGCTGCCCATCAGCCAGAACAGCACGCCACGCGTCTGCTGCTCGTCGCCCGCCCGCAGCACCAGGTAACTGCACAACCCACCGAGGAACTGACCAACCGCGACGCCGCACAGCACCAACCTCAGCGGCGAGAACCCACCCCCACGCCGCGCCACAATCCACACCAGCCCGAACGACCCGAGCGCCCCGGCGAACGCGGCGGCCGAGACCCCGAACACGCCCCCCACCCCGACCCCGAGCACAATCGCCCCGAGCGCCCCGAGCGAGGCACCGGACGAGACCCCGAGCAGATACGGATCGGCAAGCGGATTGCGCACCAGCGCCTGCACCGCCGTCCCGACCAGCCCGAGCCCGGCCCCGACCAGGGCGGCGAGCAGAGCGCGCGGGAGGCGCAACTCCCAGACGATCAAATCCCTTGTGCTGAACACCTCTTGACTCTCAGTCAAGTGGTGCCCCAATATCCCGTACACCTCCCGGAGCGGGACATCAACACTACCGAGACAGACCGCCCCGGCTAAGACAAGCAGCAACGCGATCAGCAATCCGGCCGCCACGACGCGAGGCGCACGACGGATCTCGGCAAGAGTGGCAGCCATCTACTCTCCGCCCTTCACCAGGTCGGGGTGAACAATGGCGGCGATCTGCCGAACGGTGTCGGCGTTGCGGACCCCGGCGGTGGTGGTGACCTCGGAGCCGATCCGCACGAAGTGGCCCTGCTGGACGGCGTTCAGGTTCCTGGTGGCGGGGTTGTCGCGCAGGAACCGCTCGGCCTCGTCGAAGGCCTTGCGGTCGGCGTCCGCGCTGCCCCGACTACGGACACCGAGCTGGATCCAGTCGGGGTTCTTGGCGATCACGTCCTCCCAGCCGACCGCCTTGAAGTCGGCGTCGCAGTCGGCGAAAACGTTGCGCGCCCCTGCCAGGGTGATGACCGCGTTCGCAATCTGCTTGCGGCACACGGCGGTTGGCTGCTTCGCCCCGGCGTCGTAATCAAAGAAAAAATAACTGGGCCGCCGCTCGTCCGGAAGCTGGTCGAGCCCGGCGGCGACCCTGGCGAGCGTGCCGTCCATGGCGGCGACCAGCTCGTTGGCCCTGGGGAGGGTGCCGGTGACGGCGCCGAGCCGCTTGATGTCCTGCTCGACCTCGGCAAGATCACTCTTTGCCGGACCACCCGCGCAGGCAGTGGACAGCAGGTACATGTGCTTGATCCCGGCAGCGGCGAACTCCCGATCACCCGGCGGCCCACCCACCCCGCCGCCACCCGCCCCACCCATCGCGGCAAAGCTGTCGATGTACAGATCGGCGCCCGACCCGAGCAGCTTCTCCTTGGCAATCACCGTCTCGCCCAACACGGGTATCCGCGCGGCACGTTCGGCGATCGCAGCAGGCAGTTGGCCGGTGCCGGGCGGGTAGCCGGTGCCTATGACCCGGTCGGCGGCGCCGAGTTGGAGCAGAATCTCCAGCGCGGCAGCATTACTGGTGACAATCCGGTCGGGCGCGGCCTCGAACGCGGTCGGCCGCCCCTGGCAGTCCAGCACCTTGACCGGGAATCCGACAGCCCGGGTGGCCGTGACGCCGGCACTCCCCGAATCGCCGGCACTGCTCGCGCAGCCCGAGACCAGCAGGGTCACTGCGGCGGCCAGGCCGCACAGAACGCGGGTTCGCATGGGGCACTCTCCTGAAACCGAGTACGGGTGGTGGGGCGTGGGGTTCACCTGACGTCACCCCGACCAGGCATGGGCCGGCAGGCACCCAGGTTGTCGGGCGGGCATCGGGTTGAGCGGGCGCGGGCGGCGAGACCACGCCGCGGCGCGGGTTGGCCACGGGATACGACGGGTCGGCCCGCCGGCGGCGCTCGGGCAGTCGCGTCGCGGACACCGCCGTCGACCACCGCCACCACCCGTCCCCGGCCCGGGAGTTCGGCGATCACAAGGCCCCACCCTCGACCAGGACGGCACGCAAGGCGGCGCTGCCCGGATCAGCGGCGACGAGCCCGTCCGCGCTGCGGCGTCCGTCGTCAACCACCGCCACCGCCCTTCCCCAGCAACGGAATTCGGCGACGACCGCGCGGACGGGGCCAGACCGGCGGCGAAGCCAGTGGCGGCGTCGGCGGCCCCGGGGCCGGTCGGGTTGGATTCACACCTCAGCTGTCGTGCCCGACCGGGCCCGGGTTCCCGCCGTTCTGCCGATGCCGGTCAGATCCGACCGGCGAAGGTGAATCCGGCCTGATCCACGGCCGCGCGGACCTCGCCCTCGTCGGCGTCGCCGCTGACGGTGACCCGGCCGGCCTTGGCGTCCGCGACGACGTCGGTGACGCCGGGCAGGGCGACGAGGCCTGCGGTGACGGTCCGTTCGCAGTGGCCGCAGCTCATTCCCTCGACGGCGAAGACGGTGGTGCCGGTGGTGCCGGTGGTGACGGACATGCGTACTCCCATGGACGTGATCGGTGAATGCGGATCCACGACAGCGCACTCCGCCCGCCGGTAGCACCGGGACACGCGGCCCGATGCCCCCATCGGGTGGACCCGGGAACCGTTCACACCCCGCCACCGACGCCGCTCGACGCACGGAGCTGCGCGGGACCGGCGACACCGTTCACACCCCCGCCGGGGGGACGCCGGAGCGCCCCCCGTTCGCGGGGAACCGTTCAGGCCGCGCAGCCGACCGCCAGGGAGTCGGCGTGTTCGGCGTCCGCAAGCTTGCGGATCAGCACCCCGCGGGCCCGATTGACCCGGGAGCGGACGGTGCCGATCGGGCAGCCGGTCAGTTCGGCGACCTCCTCGTAGGGCAGGCCGAGCAGCGCGGTGAGGACGAAGGCGTCGCGGCGTTCGGCGGGCAGCGCGTCGAGCAGTTCGCCGAGCGCGATGCCCTCGTCGAAGCCGGGCAGGTGGTGGGGCTGGACCTGTTCGGCGGCGCTCTGCCAGTCGTCGGTGTCGAGCAGTCGCGGCCGGCGGGCGGCGAACCGGAACCGGTCGACGACGGTGCGGCGGGCGATGGAGAGCAGCCAGGTCCGGGCCGAGGAGCGGCCCTCGAAGCTGGGCAGGCTGCGCAGCGCGCGCAGGTAGGTGTCCTGGGTGAGGTCGTCGGCGGCCTGGGGTTCGCCGCTGAGGTGGGTGACGAACCGCCGGACGTCGGGGCGGGTGGCGCGGACGAACCGTTCGACCGCGGCGGGGTCGCCGCTGCGGGCGGCCAGCGCCCAGGCGGTCACGGTCTGGTCGTCGGCACGCGTCCGGCCGGTGACGGAACGTGACGCGGGAAGAGCGGAAATCATCTCCGGGTGTCCTTGCTCGGGAGACGGGAGCGGCCGGATCGGGCCGCGAGGCCGGCCCGGGGCGCGCGCCGACGGCACCGGTGCCCGAGCAGGGGCGTGCGGTGGTGGGGCGGAGCGGCTCCGGGGTGTGACGTGGCCGTCAGGCGACGGCGGTCACCACCGGCGGTCCCCGCGTGGCAAGGGAGTGGACGAGCAGCCGCGACCGCGGCCGCCACCCCGAGGCCCTGGACCGGCGCGAGCGCAACGGCACCCAGGCGGGCCGAACGGCGCCGAGCAGCAGCAGGACGGGCGCGAACAGCCGGGCGGCAACCGTCCGGGCCAGCCCGTGCACGGCGCGCTCGCCGGCGGCCAGCCACAGACCGAGCAGCAGCGCGGCCAACAGGTGCGCGGCGAGCATGCCGCCACCCCCGCCACCGTGCGGCCCGGCCATCGCCATCGCGTGGTGCGCCATGCCGGGCATGTCCGGCATCCCGGGCACACCTGCCATCCCGGGTGGATCGGTGAGCGCCGCCACCGTCCCCGGGTCGAGACCGGCGGCCTCGATCAACCGGGCGGCCTGTTCGTCGGTCAGCGGCCCGGCGTTGCACAGCAGCAGGTGCGCCCAGCGCGCGGCGAGCCCGTCCGTCGCGGCAGGGGCGGCAGCCGGAGCCGCCGTTGCCTGCCCGAACGAGAACGCCGTGTGCAGCGCGGCCTGGACGCCGACGGTCAGCGCGGTGACCAGCAGCGGGCCGCGCTCCCTCCGGGCGGTCAACCAGCCCAGCCCAGCGACGCCGCCGAACGCGGCGGCCAGTACCCAGACGGCCACCGGCCGCCCGGACATCAGCACGTGCGCGACGGCAGCGAGCAGCACGCATCCGGCCGCGAACACCGCAGCCCGGCCTGCCCGTACCACTCGCCCAGCCTTCATGACGGGCTCATCATCACATCCTTCACACCTGCCGGACCCCGCCCTCCCCCACCTGTCGCCCACCCGCACGACTATGACGACCGTCACACCAACTCCCCGGGAACCAGGCCGCCTTCCCCGCCGACCACTGGTCTGCGACGGCCTTGCGCCACCCTCCGGACGGGAGACCCGCCACCCACCGGACGGGAGACCGGCGAGGTCTTCAGCTTCCCTTCAGCTTCGCCCGGCCATGCTGCTGACCGGCCCTGTTGCCGCACCGGTGCCGGCCCTGCCGCCCACCCTGTTGCCGCCCGGCCACCGCAACGACCCCGCGCGGCCGGGCCGCGCCACCGAGAGGAGTGCCGCCGCTGTGGGCGCCACGACGACGATGACCGGGACCGACCGGCTGAACGGGCAGCGCCCCGCTCCGCTGTGGAGCAAGGTGCCGCAGGTGACGGCCGGCTTCTGGGTGGTGAAGGTGCTCACCACGGGGATGGGCGAGACCACCTCCGACTACTTGGCGCGCACGCTCGGGCCGATTCCGGCGGTGGCGGGTGCCACGGTGCTGCTCGCGGCGGCGCTCTTCGCCCAGGCGCGGGCCGGCCGGTACCGGCCCGCGGTCTACTGGGCGGCCGTGGTGATGGTCAGCGTGTTCGGCACGATGGCCGCCGACGTGGCGCACGTGGCGCTGGGGGTGCCGTACGCGGTCTCGGCCGCCGCGTTCACGCTGGCGCTGGCCGCCGTGTTCTGGGTGTGGCGCCGCACGGAGGGGACGCTCGCGGTGGAGACGGTGCGCGGCGGCCGCCGGGAGGTCTTCTACTGGACGGCGGTGATGGCGACCTTCGCCCTGGGCACCGCCGTCGGCGACCTGACCGCCGCCACCCTCGGCTGGGGGTACCTCCCGTCCGGCCTGCTGTTCGCCGCCCTGATCGCGGTGCCCGCGCTGGGCCACCGACTGCTGCGGCTGCCGCCGGTCCTCGCGTTCTGGTGGGCGTACGTCCTCACCCGCCCGCTCGGCGCGTGCTTCGCCGACTGGGCCGGCGTCAGCCGGGAACGCGGCGGCCTCGACCTGGGCACCGGCCCGGTGAGCCTGGTGCTGGCCGTGGTGATCGTGGCGGCGGTCCTCGCCCTGGCGTCCGCCGACCGTCGGCGCCGCTGACGGTCGGCGGCGCTGACGGCCGGCGGCGCTGACGGACCGCCCCGGCCGGTGCCCGCACGCGAACGCGGACACCGGCCGAGCGGGGCCTAGAAGCCGGTGAGCGGAGCGGCCTGCGGCGCGGCCTGCCCGCCGACGGAACCGCTGATCGGGGCGCTCAGCGCGACGGTCTGCCCGGTGAGGGTGGTCTGCACGAACTGCCAGGTGATCCCGTTGATGACGCCCTGGTCGAGCGGGGCGAGCTGGGCGAACGCCGGCTTGCTCAGGTCCAGGTGGGTGGAGGCGCAGGACGGGCACTTGTCCTTGACCGGCAGGGTCAGCGTCTTGCCCTGGTACGTCACCTTCACCGAAATGCCCTTGCAGACCGGATCGTTGTTCGGGTTCGCGGTGGTCCACCAGCTGGCGGGGACGGCGACCAGCATCTGGGTGCCGGCGTTGATCTGGGTGCCGCAGGCGCCGTAGCCGGTGTCGGTGAAGTAGGTGGCCATGCCGGTCATCGGCTTGTTGATCGGTATCGCGGCGCCGGCGGGGCCGGCAGTCAGCGCGAGCAGGGCGGCTGCGGCGAGCGGGGCGCCCGCCAGCAGCCTGAGGTTCCTACGGGTGGCACGCATGCTTCCTCCGCATCGCAGCACTCGACGTGGCAGTGGCAACTCGCCGAACCCGAATGGGAGTTCGGCGATCGCACTGTCACCGGAAGGCACCGAACCTACGGAAGCTACCGTTCGTGGTCCACACTTTTGACATGTTGTCATGGCCACAACTCGGTAAACTTTGTCGCGCCACCCCAGGACGCATCACGTCAGGACGCGACCACGTCCAGGTGGTAGGTGGTGTCCACCTCGAAGTCCCCGGCCGTCCCGTTGATCGCCAGCACGTACTGCCCGGGCGTGAGCGGCTCCAGCGCACCCCACAGGCCCCACGCGACCTGCGGGAAAATACCCACCATGAACCGCCGGGAGGCGAACTCCCGCAGCGGCAGCGGGATTCCGTTCAGATCGGCCTCGGCCCGGGACACCTCCATCCGCCACGGACGCGCGGAGAAGCCGAACGCCGGACGGATGGTGTTCAGGACGGGGAAGAACAGCGGCTTCCCGGCGGGGATCTGGCACCGCCGGACCACCCGGCCGCCGTACGTCCCGGCCAGGAACCAGACGTCCGACGGCTGCTGCCAGCCGGCGAACTCGCCGGTCCGGTCCGCGACCGGCGAGCTCTCCTCCGGCGCCGACAGCGCCCACTTCCACCAGCGCGCCGCCAGCTTCCCGCCCCGGTCGGGATCCATCGCCCCGACACCGTTCTCCTGCAACACGCCCTCGCCAGGTCAAGTCCTCACCGACGCCCACACCGGGCGCCGATCCGGGCCAGACTCTATCCGCCGCCATCCGGTCACATTCGGTCAACCCCCAGGTCAGGAAGCATCCTCCTGACCCTCCCGACCCTCCGCACTCTCCAGGCCCTCCGCACCCTCCGCACCCTCCGCACCCTTGGCACCGTGCGCGAAGCGCTCCCGCGCGGTGGCGCCGCGGCACTCGATCGGCAGGGTGCCGGTGGCGGCGCCGAGGCCGTACGGCGGCATGTCGCCGTAGATCGACTCGTAGGAGCCGGGCGGGACGATGTACGTCTCGTGCCAAATCCCCACGTGCTGACGGGACTTGCGCTCGAAGCGGTTGATCATCGCCCAGGCCTTGCGGTGCAACTGCTGCGGCGCGGCGGCGTACTTGAGCAGTTTCTCCTCGGACTCCCAGTACTGGACCACGTAGTACGTGCGCGGCGAGCCGGTGAGCAGCTGGTAGCCGAGCAGTCCGCTCTGCGGGTCGCGGGAGAGTTCGCGCAGCATCCGCGGCATCGCGAGGAACACGGGCAGCCAGTGGTGCGGCGCCCAGAAGTGGTTGATCCGCATGCCGATCAGGAAGAGGACAACGTTCCCTTCGGCGGCGGCGGTGGTTCGGCCCGGTATCGGCTTGGCGAACATGACATCCCCCTGTCGTCGGACCGTCCGTGATTGGATAGCCCCACTCATCAATGCCTTGGATAGTGACACTCGCCGACGGAGGCCACAAGAGGATGCGCCTGGCAGATCTCAGCGAAAGCAGCGGTGTCTCCCTCGCCACCATCAAGTACTACCTGCGCGAGGGCCTGCTCCCGCCCGGCCGCCTGATCAACACCACCCAGGCCGAATACGACGAATCGCACCTGCGACGGCTCCGCCTGGTGCGGGCGATGATCCAGGTCGGCCGCATCCCGGTCGCCACCGTCCGGGAGGTGCTCGCGCACGTCGACGACGACTCCCTCGGCCTCACTCTCCGCCTCGGTGCAGCCCTGAGTACGCTGCCCCACCCCACCGAGCCGACCCTCGCGGCCGACGAGGACCAGCCAACTGCCGCCGCCCGCAAGCTCGCTGACGACCTGTTCACCCGCCTCGGCTGGTCCGCCCCCTGCGAGGTGGGAGACCTCTCCCCCGCCCACCGGGCCCTGGTCGCCGCCCTCGCCACCCTCGGCCGCCTCGGCTACCCCCTCAGCGCCGACGACCTGCTCCCGTACGCCCGCTACATGGAACAGGCCGCCATCTACGACCTCGACCGCATGGAGGTCCTCCCCACCCCCCAGGAGCAGGCCGAGTACGCGGTCGCCGCCGCCGTCCTGTTCGAACCCGTCCTCCTCAACCTCCGCCGCCTCGCCCAGGCCGAACAGTCCGGCCGCCGCTACGGCCTCTAGTGCTGTGACCGAGAAGGTTCACCGGGTGTGCCCGATGGCCGCGTTGCCGCGCTACGCTTCGCGGTCGTTGCGCTGGGGCGGGTAGACGTATGGAGTCGTCCGCCATCGTGGTGCTGAAGGCGGCCTTGGGGGTGGGCCGCCGCGCACCTGCTGCACCTGGGCATCGGCCTCGGCCTCGGCGGGATCGCCCTGCTGGCCGCCGTCACCGCCACCCTCTACGTCCGGGCCAACGCGCCCGGTTGGCTGCCCGCCGTCCCGAACCACCCGGCGGTGGCCGCGAGTTGGACGGCGGACTTCACCCTCGACGACTTCGCGAACTCCTCGCCGCGCGGCTTCGAGGAGATGTGCCGGGCGCTGCTCGACCGGGACGGCTTCTCCGGCGCGCTGCGGGTCGGCGGCGCCGGCGACCTCGGGGCCGACGTGATCGCGCACGACGAGGACGGCCGGAAGGTGGTCGTCCAGTGCAAGCGCTACCGCCGCCCCGTCGGCAGCCCCGAGCTCCAGACCTTCAACGGCACCGCCCGGCCCGTCCACCGGGCGAGGATCGCCATCGTGGTCGGCCTGTCCGGATTCACCGCCCCGGCCCGCAAGTTCGCCCACCAGCAGCGCATCCACCTGGTCGACCGGGCCGCGCTGGAGCGCTGGGGCGCCGGGGAACACCTCTACGACATCCTGGACATCGCCGCGTAACCGTCAGCCGAGACCGAGGCCGAGGCCGTCCAGGACGGTCCGCGCCCCGGCGGTGAACGCGGGGCCGGCGGGAGTGGTGTCGCGGGTGGCGAGGGCGGCGGCGAGCAGCGGAAAGGCGTCGGGGGTGGGGCCGGGGGCCGCGCCCTGGTGTTCGAGTTCGAGCGCGCCGATCGTGTAGGCGACCAGCGCGTGCAGGGCCGCCGCGCGGGCGGGGCCGTCCAGGCCGGCATCGGTGAGGGCCTCCAGCAGGCGTTCGCGCCAGCGCAGCGCGGGCCGGCAGGTGCGGTGATGGCGGATGGCCAGCGGCAGGACGCCCGGGTGGGCGCCGACCGCCTCGCGCATCAGCTCCAGCAGTGCGAGCACCCGCGCGCGCGGCGTCGGCTGCTCGGCGGCGGCGCGGTCGAGGACGGCACCGAGCGCCAGGTCGACCACCAGGCACTCCACTTCCTCGCGGTCCTCGACGTAGCGGTACAGCGCCATGGTGCGGCGGTCGAGTTCGGTGGCGACGGTGCGCATGGAGAGCGCGGGCAGGCCGTCGCGGTCGATCACGGCGAGCGCGGCGGCGGCGATCTGGTCGTTGGTGAGAGAGCGGGGACGGGGCACGGGTTGACAGCGTACGGCATACGCCTACAGTTTAGGCGTACGGTCTACACCTACGAGGGAGCCCAGATGTCCCGCCTCCGGATCGGCACCGCCGCCCCGACCGTCCCCACCACCGACACCACCGGCGCGCCCCTCCCGCCCGTCCCCGCGGGCGGCGTCACCCACCTCCAGTTCCGCCGCTTCGCCGGCTGCCCGATCTGCAACCTGCACCTGCGCCAATTCGCCGTCCGCCACCGGGAGTTGCAGGAGGCCGGGATCCGGGAGGCGGCCGTCTTCCACTCCCCCGTCGAGGAACTCCGGCCGTACGCCGACGGCCTGCCGTTCGCCCTGGTCGCCGACCCCTCGCAGCGCCTGTACCGCATGTACGGCGTCGGGCGCGGCGCCCGCGCACTGCTCGACCCGCGGGTCTGGCCCGCCATCGCGCGCGCCGTGCTCGTCGGCATCCCGCTGGTCCTGCGCGGCCGCGAGCGGCTCCCCGCCGCCCGTCCGCTCGGCGGCCGGCTCGGGCTGCCCGCCGATTTCCTGCTCGCCCCCGACGGCCGGGTCCTGGCCGCCCACTACGGCACCCACGCGGCCAACCACTGGACGGTCGACCAGGTGCTCGCGCTGGCCGCGACGCACCGCGGAGCGCCGCTGCACCAGCCGAACTGAGAACACAGGATTGGACTCCGCCCGGCCGGGCACCCGCGAAGTGACTCCGTCGGACGGCTCCGACGGCGAGGAAGGGAGCCGGCGCCATGGACGAGATGCCGCAGGGCGGCGCGGGCGGCGTACCCACGCCCGAACAGGACCGCGAGGCGCTCCGCGAAGAGCGCCGGGCGAAGGCCCGCACCGACGCGCCCGAGGAGCAGCGCGAGGACCACCGCGCCGAGGGCCGTCCGCCGACCGTCGGGCACGATTGGCCGAGCGACCAGGCCGAACCCGTCGGCGTGCTGCACCGGCGGCCCCGCGAGAACTACCGCGCGGAGGGACGTCCGCCGACCGTCACGCACGACTGGCCGAGCGACCAGGCCGAACCCGCCGACAAGCACGGGAAGCGGCACAAAGGGGCCGCCGACCGCTGAAGCCCGGTCCCGGGCCAACCAGCCCGGTCCCGGGCCAACCGCAACGGGTGGGCCCGGGCGGTCTGCGTGAGCTGCCTGGCGGCGGCGCCGGCCGCACCGTGCGTACGGGTGGCGACCGCGATCGAGGTCGGCATGCCCTGGCACCACCTCTACCCCTGTTGACCCTGGGCTTTCCCTACCTTCGGTGATCGCCGAGTCGACGCCCCAACGGATGCCGGCGACGAGTACGCGGACCGGCCGGAACGAGTGCGCTGCGCGTACAAGCGGGGCGGACCCGGGTTCCTAACCTGGGGCTTACCCCCCTTCGACCACCGAGAGGCCGCCCTTCACCATGTCCCACTCGCAGTCCACCCCCAGCCCGTTCCTCGAGCCGCAGGCCCGGGACTTCGCCGAGGCCACCGCCAACCCGCCGTACCTGTTCGACCTGGGTCCGGAGGAGGGCCGCAAGGCCGTCGACGAGGTTCAGTCCGGTGAGGTCGAGCTGCCGGCGATCGACGAGGAGTGGATCACCGTTCCCGGCGGGCCGACCGGCTCGGTGCGGGCGCGGATCGTCCGCCCGGCCGGGTCCACCGGCACGCTGCCGGTGATCCTCTACATCCACGGCGCTGGCTGGGTGTTCGGCAACGCGCACACCCACGACCGCCTGGTGCGCGAACTGGCCGTCGGCGCGGGCGCGGCCGTCGTCTTCCCCGAGTACGACCTCTCCCCCGAGGCCCGCTACCCGGTCGCCATCGAGCAGAACTACGCCGTCGCCCGCTGGATCGTCGCCGAGGGCGCGGGCGAGGGCCTGGACGCCACCCGCCTCGCGGTGGCCGGCGACAGTGTCGGCGGCAACATGTCCGCCGCGCTGACCCTGATGGCCAAGGAGCGCGGCGACGTCCGCCTGGTGCAGCAGGTGCTGTTCTACCCGGTGACCGACGCGTCCTTCGACACCCCGTCGTACCACCAGTTCGCCACCGGCTACTTCCTGCGCCGCGACGCCATGCAGTGGTTCTGGGACCAGTACACGACCGACGAGCAGCAGCGCGCCGAGATCACCGCCTCCCCGCTGCGCGCCACCGTCGAGCAGCTCACCGGCCTGCCCCCGGCCCTGGTCATCACCGGCGAGGCCGACGTCCTGCGCGACGAGGGCGAGGCCTACGCGAACAAGCTGCGCCAGGCCGGCGTCCCCGTCACCGCCGTCCGCTACCAGGCCGTCATCCACGACTTCGTGATGCTCAACGCCCTGCGCGGGACCCATGCCGCGGAAGGCGCCATCAGCCAGGCCATCGCCATTCTGCGCACCGCCTTCGGCAACGCCTGAGCAACGCCTGAGCACTGCCTTCGGCACCGCCTGAGCACGCTCGACCCACTCGCCGAGCACGCTCAACCCACTTGCCGAGCCCGCTCGACGCACTCGCCGAGCCCGCTCAACCCACAAGCAGCGCCCGCAAGTTACCTCCGGTCTCACCTCGTAGATCCGGTCTCACCCCACCTTGACGATCCGGTGGCGCTCACTGTTCGCCACCGGACCAGGAGTTTCCCCATGCGCACCATCCCCTTCCGCATCAACCGCAAGGTCGCCGTCGTCGCGGCCGTCACCCTCGTCGCCGGCGCCACGATCGCCGCCAACGCCTCGGCCGCTCCGGCCAAGTCGCCCGCCAAGGCGTCCGGGCCGGTTCTGGAGAAGGACGCCCAGGCGTTCGCCGACGCGGCGGCGAACAACCCGCCGATCTACACGCTGTCCTACGAGGACGCCCGCAAGGCGCTCGACGGCGCGCAGAGCGGTCCCGTCGACAAGCTGCCGGCCGAGGTCAGCCACCGCACGCTCAAGGTGGGACCCACCGGTGAGGTGAACATCCGGATCGTCCGCCCCGCCGGCGTGACGGGCAAGCTCCCGGCCGTCATGTACTTCCACGGCGGCGGCTGGGTCCTCGGCAACGAGAACACCCACGACCGGCTGGTGCGGCAGATCGCCAACGGCGCCCAGGCCGCGGTCATCTTCGTCGACTACACGCCCGCGCCCGAGGCCCGCTACCCGATCGCCAACGAGCAGTCGTACGCGGCCACCAAGTGGGTCGCCGAGCACGGTGACGAGATCAACGTCGACGGCTCCCGGATCGCCGTCGCCGGCGACAGCGTCGGCGGCAACATGACGGCCGCCGTCACGCTCATGGCCAAGCAGCGCGGCGGCCCCGCCCTGCGCGAGCAGGTGCTGTTCTACCCCGTCACGGACGCCAACTTCGAAACCCCCTCCTACCGGGAGTTCGCCGACGGCCCCTGGCTGACCCGCAAGGCCATGAAGTGGTTCTGGGACGCCTACGCCCCGAACGCCAAGGACCGCGAGCAGATCACCGCCTCCCCGCTGCGCGCGAACCTCAACCAGCTCGCCGGGCTGCCCAAGGCCCTGGTCATCACCGACGAGGCCGACGTGCTGCGCGACGAGGGCGAGGCGTACGCCGCGAAGCTCCGCGCCGCAGGCAACGACACCACCTCCGTCCGCTACAACGGCATCATCCACGACTTCGCCATGCTCGACGCCCTCGCCAACACCAACGCCGCGAAGGCGGCCGTCGACCAGGCCAACCGCTTCCTCTACGCGGGCCTGCACAACGGGTCCTGACCCCTGCTCCAGGGCGGCCCGGCTCCCCCCGGGCCCCTGCTCCAGGGCGGCCCGGCTCCCCCCGGGGCCCCTGCTCCAGGGCGGCCCGGCTCCCCCCGGGCCGCCCTGGGATGCCCTGCACCCCCCAAGGCCGGACGCCGCGCACCGCGCAGCCCTTCCGGCCGACCTGTCCGGCTCAACCGGCCGCCCGCCGTCATCGGTGCGGCCGTTCAACCGCCGTCGCCACTCAGAACGGTCCGTAGCGCGGCACACCCGCGTCTTCCTGCCGGACCGTGTCACCGGCGACCGCTTACAAGGAGACCGTCATGTCCCGTTCCTCCCGCACCCGTTCAGCCGTCAAGGCCGCCACCACCGTGGCCGCCGCCACCGCCGTGGCCGGCTCCCTGCTGGCCGCCACCACGGTGACCAGCAGCGCCGCCCCGCAGAAGGACGTGACGAGCCAGGCCAAGCCCACCGTCGTGCTCGTCCACGGCGCGTTCGCCGACGCCTCCAGCTGGTCCGGCGTCGTCAAGCGTCTGAAGAACGACGGCTACCCGGTCATCGCCGCGGCCAACCCGCTGCGCGGCGTGACCAGCGACGCCGCCTACATCCGCAGCGTCCTGGACAGCGTGCACGGGCCCATCGTCCTGGTCGGCCACTCCTACGGCGGCTCGGTGATCACCCAGGCCGCCGCCGGCGACCCCGACGTGAAGGCGCTGGTCTACATCGCCGCGTTCATCCCGAACGTCGGCGAGAGCGCCAGCGACCTGGCCGCCAAGTACCCGGGCAGCACCCTGGGCGACGCCGTCAGCCCCACCTCCATCCCCATGCCCGACGGCAGCACCGGCACCGAACTGACCATCAAGCAGGAGCTGTTCCACCAGCAGTTCGCCGCCGACGTCCCCGCTCCCACCGCCGCGATCATGGCGGCCTCCCAGCGGCCGGTCACCACCCTCGCCCTGGACGAGAAGGCCTCGAAGGCGGCCTGGAAGGACATCCCCTCCTACGCCATGACCGTCGGCCAGGACCACAACATCCCGCCGAAGGCCGAGAAGTGGATGGCCGAGCGCGCCCACGCCTACACCGTCACCATCGACAAGGCCTCCCACGCGGTCGCCGTCTCCCACCCGGCCGAGGTCACCGACCTCATCGTCCGCGCGGCCCGCGACACCCGCTGAACCACCGGCCCACCGACAGCCCCACTGTCGCCGGCAGTGGGGCTCGTCAGCGACCCAGGCCCAACCGCGGCAGCCGTCCGGACGTGACCGCATGCGTGGCGAGGCCGAACACCAGGCCCCAGAACGCGGAGCCGATGCCGAACAGCGTCGTGCCGGAGGCGGCGGCGAGCAGCGTCACCACGGCGGCGTCGCGGCCGGGTTCGGGGGCGAGCGCGGCGGCGAGACTGTTCTGCAGCGAGGCGAGCAGCGCGACGCCGGCGATCACGGCGATCAACTCCCGTGGCAGGCCGGTGAACAGGCCGACCAGCACGCCACTGAAGCTCCCGACGAGCACGTACAGCGCACCGGACGACATGCCGGCGACGTAGCGGCGCCGCGGGTCGGGATGCGCCTCGGGACCGGAGCAGATCGCGGCGGTGATGGCGGCCAGGTTGACGCCGGGCGAGCCGAACGGCGCCAGCAGGACGGATGCCCCGCCGGTCACGCCGATCAGCAGACGGTCGTCCGGACGGTAGCCGAACGCTCGCATCACGCCCAGCCCGGGCGCGTTCTGCGAGGCGAGCGAGACGATGGTGAGCGGCAGCGCCAGGCCGACCAGCACGGGCCAGGAGAACGCGGGGGCGGTGAGCACCGGCACGGTCGGCCCACCCGAGCCGGGGTGCAGCCGCAGTCCGACCGTCAGCGCGGCCAGCACCCCGCCGACCACCAGGGCGATCACCACGGCGTACCGCGGAGCGAGCCGCTTCGCGAACAGGAACGCGACGAAGCTCCCGAGCACCAGCACAGGCGCACCGTGCACCGCCCCGAAGATCCCGGCGCCGAACGAGAACAGGATGCCGGCCAGCATCGCGTGCACGATCCCCTCGGGCACGGCGGCGATCAGGCGTCCGAACCAGCCGGTGACACCGAACAGCGTGACCGCGACGGCACTCACCAGGAACGCGCCGACCGCCTCCCGGTACGGGTAGTGGCCGAGACTCGTCACCAGCAGCGCCGCCCCGGGAGTCGACCACGCGGTCACCACCGGCGTCCGGGTCCACCAGCTGAGCGCGAACCCGCTGATCCCGCTGCCGATCGCCACCGCCCAGATCCACGACGCGGTGTGCGCGGCATCCAACCGCCCGGCCGCGGCGGCCGCCAGCACCACCACCAACGGCCCGGAGAACGACACCGCGACACACACCAGCCCGGCCAGCAACGCGGGCCCGGACACGTCCCGCCGCAGACTCCGCCGCCGCTCGCCCTCACCCGCACCGCTCTCCGGTCGGACCGTCAGATCGTCTGTCATTCCGGCAGTATCCCGATCCACCGGCCAGGGGCCGACAACGGGTCAGCTGCTCTGCGACTCCTGGCACCGCACCCCGTTCCACCTCGCCGCTCCGGCCCACCGCCGACACCAAAGACACTTCACGCCACGCCATCATCACCACCATATTTGCCTAAGTCACTTAGGAACCAGCATGATGCGCATAGGCGATCGAGGGAGAGGCTATGGCACCCAAGGCTGAAGCACCGAGCACCGAAGCACCGGACTGGATCACCACCCCCATCACCCCCCAACTCCTGCGCGGCCACCTCGACTTCGAGATCACCCCGCACGGCATGCTGCCGCACCGGCTGCCGAGCCGGGCGCGGCGGCAGGTGCCGGACCGGCAGTTGGCCGTCGCGGAGGCGCAGCCGTCGGGGGTGCGGGTGGTGTTCCGGACGGCGGCCACCCGGATCGAGCTGGACACGCTGCCGACCAGGCGCGCCTACCGGGGGTTCCCGCCGCCCGCCGCCGGGGTGTACGACCTGCTGATCGACGGGCGGCTGACCGCTCAGGCCACGGTCGCGGGCGGCAATCTGCGCACCGTCACGGATCTGCTGACGCAGGAAGCCGAACTCACCGAGGGCCCGATCGGCGCGGCCCGGTTCACGGGCCTGCCGGGGCGGGCGAAGGACGTGGAGATCTGGCTGCCGCACACCGAGGTCACCGAGCTGGTCGCACTGCGCACCGACGCGCCGGTCGAGCCGCTCCCGGAGCGTGGGCGCAAGATCTGGCTGCACCACGGCAGTTCGATCAGCCACGGCTCCAACGCGGCCCACCCGACCGGGACTTGGCCGGCGATCGCGGCGGCGCGCGGCGGCGTGGAGCTGGTCAACCTGGGGTTCGGGGGCAGCGCGCTGCTCGACCCGTTCACGGCCCGGGCGATCCGGGACGCGCGGGCCGACCTGATCAGCCTGAAGGTCGGCATCAACGTGGTGAACAGCGACGCGATGCGCCTGCGCGCGTTCGGCCCTGCGGTGCACGGCTTCCTGGACACGATCCGCGAAGGGCACCCGCACACCCCGCTGCTGCTGGTCTCCCCGCTACTGTGCCCGCTGCACGAGGACACCCCGGGCCCCTTGATGCCGGATTTCACCGCCGGAACGCTCCGCTTCCGCGCCACCGGCAACCCGGCCGAACGCGCCGCCGGCCGCCTGACACTGACCGTCATCCGCGAGGAACTGGCCCGGATCGTCGGCCTGCGCGCGCTCGACGACCCGCACCTGCACTACCTCGACGGCCGCCGGCTGTACGGCGAACACGAGTACGCCGAACTCCCGCTCCCCGACGGCCTCCACCCGGACGCGGCCGCCCACCGCCGAATCGGCGAACACTTCGCCCGCCACGCCTTCGGCCCCAATCGGCCCTTCAACACCACTGCCATTCACGCGACTTGACGCACCACCAGGAAGCAGCGGCCCGTCCAGGTCGCTCAGGGTCGCTGCGGCGTGATCAGCCCGGATTCGTAGGCGGCGATGACGGCCTGTGCCCGGTCGCGCACGTCGAGCTTGGCGAACAGGCCGGTGATGTGGTTCTTCACCGTGGACGGGCTGATCTCCATCGCGTCCGCGATCGCGTTGTTGTCCAGCCCGGTGGCCATCAGCCGCCAGACCTCGCGTTCGCGCGGCGTGATGTCGTCGGCCACCGAGGCGGCGGCGGCGGTCGGCGGGGCGGGCTGCGGGGACCGGACGTGGGTGGCGATCAGGCGGGTGAGCAGGCGGGGCGCCACCACGGCGTCGCCGGCGTGGACGGTGCGGATCGCGGTGGCGAGGTCCTCCGGGGAGACGTCCTTGGGCAGGAAGCCGTGGGCGCCGGCCCGCAGCGCGGCGACCACGTACTCGTCGAGGTCGAAGGTGGAGAGCGCGAGCACCCGGCACTCGGGGAGGAGGCCGGCGAGCTGTTCGGTGGCGGCGACGCCGTCGAGGACGGGCATCCGCAGGTCCATCACCACCACGTCGGGACGCAGGCGCTGGGCGAGGGCGACGGCCTGTTCGCCGTTCTCGGCCTCGCCGACCACCTCGAAGGACGGGTTCGGGGAGAGGATCAGCGTCAGTCCGCGACGGACCAGGGGCTGGTCGTCGGCGACCAGGACGCGGATCGCGGGGGCGTCGGCGTTCATGCGGGTACCTCTCCGTGCCGGGGTTCGGCCCCGGCGGTCTCGTCGGCGGTCAGGGGCAGTTCGGCCAGGACGGCGAAGCCGCCGCCGGGGTGCGGGCCGCAGCTGAGGCTGCCGCCGTGCAGGGCGACGCGCTCACGCATGCCGATCAGGCCGTGGCCGCCGCCCTCGCCACCCGCTCCCCCGCCGGCACCCACACCGTCGTCGCGCACCAGGACCACCACGGCGTCCGGGCGGTACGTCAGGCGGACGGTCGCGCGGGCCTGCGGGCCGGCGTACTTGCGGGTGTTGGTCAGGGCCTCCTGGACGATCCGGTAGACGGTCAGGCCGAGGCTCGGCGGCAGCGGGCGCGGGGCGCCGTGGACGGTCAGTTCGGTGGGCAGGCCGGCCAGGCGGGAGTCGTCCACGAGTCGTTCGAGGTCGTCGGTGCCGGGTTGCGGGGCGGGCGGCGCGGCGTCGGGTTCGTCGCCGGCCCGCAGGACGTCCAGCAGCTGGCGCATCTCGCGCAGCGCGAGCCGGCCGGAGGACTCCAGCGTGATCAGGGCGTCCCGGACCACCTCGGGGTCGGCGAGGTTGGCCCGGGCGCCGCCGGCCATCAGCTGCATGGTGGTGATGTGGTGGGCCACGATGTCGTGCAGCTCCCGGGCGATGCGCCGGCGTTCCTCGGCCACCGCCCGGTCGGCCAGCAGCCGGCGGTTGGCGGCCACCTCGCGCTGCCAGCGGGCGACCACCAGGGCCGCGCCCGCCACCAGCACGCAGGAGGCCGGTGCGGAGACCAGGGCATCCCAACTGGGCGCCCGGAAGTGGCTCTGGGTCAGCACCGTCATCAGCGAGGTGACGGCGACGGCCGCGGCGGTCACCCGGAGCCGGGCGTGGCGGGCGAGCGTGTACAGCGCCACTGTCAGGACGGCACCGAAGTGGATGCCGACCGGCTCGGCCAGGTTGGTGGCCGCCTGGAGCAGCAGCACGCCGGCGTACATCGGCACCGGGTGGGTGCGGCGCGCCAGCAGCGGCATCCCGGAACACAGGGCGAGCAGGAAGCCGGGCACGCCGACGCCGCCTACGGCTGCGGCGAACAGCAGGTAGCCGAGCACGTCCAGCAGGCTCGCGCCGACGGCCACCAGCGCATCGGTCTGGCTCCACGGCAGCCCCTCCGACCGACGACGCGACAGCGCGCCCGCCGTCCCCGAAGCTGCTGAGCCCGCCGTCCCCGAAGCTGCTGGGCCCGCCGTCTCCGGACCCACCGTCCCCGTCATGTCCCAACTCCCCGGTGCCCGGTCGGCCCCGGGTCGCTGATCTGCGCTGATGCCCCATTCTCGCACCGGCCGGACGGGCCGGACATGGGCCCCTGCGGCGGCTCTCGCTGGGAGCACGGTCCCAGGCGCTGCCGGGCGGCGGGAGCGCGGGCCCCGCCCCGGATCGTCCGCCGACCCGACGCCCGGGCCCGAATCGGCTGATGAGCTGTGATCAGGCCGGAAAGTCCCGGCGAAAACACCGACGTTCACACCCACCGATCTCCGATTTCAGGGGCGGCGTGCGCGTCCATCAACGGGAGGGTTTCGTGATCCGCGCACTGACCGGATTCGCCACCAGAAACGCCTGGAAGGTCATCGCCGTCTGGGCGGTGCTGGGGATCGCACTGACAGGTCTCGGCCCGATGCTGTTCGACAAGGTCACCCAGTCGCAGTCCGGCGATTTCCTGCCCCGCAGCTACGACTCGGCCGCCGCACTGCGGATCGCCGAGGACCACTTCGGGCTGGACCCGGCCGCCACCGTCGTCACCGTCCTGGTCGCCCGCACCGACGGCCGGGCGCTCACCGACGACGACCAGAAGCGGATCGAGGCCGAGGCGGACCGGCTCGGCAAGCACCGCGTCGTGATGCCGCGCAAGAAGGACGATCCGGCCTTCCTGGTGCCCGACCACTCGCAGACCCCGAAGGTCGCCCCGGCGATGCTCGCCCCCGACCGCAGCTTCGAACTGCTCGCCGTCGAACTGACCGGCGACTCCTCGAACGAGGGTGTGCAGAGCGTCTACCGGACCTTCCGCGACGATACTCGCGAGCGCTTCGCCGAGGCCGGCATGCGCACCGGCTTCACCGGCGGCCTGGCCGACTCGGCGGACTCCGCCGACAGGGACCGGACCGCCGCCGCGATCGGCAGCGCGCTGTTGGCCGGGCTGATCGTGCTGCTCAACGTACTGGTGTTCCGCAGCGTGCTGGCGGCCCTGCTGCCGCTGCTGGCGGTCGCGATCGTCGGCGGCGCGGCGAGCGGGGCGGTGGCCGGGGCGGCGGCGCTCACCGGGCTGAAGCTGTCCCCGTCCACGTCGAGTCTGATCACGGTGGTGCTGCTCGGCATCGGCGTCGACTACCTGCTGTTCCTGCTGTTCCGGTTCCGCGAGCAGCTGCGCGCCCGGCCCGAGCAGCCCGCCCGGGAGGCGGCGGCCGAGGTCGCGGGCCGGGTCGGCACGGCGATCACCTCCGCCGCGCTGACCATCGTGGCGGCGTTCGCCACTCTGGGTGTGGCGAGCTTCGGCGATTTCCGTTCGCTCGGTCCGGCCGTCGCGGTCGCCGTGCTGGTCATGCTGCTGGCCAGCCTCACCCTGATGCCCGCACTGCTCGCCGCCTGCGGCCGGGGGATGTTCTGGCCGTCCCGCGCACTGCGCCGCCCGGCCCGGGAGGGTTTCGCGGGCCGGTTCGGCGAGCTGGTCGCCCGGCGTCCGGCGGCCCTGCTGCTGGCGTCCGTCGCGCTGCTGGGCGCGCTGACCGCCGGCATGGTGGGCATCCGGATGAACTACAGCCCGCCCGCCTCCTCGGGCACCCCGGCGACCGCCACCGCTGCCGAGATCTCCCGGGCGCTGCCGGCGGGCGTCTCCGACCCGACCACGGTGTACGTCACGGCGAACAACGGCGGCCCCGTCGCGGTGGCTCAACTGGACGGTCTGGCCAAGGAGCTGGCCCGGGTGGACGGCATCGGCCAGGTCGGCCGGACGGCCCTCAGCCCCGACGGCCGGGCCGCCCGCATCGACCTCTACCCGACCGCCGACCCGCAGAGCCAGCAGGCCCGCGACCTGGTCTCCGGCCCCGTCCGCGCCGCCGTCGCCGCGCACACCCCCGCCGGAACGAGCGCCCACGTCGGCGGTACGGCGGCAATCTTCGCGGACATCTCCACCGCCATCGACCACGACCTGAAGCTGGTCTTCCCGGTCGCGGCGGCGCTCATCGCCGTCATCCTGCTGCTGCTCCTGCGCAGCCTGCTGGCCCCGCTGGCGCTGATGCTCGCCGTCGGCGCAGGCTTCACCGCCACGCTGGGCGCGTCCACCCTGGTCTTCCAGCACCTGCGGTCCGAACCCGGTGTCGCTTTCACCCTGCCGCTGGTGCTGTTCCTGTTCGTGGTGGCGCTCGGCACCGACTACAACATCCTGATCACCGACCGGATCCGCGAGGAGATGCGCCACCCCGGCCCCGCCCGCGCCGCCGTCGCCCGCGCCGTCCGCCACACCGCCCCCACCATCGCCACCGCCGGCCTGGTGCTGGCCGGTTCCTTCGCCACCCTCGCCGCGACCCCCGGCACCGAACAGATCGCCTTCGCCCTCACCCTCGGCATCCTGCTCTCCGCCGCCGTCCTCTCCCTGGTTCTCGTCCCCGCCCTCGCCGCCCTCCTCGGCCGCGCCCTCTGGTGGCCCCTGCGCCCCACCGCCCGCGCCACCCACTCCGCCCCGGAGCCCGTCAACTCCTTCGAGCGGAGCGCCAGTTGAACCACCCGGCAGCGGGCCGGGCGCTCACCGGTGCTTGACGATCACCGAGATTCCCCAGCCGATCGCCGCGAGCACCACCGCGAAGATCAGCCCGGCCAGTACGCGGCCGACCGCTCCGGCGGTCGGCCGCGCCGCCGTCACGGACGTGCCTGGCGGGTTGAGCAGGCGCAGCCCGATGGCGAACAGGGCGGGGAGGCCGGCGCCGGTGAGCAGGCCGACCACGACGATCCGCCAGAGCGCGTCCAGGTTGATCCAGGAGTTCACGGGCTCACCCGGTTGTTGGCCTTGACGGGCTGGGGCGTCACCGAGCCCGTCCACTCGGCGTTGACGTTGTCCGGCGTCACGGCCGCCCGGCGGGACGCGATGTAGAACGCCGTCGACGCCAGCACCAGCAGCACGAAGATCACCACCACGCCCGCCGTCCCGCCGATCCCGTCGGCGATCCAGTAGGCCACCGCGCCGGCCAGCGCGGCGGACGGCAGCGTGAGCAGCCAGGCGGTCACCATCCGGCGGGCGAGCTGCCAGCGCACCATCGCGCCGGTGCGGCCGACGCCTGAGCCCAGGATCGATCCGGTGGCGACGTGGGTGGTGGAGAGCGAGTAGCCGAAGTCGGTGGAGCAGAGGATCACGGCCGCCGAGGCCGATTCGGCGGCCATTCCCTGCGGCGATTCGATCTCCACCAGCCCCTTGCCGAGCGTCCGGATCACCCGCCAGCCGCCGATGTACGTGCCCAGCGCGATCGCCACCGCGCAGGACAGGATCACCCAGTCCGGCGCCTTCGACCCGGCGGGCAGCGTGCCGTTCGCGATCAGCGCCAGCGTGATCACGCCCATGGTCTTCTGCGCGTCGTTGGTGCCGTGGGCGAGCGAGACCATCGACGCCGAACCGATCTGGCCGTACCGGAACCCGCGCCCGCGCCTGTCCTCGGCGACGCCCCGGGTGAACCGGTAGACCAGCACGGTGCCGGTCGCGGCCACCGCCCCGGCGATGAACGGCGACAGCGCGGCGGGCACGATCACCTTGGAGACCAGGCCCTGCCACTTCACGGCCGAGGCCCCGGCCGCCGCCATCGTCGCCCCGATCACGCCGCCGATCAGCGCGTGCGAGGAACTGGACGGGATCCCGAGGTACCAGGTCGCCAGGTTCCACAGGATGCTGCCGGTCAGCCCGGCGCAGACCACGGTCAAGGTCACCACCCCGGTCTCCACCAGCCCGTTGGCGATGGTCGCCGCCACCGCGGTCGACAGGAACGCCCCGACCAGGTTCAGCAGCGCCGAGACAGCGACCGCCACTCGCGGTGGGAGGGCACCGGTGACGATCGAAGTCGCCATCGCATTGCCCGTGTCGTGAAACCCGTTGGTGAAATCGAACCCCAGCGCCGTGACCACCATCAACGCCAGGACCGCGTCGTTGCCGGTCACGGGCCCGAATCTACCGGGCATTCCCGATCCCGAATCGGCGTGGCACGCCGATCGGCTCAGTCCGCCTCCGCGACCCGCTCGGCACTGCTCCGCAGCACACAGAACTCATTGCCCTCGGGATCGGCCAGCACGGCCCACCCGGTGCCGTCGGGGTTGCGGCGGTCGGCGACGAAGGCCGCGCCGAGACCCAGCAGCCGCTCGACCTCCCCGTCGCGCGCGGTCTCGGGGCGCAGGCACAGGTGGACGCGGTTCTTGACCGTCTTGGGCTCGGGCACCTGGTTGAAGTACAGCACCAGCCCGCCACCGAGCGACACCTGCGTCTCCCGGTCCCCCGGCGCCGCGTCCGAATCGATCGGCCGGCCCGTCACCTCGGCCCAGAACCGGGCCAGTCCGTACGCGTCGGCGCAGTCGATCGCCACGTTCTGCACTACCGAAACCATGCGCGCGAGTCTCCCCGATCCGCCGACCGCACGCCAACTCCCGGACGCTTCAGGCCCGCAGCCGCACCAACTCGGCATCGAGGTCGAGCTGCGACGACTCGGCACCCGCCGGAATCAGCGCGAAGCAGTCGCCCAGGAAGCCGTCCACCACCTCGCCCGGAACCCTGATCACCGCCTCCCCGGCCTCGCCCCGCAACGTGACGTGCACAGCCCCGCCGGGCCCGGGCGCAACCGTCACGTCCCCCCGCCCGGCCCGGGCGTGCCGCCCCGCGTCCAGCAGGTCCCGGGCGAACCACCACTCAATGGGCTCGTCCTCGGCCCCCAGCGGCGGAAACATCAGGCACACGGCGTACGGCTCGTTGGCGTCGAACCGCAGCCACGCTTCGACGCCGGCCTCCGGGTGCGGACTGTCCGGCAACGTGACCCGGGTGGCCCGGGCGGCGGAGACTGTCATACGAGAAGCCCTCCTTCGGTGTCCCCCGGCGGCTACCCCGCCCCGCCCGCCCCAGCGCCTCGCACCCCGAACCTTCACAACCGCAGAGGCACCGCCGTCAGCCCGCGTGCTGCTCCAGGTAGTCCTCGTACACCGCGACCTTGTACCGCACAATGTCCACCGCCCGTTGCAGCTCGGCGAGTTGGTCGAGCACCCGGGCTTCGTGGGCGCGCGGCAGGGCGAGGCGGTCGGGTTCGGTGCCGGCGCCGGTGCGGGCGAGTTCGGTGTAGCGGCGGATGTCGGGGATGGGCATGGAGAGTTGATCTAGAGCCCACTCCAGCTCCTACAGTGACCACCGGCGCGCCGCACAACGAACGGCCAGACAAAGGGGATTGACCATGCGTTACCGGACTCTCGGCCTCACCGGCATCGAGGTGAGCGCACACTGCCTCGGCACCATGATGCTCGGGTCGGTCGGCAACCCGGACCACCAGGAGGGCATCCGGCTGGTGCACGCGGCGCTCGACGCCGGGATCAACTTCGTCGACACCGCGGACATGTATTCGGCGGGCGAGTCGGAAGAGATCGTCGGCAAGGCGCTGCAGGGGCGGCGTGAGGACGTGGTGCTGGCCACCAAGGTGCACTTCCCGATGGGCCAGGGGCCGAACCGGGGCGGGAACTCGCGGCGGTGGATCACGCAGGCGGTCGAGGACAGCCTGCGGCGGCTGCGCACCGACTGGATCGACCTGTACCAGGTGCACCGGCCGGACCACCGGACGGACGTCGAGGAGACCCTGTCGGTGCTGGGCGATCTGGTCCGGCAGGGCAAGATCCGGGCGTTCGGCTGCTCGACCTTCCCGGCCGAGCAGATCGTCGAGGCGCACTGGGTGGCGGAGCGCCGGGCGCTGCCGCGTTTCCGGACCGAGCAGCCGCCGTACTCGATCCTGGCGCGCGGCATCGAGTCCTCGGTGCTGCCGGTCGCGCAGCGCTACGGCATGGGGGTGATGACGTGGAGCCCACTGGCGTCGGGCTTCCTGACCGGCCGTCACCGCAAGGGCGGCACGATCGACCTGTCCTCGGGCCGGGCGGCACTGCACCCGCACCGCTTCGACCCGGCGCTGCCGGTGAACGCCCGCAAGCTCGAGGCGGTGGAGCAACTGGTCGAGCTCGCCGACGAGTTGGGCTGCACGCTGCCGGAGCTGGCGGTGGCGTTCCCGCTGGCGCACCCGGCGGTCACCTCGGTGATCATCGGTCCGCGCACGGTGGAGCAGCTGGAGGGGCTGCTGAAGGGCGCCTCGCTGATGCTGGACGACGCGGCGCTGGACCGGATCGACGGGATCGTCGCACCGGGCACCAACGTGTACCACCCGGACGGCGTCTGGACTCCCCCTGCGCTCGCCCCCGCCGCGCGCCGCCGCCCGGCCGCCGAGCGTGCGGCGGCGGAGGCGGCGGCGGCGGACCGCTGACGACCGCTCAGCGGGGCAGGTCGGCGTGCCGCCGCAGGAAGGCTTCGACGTCCGCCGGGTCCTCCAGCGGCAGCGGGTAGAGCAGCAGCCGGTCGACGCCGAGGTCGGCGTAGCGCCGCGCGTCGTCGGGGCTGGTCTCGACCGGGTCGATCTGCATGAAGTTGATCTCCAGCCGGCCGAGGTGCGCGGGCCGGGTCACCTCGGCCGCGGCCTTGCGCAGCCCGTCGAGGTGGCGGGCCAGGTCCTGCGGGCTGTGGCCGTTGCCGATCCAGCCGTGGCCCTTGGCCACGGCCCGGCGGAAGGCGGCGGGGCTGTGGCCGCCGATCATGATCCGCGGGCCGTCGGGCCGGACGGGGCGCGGGTGCGCGTCCACGTGGTCGAAGTCGGCGTACCGGCCGTGGAACTCCGGTTCGGGCGCGCTCCACAACTGGCGCATCGCGTCCAGGTATTCGTCGGTGCGCCCGCCGCGCTCGGCGAGCCGCACGCCGACGGCGGCCAGCTCCGGTTCCAGGTAGCCGGGCGCGACGCCGAGCAGCAGCCGGCCGCCGGAGAGCACGTCGAGGCTGGCGGCCTGCTTGGCCAGCACCACGGGGTTGCGCTGCGGCAGGATGAGGATTCCGGTGCCCAGTTCCATGCGTTCGGTCAGCGCCGCGACGAAGGACAGGTGCACCAGCGGGTCGAGGATCGGATCGGTGGGTGCCATCGGTGATTCCGGCACCCGGGGGCTGGGCAGTACCACGTGGTCGCCCACCCACCACGACCGGTAGCCCCACTCCTCGGCCCGGCGCGCCAGCCGCGCCGTGTCGGCCGGCCCCAGCGTCGCCTTGGCGCTCAGCCCGTACACACCCAGTTCCATGATCCCCACCTCAGTCGGTCCTGCCCCGGCCCGGGCTCCGGCCGCGAACCGGCCGGAGCCGTACCGGCCCCTGCTCGCCCACGTCCGAACAGGCGAGCGACCTCGATCATTCCCCGGGCCGTCCCCGGCCTGTCCCGGGAACACCCCCGGCGGCCGGTGGCGCCCGGTCAGTGCCGGACGACCGCCAGGCACGCCGTTGTGCAGAGCACGGTGGCCAGCAGGGCGGAGAGCAGGCAGCGGACCCGCAGGCGGTGGTAGCGGGCACCGTACTGCTCGCGGAGCCGTTCCCGGGTCTCCCGGAACTGTTCGAGCCCGCGCCGGGCGGCCTGGAGCTGGGTGTGCACGAAGTGGTGCTCCAGGTCGAGGCGTTGAGCGGCGGTCAGCCAGGGCAGCAGGTCGGCGAATTCCGCGGCGGCCCGCCGGGCCTGCCGGTTCTGGTCCTGCCAGTACAGGTAGCCCTCGAGTTGCCGCAGGCCGGTGTCGGCCTCGCCCGCGGCGCCGACGGAGGGGCCCCGGCCGGTGGGCGTCCGCTCGGTCATGACCGCTCGTCGTGCGTGATCACCCGGCCGCCCTGGTGTCCGGCGTCCTGGAGCTCGTCGGGGACGTCGGGGTGGTTCAGGTTGAACGTCGGGGATTCGGAACGGATCTTCGGCAGGGTGACGAAGTTGTGCCGCGGCGGCGGGCAGGAGGTCGCCCACTCCAGCGAGCGGCCCCAGCCCCACGCGTCGTCGACCGCGACCTTCTCGCCGTACTTGGAGGTCTTCCAGACGTTGTAGAGGAAGGGCAGCATCGACAGGCCGAGCAGGAAGGAGCCGATGGTGGAGATCGTGTTGAGGGTGGTGAAGCCGTCGGAGGCCAGGTAGTCGGCGTAGCGGCGGGGCATGCCTTCCGCGCCGAGCCAGTGCTGGACCAGGAAGGTGGTGTGGAAGCCCACGAACAGCGTCCAGAAGCAGATCCGGCCGAGTCGTTCGTCGAGCATCCGGCCGGTCATCTTGGGCCACCAGAAGTGGAAGCCGGCGAACATCGCGAAGACGACGGTGCCGAACACCACGTAGTGGAAGTGCGCGACGACGAAGTACGAGTCGGAGACGTGGAAGTCGATCGGCGGGGAGGCGAGCAGCACGCCGGTCAGGCCACCGAACAGGAAGGTCACTAGGAAGCCGAACGCCCACAGCATCGGTGTCTCGAAGCTCAGTGAGCCCTTCCACATGGTGCCGATCCAGTTGAAGAACTTCACCCCGGTCGGGATGGCGATCAGCAGCGTCATGAACGAGAAGAACGGCAGCAGCACTTGGCCGGTGACGAACATGTGGTGCGCCCAGACCGTGACGGACAGGCCGGAGATGGCGATGGTGGCGGCGATCAGGCCGGAGTAGCCGAACATCGGCTTGCGGGCGAAGACCGGGATGATCTCGGAGATGATGCCGAAGAACGGCAGCGCGATGATGTACACCTCGGGGTGGCCGAAGAACCAGAACAGGTGCTGCCACAGGATCGGGCCGCCGCTGGCCGGGTCGAAGACGTGGGCGCCGAACTTGCGGTCCGCCTCCAGGGCGAGCAGCGCGGCGGCCAGCAGGGGAAAGACCATGATGATCAGCACGGCGGTCAGCAGGGTGTTCCAGACGAAGATCGACATCCGGAACATGGTCATGCCCGGGGCGCGCATGCAGATGATCGTGGTGATGAAGTTGACCGAGCCGAGGATGGTGCCGAAGCCGGAGAACACCAGGCCCATGATCCACATGTCGCCGCCGATGCCCGGCGAGTGCACCGCGTCCGACAGCGGCGAGTAGGCGAACCAGCCGAAGTCCGCCGCGCCGTTGGGAGTGAGGAAGCCGCCCACCGCGATCAGCGAGCCGAACAGGTACAGCCAGTAGGCGAACATGTTCAGCCGTGGGAACGCGACGTCCGGAGCACCGATCTGCAACGGCATGATCCAGTTCGCGAAACCCGAGAACAGCGGGGTGGCGAACACCAGCAGCATCACCGTGCCGTGCATGGTGAACAGCTGGTTGAACTGCTCGTTGGAGACGATCTGCGTGCCCGGCCTGGCCAGTTCGGCGCGCATGATCAGCGCCATCACTCCGCCGATCAGGAAGAACGCGAACGACGTGATCAGATAAAGGCTGCCGATCGTCTTGTGGTCGGTGGTGGTGATCCAGCGGACCAGCACGCTCCCGGGTTTGCGCGCTGCGCCGCGCGTATCGGGTTCCGCCGTGGGCGACGGATTGCGGTCGGTCAGGACGGTCATGGCGGCTCCCTTGCCGAGACGGACCCCCCATCTCTATCAGTAATCACCCGAACCCGTACGGTTACGAAACGGCCTGTGGGCACACCTCGCCCCGCCTCCCGAGGACACGGAGGCGGGGCGCAAAAACGATGCAGCGTCAGAACACTCGTCAGAACGCTGAGGTGTACGCGGTGAAGAACGGTGCGGTGGTGGGCCCACCCCCAGGGGTGAAGCAGATCGGATACAGCTGGACGCTGCCGGAGCTGCGCGCCCAGGGCAGCGCGAGCTGACAGTACCCGGCGCCGCTGCCGAACGCGGTGACCTGGGCGTGGTCGGCGGGCACGGCGAGGCTCGGCAGGGTGGCGGTGCTGGGGATGCCGACGGCCAGCGTGTTGGTGCCACCGGCCGAGTTGAAGTTGGTGGCGGCCGGCACCGAGCCGTTGTACCAGAGGTAGCCGAAGTTCTTGGGCGGGATCGCGGGCCCGTGCACGGCGCGCCTGACCGAGTAGCTGAGCGTCCATTCGGTGTCGAAGAGCGCACCCGAGGCGTCGAAGCAGTTGACCACGAGGGTCTGGCCGCTGCTTGACGGCCCCCATTCGGTGACCTTGCAGCGGGCGCCCTGGCCGGGGTTAACGGCGGTGACCTCGACGTTGCCGAGGTAACCGGCGCCCCCGACGCCGGGCAGCCAGGCCTTCCAGATGCCGGTGGAGCCGTGGCTGGAGAGGTTGCTGCCGCCGGAGGAGTTGTACTGGTCGAGCAGCGTGCCGCCCGGGGTGGAGTCCAGGTAGGCGTAGCCGGCGCCCGGGAGGGGGGCGCCGCTGCTGGCGGTGTACAGCACGGTGAACTGCGAGTCGTCGGGCGCGCCGCCGGGCCGGTAGCAGCTCACGCCGACGTCGATTCCGCTTCCGGCGGCGGTCCAGCCTGCCGCCTGGCACCAGGTGCCGGCGCGGTTGACGGCGGTGACGTGGGCGACGCCGCCGGGCCCGGCGATCAGTGGGAAGTGCACCACGTAGCTGCCGGTGCCGAGCTGGTCGACCCTGACGGGGTTGGTCGCCGGGGACGGCCAACTGCCCCACTGGCGCGACGGGTCGGGGACGTAGCCGGGCGGCGGCGTCGGGTTGTCGAGGTAGGCGAAGCCCCAGCGGTCGGGGACGGCGGCGTGCGCGGGGCCCGCGGCGGGGACGGCGGCGGCGAGCAGCGCGGCCAGCAGGGCCAGGACCAGCAGGACGGCCCGGACGGGCCGGGCGGGCGGTGCGGCGGATCCGGTGTGCATGGGCGGTCAACCCCCAAGGTGGAGCGCCCCGTCCGAGAAGGGGGACGGGGCGCGCGAGGCCGGGCGGCACCCGGCGAGGCGGACGGTGCGGTGCGCGGTGCGTGGTGGCACGGGGAGTCCGGTGGCCACACATGCTAGGCGGGGCGCCGTCCGACGGCCCAGCGTCCTGACCGGAACCGATACGTCCGGCTACGGCGGGCGGCCGTTCGCACGACAACCGACCGTGCCTGCCGACGGAGCGCAGGCTACCGGTTGTGGCGTAGTGGCCATCGATTCCTGGGGCGACCGGGACGTCCTGTTACCGGTGGGGGCCGGGCTACTTGGCGTTCAGGGAGGTGTTGTTCCACCAACCCTGGCGGCCCGCGGTGAAGTTGACGGTCCGGCCGTCGATCCGGCCCTGGTACTTCCCGCCGGTGACCAGCGGGCTCTTGCCGACCACCCCGTGGGCGTCCTTGATCGACGGGATGGTGACCGTCCCGGCGGGGCGCAGGTCGGCGGGCCCGAAGCCCTGCGGCTCGACGGTGGTGACCACCTCGTCCCAGTTGGGCGACGCCGCGAGCTGGTGGGCGAGGTGCACTTCGTCGCCCTGGCCGAAGGAGAGCAGGGTCAGGTAGTCGGGGTAGCCGGTGGCGTCGAGCGGCTGGTAGTGCAGGACGTCCTCCTTGCGGCAGGTGGCGTCGGTGGCGGGCAGGATGGTGGTGAAGGTGCGGTTGCCCTGTTCGTCCACGGTGACGCGCTCCAGTTCCACCGGGAGCGAGCGGCGGGTGCCGTCGACGATCTCCTTGAGCGGCCAGTGGCCCTCGGAGAACAGCGCGTAGTAGACCTGCTCGCGCTCGTGCTCGGCGAGGTCCTTCAGGTACAGCGCGCGGAGCTCGTCGGCCAGGCCGAACAGGGTGATCATCTGGAAGGCGTGCACGGGAACGTGGTACAGCGCCAGGTGGTAGCTGAAGATCGTCTTCCGGCCGAGCAGCAGGAAGCGGTGGCCGTGCCGGGGGGCGTCGGCGGCGCGGCTGGTCACGTCGGCACGGGGGTCGGTGGACATGCGGTCTCCAAGGGGGTCGGGTGTCCGCTCCCGCCGGGGTGCGGGTGGCGGCGGCGCCAGAACGGCCGGTCGGGCCAGCGCTGTTCGGCGCAGTAGTGGGTGCGGTGGTTGCGCAGGTAGGCCGCGTCGATGGCGGCCAGCTCGGCGCGGTACGCGTCGAGCGCCCCGGCCCGGCCGGCCAGCCGGGCGTGCACGGCGCGGCCGGCGGCCAGGCCGGTGTACAGGGCGGTGAGGATGCCCTGCGAGGACAGCGGGTCGAAGGCCGCCGCGGCGTCCCCGGCGGCGATCCAGCCGTCGCCGGTGACGTCCGCCAGCCGGGCGGTGTGCGCGGGGGCCCGCCGGGGTGCGGCGCCGGCGGGCCACGGGTGCCGGGCCGCCAGTTCGAGGACGTGCCGGGTGGCGGCCAGCCGGGCCGCGAACGCCGGTAGTCCGGGGTCGGCGGCGGGCAGGTCCGCGTCGGTGTACCAGACCAGCAGGCGGCGGCCGGTGGGCAGCGGCGCGGTGTACCACCAGCCGTCGGGCGCGGCCTCGACGGTGGTGGTGGTGTCCGGGTCGGCCGGGTCGGCGGGCCCCAGCGTGAGGTGCAGCGCCACCAGCCGGTCACCGGTGCGGCGCCGCGCCCCGCACGCGGTGGCGAGCGCGGCCCGCCGCCCGGTGGCGTCGACCAGCCACCGGCAGCGCACCGTCCGCCGCTCCCCCGCCCCGTGCAGCTCGACGCGCCAACTGCCGTCCCCGGCCCGCCCGTTGATCCGCACCGCGCCGGTGACCAGGTGCGCGCCCTGCGCCCGGGCGCACTCGCGCAGTTGACGGTCGAACAGGACGCGGTCCAGGTGCCAGCCGTGGCCGTGCGGGTCGAAGACGCTGTCGGTGGACGCCAGCCGGGGCCCGCCCCAGGCGGAGCGGTTGGCCAGGCACGGCAGATGGCCGGCCGTCAGGACGCCGCCCGCGCCGAGGTCGCCGAGCAGCACCCGGGCGGCGGCCGGCAGCGCCTCGCCGACGGGCGCGGGGCCGCGTCCGGCGTCGGCGAGCAGCACGCTGCGCCCGGCCCTGACCAGCGTCAGCGCGGCGGCCGCGCCCGCCGGTCCGCCGCCGGCCACCAGGACGTCGTAGCGGGTCACTTGTCGGTGGGCTCCGCCGGGCGGGCGCCGCCCCCGTTGGCGGCCTCCTCGCCGAACGGGTCGAGCTTGTCGATGTAGCCGACGGTGATCTGCTCGGCCCGGAAGCCGGTGCGTTCGACGGCATCGCCGAGCACGCCGCTGACGGTGGTGACGTCCAGCACGGAGGTCTCCGGCACGTGCACGGTCACCAGGTTGCGGTCGTGCGGAACGCCCTCCAGATCGAAGCCCGGAACGGACTCGACCTGAATCACCGGCGGGAACTTCCCGTCGCCGACGGTGTACCGGCGGGTCTCGACGATGCCGAAGTGGTGCCACTCCCTGACGGCCTGCGCCAGCTGGTCGGGGTACTCCCCGAACAGGCCGCGCAGCCAGGATGCCCGGCGGGCGAACGCGTCCTCCCGCTCCTCGTCCGAACTGCCCTGCCCGTCCTCCTTGTTGACGATCCGGAAGTCTTCGTCGGTGAGCACGTGGTTGGGCACCCGGGCGGGCCAGAAGGTCGGCACGTACGGGTCGTAGCGGTCGGGCGGCAGGGCCTGGATCTCGTAGCCGGCCCGGCAGCTGGCGGTGTCGGTCTGCCACGGGATCGCCATCCAGCGGGTGAGGTCGCCGGGGCCCTGGGCGTGCAGCGGACCGTCGGGGCCGAGCGCCCGCTCGGCGCTCAACTGCGGCCCGTAGTCGGGTTCTTGCTGCCCGTCGGGACGGCGCAGGATCCGGAACGGGTGCTCGAACATCGACGAGTGCCGGATCGGCCAGGTGACTTCGCAGCCGGGGTGGAAGGCGTCGGCGAGGCAGAAGTCGAGGGCGGCGCGGTCGAGCAGGCCGGGCTGGTCGGCGACCTCGGCGTCCTCCAGCCGGCGCGGGAAGCCCGGCCACGGGGTGGTGCTGAACTCGCCCTTGGACCAGGCGATCAGGTGGGTGATCTGGGTGTCGGACAGCGCCAGGTACTGGAGCACCGACTTGGGCGTCCGGGCCATCGCGTCGCCGTAGATCCACGGCCACGGCACCGGCGACATGCCGTCGCGGCTGTAGTCACGCATCGTGGTGAGCACCTGGTGGCGCAGCTCGCGGTTGCGTTCGGCCGGGCTGGACAGGCGCTTCAGCAGCTCCGGGGCGAGGAAGTCCTCGGGGCCGCCGAAGCCGAAGTGGGTGGCGAACCCCTTGTTGGCCCACTGGAGTTCGCAGAACCGCCGCAGGATCGGCTCGATGTCCCGTTGGAAGTTGACGCCGTCCTCGTCGTTGTCGCCGAAGCCGGCACCTGCGCCGAACACGTCGTGCAGCACGTCCCACAGGGTGCGCACGGCCTTCAGGTCCGGGCCGTAGTTGGGCGGGGCGACCACCACCCACGCGCCCTGCACCGGAACCTCCTTGCCGCCGAGGGTGAGGGTCGCGGTGACCGGGCCGTCCGAAGTGTCGTCGTACCAGCCGTCGTTGTTGCCGAACGAGTGCAACGGCTCGCCGCCGGGCGCCCCGGAGTCGCCGGTGCCGCCGAGAACGACCAGGCGGCCCTGGTCGTCGGTGTGCATCCGGCCGAGCGGAACCGACTTGCCCAGGAAGGTGCCGCCGGTGAACTCGACGACGTCCCTGGTCCCGGCGGTCAGCGTCTTGGGCCCGGGGTCGATGATCAGGCTGCCGCGGTCCGCCTGCTTGAGGTTGCGGCGGGCCGACGCCTGGCCCTTCATGTCGGGGATGTCCAGCGCGAGGTCGAAGTTGTACCAGTCGGCCTTCCGGTTGGCCACGTGCACGGCCCACTCGATCGTCACCCCCGCCTCGGTGGCGGTGAGTTCACGCACCACCTGGTGCCGGCTGTCGTACCCGTAGATCCGGAACCGGGCGGCCTGACGCTTGATCGCCCCGCTGTCGTCCTTGTAGAAGCCGACCGGCGCGGGCTCCGGATCCGGCGTCTCCGGTCCGTAGAACCAGCCGTCCTCGCGGGTGCTGTTACCGATCCGGGCCATGCCGATGGCGGGATGGATCCGGGCGTAGGCGATCTCGTCGGTCATCGCTGCGATGTCCTCTTCGTCCGTGGTCGGGGGTTGCCCGCACGGGCCCAAGAAGCGCACGGCACGCGCGGGGCAGGAGGGATGAGCCGTCAGCCACCCTGGCAGCTCGGCCCCGACCGCCCCCGACGGCTCGCAGCCCACTCATCCGACAATCACCTCAACGGGCCCCGCCCCGCAGAACCCCAGAACGGGGCAGGCGCCGGCTCCGCCCCCCACAGACGCCGGCCCCTTCCCCCTCGTTGACGCCCCTACCCCCCGGTCGGGACGCCGTTCCCCCCTCGCTGACGCCCCTACCCCCCGGTCAGGACGCCGCTCCCCCCCTTCATCGACGCCCCTACCCCCCGGTCGGGACGCCTTCCCCCTCCAGTGCCGACCCCCGTACCCCCCGGTCCGGAGCGTCGACACCCGGGCCAACGGAACGAATCCCCCGATTCCCGCCGGCCCATCCGCGCCGATCTCCCGGCGACAGGAAGATCGTGCCAGCTCGGGCCCCTCCGCACATTGCCAGAACCCGGCAATCTTGACGCCCTCTTGACGCGCAGAACCTGCACACCAGGTGCCCCCACGCGCCCCTGCTTTCGCGCCCGCCTGCGCTCGCACTCCGCCGGAGGCTAGAGCGGCTGCCCCGGCCACCCCAGCAACCGAGCCCCCATCGCCGCCGTCTCCAGCGTGTACCGGTGCAGTGCGTCCGCCGGGTCGTACCCGGTCAGCGCCTTGATGCGCTCCGTCCGGTAGCCGAGCGTCCGCACGCTGACCCCCAGGCGGCGAGCCGCTTCCGCGTTGACGTAGCCCGCCTCCGCCTGCACGGCGATGGTGTCGAGCAGTGGGCCGGCCCCGCCGCGGGCGGCGGCGAGCGGGCCGAGGACCGTACGCACCAGGTCCGCCATCGCCGCGCGGTCGCGCATCAGGACCGGGAAGACCAGCAACTCCTCGGCTTTGAGCAGCTCCGACGGCAGGTCGAGCCGTTCCGCGAAGTCGAGCGCGTCGAGCGCCTCCTCGTAGCTGCGCACCACGCCGCCGGCCCCGGAGTGGCGTCGTCCGGTGGCGACCCGGCGGGCGGGTGGGTAGCCGGGGCCGGGGCGGAGTGCGAGGCGGGCGAAGGCGTCGAGGACGGCCTGTTCGCTCTCGGGGGCGACGCACACCAGCCGGCCGTCCTTGGTGGCGAGCAGGACGTCGCGTTCGCCGAAGCGGCCGGTGAGTTCGCGTTCGACGCGGCGTACCACGGCGTCCAGGTGGCCGTAGGGCTGGTCGGCGCCGACGGCGACGGCGACGGCGTGGGTGCGGGCCAGGCGCAGGCCGAAGCGTTCGGCGCGTTCGGCGAGGGTGCCGAGGTCGCTGCGGCCGTACAGCAGGTCGTCGATGAACTCGCGGCGCGCGGCTTCCTCCTGGCGGACGGCCAGCCGTTGGGCGCGCTCATGGCCTTCGCCGAGGGCGGCGAGGGCGGTTTCGGCGGCGATCAGCAGGGCTTCGCCGACCTGTCGCAGTTCGCCGACGGTGCCGGCGCCGGCGATGCCGGGGAGGGTGGGCCAGGCCCGGCGTCCGGCGCTCATGCAGTGGGCGACCAGGTCGCGCAGGCCCTGTCCGGTCTCGGCGCCGCGTTCGCCGAGGGCGCGCAGTGATTCGATTTCCGCGCGGGTCAACCGGCGCCCGGAGCGGGAGACTTCGGCGAGCATCCCGACGTACCGGTCGCCGAGTTCCCCGGCCACCGCCTGCTCGGCCATCCTTGACACTCCTTCACCTGCTGTTCGACCGCCGAATCCTAGCGATCGCCGACCGGTTCCGACTGCTGTTGTTCGGACCCGTACGATGTCCCCTGCGGTGCGTGCGGTTCCTGGCGGTGCGCCGCTTGCGACCTCGGGAGATTCCACGATGACGGCTGGCCGGAAGGCAGCGGTGGCGCTGGTCGGCTGCTGGGCGGCGTTCGCGGTGCTGGCGGGGGTGCTGGCCGCGCACGGGTGGGGGCCGTTCGGGTTCGAGCAGGCCGTGCTGGACTGGTGCGTGGGGCACCGGCCGCCCGGCGCGACGACGGTGGCGACGATGGTGACGGCGCTGGGTTCGGCGCCGCTGCCGTACCTGATGGCGCTGGCGGCGGGCGCGCTCATGGTCCGGCGGGTACCGAAGCCCGTCGCGCTGGTGCTGTTCGCGCCGACGGTGTGGCTGCTGCTCGGCCAGGGGCTGCGCCAGCTGCTGATGCACGGCTTCGGCCGGCCGCGGCCGCCGCTCGCGGACCGGGCGGTGCACGCCTCCGGTTTCTCGTTCCCGTCGGGGCACGCGTTCACGGCCGCGGCCGGTGCGGGGCTGCTGGCGCTCGCGGTGGTGCTGGCCCGTCCGGCGGCCGCCCGCCTCGCGGTGGTGGGGGCGGTGCTGTTCGCGGGGGCGGTCGGTGCGAGCCGGGTGTACCTGGGGGTGCACTGGACGCTGGATGTGCTGGGCGGCTGGCTGCTGGCGGCGGGGTGGCTCGCGCTGGGTACGCTGCTGGCACGTCAGGGCCGTGGAAGTGGCGCTGTGCTGCTGGATCGTCGGCCCGCGGGTCGCTCGTCCGGGGACTGAACGGTCCGCCGCGCGGGCAGATCGGCGTAGGTTCGGCACAGGCGCGTCCGCGCCGCGAAATTGCCGTATATGCAAGAAGGGTTTCGGGATGGCTCAGGTTGTGCGGGGTGTGATCGCTCGGGCGAAGGGCGCGCCGGTGGAGGTGGTGCCGATCGTGGTGCCCGATCCGGGTCCGGGCGAGGCCGTGGTGAAGGTGCAGGCGTGCGGCGTGTGCCACACCGACCTGCACTACCGGGAGGGCGGGATCAACGACGAGTTCCCGTTCCTGCTGGGCCACGAGGCGGCGGGCGTGGTGGAGGCCGTCGGCGAGGGTGTCGACAATGTCGTGCCGGGTGACTTCGTGATCCTCAACTGGCGTGCGGTGTGCGGCCGTTGCCGTGCGTGTCGGCGGGGCCGGCCGCAGTACTGCTTCGCCACCCACAACGCGAAGCAGAAGATGACGCTGGAGGACGGCACCGAGCTGTCGCCGGCCCTGGGCATCGGCGCGTTCGCCGAGAAGACCCTGGTCGCGGCGGGCCAGTGCACCAAGGTGGACCCGGCGGCCTCGCCGGCCGCGGCGGGCCTGCTGGGCTGCGGCGTGATGGCCGGTCTGGGCGCGGCGATCAACACCGGCCAGGTGGGTCGCGGCGACAGCGTCGCGGTGATCGGCTGCGGCGGCGTCGGCAACGCCGCGGTGATGGGTGCCCGGCTGGCGGGCGCGTCGCGGATCATCGCGGTGGACGTGGACGAGCGCAAGCTGGTCACCGCCCGCGGCCTGGGCGCCACCCACACGGTGAACTCGCGGGAGACCGACGCCGTGGAGGCGATCCGCGAGCTGACCGGCGGCAACGGCGCGGACGTGGTGATCGACGCGGTCGGCCGCCCGGAGACGTACAAGCAGGCGTTCTACGCCCGCGACCTGGCGGGCACCGTGGTGCTGGTCGGCGTTCCGACCCCGGAGATGACCCTCGAACTCCCGCTGCTGGACGTGTTCGGCCGCGGCGGTGCGCTCAAGTCCTCCTGGTACGGCGACTGCCTCCCTGAGCGGGACTTCCCGATGCTGATCGACCTGTACCTCCAGGGCCGGCTCGACCTGGACGCGTTCGTCAGCGAGACCATCCCGCTGGACGGCGTCGAGGAGGCGTTCGCCCGGATGCACCGCGGCGAGGTGCTGCGTTCGGTGGTGGTCTTCTGATGGCGGCCCGGATCGAACACCTGGTCACCGCGGGCGAGTTCTGCCTGGACGGCGGCACCTGGGAGGTCGACAACAACGTGTGGCTGGTCGGCGACGACCACGAGGTGATCGTGATCGACGCCGCGCACGACGCGGACGCGATCGCCGCGGCGGTGGCCGGGCGCACACTGGTGGCGATCGTCTCCACCCACGCGCACAACGACCACATCGACGCCGCGCCGGAACTGGCCGCCCGCACGGGCGCGCCGATCCTGCTGCACCCGGACGACCAGGTGCTGTGGGACCAGACCCACCCGGACCGGGGGCCCGACGGCGCCCTCGCCGACGGCCAGCAACTGACCGTCGCCGGAACCGCCTTGACCGTTCTGCACACCCCGGGCCACAGCCCGGGCGCGGTCAGCCTGTACGCGCCGGAGCTGGGCACCGTCTTCACCGGCGACACCCTGTTCGCGGGCGGGCCGGGCGCCACCGGGCGGTCGTTCTCCGACTTCCCGACCATCGTCGACTCGATCCGCGACCGTCTGCTGACGCTCCCGGCCGAGACGGTGGTGCGCACCGGCCACGGCGACTCGACCACCGTCGGCGCGGAGGCCCCGCAGCTGGCGGAGTGGATCGCCCGCGGCCACTGACGGCCCGTCAACCACCCGCCGCCCCGGACGCCACGTCCGGGGCGGCGGCATTTTCGGCTGTCCATCATCTGTCCAACGGCCTTTCATACCGTCCCCTCACCTGGTCGGCGACGCGGGGGCGTCGCCCGCAGAACAGGAACAAGGGGGAAGACAGTGAAGAAGAGATTCGTCGGCGCCTTGGTGGCCGGCGCCGTACTGGCCGCCACCATCACCGCGGCCGCGCCCGCCGACGCCATGGTGCAGCAGGGCTGGGCGCACATCCAGAACGTCGGCACCGGCCAGTTGCTGGACGACTACGCCCACAACACCAACCAGGGCGCGCCGGTGTACACGTACGCGCAGACCGGGCAGTCCAACCAGTGGTGGTGGGTGGCCAACAACACCAACAGCACGGTCACCTTCTCCTCCTACGAGACGCAGCAGTACAGCAGCGTGGCCAAGTGGTGGTACCGCAACCTCGTCCGCGACGGCGGCAACCGCGGCGTCCTCGGCCCGCAGCAGCTCTGGACCGCCAACATCGGCTTCGGCGGCCTGCCGGGCGAGGAGCTCTGGTACTACGTGGGCGGCGACGCCGGGACGTACATCCACTCCGCCGCCTGGAACGGCGACTGCCTGACCGCCCACGCCTGGGGCCAGGTGACGGTCGAGGGCTGCCGCTCGGGCGACCACGACCAGCAGTGGAACGTCCTCTACAGCTGACCGGCCGGAAGGAGAGCCGCACCATGAAGCACATCCGAAGGGTCCTCACCGCCGCCGGCGTGTCCCTGTCCGTCCTCGCCGGCGTGTTCGCCGTCGAGGCCCCCGCGCAGGCCGCCGTGCCGCAGGGCTGGGCGCACATCCGGAACCTCGGCACTGGCCAGTTGCTGGACGACTACGCCCACAACACCAACCAGGGCGCCCCGGTGTACACGTACGCGCAGACCGGGCAGTCCAACCAGTGGTGGTGGGTGGACAACAGCGGCAACAACACGGTCTCGTTCTCCTCCTACGAGACCCAGCAGGGCAACGGCCTCACCGGCTGGTGGTACCGCAACCTCACCCGCGACAGCGGCAACCGCGGCGTCCTCGGCCCGCAGCAGCGCTGGCAGCACGACACCCGCTTCGGTGAACTGCCCGGCGAGCAGCTCTGGTACTACGTGGGCGGCGACGCCGGGACGTACATCCACTCCGCCGCCTGGAACGGCGACTGCCTCACCGCCCACGCCTGGGGCCAGGTGACGGTCGAGGGCTGCCGCTCCGGCGACCACGACCAGCAGTGGCAGATCACCTACAGCTGACCCGCCGAAAGGAAAGTCCCACCGTGAAGAACATCCGAACGATCCTCACCGCCGCCGGCGTGTCCCTGTCCGTCCTCGCGGGCGTGTTCGCCGTCGAGGCCCCCGCGCAGGCCGCCGTGCCCCGGGGCTGGGTGCACGTCCTGAACATGGGCACCGGCCAGTACCTGGACGACTACGCGCACAACATCGACCAGGGCGCCCCGGTGTACAGCTACGCGCAGACCGGCCAGTCCAACCAGTGGTGGTACGTCACCATGACCTCCGCCAACCAGGTCGTCTTCTCCTCCTGGGAGACGGAGAAGTGCACCGACGGCTGGTGCACCACCAAGAGCTACCGGAACCTGCGAAACAGCTTCAACAACACCGGCGAACTGTCCGAGTACAACCCCTGGTACGACCCGTACGACAACACCGCGTCCCGGTCGCGCTGGTGGTACGCGGCCGGCGACATCGGCACGTACATCCACTCCGCCGACGGCGACCAGGGCTGCCTGACCTCCCACGCCGGAAGCCAGGTGACGATCGAGGGCTGCCGCACGGGCGACCGCAACCAGCAGTGGAACGTCATCTACGCCTGACGGCTACTGGTCCGGGGCCACGAACCGGACGGCGGTCAGCCGCTCCCGCGAGGTCTCGTCCGCGAGCAGCACGGACGAGGCACCCGGGAACGCTGACCGCCCCCGCCGTTCGACGGACGCCAGCAGCGCCGTCAGGCCGCGCACGTGGCGGCGGAAGGTGCGCGGGGCGGCGGTCCGGGCCCGGGCGTGCTGGCCGGCCAGCGCCTGCTCGGGCCGGACGGCGAGCAGCACCACGTGCAGCTCGCGCCCGTACCGGCGGGCCCAGTGCGCGAGGGCGAGCCGCATCCAGCGGCGGCTGCCGCAGTCGTGCACCAGCAGCGGCCCGGGCCTGCGCAGCGCGGCGCGGGTGCGCAGCAGGTGCAGGGTGCGCACCACGGGCCGGTAGACGGGGTACGGGAGCCGGGCGGGCATCGCGGCCTGAGCGGCCAGTCGGCTGGTGCGCGGGTCGAGGACGGGGGCGCGGCCGTCCCAGCGGTGCAGCAGGGTGCTCTTGCCGCTGCCGGGCAGTCCGGCCACCACGACGGCGGCGCCCGGGCCGTAGCGGATCGTCAGCGGCGGGCCTGCCTGCCCGCGCAGGTCGGTGACGCCGTGCGGGGCGAGTTCGACAGTGGCCTCGACGGGACTCCTCCTCAAACGTCGAACCGTCCCGCCATCGGTCGGCGGGACGGTTCGGCAGTTTACCGGGGGCGTCCGGGTCAGTTCTCGGTGATCCGGACCGCCCCGGACGGGCAGGACGCGGCGGCGTCCTCGACGGCGGAGCGCAGCTCGGCGGGCGGGCGGGCGTCGAGCAGCACGACCACGCCGTCCTCCTCGCGCTGGTCGAACACTTCGGGGGCGTTGCGGACGCACTGTCCGGCGCCGCAGCAGCGGTCCTGGTCGACGGAGACGGTCACGGTTCCGGCCGCCGCGGGGTCACCGGTGCGGGCCGGCGTGGTGGCGCTCACCAGGCGACCTGGAGTTCGTGGACGCCGTAGATCAGCATGTCGTGCCGGAACGGGACGTCCTCGAACGGCACGGCGAGCTTCAGGTCGGGCAGCCGGCGCAGCAGGGTCTCCAGGGCGATCTCCAGTTCCAGCCGGGCGAGCGGCTGGCCGAGGCACTGGTGGACGCCGAAGCCGAAGGCGAGGTGGTGGCGGGTGTCGCGGGTGAGGTCGAGGGTGTCGGCCCCGGGGTAGCGTCCGTCGTCCCAGTTGGCGGTGTTGACCTGGAGGATGACGCCCTCGCCGGCCCGGATCTTGGTGCCGCCGATCTCGGCGTCGGCGACGGCGACCCGGACCAGGCCGGTCTGCACGATGCTGAGGTAGCGCAGCAGCTCCTCGACGGCGGCGGGCGTGTCCTCGGGGTGGGCGCGCAGGTGGGCGAGTTGCTCGGGGTTGCGGAGCAGGGCCAGCACGGACAGCGCGGTCATGTTGGCGGTGGTCTCGTGCCCGGCGATCAGCAGCAGCCGGCCCATCGCGCCGATGTCCTCGATCTCGAGTTCACCGCGCTCGACCAGGCGGCTGAGGATGCCGTCGTCGGGGTTGTCGCGCTTGGACGCGGTCAGGGCGTCGAGGTATTCGGTGAGGCGGTTGTTGGCCTCGACGATTTCCTCGGTGGTGGCGCCGCGGTGCAGCAGGGTGCGGCTGCACTCCTGGAAGAAGTCGTGGTCCTGGTAGGGGACGCCGAGCAGCAGGCAGATCACCAGGGACGGCAGCGGCAGCGCGAACTCTTCGACCAGGTCGGCCTGTTGGCGTCCGTCGATCATCCTGTCGATGAGTTCGTCGGTGATCCGCTGGATCTCGGTGCGCAGTTCGGCGGTCTTGCGGACGGTGAAGTCGCCGGTGAGCATGCGGCGCAGCCGGCCGTGCTCGGGGTCGTCGAGCCGGATGAACGTGGGCTTGACGTTGAGGAGTTGGCGGGCGCCCTCGGTGAGGAACGGGAAGCCGGGGTTCGCCGGGTCGGAGCTGAACCGGTTGTCGGCGAGGATGGCGCGGACGTCCTCGTGGCGGGTGATCAGCAGGGCGGTGTTGCCGTCGTACAGGGTGACGCGGCTGATCGGCTCGTCGTGCCGGGCCTGCTGGTAGGCGGGCGGCGGGGCGAACGGGCAGGTCGCCTCGCGCGGGGCGGGGTGGATGGTGGGGGAGGTTTCTGCGGCGGTGGCCATCTGGTGCTCCCTTCCCGGAGCTGGGCCGGCGGTGGCGTCGGCGATGGAGCCTGCGACTGCGCGGCCCGGGCAGTTGAGTGCCTCGGGCAACTAACTCAACGTCACGCTAACTCGCGGTCCGTGCCCACGGGAAGATGATCCCGGCCCCGGCGGGCATTCTGTCCGGATCACGGCGACGCATCGCCACTCCCCCGGGGTCCGGGACCCCCGCCCACCAGCCATGCCCAGGTCCGTCACGGCCGGAGGATCATCCTTACGGCCGATCGAGAACGGGCCACGGCCTCACACCCACAGCGCCTGGGCGATCGCCCACCCCGTCAACGCCGACCCCAGACCCGCCACCACGCTGCCCGCCGCGTTCATCACCGCGTAGAACCGGGCCCCGCTCTCGGCCAGCCGCAAGGTCTCGTACGAGAACGTCGAATACGTGGTCAGCGCCCCGCAGAAGCCCGTGCCGAGCAGCAGCTGGAGCTGCGAGGAGGCCGCGCCGGCGGCCACCGCGCCGGTCAGCAGGCCGAGCACCAGGGAACCGGACACGTTGACGGCGAACGTCCCCCACGGGAACACCGTGTCGTGCCGGGCCTGCACCGCCCGGTCGGTCAGGTAGCGCAGCGGGGCGCCGACCGCCGCGCCGACGATCACCAGCAGCCAGTTCACCGCGCCTCCCCGTCGTCCCTGACCTTCCGGAGCACCTCGCACGCGTCGAGCGTCACCAGGCACCGGTCCAGCAGGTCGTCCAACTGCGGCAGGAACGAGCGGATCCGCTCCTCGCGGTCCACCACCACGACCGCCATCGGCATGTCGTCGCCGACCGACAGCAGCCGCGAGGTGTGCACCATCGAGGACGCGCCGAAGCCCTCGACCCCGCGGAACACGCTGGCACCGGCCAGCCCCGCGGCGTGCACCCGGTGCACGATCTCGGCGTACAGCGGGCGGTGGTGCCAGCGTTCGTCCTCGCCGACCAGCGCCGTCATCCGCAGCGCCCGTTCGATGCGTGTGGTCATCGCGTCCTCCGTCGGATCACCCGGCGGGCGGCCGCCGCGCCGGCCCAGACCGCGACCATCGCGGCGAGCAGGGTCGCGGCCAGATACCCGAGCGCCGCCGGGGCGCGGCCGGCCAGCATCAGGCGCTGGATGTCGACCGCGTAGGTGGAAAATGTGGTGAACCCGCCCAGCACACCGGTACCGAAGAACGGCCGCACCAGCCGGTGCGCCCGCCACGCCTCCGTGAGCACCGTCATGAACGCCCCGATCACCGCGCACCCGGCCGCATTGATCACCAGCGTCGCCCACGGAAACCCGTCCACCGGCGTCGGCCACGCCAGCGCGATCGCGTACCGGGCACACGCCCCCAGCACACCCCCGACGGCCACCACACCGATCACGGCCGCCAGTTCACTGTCCGGCCCCCGCCTCACCGGCCGCTGCCGGGCCTCGGCACCGACCGCCGTCGAACTCTCCACGGGCACACGTCTCCTACTCGCACGGCACCCGAGAATTCCGGGCGCGCCACTGTACAAGCAGGGACCGTTGGCAGCAGACCGCTGCGGTTCGTGTCCGGCGGGCCCCACCGCCGTCACGCACCCCGAGGGGGTGCTACTGGGCCCACTCTACCGGGCAGGCCGGGCCGCCCGGCGTGCGAGCGGCCCGGGCCGTTCAGCGGGTGCCGACGGCCGGCGCGGGGATGGACGGAAGGCTGTCCCGGGCGTATTCCAGGGCCTCCGCCGAGGTGCCGAACAGCCGCCCTTGGAGCTGGAGCTCGTCCAGCACGCCGAGGGCGTCCAGCGGTCGCCGGTGTTCGTCGTGCAGCCCGGAGACCAGTACCAGGGTGCCGCGGCGGTGCAGGTCGGCGAGCGCCTCTCCGAGCACGGTCGCGCCGCTGGCGTCGATCGCGGTGACCCGGGACATCCGCAGGATCACCACCTCGGCCCGCGCGGCGGCCGTCAGCTCGGTCCGCAGCCGGTGCGCGGCGGCGAACAGCAGCGGGCCGTGCAGCCTGAAGGCGGCGATCCGCCCGCCCGCGTGGTCCTCCTCGGACACCGGCAGCCGCTCCAGCCGGGCGCCCCGGGCGACGGAGCGCAGTGCCAGCGCGCCGGCCAGCAGCAGGCCGACCCCGACGGCGGTGACCAGGTCGAAGGCGAGGGTGGCGACGGCGGTCGCCGCCAGCACGGCGGCCTCGCCGCGGCCGGTGCGGGCCAGCGCACGCAGGGCGCCGGCCTGGACCATGCGGACGGCGGTGGCGATCAGCACGCCGGCCAGCGCGGCCAGCGGAATGTCGGCGACCAGCGGCGCGGCGGCGAACACCACCACGGCCAGCACGGCGGCGTGCACCAGCGCGGCCAGTCGGGAGACCGCGCCGCTGCGCACGTTGACGGCGGTGCGGGCGATCGCGCCGGTCGCGGCAACGCCGCCGAACAGCGGGGCGACCAGGTTGGCCAGGCCCTGACCGAACAGCTCCCGGTCGCTGTCGTGCCGCTCGCCGCCCCGGCGGGGGTCGTTCGCGGTCATCGCATCGGCGGCGGTCGCCGACATCAGCGACTCCAGCCCACCGAGTGCGGCAACCACCAGCGCGGACGGCAGCAGCCCGGGTACGGCGGACAGGTCGAGGAAGCCGAGCGAGGGGCTGGGCAGCCCGGCCGGCAGCTTGCCGATGACGCCGACCGGCAGGTCGACGGCCTTGGCCAGCACGGTGGCGGCGACCACGGCGATCAGCGAGAACGGGACGGCAGGCCGCAGCTTCCCGCCGATCAGCATCAGGGCGGCGACGCCCGCGGCGAGCAGGACGGCTGCCCAGTGCGGGGTCTCCGCGAACGCCCTCACTGCGCGGGCGGCGACCACCGCCGGGTTCTCGCCCTCCGGCTTGGCCACTCCGAGCGCGCCGGGCACCTGCTGGAGCGCGATCACACCGGCTATACCGACCGTGAAGCCCTCCACCACCGGCACCGGCACGTACGCCATCCAGCGCCCGGCCCCGGCGAGCCCCAGCAGTATCAGCATCAGGCCCGCGAGCAGGCCGACGGTCAGTACGCCCGGGGTGCCGTAGTGGGCCACGATCGGCACCAGCACCACGGTCATCGCACCGGTCGGGCCGGTGACCTGGAGGCCGGAGCCGCCGAACACGGCGGCGATCGCACCCGCGACCACTGCGGTGGCCAGCCCGGCCGCCGCGCCCGCCCCGGAGGACACTCCGAAGCCCAGTGCCAGCGGCAGCGCCACGACGGCCACCGTCAGGCCGGCGATCAAGTCGCGGCGCGGGTCGCGGCCCATGGTGGCCAGCACCTTGCGGTTCGGCAGTACCGCCCGCACCCGCCGTCCGATCACACCCCCGCCGTTCACGCCGCCCCGCCGCATCGGATCGTGGCGAGCGGATCATGGACCTCCGCCTGGGCCTGACACTGCGACGCGGGCACCGTTCAGCTCTCTTTCTGGGGTTCCGGCTCTGTTCCGGACCGGGACGGGACGGCGACGCCGTGCTGCTCCGCGATCCGCAGCAGCCCGGCGATCCGGCCGGCCTGGGCCTGCGCGCCATGGTCGTCGTCGGCGTCCCGGGCCTCGCGCAACGCCCTTTCGGCGAGGGCGAGTTGCTCGCGGACCTCATCCTCGAACAGCTCGGTCACGTCCGGCCCCTTCCCCATGTCGGCACGCAGGCGCCCGGGCAGGACGGACCTGTCGGGCACCCGATCAGAATGTATCGACTTGAAGAATTTCGCAAGTCGCAATGTCTGCATGTTGGAGGCGCAACGGCGCCCTCGCGGGCATGGCAAGGGACGTGACGGCGCGTCAGCCGTTGTCGGCGGCCCGCAGGTCGGCGAGCAGGCCGGCCTGGTCGGTGATCAGCGAGCCGAGGATGGAACGGGCGACCCGCAGCAGGTCGGCAACCTCGCCGCTAGCGAGGGTGTAGACGACGGTGGAGCCCTCGCGGCGGGCGTGCACCAGCTTGGCGCGGCGCAGCACGGCCAGCTGCTGGGAGAGGTTGGCCGGCTCCACGCCGACCTCGGGGAGCATCTCGGCGACGGCGTGGTCGCGGGTGCTGAGCAGCTCCAGGACCCGGATCCGCACGGGGTGCCCGAGCGTTTTGAAGAACTCCGCCTTCAGCTGGTACAGCGGCACACTGGCCACCGGGAGCGATTGCGGGTTCTCGGCGTTCACGTGGTCGTCACCGTCTCGTTCAAGGCCCGGAAGGGCACGGGGGCGTCGCGCCGACCCTAGCAAGCCGACCCCGACAATGATCGTGCTCCCGGCCCCCACGCGGGGAGTCCGGGAGCACGGTGGGGCAGGAAGCGGGTCAGGCCTTCTTGACCACGCTCGACTTGAGCTGCATGGCGCCGAACCCGTCGATCCGGCAGTCGATGTCGTGGCCGTCGACGCCGTCGACCAGCCGGATGTTGCGCACCTTGGTGCCGGCCTTGATGCCGGAGGCGCTGCCCTTGACCTTCAGGGCCTTGACCACGGTGACGGTGTCGCCGTCGGCCAGCACGTTGCCGACGGCGTCCCGGATCTCCCGCTCCCCCGCCGGCTGCGCCGCGTCGTCCTCGGTGGGCGCCCACTCGTGGCCGCACTCGGGGCAGACCATCAGGGCGTCCATCTCGTACGTGTACTGGCCGGCGCAGCTGGGGCAGGGGGGAAGGTTGTCGCTCATCGGGCCAGGATAGCGGCCGATCGGTCGCCATCCGGACGCGCGTGCGGTCAGGCGACGGAGACGGCGCTCCACGCGGCGGCGACGGTCGCGTACTCGGTGGAGGTGGCGCCGTACAGGTCGCGGGCGGCGTTCAGCGAGGCGGTGCGGGCGCCGGCGTAGTTGGTGGTGGAGGTCATGTAGACGGTGAGCGCCCGGTACCAGATGGCGGCGACCTTCTGGTTGCCGATGCCGGTGACGGTGGAGTTGTTGCAGGTCGGGCTGTTGTAGGTGAAGCCGTTGATGGTCTTGCTGCCGCTGCCCTCGCTGGCCAGGTAGAACCAGTGGTTGGCGACGCCGGAGGAGTAGTGCACGTCCAGCTTGCCGACGGTCTTGCTCCAGCAGTCGGCGGAGCGGCCGTCCAGCGAGGGCTTGTCGAAGCGGCGCAGCCACGGCGGGGTGGACTGGTCGCTGAACAGGTAGTCGGGGGTGTCGACGCCGTTGTTGGCGTACCACTCGACCATGGTGCCGAAGATGTCGCTGGTGGCTTCGTTGAGGCCGCCGGACTCGCTGCTGTAGCGCAGGTTGGCGGTGGCGCTGGTGACGCCGTGGGTCATCTCGTGGCCCATGGTGTCGAGGTCGACCTGCTCGGGGTCGGTGGTGCCGTTGCCGTCGCCGGTCATCATGCAGAAGCAGGTGTCGGACCACTGGGCGTTGTCCCAGTTGGTGCCGACGTGGACGAAGACGGTGGCGCCGCGGCCGTCGTTCTTGATGCCCTTGCGGCCGAAGGTGTTGAGGTAGTAGTCGTACGTCCAGGCGGTGTTGGCGTGGGCGTCGACGGCGGCGGTGGACCGGTCGGTGGAGAACTTCTTCCCGTCGCCCCACACGTTGGTGGTGCTGGTGAGCGCGCTGCCGGAGCTGGCCTTGACGCTGCTCGCGCCGAGGTTCTTGGCGTCCTTGGTGAGGTGGCCGCGGACCGGGTCGGTCAGCGTGTAGCTGCCGTCGGCCTGCTGGGTGGTGTCGATCCGGACGTCGCCGGTGTACTCGGAGTGGCCGGTGCCGGCCGCGGACTGCTCGGAGTCGTAACTCTCGATCGCCTCACCGGTGTTGGCGTCGGTGACGACGATCCGGCCGGCCGGCTGGCCCTGCTTGCCCTCGCCACTGATGGTGGTCTGCCAGGCGAGGCGGGGGGTGCCGTCGGCGGCCCAGACGACCAGTTCGGGGGTGGCGGTCGCGCCGGATATGCCCTGGGCCTGGCCGAGCGCGGCGGCAGCGCCGTGCTGCGGGGAGACGGCGGGCACCACGGACTTCACCGCGGCGTCGTGGCCCTTGGCGCGGGAGGAGTCGGCGAGCTTGCCACGGGCGTCCTGGTGGACGACCAGGTCGCCGCCGATCACCGGCAGGCCGCGGTAGGTGCGGTCGAAGCGGACGTGCTGGGTGCCGTCCGCGTCGATGATGACGTCCTTGACCTTCAGGCCCTGGCCGGCGCCGAAGCCGAACAGGTCGGCGTGGTGGGAGACGTTCGCCTCCGCACGGGCGATCGCCGCGTCGCGGCCGGGGGCGGCGGAGGCGGTGTCGACCTGGACTGCGGCGACGAGCAGTGCGGCACTCGCCGCGAGGGCGCCGGCGGTGAGGGTGCGTCGGCGCGCGGAGGAGGAGGGGCTCACTCGTGACTCCAGTCGGGTAGCGGGGGGCTGGCCGACTGACAGCCTGTCGATGAACATACAAACAGTTCTATGAACAGAAAAAGAACGTAATCGGTTCGTATCCCGGAGCCCTACCCCCGCCGATCGGAAGGACGCTCGACCGGTACGGAAACGACCAACGGCCCTCCCGCCACACGGGTCCGACCGCCCAGGATCGGAGATATGACCAGCGAACCCGTCTCCTCCCCCGATGGCCTCAGCCTCGACCCGGGCCAGTGTCTGCGCCTGATGGCCCGCCACTCGGTGGGCCGGCTCGTCTACACCCGGCACGCCCTGCCCGCCGTCCTGCCGGTCCGCTACCGCCTCGCGGACGGCGGCAGCGTCCTGGTCGACCAGCCCGACGAAGAGCTGCTGCGTGCCGTGACCGGCACCGTCGTCGCCTTCCAGGCCGACCAGGTCGACCCCGCCGACGGCAGCGGCTGGACAGTCACCGTGCTCGGCCACGCCGACGCCGTACACCCCACCGCCGCCACCGGCCCGCCCGCCGTCTCCGTCCGGATCCGCCCCGAATGGGTGTCCGGCCTGCGGCTGCTGCCGCCCCGCCCCCGCCCCGCCGACCGGCCCCACCACCCGGGACCTCCGGCCCTCGCCCCCGACGCCGCACACCCCGCAGAGTGGGAACGTCGGCATCGGACCGGCGCGGACCGAGGAGGCGAAGGACGATGCGGCACTGCACCGTCGGAGCGATGATGACCCGTCAAGTGGTCACCGTCAGCCCCGGAACGGGCTTCCGCGAGATCGTCGCACTGCTCGCCGAGTACGACATCACCGCCGTGCCGGTGGTGGACACCGACCACCGGCCGCTCGGCGTCGTCTCCGAGGCCGACCTGCTGCGCACCCAACTCGCCCAGTACGACCCGGCATCCCTGCTGCCCGCCCCCGTCCACCTGCGCGGCACCGGCACCACCGCCGCCGACCTGATGACCACCCCCGCCGTCTGCACCACCCCCGACAGCACGGTGGTCGCCGCCGCCCGCCTGATGACCCGTCGGCGAGTCAAACGCCTGCCCGTGGTCTCCCCCACCGACGGCCGCCTGATCGGCACCGTCAGCCGCGGCGACCTGCTGCGGGTCTTCCTTCGCGAGGACCAGGCGATCCGCCGCGAAATCGTCGAGGAGATCCTCACCACCGTCGAAGGCACCAGCCCCGCCCTGATCAGCGTCGACGTCGTCCAGGGCGAGGTCACCCTCAGCGGCACCACCGCCCCGCACTGCCACACCCTCGCCCTGCGCGAACTCTGCGCCGCCGTCGACGGCGTGGTCTCGGTCACCGACCGGACCACGCGCGCCGCGGCCTGACGTCCCGCCGGCTCGTCAGCGCAGGATGCCGGCCCGGCGGGCGGCCGTGATCCACTGCGGGAACTCGGACAGCAGCCGGTCGTACAGCTCCGGGTCGGGCAGGGTGCTGATGTCGTCGACGGCGAAGAACCCGACATTGTCGACCCGGCGGCCCGGCAGTCGGTCGAAGTACTCCAGCACGCCGTAGTTGGAATGCCCGAGGCCGACGAACTGCCAGAAGATCGGCTCCTCGACGGCCGAGCGCAGCTGGAACTCGATCTCGGAGTTGCGGTAGATGCCGCCGTCGGAGAAGAACAGCACCAGGGTGGGCAGCGGCGACGGGAAGGCGCGGACGAACTCCCGCACCTCGGCGATCACCTTCTGCTCCTCGTTCTGGATCCCGACCGCCTTCATGTCCACCCGCCCGTCGGGCCTCGGCGCCCGGATACGACGACGGCCGAACAGCCCGCCCATGCTCGCCTCACCGGGCCGGACGTGCAGCCGCAGCCACTCGGGCAGCCCCGGCACGCTCAGATCGGGCAGCCGGGCCGAGCGGGACGCGAACGTCCACGCCTGCATCGTCCCGTCGTCGTCCAACTGCGCGGCCACGGCGGCCATCCGCTCCACCACGTCCGCGACCACGCCCCGCGCGTACAACCCCGTCATCGACCCGGACGCGTCCAGCACCAGCAGAATCCGCGCCACCACACCCTGCGCGCCGTGCTTCTGCAGGCTGACGGCGACCTGCTGCTTGCGCAACGAGAGGCGCTTGCGCATGTCGACGGGCAGCTGCGACTCGCCTGCCGCGGCGAGCTGCTGCGCGGCGGCGGCCGCGATGTCGGGCGCGTGCGTGGGCCGCGGGGGGACGGCCGGCGGCGCCGAGAGCGGTTCCGGCGACGGCGGGAGCGCGACCTGTTCCGGCGACGGCGGGAGCGCGACCTGTTCCGGCGACGGCGCGAGCGCGACCTGTTCCGGCGACGGCGCGAGCGCGACCTGTTCCGGCGACGGCGCGAGCGCGAACGGGTCGGGCGCGGGCGCGGGCTGCGGGGTTGGCGAGGACGCGAACGGGTCGGATGCGGGCGCGGGCTGCGGGGCCGGGGAGGACGCGAACGGGTCGGGCGCGGGCTGCGGGGTTGGCGAGGACGCGAACGGGTCGGGCGCGGGCGCGGGCTGCGGGGTCGGCAGCGGGCGCAGCCTGAGCTCGCGGGTGAAGTGGACGCCCTCCGGCACCGGCTCCGGTTCGGGCGAGGGCCCGGCCGACAGGCGCAGCCTCAACTCACGGGTGGCATCCGGCCCCGGCAGGGGCTCGGGTGCCGGCCCGGCCTCCAACTCCGGTGCGGTGTGCGGCCCGTTCGCCCGCCCGGTCTCCGGAGCCGGCTCGCGCTTCGGCTCGGGTACGGGCGACGGCTCTGCCGCCGGTCGCGGCACCGTGAGCGCGCCGCCGGCATCCGGCGCCGGCCCCGCCACGGCCTCGGGCCCGGGCCAACTCCCGGCCTCCCGCCTCGAATCCGGCTCCGGCTCCGGCTCCAACACCGGCTCCGGCTCCGGCTCCGGCTCTTGCTCGGCGGAGTCCGTGGGCAGCGTGAAGCCGTACGCCGCGGCCAGCCCGTCCAGGCCGTTGGCGAAGCCCTGGCCGACGGCGCGGAACTTCCAGTGGCCGTTGCGGCGGTAGAGTTCGCCGCCGATCAGGGCGGTCTCCCGGCCGGCCTCGATGGTGAAGGTGGCGAGGGGCAGGCCGGTGCGGGCGTCGGAGATCGCCAGCGTCAGGTCGCGGATCCGGCCGAAGGTGCCCTCGCCGTCGGTGGCGGCCAGCAGCAGGACGCGCTGCACGTCGGCGTCGCGGACGTCGAGCGCCGCGAGGTCGGCCTCGATCCGTTCGACGGGGGCGTCGGCGGGGCCGGTGCGGCCGCGGCAGAGGACGGCGCCGGAACGGTGCGGGGTGCGTCGATGCCGGATCAGATCGCTTGCGTCGCGGGCCTGGCCGTCGGCGGTCAGCAGCAGCGCGGCGGCGGTGAGGTCGGGGGCGCCGGGTGCGGGCGTCCAGCTGAGGTCGGCGTGCACGGCGGGCACGTCGATCGGGAGGTTGCTGCCTTTGGCCAGGGATCTCGCGGTCACCGGCACAGTCTGGCCCATCAGGGGCATGCGACGCGCCCCCCGGGCAGCGGGTTCTGCGGGCGGTGGCGCGGGCCCGGCGTTACGGTGAGGCCCGGACGGCGGGCGAGCCGGGAGCGAGGTGGTCCGGGTGCACGGCATCACCGACTGGCTGCGGGGGCTGTCGGGCCCGGTGGTGTACGCGGTGGTGGGGGCCCTGGTATTCGCGGAGGACGCGCTGTTCGTCGGGTTCGTGCTGCCGGGCGAGACGGCGGCGGTGCTCGGCGGAGTGCTTGCCCATCAGGGCAAGGTGTCGCTGGGCCTGATGGTGCTGGTGGTGGTGGCCGCGGCGATCCTCGGCGACTCGACGGGGTACGAGGTGGGCCGCCGGTTCGGTCCGGCGGTGCTGCGGACGAAGACGATGCGCCGGCACGCGAACCGGGTCGAGGGAGCACAGAGCCTGATCCGCCGTCGGGGTCCGGTGGCGGTGCTGCTGGGGCGGTTCGTGGCGTTCTTCCGGGCAATGATGCCGGCGCTGGCGGGGGTGTCGCGGATGCCGTACCCCCGGTTCCTGCTGTTCAACGCGATCGGCGGGGTGATCTGGGGCGTGGGGTTCGTCCTGCTCGGCTATTTCGCGGGCTCCGCGTATTCGCACATCGAGGCCGTAGTGGGGCGTTCGGCGGCGATCGTGGTGGCGGCGGTGGTGCTCGTGGGCCTGCTGGTGTGGCACCTGCGTTCCCGGCGACGCGAGGCCCGCCGCGAGCACAAGGACGAGCACGAAGACGAGCACAAACAGGACGATGACAGCAACGACGAGCCGAAGCAGGACTGACACCTCGTCGAACCATGCCCGCCGACCGTCCCGAAACAGCCAGGCCCGTCGGCTCCCCCACGTGGACCGTTCGGCCCTCTGCGCGGCGGCGGCTGTGGAGCAGGCTGGAGTCATCGGGAAAGGAGTTTCTGATGAACCGTCTGCAGACCCGTAGTGTTGCCGAGGTCGAGGTGCTGGTGGAGACCCGCGGCGAGGTTTCGGCCGGCGCCCCCGACTACGCGCGGGTGAAGATCGCCGCGGTGCTGGACCGGCTGGACGAGCCGGTGCTCGCGGTCCGGGTGCGGCTGGTGCAGGAGCCCAACCACGCGGTGGCCCGGCCGTCGTTGGCGCAGGCCACGGTGGACGTCAACGGACGTCCGGTGCGGGCGCACGTCGCTGCGGCGACGATGCGTGAGGCGATCGATCTGCTCCAGGACCGGCTGGTGTCGCGGGTCGCCCGCCTGCGTCATCACCGCCGGCCGGCCCGCACGCCGCTCGGCTGGGCCGACGGCCTGGACCCGGAGCACCGCCCGCAGCGCCGTCACGTGGAGCCGGAGGACCGTCGGCTGGTGCGGCACCGCAGCTACAGCGCGGCGCGGCTGGGCGCGCTCGACGCGGTGTTCGAACTGGAGGCGATGGACTACGACTTCCAGCTGTTCACGGACGCCGAGAGCGGTTGCGACAGCCTGGTCTACCGCGGTGCGGCGGGCGGCTACCGGCTGGCCTCGACCGGCCCGCTGCCGCACCCGGTGCCGGGGTTGGTGGTCAGCCGTCTGACGGTGCCCCGCCTGACGGGTGAGCAGGCCCGGGCCCGGCTGGACCTGACCGGGTTGCCGTTCGTGTTCTACACCGATGCCGCGACCGGCCGCGGCAACGTCATGTACCACCGTTACGACGGGCACTACGGGCTGATCACGCCCGCCGCGTAGCGGTTCGAGCCTTCGGCAGGCGTGGGGGTCTGTCCGGAGGCGGGAAGAGCTCCCGGCGGGTGTGGGGCCCGTCCGGGAGCGCGGGAAGAGGAGTCGGGGACGGTGTGGGGCCGTCCCCGGCTCCCGCTTTTGTCGGCCCCTCGCCTGCCGGTCGAGTGTCCACGCCCCGCAGCCTCACCAGCCGGCTCTGCCGCTACCGGGGGTTGCGCAAGTGCCTCAGTGCCGTCTCCAGTGCCTCCTCGGCGGCGACGGACAGGTCGGGCTCGATGCCAATGCCTTCCCAGTTGGTGCCGGTGACCGGGTTGATCGAGCGGGCGGTGGGGACGGTCACGGTGACGTGCGGGGCGACCGGAATGCGGTCCGTGGGGTGGGCGCCCCCTCGGGTGGTCCGGCCGATCAGGGTGGCGCGCCCGAGCGCCTGGAGGTTGTAGGCCAGCTCTTCGCCGCCGGAGAAGGTGAGGTCGCTGGTCAGCACGGCGACCGGGCGGTCCAGGTAGCGTGGGCCGGCGAGGTGCCCGAGAGTCCAGTACTGGCGGGTGGAGTCGGTGGCCCGCTCGTAGATGTCGTTGAGGTGCACCTGGTCGTCGGCGAAGAAGTAGCTGCACCACAGCTGCACGCCTTCCGGCGAGCCGCCCCGGCACTGCCGCAGGTCGATGACCAACGCCTCAGTGGGAGCGAGAAGTTGCATGGCGGCGGCGATCGCGGGGCCGCCGACCCCGGCCGGGGCGATCATGCGCAGGTCGAGGTAGCCGATGTTGCCGTCGAGTTGCTCCACCCGCCGGATGCCGTAGTTGTTCTCCCGGGCGTACTGCGCGAAGCGGGCGCGGGCAACGTCCTCCGGCTCCTCGTCCATCGGCTGCGGCTCGGCGGTCCACAGCAGCCGCAGGTGCTTGTCGGGGCAGGCCTTCTGGAGGTCGTCCGTGACGTGCTCGCACAGCTCCCGCTCGTCCAGGCCCTGGTACCCGCCCTCTTCCAGCCTGCGGCGGATCGCCGCGTCGATGGCGGCCGTCTGCTCGGGGAACACGTAGCCGGCGGTGATCCGGGCCAGCGCGGCCTCGACTATCTCGTGATGCGTCGTCATGCGCGCGATGGTAGGCCCGGGCTCGAGCGGCTGACCAGCGGTTTTCACAGCGCCTGAGCACGGTGCCCGGGGCGTTCGGTGGCGCCGGGTCGACGCACACCCGGCCTCCATGGCCGCCGCTCACGCCTCGCTCCCCCGCTGTCGGAACGTCGAAACTCGGCCTGCCCATTGACGGCTGATTACCTCGACATTACGTCGGCAACGAAGTATTTCGGCCAACTTGTTGCCGCATGGGTGACGCGTTCCCAACAAAGCTGGCACTGTACCGTCCCATCGCCGCACAGGTCCTTGCAGACGCACACGCACCACAGCGCTGCGGCGACCCGTCGGACACCGTCCTGCACGTTCGAACCACCAGCTCTACCGGGCGGCTCCATCCCTGCCCTCCCGGCTGACTCCGGCCGTACCCACGCGGCCGTCGCAGAAGGAGTTCCGTGTGACTCGATCCTCCCGAAAGACCGTCAGCGCAACCGCTCTGATAGCCGGCGCCGCCATGATCGCGGCCGCCCTGACCTCCGGTGTCGCCTCCGCCGACACCACGGACCAGGCCCCGGCCGAGGTCCAGGCCATCGCCGGCGCGCTGCCGGTGCAGCTGTCTGCGGACCAGCGTGGCGAGTTGCTGGCCTCGGCGGATGCGTCAAAGGCCGAGACCGCGAGGTCGCTGGGCCTGCGGTCGGAGGAGGCGCTGATCGTCAAGTCCGTGACGAAGGACGCGGACGGCAGCGTGCACACCCGCTACGAGCGCACCTACGCCGGGCTGCCGGTGCTCGGCGGCGACCTGGTCGTCCACACCGCCCCGGACGGTTCGACCACGGGCGTCACCAAGGCCACCGAGGCGGACATCGCCGTCGACACCAACGAGAAGGAGAGCGCCGACTCCGCCAAGGGCCTCGCGCTGGACAGCGCCGGGGACGCGAAGGTCGAGGAGCCGGCGGCCGACAACGCCCGCAAGGTCGTCTGGGCCGCGTCCGGCACCCCGACCCTGGCGTGGGAGACGATCGTCACCGGCACGCAGGAGGACGGCACGCCGTCCGAGCTGCACGTCATCACCGACGCGAACACCGGCAAGAAGATCTTCGAGTACCAGGGCATCGAGACCGGCATCGGCAACAGCCAGTTCTCCGGCCAGGTCAACATCGGCACCTCGGCGGCGGCCGGCGGCGGCTTCGCGATGACCGACCCCACCCGCGGCGGCCACAGCACGTACGACCTGAAGGGCACCAGCGGCTCGACCAAGTCGCTGTTCACCAACCCGACCGACACCTGGGGCGACGGCACCGTCTCCAACCGGCAGACCGCCGCCGTGGACGCCGCCTACGGCGCCCAGCTCACCTGGGACTACTACAAGAACGTCCACGGCCGCAACGGCATCAAGAACGACGGCGTCGGCGCCTACACCCGGGTCCACTACGGCAGCAACTACGTCAACGCGTTCTGGTCCGACAGCTGCTTCTGCATGACCTACGGCGACGGCTCGGGCAACACCCACCCGCTCACCTCGATCGACGTCGGCGCCCACGAGATGACCCACGGCGTCACCTCGAACACCGCGGGCCTGATCTACAGCGGCGAGTCCGGCGGTCTGAACGAGGCGACCTCCGACATCATGGCCGCCGCCATCGAGTTCTGGGCGAACAACCCCCAGGACAAGGGCGACTACCTGGTCGGCGAGAAGATCGACATCTACGGGACCGGCGCCCCGCTGCGTTACATGGACAAGCCCTCCAAGGACGGCCGCTCCAAGGACGCCTGGTACTCCGGCCTCGGCTCGATCGACGTCCACTACTCGTCCGGCCCGGCCAACCACTGGTTCTACCTGGCCTCCGAGGGCAGCGGCGCCAAGACCGTCAACGGCGTGAACTACGACTCGCCGACCTCCGACGGCCTGTCGGTGACCGGGATCGGCCGCGACGCCGCCGCCAAGATCTGGTACCGGGCGCTCACCACCTACATGACCTCCTCCACCAACTACGCCGCCGCCCGCGTCGCGACCCTCAAGGCCGCCGCGGACCTGTACGGGCAGACCAGCCAGACCTACATGAACACCGCCAACGCCTGGGCGGCGATCAACGTCGGTCCGCGGGTCGTCGACGGCATCATGGTCGACTCGATCGACTCCCAGATCAGCGCGGTCGGCGAGGAGGCCGACCTCCAGTTCAAGGCCACCAACTTCAACCCCGGTCAGCTCACCTTCCACGCCGAGGGCCTGCCCGACGGTCTGAAGGTGCACCCCGTCACCGGCAAGGTCTCCGGCACCCCGACCACGCCGGGCACCTACGAGGTCACGCTGCTCGCCAAGGCCTCCCACCACAGCAGCGTCACGACGAAGTTCACCTGGAAGGTCGCCCGGGCCATCGTCTCGAACGCCACCCGGGTGCCGATCCCGGACGGCGGCGGCCCGGCTGTCTTCTCGGACATCGTCGTCGACAAGGTCGAGGGCCAGGCGCCCAGCGACCTCAAGGTGTCCGTGGACATCAAGCACACCTGGCGCGGTGACCTGAACATCGACCTGGTCGGCCCGGACGGCAAGGTCTACTCGCTGAAGAAGGCCAACGTCGGCGACTCCGCCGACAACGTGCTCGAGACCTACACGGTGGACGCCTCCGCGCAGGTCGCCAACGGCACCTGGCGGCTGAAGGTCCAGGACATGTACCGCGGTGACACCGGCTACATCGACAACTGGAAGCTCATCTTCTGACGCGAGGTCTTCTGACGCGCGCGGTCTCCTGACGCACCGTCTTACCGAGGTCGTCAGCTCCCGGAAGCTCACTTCTTCCCGGAGCTGACGACCTCTTGGATGTGCGGGACGGCCCGCACCAGGGTCAGCACGCCGCCGATGACCACGGCCAGCCCGAGCAGCGCGGGCAGCACCCACCAGCCGGTGCGGACGGTCTCGTCGAACAGCACCACGCCGAGCAGCAGGCTGACCCCGGCGTCGCCGATGGTCAGGGCGGGCTGCGAGATGGCCAGCGAGCCGGCCTGCAGGGCGTTCTCCAGCAGCAGGACGGCGGCGATTCCGGTGAGCGCGAAGCCGTAGGTCTGCCAGACGGAGAAGAACGCGGCCGGTCCGTGGTCGGCGAAGGTCCCGGTGGCGGACTTCATCAGGGCGGCGGTCAGCGCGTTGCCGACCGCCGCCGCGCTGCCCAGCGCGCCGGCCCGGAACAGCGGGGAGCGCCAGTGCCGGGCGGCAAGGACGGCGGCGCCCATCAGGCCGAGGCAGCCCACCAGCACGGGCACCCAGCGGCTCATCGGGGCATTGTCGGTGCCCCCGGTGGGCGCGGCGCTGCCGAGGAACAGCACCAGTCCGCCGACCACGGCGGCCACCCCCGCCCAGCCTGCCCGCGGCACCCGGCGGTGCATCAGCGGCGAGGCGATCAGCAGCGCGAACGGCAGTTCCAGCACGAACACCGGCTGCACCAGCGCGAGCGCCCCGAAGCTCAGCGCGAGCGCCTGGAACAGGGCCGCGCCGGCCAATCCGGCGATGCCGATCAGCCAGGCCGGGTCCCGCGCCAGGGTGAGCACGAACCGCAGGCCGCCACCGTGACCGAGCTTGGCGGCCGCCTTGCGCTGGAAGGCGGTGCCGGTGGCGTTGGAGGCGGCGCCGAGGACAGCGAACAGGACGGCGAGAACGGGCACTCCCCCATGCTCCCCCGGCGGTCGGTCAGTCGCTCAGCATCCGGGCCGCCTGCTCGCGCATCTCGACCTTGCGGATCTTGCCGGTGACGGTCATCGGGAACTCGTCGACCACGTGCACGTAGCGCGGGATCTTGAAGTGCGCGAGCCGGCCGGTGCAGTACTCCCGGACCGCCTCGGCGGTGAGCGGGCGGGCGCCCTCGCGCATCCGCACCCAGGCCATCAGCTCCTCGCCGTACTTGGCGTCGGGGACGCCGATCACCTGGACGTCGAGCACGTCGGGGTGGGTGTACAGGAACTCCTCGATCTCGCGCGGGTAGAGGTTCTCGCCGCCGCGGATCACCATGTCCTTGCTGCGGCCGGTGACGCTCAGGTAGCCGTCCTGGTCCATCACGGCGAGGTCGCCGGTGTGCATCCAGCCTTCGGTGTCGATCGCCTGCGCGGTCTGCTCGGGCTCGCCCCAGTAGCCGAGCATCACCGAGTAGCCGCGGGTGCACAGTTCGCCGGTCTCGCCGCGCGGGACGGTGGCGCCGGTGGCCTGGTCGACGACCTTCACCTCCAGGTGCGGCCCGACCCGGCCGACGGTGGAGACCCGGCGTTCGACCGAGTCGTCGGCGCGGGTCTGGGTGGAGACCGGGGAGGTCTCCGTCATGCCGTAGCAGATGGACACCTCGGTCATGCCCATCCGGCCGATGACGTCCTTCATCACCTCGATCGGGCAGGGCGCGCCCGCCATGATGCCGGTGCGCAGGCTGCTCAGGTCGTGGCGGTCGAAGTCCGGGTCGGCGAGTTCGGCGATGAACATGGTCGGCACTCCGTACAGCGAGGTGCAGGACTCGGCGGCGACGGCGGCCAGCGTCGCGGAGGCGTCGAACGCGGGCGCCGGGATCACCATGCAGGCGCCGTGCGAGGTGGCGGCGAGATTGCCCATCACCATGCCAAAGCAGTGGTAGAACGGCACCGGGATGCAGATCCGGTCCTGCTCGGTGTAGCCGCACAACTCCCCGACGAAATAACCGTTGTTGAGGATGTTGCGGTGCGACAGGGTGGCGCCCTTGGGGAAGCCGGTGGTGCCGGAGGTGTACTGGATGTTGATCGGGTCGTCGGCGGCCAGCTCCTCCGCGATCCCGGCCAGCACCGCCCGGTCCTCCCGGCGGCCCGCCAGCAGCAGCTCGTCCCAGTCCGGCCCGTCCAGCAGCACCACGTCCGCCAGTTCGGCGCAGCGCGGGCGGACGTCGGCGATCATCGCGGCGTAGTCGGAGGTCTTGAACTGCCGGGCGGCGACCAGCAGGCGCACGCCGGCCTGGTTGAGGACGTACTCCAGCTCGTGGGTGCGGTAGGCCGGGTTGACGGTGACCAGGATCGCGCCGAGTTTCGCGGTGGCGTACTGGGTGAGCGTCCACTCGGCGCGGTTCGGCGCCCAGATGCCGACCCGGTCGCCGCGGCCGACGCCCCTGGCGCGCAGGCCGAGCGCCACCGCGTCAACGTCGGCGGCGAGTCGCTCGTACGTCCAGCGCCGGCCGGTGGCGCACTCCACCAGCGCCTCGCGGTCCGGGAAGGCGCGGACGGCCCGGTCGAGGTTGGCTCCGACGGTGTCGCCGAGCAGCGGGGTTCCGGACGGGCCGGAGGAGTGGCTCGGCTGGCTCGGGGCGTGCGACACGAAGGCCTCCTGGGCGCGGTGGTGCGGAACGACGGGTACCCATGCTGGCCACCGGGGCCGCCGTTGACCAGTCTCCAAGTGGGGGTGGTGCGCGTCGTTGACGTCCCATCAGCAGACCGGTCAAAACGCCGAACCGGCCGCCGGGGGCCGGAGTTCGCTGATTTGATGACCAGGAGGGCAGTCGGCGTTGCTGGGGGCGCGATGGCACAGGAGAGTGAGCAGGTGCGGCTGCGGCCGTCGGCGCAGTACCGCCGCCGACGGGCGGCGTTCGCGCTGTTCGCGGCCGGCGCGTTCGCCGGCTGCGGGCTGCCGCTGTTCGCCGGGGTGGTGACGCGGCCGGCGGCGATGGTGGTCGACGGTCTGACGGCCGTGGTGTGGGCGGTGGTGCTGGTCCGGCAGGCGGTGCGCGCGTGGGCGCCCGTCACGGTGGTGGTCGATCCCGAGTACCTCGAACTCCGCGGCGGCCTGCGGAGGGTGCGGCTGCCCTGGGACGCGGTCGACGGGGTGTGCGTGCTGCCGATGCGGGGGTTCGTGGCCGCGTACGAGGCGCCGCACTTCCGGGGCTCGCTGCTGGTGCGGACCTCGCTGGGCAGCCCGGCCGCGCTGCCGGGCGGCGGCTCGCCGCGCTGGTCGGCGCAGTGGCAGGGGATCCTGCTCGACCTGGCGCCGCTGGCGGTGCCGGCGGCGCGCCTCGACCAGGTGTTCGTCCCGCGCCTGTCGGACCGCTGGGGCGGGACGACCCGGCTGCCGGACGGCCCCGGCGGGGCCTCGGTGTTCGCGGCCGGCGCGCTGCTGTCCCTGCCGGGCCGGGTGCTGCTGCGCGGGTTCCGGGTGGTGATGCTGCTGGTGATCGTCGCCGCCGTCCTCGCCATGGCCCCGCTCGGCGCCTTCGCGCCCGTCCAGCCGCTGCTGGTGCTGCTCACCGTGGCGGTGTTCGGCACGTTCGGCGTCAGGTGGCTGGTGCTCCGGCTGTCCCGGGGCTGCGAGTTGCGGGTGGAGAGCCGGGGCGTGGTGGTGGCCGTCGGCGGCCGGGAGCGGGCCGTGCCGTGGTCCGAGATCGCCTCGTTGGAGGCCGGGCAGCAGACCGTCACGCGCGCCGGGCGGCGGTACGCGGTGACGGCGGTGCTGGCCCGGCTCAACCCGGGGGCGAACCCGCCGGCGCCGCTGCCGCACTGGCCGTTCCGCACCGACGGGCCGGCCGTCCAGCTGCTGCCACTGAACTCTCCGGTGCTCGCCCAGATGCACGGACTCGCCGTCTTCCCCGCCCAGTTGGCGAACGCGCTGACCCCGTACGGCTCGAACCTGCTCGCCGGGCACACCAGGCGGGCCGAGTCCGTGACGGGCGAGGCCGTGACCGTCCGGGTCGGGCAGGGTCGCGGGGCGGCGCACCGGAGTCTCGGGTCGGCGCTGCGCGCCGCGCCGAGGGACCGGCCGGTGCGGGTGCTGATCGAGCCGGGCCGGTACCGGGAGGCGGGGCCACTGCTGGTGTCCGGCACCGTCGAGGTGGTCCGGGCGGAGGGCGAGGGGCCGGTGGTGATCGAGACCCCCGAAGGGTCCGCCCTGGAGTGCGAGGGCGCCGTCACGCTCGACTCCCTGACCGTCGAGGGCCGCGGCGCGATCGCCGTCTCCACCACCGGCCGCCTGGAGCTGCGCCACTGCCGGATCGACGCGCCCGGCGAGTACGCGCTGCTCGCCTCCCAGGGCGCCGAACTGACCGTGCGGGACTGCGAGATCACCGCGGGCCGGACCGAACTCGCGGGCGCCGGCGGCACGTTCGAGCGCACCGCGTTCCGCTCCGCCAAGGGCCACGCGCTGGTGCTGAAGGAACGCGCGAACGCCGAGATCACCGACTGCACCGTCGTCGACAGCCGGGGCCGCGGCATCGACGTGACCGGTTCGACGGCGGAGATCCGCGGCTGCGAGTTCCGGGGCACCGGCGACACCGCGATCGCCGCCGGCGACCACTCCGCCGTACAGATCCTGGGCTCCCGGATCGACGAGGTGCACGCCACCGGCATCGTCTACGACCACCAGGCGCGCGGCTCCGTCCAGGACACCACGGTCAGCGGCGCCACCGTCGGCCTCTACATCGCCCGGGGCGCCGAACCCAAGGTCCGGGACTGCCTGTTCGCGCGCTGCCGGGACTGCGGCGTGATCGTCGAGGACCAGGGCCGCGGACGGCTGGAGCGGTGCCGGATCGAGAACGCCGGGGTGCACGGCATCAGCGTCGCCTCCGGCGGCGTCCCGCTGGTCGACGACTGCGCGGTGGCCTTCGGCGGCACCGGCGTCAACGTGCACAAGGCGCGCGGCGAGTTCACCCGGCTGCGGGTCCACGACCAGTCCGAGAGCGCCGTCCTGATCCAGGAGGGATCGGTGGTGGAACTGACCGAACTGCGCCTGGAACGCTGCCAGAACGGGGTGCGCTGCACCGGCACCGGCGTGACCGTCCGGCTGGTCGGCGCCGTCATCGCCGACGTCACCACCTCCGGGCTGCTGCTGCAGAACACCGCGCGTCTCACCGCCGAAGCCGTCACGATCGAACGGGCCGGCCTGTACGGCCTGAACTGCCGCGAGGACAGCCGGCTCACCGCACACGACTGCACGGTGACGAAGGCCGGTGAGGTCGGGCTGCTGACCCTCGACAACACCACCGTGGAGATCGACCGGCTGGAGATCTCCGCCAGCCGGGGCACGGCCCTGTGGGCCCGCAGCACCAGCCAGTTGACGCTCAGCGGGGTACGGGTGCACGGCGCCGGTAGCGACGGCGTCCGCCTGGACGAGAACGTGTACGGCAGCCTGACGGACTGCGAGATCACCGGCTGCGAGGGTGAGGCGCTGATCTCCAACGACCGGGTGCGGACGGAGAACCTGCGCACCGGCGCCACCGCGGAGGACATCCTGCGGCCCGAGACCGGCCCGATCACCGAACTCGGGCGCATGATCGGACTCGCCGAGGCCAAGCGGCAGGTCGACATCCAGGTCGACCTGCTCCGGCTGGCCAGGTGGCGCACCGACGCCGACCTGCCTCCGCCGCCCCGGGCACACCATCTGGTCTTCTCCGGCCCGCCCGGCACCGGCAAGACCACCGTGGCCCGGCTGTACGGACAGATACTCGCCGCGCTCGGCGCGCTGAAGAAGGGCCACCTGGTGGAGGTCGCCCGCGGCGACCTGGTCAGCGAGTACCTCGGGCAGACCGCGCAGAAGACCCGCCAGGCCTTCGAACGCGCGTCCGGCGGCGTGCTGTTCATCGACGAGGCGTACAGCCTGGCCCGGCGGTTCGGCGCGAACAGCGACTTCGGCCAGGAAGCCATCGACGTCCTCACCAAACTGATGGAGGACCACCGCGACGACGTGGTGGTCATCGCGGCGGGCTACACCGAGGAGATGCGGACCTTCCTGGACTCCAACCCCGGCCTGCGCTCCCGGTTCTCCCGCATCCTCGAGTTCGACCCGTACGACCCGGCCGAGCTCACCGAGATCGTGGTCCGCGAAGCCGAACGGCACACCTACCGCCTCGCCCCGGAAGTCACCGACCGGCTCGTCGAACGATTCACCCGCCGCGAGCTCCGCGGCGACCCCGCCAACGCCCGCGACGCCCGCACCCTGCTGGAGGAGATGGTCGAACGGCAGGCCTCCCGGCTCGCCGGGGCCGACACCCCGAGCCGCGAGGACCTCATCGTGCTGCTCGCTGACGACATCCCGGCGGAGAGCAGCTGGCTGTGACCGACGACGAGGCGATCGCACTGCTGTCCGCCCACTGCGACCTTCCGGCGGCCGATCCTGCGGCGCTGACGTGGTTCACCACCGCCGAGGCGTACGCGGCAACGGCCGCACTCCGGGCCGGCGGGGTGCCGCCCGCCACCGAACTCCCCCTCGAACACGCCTACGTGCTCAGCGCCGCCGACCTGCTCGCGTACTGGGCCGGCGGCAAACGCGACCCGGCACTGCTCGGCGAGGGGTTGCTCTGCCTGCTCCAGCTGCGACGGCACCGCCGGGAAGAGATTCCGCCCGAGTTCGCGCCGGTGCTGGCCGTGGCCGCCGGCGAGGACGTCCCCGAGGACGACGGGCCGAGCCTAGCGCACACGAACGCCGCGGCGATCGGCATGACGCTGGCGTACCAGCGCTGGCGGTACCCCGGCGCGCCCGCCGCCGCGGTCCGGCTGTTCCGCCGGTCGGCGGCCCAGTGCCCGCCGGACAGCCCGGTGCGGGGCTCGGTGCTGTCCCGGCTCGGGGTGGCCCTGCTGTACGACTGGCAGGACCGCGCCGAACTCCCCTCGCTCGCCGAATCCGTGGAGGTCTGCCGCGCCGCCGTGGCGGCCGTCCCCGGTACGCCCGGCGAACAGGCCCTCCGGCACGCCAACCTGGGCACCACCCTGCGCTTCTGGGCGGACGTCACCCTGGACAACGAGGCGATCCGCGACGCCGCCTCCGAAATCCGTACCGCGCTCGCGTCCTGCCCGCCCGACTCCCCCGAATTCGCGGCCTACCGCCTCGAACTCGGCCGAGCGCTGGCCCAGTCCGCGGTCCTCTTCGACGGCCGCGACGCCCTGCCGGAGGCCGCCACCCTCCTCCGCGAGGCGCTGCGCGGAGCGGACGGCGCCGCCGACCCGTCGGGGTACCCGGAGGTGCTCTGCTACCTGGGCATGGTGCTGATCACCCAGGCTGCGACAGAGCCTGGGCTGCGGGCCGAAGGTGTCGCGTTGTGTCGGAGGGCCGCCGAGGTCGCGCCCACCGAGGGCTTGCGGCTGCAGTACCTGCACAACCTGAGCCTCGCCCTGCTCGGGGCCGCCGCCGAGGACGACGCCGAGGCCACCGCTGTCGCGCTCGACGCGGCCCGGGAGGTGGCCGGTCTCGCACTGGGCGGGACCGCGCTGTCCGCCAACGCCCTGACGATGCTCTCGCTCGCCCTGACCAGGCGTTACCGGGCCGGCCATGACCCCCGGGATCTCGCGGAGGCCGTCGCCCTGGCCGGCGCGGGTTTCGAGGCCACCTCGCCGCAGGTCCCGGTGCTCCGGCTGGAGCGGGGCTCGGTGCTGGCGGACCTGCTGGGTCTGCGGGCCGAGTCCGAGGGGAGTGACGACCCGTCGGCCGAGTCGATCACGCTGCTGCGCCGGCTGGTCGGGGAACTGCCGCAGCCCACGGCCGCACGCGCACTGGCGCTGCGGCACCTGGCCGACTGCCTGCTCGACTCCGCAGCGAGGGAGGACCGGGGCGAGCGCGCCGCCGAGGCGGTGGTGCACTACCGGGAATGCCTCGAACTGCCCTACCCCGAACCGGATTTCGAGGCCGACGTGCGGTTCTCGCTGGGGACGGCCCTCGCGCTCGGCACCGACCAGCAGGTCGGGGACGCGTGGCAGCAGGCCACTGCGTCGATGAGCAGCGCGGCCGCGCTGCTGCCCCCGGGCGACCCGCGGCGGCTCGACCTGGAGGCCCGGCTCGGCGGTCACTGGATGCAGCGCGCGGCGAACACCGGCGACCCGGCCGCCCACCGTACGGCGGTGGCCGTGCTGGACGCGGTCGTGACGGCCGACGAGCGGTGCACCACGTCCGACCGCGCGTACTACCGGCTGCTGCTGGGCGCCGCGCTGCTGGATCTCACCGACCACAGTGACGACGCGGACGTGCTCGACCGGTCGGTGCACTACCTCGAACTGGCCCTGGCGATGGCCCCCGCCGACGACCCGCGACAGCTGACCGTGATCCACCGTCTCGCCGCCGCGCTCGACTCGTCCGGCTGGCTGCGTTCGGACACCGCCGCGCTCGACCGGTCCGCCGCCCTGCTGTCCGAGGCCCTGGCGGAGCCGACCGAGGACCGGACGGACCGTGCCGACTGCCTGGTGGCCCTCGGCAACAACCTGCGCAGGCGCTTCCACTTCACCGGCGACCCGGCGTACCTGGAGCAGGCCGCCGCCCGCCACCGCGAGGCCATCGCGCTGACCGCGCCGAAACCCCACCCGTACGCCCTCGAGGGGCTCTCCACCTGCCTCGCCGACCTGTACGGCTTCCGGCCGGACGCGCGGCTTCGGGCCGAGGCGATGGAGTGCTGCCGTGCCGCGCTGCTCCACCTGCCGGAGCACGCCCCGCAGCGCTCGACCGTGCAGGCCGGCCTCGGCTATCTCCAGTGGTCGCTGGCGGCGGAGTCCGGCTCGGACGAGCAGCTGGATGCCGCGCTGGGCACCCTGAAGGGCGCGCTCGCCGCCGTACCGGAGGGGTACGGCGACCGGGGCCTGGTCCTCACCAACCTCGGGGCCGCTCTGCTCAGCCGGGCGTCCCGAACGGGCGACCGCAGCTGGGCTGTTCAGGCCGTTGCCGTGTTCCGGTCGGCCGTGGAGCACACCGCCCCGGGCTCGGTGCAGCGCCCGCAGGTGCTGAACAACCTCGGCCTGGCCCTGTCCGGCCTGTCCGCGACCACCGACGACCCGGCTCTGCGCGAGCAGGCGCTCGCCCTGCTGAGCGAGGCCGCCGACCGGCGCCGCGGAATGTCGCCGGCCCGGGAGCGCGCCGCGCTCAACCTGGCCGTGGTGCGCTTCGAGCAGGCCCGCGAGGCCGAGGACGCCCCGGCCGCGCTGGACGTCTGCCGGCAGTTCGAGGACCTGGTGATGGAGCTCGGCTCCCCGCACCCGTTGCGGACGACCGCGCTGGCCCGGCTGGCCCTCGCCGCTCTGCGCACCTCGGAGCTGCTCCCCGAACGTGCCGCCAGGACGGCGCTGCGCCGGGCCGCGGCGGCCGCCCGCGAGGCCCTCGCCGACCACACGCACTCCCCCGACCCGATGCACGCCCTGGCCCGTCAGGTGCTGGCGATGGCGCAGCTGCGGCGGGCCCAGTACGGCGAACGGGTCGAGGGGACGGCGTGGCTGCGGCGGGGCGATCACGGCGAGCGGGTCGATCTGGCGGAGGTGATCCGGCTGAACCGGCAGACGGCCGAGGATCCGGTCCTCCCGCCGCACACCCGGCTCGAGGCGGCCCGCACGTGGGGCGGCATCGCGGCCCACACCGGCCGGTGGGCGGAGGCCCTGGACGGCTTCGCCCACGCGGTGGGCCTGCTGCCGAGCGTGGCGCCGCGTCATCTCTCCCGGATCGACCAGGAGGACCGGCTCAGCTCCGGCCGGGGGCTGGCCAGTTCGGCGGCGGCCCTGGCGATCCGGGCGGGCGATCCGGCGCGGGCGCTGGCCCTGCTCGAACAGGGCCGGGGCGTGCTGCTGGCCCAGGGCCTGGAGAACCAGGGCGACCTGTCCCGGCTGCGCGCGCTCGACCCGGCCCGCGCCGCGGAGTTCGAACGGATCCGGGACCGGCTGAGCCGGGAGCACCCCGCGCTGCAACAGCAAGGGCCCGACGCCGTCTTCGTCCAGGAGACGGCAGGCGCGGCCGCCCTGCGGGACGCCGAGGAGCGCCACACGCTGTCCCGCCGATGGAACCAACTCCTTGAGGAAATCCGGGAGTTGGACGGGCTCGACGACTTCCTGCGCCCACCGGCCACCCGTCAGCTGCTCTCGGTGGCGGAGCACGGGCCGGTGGTGGTGGTCAACGTCAGCGCGTACGGCTCGCACGCCCTGATCCTGGCCGCCCGCGGCGGCGGCGAGCCGCGCATCGACGTCCTGCCGCTGCCGGACCTCAGCCCGGACGAGGTGCTGACGGCCGCGCTGGCCTTCGACGAGCGGCGCATCGACGTCGCCTACGGGGACCAGGGCATGGCGGCCGCCAAGCAGATGATCACCTTCCACAGCACACTCCTCGAGTGGCTGTGGGACAGCCTGGCCGCGCCCGTCCTGAACCGGCTCGGCCTGCGCGGGACCCCGCTGGACGGCGAGGAGTGGCCGCGGCTGCGGTGGTGCCCGACCGGCCGGCTGGCGTTCCTGCCGCTGCACGCCGCGGGCAAGGGCCGGAACATCCCCGGCACCTGGGTGATGGACCGCGCCGTCTCCTCGTACACGCCGACCGTGCGCTCCCTGCTGCGCGCCCGGCGCAGGGCCACCGCGTCACCCCGACGGCGACCCGCCCCGCTGGTGGTCGCGCTCCCGCACACCCCGGGCGGCCCGCCGCTGCCCGGCGCCGAGCCCGAGGCGGCACTGGTGACGGAGCTCTTCCCCGGCGGCCTGCGGCTGGACGGCGAGCACGCCACCGTGGAGCAGGTCCGCCGGGCGCTGTCCCGGCACTCCTGGGTGCACTTCAGCTGTCACGGCATCAGCGACCCGGGCAGCCCGTCGAACAGCGGCCTGATCCTGCACGACGGCCGGCTCAGCGCCCTCGACCTCTTCGCGCAGCGCCCGGTGGACGCCGAACTGGCCTTCCTGTCGGCCTGCTCAACGTCCCAGGGCGGCGTCGATCTGCCGGACGAGGCGGTGCACCTCGCGCCGTCGTTCCAGCTGGCCGGTTTCACCCACGTCGTCGGCACGCTGTGGAGCGTCTCCGACAAGGTCGCCCGCCGCGTCACCGGAGACTTCTACGCCGCCCTGGCGGAGGACGACGCCGCCGGCCTCCGACCGTTCGACCCGGCGTTGGCCCTGCACCACGCCGTCCGCTCACTGCGTGAACGCCTACTGCCCGCACCGCACTTGTGGGCGGCGCACCTCCACATCGGGCCGTGAGTGAGCTACTCGGAACTGCCGTTCTCGGGTGCTTTCTCGCTCTGCGCCGTGCCGGAGGCGCCCTCGGGGCCCTGGTCCGGCTCGGTCGAGCCGCCGCCGATCCGGAAGATCCGGCGGGAACCGTGCTCCTCGATCAGGCCCTCCAGCGACAGGTCGTCGTCACTGCCGCGCTTCTTCGGGTTGCTCGCTGCCATCGTTCTGCTCCCTCCGTGTCACCGGCACCTCCACCAACTCGGGCGGCGCCAGCATTTCCAGCACCTCGACCTCGCTGCCCTTGACGTAGACCCCGGCGGTGCCGGGCACCTTGCCGAGGAACGTCCCGTCGCTGCCCAGGCGCCACTGCGATTCCAGATAGATGTCCTGCTGCTGCGGGAACGCCGACACCGCCGACCGCGAGCCGAGCCAACCGCCCACCCACAGGCCGCCTTTGAGCCGGATCCGGACGAAGCACGGGTCCCGGTCGGCGAACAGGAAGTCCCAGGCCGTCGGCGTCGGCTCGTAGTGCGCCCGCTCGCGCCGCCGCCGCACGGCCGCCGCCACCCAGGCCGCGCCCGCCGGCACCGCCACGACCAGCAGCAGCACCGCCAGCCCCGCCTGCCGCGGATGCCGCAGCACCCCCGCCAGCGGCCCGCCGTCGCCCCCGGTCAACAGCCGCGCCAACCACGGCCCCGCGACCACCGCGTACACGGCGTCCAGCAGACCGCTGATCGCGACCGCCCGCAGCGCACGGTTCTGCGGCTCCTGCTCGGAGGCCCGCGGCCCGCGCAGGCGGTCGGAGACGGCCTGGTAGAAGATCCCGGGCAGAACGAGAGCCACCAGGATGGCCAACTGCTGCACCGTGCTCGGAACCACCGCGTCCATTCCTCCCCCGCCCCGCGACGACCGCGTCCGCCGCCGCACCGAAGCGCAGCCTCACCCTAACCGAGCAGGCCACCGGCCCGGGACGGTTCAAGCGAGTTGACGCATCGTCATGCTTTTCCTCAGGCCGGAATGTCTTTCATGACGGCATCGGTCAGCGGCTTGAGCCGGTCCGCCAGCTTGTTGAAGTCGGCGGTGCGGCCGTCCGACCACTGCGCCATGCCGACCAGCATGCCGTGCCCGTACGACCCGAAGTTCTGCACCAGGCCACTGTCGGCGGGCAGTTCGCGCAGGCCGGAGTCCTTCGGCGGGAGCTGGACGGCGACCTGGTACGTGTCGGCGTTGCCGGCCAGGAACGTCACCAGGTGCAGCGCCTCGACCGGGTCCTTCATGGTGAACAGCGCCAGGTTGTACTGGTTGCCGTCGGCGTCCTTGTACAGCGCCAGATCGACGCCGAGACACCCCTTCCCCTGCGCGATCACCCCGGCGAGGGTCGCCCCCACCGTGTCCGGGCCCGTGCAACTCGGGTTCTGCACGGCCGCCACCAGCGTGAACCCCTGCACCTGCTTCGGGAACACGGCCAGCGGGATCGCCGCACCCGCCACCCCCGATGGGCCGGCCGCCACCACGGGCGCCTTCTTCTCCGCGGGCCGCATCACGTACGCCGTCGCACCCGCCGCCGCCAGCAGCACGGCCGCCGCCGGAAGCACCAGCCACCGCCGCGAACGCCGCCGCACCGGCCGCTGCCGGGCCGCCGCCGCCCGCTCCGCGGCGCTCGGCTCGTGCACCGCGTTGTTCTTCTCAAACTCCCTGACGAACTCTGCCCACAGGTCGTCGCCGGGTTCACTCGTGGTCACAGACCCCAGACCTTAGTGATCAACGCCGTCATTGGAAAGTCGCGTCCCCCACCGCCGAATGGGCCGCAGCTGCCGGCTCCGCCAAGGGAATTGACCACAGCTCTCGGTATTCGCGAATTGACGGTCCGTCTACCCCTCCCCGACCCGAGCCGAATAGTCCTGCCGCTCCGCCCCGTCCGGCACCCCAGCCGCGTCCGGCCCGGACATCCACCCCTCGGGACAGGCCAGCACCGCCTCGACGAACGACGGCGGCGGAAGATACCCGTGCGCGCTCACGTAATGCACCACCAACGTCGGCGCCGCAAAGACCTCGCCGGCCCGGCCCGGGACACGAATCTCGCTGGACCCCAGAGCGACGGCCCCACCCTGGTGCTCGACCGTCAACGCCCCGCCCTGCCGCCGCCAGGGCGGACAGAGCCCGCAACTGTGGAACCCCCGCGTGCCGTTCACGCGCTGCCGCTGGACGATGTCGAGCAGCCGGACGAGGAAACCCTCCGGGGCGGCGCCGCTCGAGTATCGGTGCCATCTGCTCAGCCACCCCACGTTCACCCTGCGGTAGGTGGGGGCGAACGTCGCGAAATAGGGCCCGTCGGCAATGACTTCCCGTTCGGAATAGGTGTACGGGCTCAGGTCACGAAAGAACGTCATGCGCCTGTGTAGCACGCCTGCACCGACGAACTCATCGGGCACCCGCACAATTTGTCGACATCGGCGCCGGTGGGCATGCTGGCGCGATGTACGATCCCGAGCGGCCTGGCAGTCGTCGCGACGGCGCGGACCTGTGCGGTGAGGCCACCTGACCGTCAATCCTCGTGCTCATCAGCCGGCTGAACCGCCCATCGCAGCACCGTCCCGCCGGCCCCGTCCGCTTCGAGCGTGACGGGGTAGACCTGGCCGAGGGCCCGTTCGCCGTGGTGCGTCATCGAGTGGTCGGCCGGCTCCCAGTCGATGCCGAGCACCTGGCAGCCGCCGACCTCGATCGCTCCGGCCAGCAGGGGGTGGTTCGCGCCGGCACGCTGGAACAGGTGGTAGTCGGTGTGCTTGCTGACCGTGACGGCAACGCCCTTTCCGCTCCGCAGGCCGCCCCGCCACGCCTCGATCTCGACCGCGCGCGCCTCCGCCTGCGCGACCGGCAGGTCGAGCCAGCCCCAGGTGCCGTCCGTCGTGAACTCCTGCCCGCCGAACTGCGCGTGGGCGTCCGGCCCGTGGAGCCCCCAGTAGGTGAGGTCGGCGAGACCGTCGGCCGGTTCGCCCTCCATCCCGATCCAGGCGTCGAGCGCCACACCGTCGCCGAGGACCATGCCACACCGATCGACCGGCAGGTCCCCGAGCGGGATCGGGACGTCGTCAACCCCGGCCCAGGGTAGGCCGAGGTCGACCTCGAGCAGCGAGATCACCGGTTCCTCGGTGTACCAGGAGAGCGCGGTCTGCGCCCGCACCGCCAACTTCCGGTCCCCGGCCGCCGGCACGGCCACCGCCTCGCACTCGCCGTCCCACAGATGGCCGCCACCGGACGCCGCAGCCGCCGCGGCCCGCTCGGACAGCGGCAGCCCGAGTTCGGGCCAGTAGTCGATCCACGACGCCATGCCGAACACCAGCACACCGGACGGCGCCGTCACGAACCCCAGGTCGACGAATTCTTCACTCACGCCCCGATTGTCACACTGCCCGCGACGGCACCGACCGGCGCTCCCCGGGCTCGTCGTCCCGCTCCCGCCAGACGCTCAGCGGCTCGGCCGCGCAACGCTCCCGCAACCACGCGGCCGCCTCCACCAGGCCTCGCGCTGCGGCCGCCGGGGAGCCGAACGACGCGGACCTCTCCTCGATGATGTGATGGCCGCAGTCCCAGGGCCCCACGTGGTCGCAGCGCACCGAGATCCTCGCCTCGACCTCCCAGCGCCGCACGGCACCACGCTCCGCCTCCAGGTCGACGACGAACGAGACCTCGGGCACTTCGGCGCAACCGAACAGGAACGCGTTCGGCTCGCCGCCCGGGCGGCAGAACTCCAACCCGCTGCCCGTCCGGCTCGGCCGGACGCCCAACCGCTCCGCCAGCGCCTCGATCAGCGCGCCCGCTTCGCGCAGCAGCGCCTCGACCTCGGCAGGGCGCTCCAGCTCCGGAAACACCCAGCGAACATCTCCATCGGCCAACGGCGTCGTCTCCATGACGGTCAGCCTGCCGCATCGCACATACCCCCGCCATGGTGATCACATCATCGGCTAACCTGCACAGCCATGGGCGAGTTGACAGTGATCAGGCACGGCCAGACCGAGTGGAGCCTGTCGGGCCGTCATGCCGGCCGCACCGACGTCCCGCTGACCGCCGCCGGCGAGGCGACGGCCCGGGCGCTCGCGCCGCGACTCGCTGCCCGCCGCCGCCCGGTGGCGGTGTTCAGCAGCCCGCTGAGCCGCGCCCTGCGGACGGCCGAACTCGCGGGCCTGTCCGACGTCATGGCCGACCCCGACCTGATCGAGTGGGACTACGGCGGCTACGAGGGCCTGACGGCCGACCAGATCGAACAGTCCCGGCCGGGCTGGGACCTGTGGCGGGACGGCGTCATCCCCGGCGAAGCGGCCTTCCCCGGCGAGCAGCTCCAGCAGGTCGCCGCCCGCACGGACGCGGCACTGGCCCGAATCCGCCCCCTGCTGGCCGACGGTGACGTCGCCGTCGTCGCCCACGGCCACCTGGCCCGCATCCTCGCCGCCCGCTGGCTCGACCTCGACCCGTCCGCGGCCGGCCTCCTCGGCCACCCCCACCCCGGCACCCTCAGCACCCTCGCCACCGAACACGGCCACCCGGTCATCGCCGCCTGGAACGTCCCGTGAGGGCAACAATCGGGTGGCCGTCCAGATCGGCAGGCTGACACCATCGGGGCGTGCCCACACTGTTCCTGATGGTCGGCCTCCCCGGGGCCGGAAAGACCACGACGGCCCGCCAACTCGCCGAACAGCACCGCGCGTTGCGGCTGACACCGGACGAGTGGCTGCTCCCGCTGTTCGACCGGGCCGATCCGGGCGAGAAGCGCGACGTGCGGCTACGTCGAGTACCGGGCGCAGGCCCTGCGGGTCTCGGCGCTCGTCGTCGACAGCCACGAGGAACGTGACGGCTGGCCGGGGCACGGCGACGTGTTCAGCGTCGCTCTGGGCTAGCCTTCGGCTTCTCGCGCGGCCAGTTGCGCAGCGTCGCGGCGATGATGTGCGGGCGGGCCAGGTCGGCCGGGGAGCCGGTGAGGCTGACGGCGTTCCAGACGGCGGCGGCGACCCTGGGGTCGGTGGCCGCGGCTCGCATGGTGGCGCGGAAGGACTTGGCCAGGAGGGCGGCCAACGCGGGGCGGGTGCCCGGGACTTGGGGCATGGAGCGGTCGGCCAGGGTGGCGAAGAGCCAGGAGAGTTGCACGGATTTCGCGGCGGACCGGTAGAAGCGGCGGGGGAGGTCTCGTGTGCCGTCGGCGAGGCAGTCGCGCAGAGCGGCGGCTTCGAGCGCGGCGACGGTCATGCCGGCGCCGTAGATCGGGTTGAGGCTGCAGATCGCGTCGCCGATGGAGATCAGGCCGTCGGGGAGGCGGCGGAGCCGGTGGAAGTGCCGGCGCACGGAGTGGGGGTACGCGAAGGAGGCGACGCCGGTGACCGGGTCGGCGTTCCGAAGGGCTTCCCACGCTTCGACGGTGGCCAACTCCTGTGCGAACAGCAGGAATTCGTCGGGTGCGGTCGGCGGGTGGTCCTGGCGGCCGAATCCGTACAGGGAGAGCACCCAGAGGTTGTCCTCCTGCTGGGTGAGGACCAGGCCGCGTGGGCGTGCGGGGGTCGCGCCGACCAGGAGGGCCTTGTTCGGGCCGAGGGCGCCCGGGGGGAGCCGGTAGCGGCGGCTCGCGTAGGCCACGTCGACGCGCTGGCGCTGCTCGGTGGGCTTGTCGTATCCGAGTGCCGCCAGCCAGGTGGCGCCTCGGCCCGCCCGTCCCATGGCGTCGACGACGAGGTCGGCGTCGATGTCCTCGAAGGTGCCCGAGCGCGCCAGCCGGGCTCCCGTCACCCTGGTGCGGTCGGGTGTGGTGAGCGGGGCGGTCGCTTCCCGGCCGTCCAGCAGGGTGACGTTGGGCGCCGCGCAGACTTTGGCGCGCAGGCGCTCCTCGAGGAAGGGGCGCCCGGCCTGGAGGACCGTGCCCAGCGGCACTTTGTGCAGCAGGGAGCCGAAGAACACGATGTCGACCTCGCTCAGCGCGGTGACCAAGGTGGCGCCGTCGGTGGCGAGTTCGTCGGCGAAGCCGGGGAAGAACTCCTCCAGGACGTTCGCGCCGCGGACCGTCAGCGAGTGCACGTGCGCCCCCTGCGGCGCTCCCCGCCGGACGGTGCCGTCGCCCGTGAGGGTGTCCCGTTCGACCAGGGTGACGCGGTCGTAGACCTCGGAGAGGGCCCGGGCGGCGCACAGGCCGCTGATGCCGGCGCCGAGCACCAGGGCATGGCCGGCGCCCATCTCCGAGCTGCGTGCCAGGTTCACCGTGAGCTCCGATCCGCGAGAGGGCTGCGGGGTGCCCGTGCCCACAAGCCGCACCGCTCACACACGGCGACCGATTGTGCACACCAGGTGATCGAAATCCGTCACGCGGTGAGCGCTACCTTGACATTGCCATGGCGAGAGCGCGTTCTTACCATCAGGCGTACCGTCAACGAGCGCTAGCAGGAAGCGGGTTCGTCCATGACTGCTGCACCGTCCACCCGCCGCCGATCCTTCGGCGGCCTCGCGCTTCTCCTGGCCGCCGCGCTGCTCGGCGCCGCCCCGGCCGCACCAGCTGCCCACGCCGCCACGGTCGCCACGCCGATCGCCAACCAACCGACCGCCGCACAGAGTTGGGGCGACGACTTCGACGGCCCGGCCGGATCCGCGGTCGATCCCGCCAAGTGGACGGTGGAGACCGGCGGTTCGGGCAACGGCAACCACGAGCTCCAGTACTACACGGCGGGTGCGGCGAACGCCGCGCTGGACGGCCAGGGGCATCTGGTGATCACGGCGAAGCGCAACACCGATGCGGGGCTGGGCTGTTGGTACGGCACCTGCCAGTACACCTCGGCCCGGCTGAACACCGCCCGGAGCTTCGCCCAGGCGTACGGGCACTTCGAGTCCCGGATCAAGATCCCGCGCGGGCAGGGGATTTGGCCGGCGTTCTGGATGCTCGGCAACGACATCGGCACGGTGCAGTGGCCGAACAGCGGCGAGATCGACGTGATGGAGAACATCGGCCGCGAGCCGGGCACCGTGCACGGCACCATCCACGGGCCGGGCTACTCGGGCGCGGGCGGCATCGGCGCGCCGTACTCGCTGCCGGCGGGGCAGTCCTTCGCGGACGACTTCCACGTCTTCGCCGTCGACTGGAGCCCGTCCGCCGTGACCTGGTCGGTGGACGGCCACGCCTACCAGACCCGCACCCCGGCCGACTTGGGCGGCAACCGCTGGGTGTTCGACCACCCGTTCTTCGTGATCCTCAACCTGGCCGTCGGCGGCGACTGGCCGGGCAGCCCGGACGGGTCGTCGGCCTTCCCGCAGACCATGGTGGTCGACTACGTGCACGCCACCACGTCGGGCACCGGCCCGGTGCCCTACACCGGCCGGATCACCGGCCCGGGCGGCATGTGCGTGGACGTGGCGGGGGCTTCCAGTGCCGACCGCACGCCGATCCAGTTGCACAACTGCACCGGCAGCGCCGCCCAGCAGTGGTCGGTCGGCAGCGACGGCACCGTTCGCGCCCTCGGCAAGTGCCTGGACGTGGACGCCGCTTCGCACAACGACGGCGCGGCGATCCAGCTGTACACCTGCAACGGCACCGGCGCCCAGCAGTGGTCGTACGGCAGCGGCCGCGCCTTCGTGAACACCGGCTCCGGCAAGTGCCTGGACTCCCCCAACGGCTCGTCCGCCGACGGCACCCGGCTCCAGCTGTGGACCTGCAACGGCACGCCCGCCCAGCAGTGGACGCTTGGCTGACGCGACCCCCGCGCGACGGTTGACGCACCGTCACCGCTCGGACGGCACTTGGCTGAGCGGCGCGGCCAGCGACTCCAGGCTGCGCCGTTCGGCCTTGACGCCGATCAGTGCCTCGACCAGGCCCGCCAGCGTCATCAGCGCGGCGCCGATGCAGAACGCCAGTGTGGCGTCGCCGACTTGGCCGCTGGAGACCAGGCCGTTGAACAGCAGCGGGCCGGAGATACCACCGGCGGCGGTCCCGACGGCGTAGAAGAACGCGATGCACAGCGCTCGCGTCTCCAGCGGGAAGATCTCGCTGACGGTGAGGTAGGCGGCGCTGGCCCCGGCGGAGGCGAGGAACAGCACGGCCGTCCAGCAGGCGGTCATGGTGGTGGCGTCCAGCGAGCCGCGCTGGAACAGCCAGGCGGTGCCGAACAGCAGGACGCCGGAGCCGATGTAGGTGCCGGCGATCATCGGTTTGCGGCCGACCGAGTCGAAGAGGTGGCCGAGCAGCAGCGGGCCGAGGAAGTTGCCGACGGCGATCACCGCGAAGTAGTAGCCGGTGTCGCCGGCGGGGACGTCGAAGAAGGTGGTGAGGATCGCGGCGTAGCCGAAGGTGACGGAGTTGTAGAGGAAGGACTGGCCGATGAACAGCGCCAGCCCGAGGACGGTGCGGCGCGGGTAGTGCGCGACCAGGGTGCGGGTGATGGTGCCGAAGCCGATCGGGCCGCGCTCGCGGATCCGGATCGGTGGTTCGTCCACCGGCGGCAGGGGTTCGCCGGTCTCCCGTTCGACGGTCTTCTCGGCCTCGGTGACGATCTTCTCGGCCTCCCGGCGGCGGCCGTGGGTGATCAGCCAGCGCGGGCTCTCCGGGACGTGCCGGCGCACCAGCAGGATGACCAGGCCGAGCACCACGCCGATGCCGAAGGCGAGCCGCCAGCCGACGTCGGTGGCGAACAGCGCGGTGTTGAGCAGGGCGATCGAGGCGAACGCGCCGATCGCCGCGCCGATCCAGAAGCTGCCGTTGACGATCAGGTCGATCCGGCCGCGGACCCGGGCGGGGATCAGTTCGTCGATGGCGGAGTTGATCGCCGCGTACTCGCCGCCGATGCCGAAGCCGGTGAAGAAGCGGCACAGGAAGAAGAACCAGGCGGTCCAGGAGAGTGCGGTGACGGCGGTCGCGGCGAGATACACCGCGAGGGTGACCATGAACAGCTTCTTGCGGCCGAGCCGGTCGGTGAGCCAGCCGAAGAACAGCGCGCCGCAGCAGGCGCCGGCCACGTACAGCGCGGCGGCGGTGGTGGTGACCTGGGCGGTGCTGATGGCGATGCCGCTGCCGGGTTCGGCGAGCCGGGCGGCGAGGTTGCCGACGATGGTGACTTCCAGGCCGTCCAGGATCCAGACGGTGCCGAGGCCGATCAGGATCCGCCAGTGCCAGGGCGACCACGGCAGCCGGTCGAGTCTGCCGGGGACGTCGGTCTCCACGGCCACGGTGGACTGGCGCTGCGGTGCGGACATCTCGGCCTCCGTCGAACCGTCCCGAACATCCGGCGGTTCCGAACGTACCGTCAGCGCGTCTGCCCAGCTCTGTCCCCGGCGCCCACCTGGCCGACCGTCGATCAGCTCAACGTGGACCGAACGAGCGCCGTGGAGAGCCGGGCCAGGTCGTCGGGGCGGACCAGCGCGGCAAGCGCGTCGGGCTCGCGCGGCAGGCCCAGACCGGCAGCGGCGGACAGGGCGCGGCGGTCGAAGAACGGGCGCAGCTCGGGCCAGAGCAGCTGGGCCTCGCGGCGGAAGATGTCCGCGCCGACGGGGCCGATCCGGGGCACCTCGCGCAGCAGCCGGCCGATCGCGGCGGGGTCGCGTTCGGCCTCTTCGCGCAGCCGCCGCAGGTCGCCGTGCCAGCGTTCCCGGACGAGTGCGGCGCCCTCGCCCAGCACGGTGGCGGTGCTCTCGTCGTACCGGACGTAGTGAGCGCGGCCGAGCGCGTCGACCCGCTGCTGCCAGCTGGACCCGGTCATCGCGCGGGGGGTGCGCAGCCCGTCGGCGAACAGCTCGCGGGCGGCGTCGGCGGCGGTGTCGGCGCGGATCCGGATCGCGCACAGCTGCGTGAGGACCAGCAGTTGGTAGAGCGGCGCGGGGGTGTCGCGCAGCCGGATGCCGGCCTGCTCGGCGTACGTGGTGCCGTGCCGGTCGAGCAGGTCCTGGACGGTGGTCATCGGGGTGGCCGGGCCTCCAGCAGGTCGGCCAGTATCCGGGTTTCGAAGCGGGGCTGTACGGCGGTGGCGGGGCCCTGTACGGGGTGGCCGTCGCTGAGCCGGAACCGGGACTGGCATTCCGGGCACTGCACGCAGCCGTCGATCAGTTCGCCGTCCGCGAGCGATCCGGCCGTGTGGGTGCAGCGGTCGGCGAGGACCGTCCAGCTGTCGTCGGAGCCGTGCACGACGAGCACGGCGACCTCGCCGAGCCGGCGGCGCACCGGGACGTCTTCGGGGAACTCGGCGGTGTCGCCGAGCGGTTGCCAGTCGGGCGGCGCGAGCCGGAACTCGGCCTCGGCGTGGGCGGCGCCGGCGGCGTGCCGGTACGCCAGGTGTCCGCCGAGCCCGGCGGCGAGGCCGACGACGGTGGTGCCGCTCAGTCCGAGCACCCGGCCGCGCAGCGGGTGGCCGTGGCAGCGGGCCCGCAGCGAGCACCCGTGCAGGATGGCGGCGGTGGCGGCGCTCGCGGCGTGCACCAGGCCGAGGCGGCGCTGGGCGGGTGGCAGCCGGGACCAGTCCACCCAGCCGGACCAGAAGACCGGCGGCAGGCTGACCAGCCCGACGGCGGTCAGGGTGCGGGCGGCCCGGTCGTCGCCGCCGGTGAGGTCGAGCACTCCGGCGGCCAGCCAGCAGCCGATCGGGGTCTCGACGAGCGCCGGGTGCAGCGGGTGGCCGAGCGGGACGCCGTGCAGCACGTCGCGCACCCGGCCGAGCGGCAGGGCCTGGATGAAGTCGGCGAGGCGGTCGGCGACCGGGTCGAGGAACGTCCAGTGGGTGGGGGCGTCCAGCCAGTCGGCGGGGCCTGAGCAGCATGCTCTGTCCATGTGGGGCGGCTGTCCGTTGTGGCGGGCCTCAAACCCGGCCGGCCGCGAACCCGGGGTCCTCATTCGACGCCACGCTCCTCGATGAAGGACTTGAACCGTTCCAGGTCGCCGCGGACCCGTCGGTCGATGATCCCCGTGGTGTCGGCGGTGTGGTGGGCCATCCCCTGCCGGTCGTAGTCCATCGCGAGGCGCACCTCGCAGCGGTCGTCGTCGAGCCGGGCGAAGCTGACCATGCCCATCTGGTCGGTGTCGCCGCCGACGGTCCGCCAGACGATCTTCCGGTCGGGCTGCCGGTCGACGGTCTCGGTCTCGAACTCGCGGCTTATACCGGAGATCTTGGTCCGCCAGTGGTTGTGCCGTTCGTCGAGCGGGGTGACCTCTTCGACGCCGTCCATGAACTGGGGGAAGTCCTCGAACTGCGTCCACTGGTTGTAGGCGGTGTGCAGTGGGACGTCCACCTCGACGGTCTCCTGGATCATGGTCATGGCTGCTCTCCTCCGTCTCTCGTCAGGTCGTCCCGGCCGGGTGTGCGGCCGGTGCGGGTGGGTCGGACGCGTGGTCCGACGCGTCGTTCGTGGTGCCGAGGACCGTGCCGAGGACCTCGACGGCGATCAGGCAGGTGTCGTCGTCGGTGTCGGCCACGCTCAGTTCCAGGGCCCGGTCGAGCAGGGTGTCGAGGTCGGCGGCGGGTTCGGCGAGCACCTGGGCGAGGTGGTCGAGCGCTTCCTCGACGGACTGGTCGCGTCGTTCGATCAGGCCGTCGGTGTACAGCACCAGGATGTCGCCGGGCCTCAGGGTGTGCCGGGCCTCCTCGTACTCGGGGTCTTCGGCGGCGCCGAGCAGGATGCCGTGCGGCATGGGCAGCGGGCCGGCGGTGCCGTCGCGCAGCAGGAGTGGCGGCAGGTGGCCTGCCCGGGCCCAGTGCAGGGTGCGGGTGTCGGGGTGGTAGCGGGCGCAGACGGCGGTGGCGGTGGCGTCGGTGAGGTCGGCGGCGGCCTCGTTGAGCCAGCCGAGCAGGCGGCCGGGCCCGGCGCCGGTGTAGGCGAGGCCGCGCAGCGCGTTGCGCAGGGCGACCATGCCGGTGGCGGCCTCGACGCCGTGTCCGGCCATGTCGCCGACCACCAGCAGCGCGGTGCGGTCGGGCAGCAGGGTGGTGTCGTACCAGTCGCCGCCGACCCGGTCGCGCTGCGAGGCGGGCCGGTAGCGGACGGCGGCGCGCAGGCCGGCGCTCTCCAGCGGCGGCGGGGCGGGCGGCAGGATGGCCTGTTGCAGGCGCAGCGCGAGGCGGTGGTTGTCGGCGGCTTCCTGCCGGGTGTCGGCGAGGCGTTCGGTGGTGGCGGCGAGCGCGGTCTCGGTCCAGTGCTGGGCGGAGACGTCCTGGTAGGCGCCGCGGACGGCGGCAGTGTGCCCGTGGGCGTCGAGGACGGGTTCGGCGACCAGGCGCACGTAGTGGGTGTAGCTGCTGAGGTGTCGCATCCGGAACACCGCGGAGTCGGCGCGGCCGTGCTGGACGGCGGAGTTGACGACCCGGCGGACGGTCTGTTCGTCGTCGGGGTGGACGTGCGCGGCGAGGGCGGCGAGCGGGACGGGGGCGGTGCCGGCGGGCAGGCCGAGCAGGTCGGCGGTGCGCGGCGTCCAGTGGATCTCGCCGGTGCGCAGGTCCTCCTCGAACCCGGCCAGGTGGCTGAGGCGCTGGGCGGCGCGCAGCAGGTGGTCGGTGCGGTCGGTTCCGGCGGCGGGCTGCCAGCTGACCAGCAGGCGGTTGCCGTGGCGGGCGGCGGCGAGTTCGAGCCGGACGGGGGCGGGGGTCTGACCGGCCAGGAAGGTGAGGGCGAGGCTGTCGTGGTGCTGCGGGCGGCCGGTGGCGTGCACCTCGAGCAGCAGGTCGAGCAGGCCGTCGGCGCAGGCCAGCGGGTAGGTCTCGGTGAGGGTGTGGCCTTCGAGGCGGTGCGGGGGCCGCTCGGCGAGGTCGGTGAAGGCGGCGTTGACCCGGGCGAGGCGGAAGTCGGCGGGGGTGCCGTGGGCGGGTTCGGGGTCGAGCAGCGCGGCGGGGGCGAGCGCGGCGTCGATGGCGCCGGTGTCGGTGGGGGCGGGGCCGGTGGTGGCGAGCCCGGGGTCGGTGAGGGCGAGCGCGCAGACCTCGGCGATCGTTTGCAGGCGGCGGCGTTCGGCGGTGGTGGGGTCGCCGGGGCGCTCGGGCCAGGCGAGTTCGAGGACGGCGGCGGGCCCGTCGGCGCGGTGCACGGGCACGGCGAGGCGGTAGGGGGCGCGGGCGGCGCCGAGGGTGGCGGCGACCGGGCCTTCGGGGCCCTGGGTGGTGCGCTGTCGCAGGGCGCGCCCGGCGGGCGTGTCGAGGCCGGGCGGGACGTGTCGCCAGTCGGCGCGTTCGGTGTCGCCGAAGCCGGGTGCGGCGGCGGGGTGCAGGACGCCGCCGGGGCGGGCGGTCCACAGCACGGCGGCGGTGGCGGCGACCATGGCGGCGGCCTGGGTGAGGGCGGCCTCGACGGTGGGTTCGGGCCGTCCGGGCAGTCGGTCGGGCGGTGCGGTGGCGGCGGGCGTGGTGTCGCCGTCGGCGGGGCCGGGCAGTGTGGTGAGGATGTCGGCGGCGAGTTCCTGCGGGGTGAGCCGGGCGCGTTCGGCGAGTGCGAGCAGTTGGCTGCCGGCTTCGGCGGGTCCGCAGCCGAGCCGTTCGGCGAGGACGCCGGTGGCGAGGGCGGTGAGCGGGCGGGCGGCGAGGGCGGCGCGCAGGTCCTCGGTCTCGTCCTGGGCGTGGCGCAGCCGCAGGGCGAGCAGACGGCGCGGGTCGGCTCCCGTGCGGTGCTGCTCGCGGCTCTTCGACACGGCGTCAACTCTCCAACCGGTGCTGCACGGTGGTGATCAGGTGGTTGGTGTCGACGGGTTTGGTGAGGTGGTCGTCGGCGCCGGCGGCGAGGCTGCGGGCGCGATCGTCGGGCATCGCCTTCGCGGTGACGGCGATGATCGGGAGGGTGGCGTGTTCGGCGCTCTCGCGGATCGCGGCGGTCGCGGCGTAGCCGTCGAGTTCGGGCATCATCAGGTCCATCAGCACCAGGTCGGTCTCGGGGTGGGCGCGCAGCATGGCGAGTCCGGTGCGGCCGTTGGCGGCGTGCAGGGCGGTGGCGCCTTCGAGTTCGAGGGCGGTGCTGAGGGCGTACACGTTGCGCGAGTCGTCGTCGACGACCAGGACGGTGCGGCCGGCCAGTCGGCCTGCGCGGGCGGGTGACGGGGCGGCGGGTGCGGCGCCGGGCGGGCCGGCGGCTTCGCCGGCGCGGGGTTCGGCGGCGCGGGGTTCGCCGGCGCGGGGTTCGCCGGCGCGGGGTTCGGCGGTGGCTTCGGGCGCGGGGGCGAGCCGGTCGGGCAGCAGCAGGGTGAAGCAACTCCCTTCGCCCGGTACCGATTCGGCGCTCACCGCGCCGCCGAGCAGCCGGGCGAGTTCGCGGCTGATGGACAGGCCGAGGCCGGTGCCGCCGTATTTGCGGCTGGTGGTGCCGTCGGCCTGCTGGAAGGCGCCGAAGATGGATTCCAGGTGGTCCGCGCCGATGCCGATGCCGGAGTCCTGGACGCGGAACGCGACGGCGCCCGACTCCCGCTGCCCGCCGGGAAGTTCACCGGTCCGGGCGGGTTCGACGGTGAGTTCGACGAAGCCGCGGTCGGTGAACTTGACGGCGTTGGAGAGCAGGTTGCGCAGGATCTGCCGCAACCGGGCCTGGTCGGTGCGCAGTTCGGCGGGCGCGCCGGGCGCGGCGCCGATCCGGAAGTCGAGGTTCTTCTCGGCGGCCAGCGGGCGGAAGGCGGTGTCGACGTAGTCGAGCAGTTCGCGCAGCGGGAACCGTTCGACGGTGACGTCGAGCTTGCCGGCCTCGACCTTCGACAGGTCGAGGATGTCGTTGATGAGTTGCAGCAGGTCGGAGCCGGCCGAGCGGATCACCTCGGCGTACTCGACCTGTTTGTCCGTCAGGTTGCCCTCCGAGTTCTGCGCGAGCAGCTGGGCGAGGATCAGCAGACTGTTGAGCGGGGTGCGCAGCTCGTGGCTCATGTTGGCCAGGAACTCCGACTTGTACATCGAGGCGGAGGTCAACTGGCGGGCGCGGTCCTCGAGTTCGCGGCGGGCCTGTTCGATCTGCAGGTTCTTCGCCTCGATGTCGCGGTTCTGCGCGGCCAGCAGTTCGGCCTTCTCGCCGAGTTCCGCGTTGGAGCGCCGCAGTTCCTCCTGGCCGTCGACCAACTGCTCGGACCGGGCCCGGAGTTCGGCGGTCAGCCGCTGCGACTCCTGGAGCAGTTCGTCGGTGCGGGCGTTGGCCAGCAGGGTGGCCAGGGTGGTTCCGATGTCCTGGGCGAGGCGTTCCAGGAAGTCCCGGTGCAGGTCGGTGAAGTGGTGCAGGGTGGCGACCTCGACCACGCCCAGCAGCCGGTCCTCCATGGTGATCGGCTGGATCAGCAGTTCACGCGGGGGGCCGGAGCCCAGCGCGGAGCCGATCTCGGCGTAGCCGGGCGGCAGGTCGGTGAGGGCGATCGGGCGGCGGCTGCGCCCGGCCTGGCCGATCAGCGACTCGCCAAGGCCGAACCGGCGCGGGGTGTCGCTCGCCCGGTGGCCGTAGGCGGCGGCCCGCACCAGCACCGGCCGCCCGGCGCCGGCCCGGGCCGCGCCGTCCTCCGTCAGGTACTCCTCGGAGAGGTAGCAGGTGCCGTACTGGGCGTTCAGCAGCGGGCAGAGTTCGTCCATCAGCAGTTCGGCGACGGCGGCGGGCTCGCGGCGGCCCTGGATCAGGCCGGTGAGGCGGGCCAGGTGGGTCTTCAGCCAGTCCTGTTCGCGGTTGGCCCGGGTGGTCTCGCGCAGCGACTCCACCATCACGTTGACGTTGTCCTTCAGGTCGGCGACCTCGCCGGACGCCTCGACGGTGATCGACCGGGTCAGGTCGCCCGCGGTGACGGCGCTGGTGACCTCGCCGATCGCCCGCACCTGCCGGGTCAGGTTCCCGGCGAGTTCGTTGACGTTCTCGGTCAGGCGTTTCCAGGTGCCGGAGACGCCCTCCACCTCGGCCTGTCCGCCGAGCCGGCCCTCGGTGCCGACCTCGCGGGCCACCCGGGTCACCTCGGCGGCGAACGAACTGAGCTGCTCCACCATGGTGTTGACGGTGTTCTTGAGTTCCAGGATCTCGCCCCGGGCGTCCACGTCGATCTTGCGGGTCAGGTCGCCGCCGGCCACCGCCGTGGTCACCTGCGCGATGTTGCGGACCTGGCTGGTCAGGTTGTGCGCCATGAAGTTGACGCTGTCGGTGAGGTCCTTCCAGGTGCCCGCCACGTTCGGCACCCGGGCCTGGCCGCCGAGGATGCCGTCGGTGCCGACCTCGCGGGCCACCCGGGTCACCTCCGCCGCGAACGCCGACAGGGTGTCCACCATCGCGTTCAACGTGCGGACCAGCTCGGCGACTTCGCCTTCCGCCTCGACGGTGACCCGGCGCGACAGGTCGCCGCGCGCCACCGCCGTCGCCACCTGGGCGATCGACCGGACCTGGCCGGTCAGGTTGGACGCCATCACGTTGACGTTGTCGGTCAGGTCGCGCCACGTCCCCGACACGCCGCGCACGTCCGCCTGCCCGCCGAGCATGCCCTCGGTGCCGACCTCGCGGGCCACCCGGGTCACCTCGCCGGCGAACGAACTCAGCTGCTCCACCATGGTGTTGACGGTGCTCTTCAGTTCCAGGATCTCGCCCCGGGCCACCACGTCGGTCTTCCGGGTCAGGTCGCCGCGGGCCACCGCCGTCGCCACCTGGGCGATCGAGCGGACCTGCGCGGTGAGGTTCCCCGCCATGAAGTTCACGCTGTCGGTCAGGTCGCGCCACGTCCCCGACACGCCCCGCACGTCCGCCTGCCCGCCGAGCATGCCCTCGGTGCCGACCTCGCGGGCCACCCGGGTCACCTCGGCGGCGAACGAACTGAGCTGCTCCACCATGGTGTTGACGGTGTTCTTGAGTTCCAGGATCTCGCCCCGGGCGTCCACCGCGATGGTACGGGTCAGGTCGCCGCGGGCCACCGCCGTGGTCACCTGCGCGATGTTGCGGACCTGCGCGGTGAGGTTGCCGGCCATCGCGTTCACCGAGTCCGCCAGCTCCCGCCACGCGCCCACCGCCTGCGGCACCTCGGCCTGGCCGCCGAGCATGCCCTCGGTGCCCACCTCGCGGGCCACCCGGGTCACCTCGGCGTTCAGCCGGGACAGCCGCTCCGCCATGTCGTTGTAGACGCCGGAGATCTCGCCCAGCACCCCGGGCGCGTTCGGCAGCCGCAGCGACAGGTCGCCGTCCCGGACGGCGGTCAGCCCGGCCAGCAGCCGGCGCAGCGCCACGCCGTCGGACGTGGGCCGGGGCGCCGCGGGGTGCCGCGCGTCGGCGTGGTCGGGCTCGGGTTCGGATTCGGGCGCGGGCGCGGGCTCGGATTCGGGCGCGGGCCGTGCGGGCTCCGGTGTGCGCGGGTCGGACGCGCTGTCCACGTCACCACCACCTCGGGTCCGGTCAACGGGGCCGGGCCCGCCGGGTGAGGCGGGGCCCCGGCCGTTCACTGACATCTCTTCCACTGTGGCACCGTCGCCGCCAGGGTTCCGCCGGGGGGCGGATCGTCTCCAGCCACACCCGTTTGCCGCCGCCGGGAACCGGTTCGCTGCCCCAGGCCGCGGCCAGCCGGTCGACCACCCGCAGACCGTGGCCGCCCGGCCGCGCGGGCACGTGCGGGGCGCGCAGCACCGGCATCCGGTCGTCGCCGTCGCACACCGCGACCCGCAGCAGCGGCCCGCACCTGGTCAGTTCCAGCGCGTACGGGCCGGCCGCGTGCTGGCAGGCGTTGGTGACGAGTTCGCCGGTCATCAGCAGCACGTCCTCGGCGGCGGCCCGGCCGACGGCGTCGCGCGCGGGCAGCCAGCCCCACTCCAGCAGGGCGAGGCGGGTGAACTCCCGGCTGCGGGCGACCGCGCCGGGCGCGGCAGTGAGCGGCAGGCGGCGGCGCTCGGTGCGACCCTCGACGGGCCGGCCGCTCATCGCTGCTCCCCGGGCCTCTCCGCGCCGCCCGGCTCCGGACTCGCGGCACTGTCCGAAGACGCGGCATAAGGCCCAGCACTGTCCGAAGACGCGGCAGAAGGCTCGGTGCTGTCCGAAGACGCGGCACCGCCGGACTCAGTACCGCCCGAAGGCCCGCCACCACCCGGCGGCGCTGCCGGCCTCTCGTCGCTGCTCGCCGGCGCTGCCGCGTTCCCGGCCGGCCCGTCGGTCAGCGCGTCCTCGACGGTGGGCCGCACGGCCAGCACCTCGTCCGCGCCGGTGATCTCCAGTATCTGGAGCATCACCCGCCCGGGAGCGGCCACCAGCAGCGGGACGCCCGCCTGCCGGATGGCGGCGTTCGCCCGCAGCAGCAGGTTGAGGCCGGTGGAGTCGCAGAAGTCGAGGCCGCCGCAGTCCACCACCAGCCGGGCGGGCGGGTTGGCGACGGCCCTCTCCAGGGCTTCGCGGAGCGGGCCGACGCTGTCGTGATCGAGTTCGCCCTCGGGGCGCACCACCAGTGCGCCAGGGGGACGGCGCAGGGTGACGGTGAGGGGGGCACCGGTGGCAGTCCGGGCGTCCACGGTGCGAACACCTCCTGCCGGCGGTAGGGTTTCCCGCCCTGGGGCGGCTACGGTCCGCGCGGCTACCCGGCTGGGCGAGGCTCAATCACGCGCCGTGTCCGTGGTGCCGCGCGTCCCGCCCTCGATCTGTTCGCGCAGCCCGGTCAGGGTGGCGGTGAGGATCCGCGAGACGTGCATCTGCGAGACGCCGATCTCGACGGCGATCTCGCTCTGGGTGAGTCCGCCCCAGAACCGCAGCAGCAGCACGGTGAGTTCCCGTTCGGGCAGTCGGCCGATGAACGGCCTTGCCGCGACGCGCAGTTCGGCGAGTTCGAGTTCCGGGTCGCAGCAGCCGAGCCGGTTGATCAGCGCGCTGCCGGTCTCGTCGGACTCGTCGTCGCGCAGCGAGTCGAGCGAGTCGCAGCGGCACAGCCGCCCGGCGTCCAGCCCTTCGGCCGCCTCGGCCTCGGTGACGTGCAGTTCTTCGGCGAGTTCGGCGGTGTCGGGCAGCCGGCCGAGGTCCTGTTCGAGCCGGTCGGAGGCGCGGGCGGCGGCCAGGTAGCGTTCCTGGACGCTGCGCGGGACCCGCAGCGGCCACGAGGTGTCGCGGAAGAATCGTTTGATCTCACCGGCGATGGTCGGGATCGCGTAGGTGACGAACTCGACGCCCCGGTCCGGGTCGAACCCGTCGACGGCCTTGATCAGGCCGATCGTGCCGACCTGCAGGATGTCGTCGAGCTCCTCCGGGCGGTGCCGGAACCGGGCGGCGACGAACCGCACCAGCGGCATGTTGAGTTCGATCACGGTGCCGCGCACATAGCTCGACCGCGAATCCTCGGGCGGCAGTTCGGCCAGCCGCCGGAACAGCGCGTCACTGAGCTCCCGGGCCTCGAACTTGCCCATGGCCCGCATCTCGCGCCGGGTCGGCCGGTACATCGGGTCGATCTCACGGCTGCCGCGTTCTCCGTACCGGCGGTCGCTCTCTCCGTACCGGCGGTCGTTCGGCCGGCCGGCGCGGCGACGGCGCGCCGGCCGGTGGCGGTGGGTCGTGGTGATCACTGGGAGTCATCTCCCGGGGACGGCGTGGGCCCTGGCGCCTGCCCGGGCTTCTGGTCATGGCTCCGGGCACGTCGCTAATGGGACGCACTGGGCAGCCTGCTCGGAGCGACGCCCCACCTGTACCCGATCGGCCGCGTTTGAACCCGATTCGTCCCGACTGATCCGGGTATGCGCGGACGTGACCCCTTCCGGCCACGAAAGGAGAGCCGTCATGCCCGCCGGATCGAGCCCCAAGCGGGAGCGCCAGTACGAGCACATCAAGGAGAGCCAACTGAAGCGCGGCGCGAGCGAGCAGCGCGCCGAGGAGATCGCGGCGCGCACCGTCAACAAGGAACGCGCCCGGCACGGCGAGAGCCGGACGGCCTCGCGCAGCTCGGTGCGGGACGTCTCCTCCGCGCACCGCGGCGGCAAGCGCTCGCACAGCGGAGCCGAAGGGCCGACCTACGACCAGCTGTACAACGAGGCCCGCCGGCGCAACGTCGAGGGCCGCTCGAAGATGAACAAGCACCAGCTCGAAAAGGCTCTGGGGCGGTGAGTGGGATGACGATGCCGATCCCCGCCGACCCGGACGTGCGTCCGCCCGAACCGCCGGACAGCCCGCCGCGTCCGACCGACCCGCCAGGCCCGTACAGCCCGACGCCCGTCACGCCGGACCCGGACCCGCCGATCTCGCCGCCCATTCCGCACGACCCGCAGCCGCTCCAGCCCGTCCCCGGGCCTCCCCCGAGCGAGCCCGAGCCGCCGGACCCGGGCCGGCCCGGCCCCGAGCCGACCCCCGAACCCGAGCCCCAGCCCGCCTCTCCCCCGCTCGGCCGGTAGCGCGCCGAACAACGTCAACTCGCCGCGTGCTCCGACCTCGTGGCCGCGAAGAACTCCAGCAGGCGGGCGTTGACCAGCTCCGGCCGTTCCAGGGTGAGACCGTGCCCCGCGCCCGGAACCATCTCGGCCCGGACGCCCGGAATCAGGCCGGTGACCCGGGCCAGCACCCGGCGCGGGCGCAGCAGCGCGCTGCGGGCACCGACCAGCACGAGGGTGGGGACGGTGACGGCACGCAGTTCCTGGTCGCCGAACGGCGGGGCGGCGGGACGGCCGGTGGGCTTCCAGCTGCGCATGGCGAGCATCATCGGGGCGAGCATCTCGGGTGGGGCGACCAGCGCGGGGTTGGCGAGCAGCCGGGCGAGGGCGGGACGGAAGCGGCGGGGTGCGAGCATGCCGAACAGGCCCGCGATCATGTGGAAGTAGAACCGGACCGGCACCTTCTCGATGCCGCCCGGGTCCAGCGGGGCGACGGACGCCAGCCGCCCGGGCGCGCGGATCGCCTGGTTGAGGGCCAGCCAGCCGCCGTACGAGACGCCGACCAGGTGCACCCGTTCCAGGCCGAGCCCGGCCAGCACCTCGCCGAGCCACTCGGCGTTCTCGGCCGGCCCGGCGGCGACGGCGCGCTGCACGCTGCGGCCGGGGTCGTCGAGGGTGGAGATCGCGTACACGGGATGGTGGGCGCCGAGCGCCGCGATCTGCGGGTACCAGTTGGCCGGGTGGCCGGCGTGGCCGTGCAGCAGCACGACCGGTTCCCCCGCGCCGGGCCCCGCGTAGTGGTGGACGTGCACGGTGCCGTAGGAGGTTTCGACGTCGAGGGCACTGTGCGGGGCGGGCCACAGGCCCATGGCCCGATCGTAGGCGTCGAGGAACGCGGTGCGGGCCTCCTCGTTGACGAAGTGTCCGACGCTGGTCCTGGTCATGATCCCCTCCGGAACTTTTGGTGGTATGTTTGTACCACAAAAACGTTCGAAGGGGCCCGTATGCCGAAGCTGGTCGACCACGAGGAACGGCGGGCCGTGATCATCGACGCCCTGCTGCGCTCCGCCGCACGGACCGGCCTGCACGCCGTCACGATGCGCTCCGTCGCACAGGAGGCGGGCGTCTCGGTCCGCCTGGTGCAGTACTACTTCGACACCAAGGAGCAGCTGCTCCTGGCCACCCTCACCCGCCTCGGGGTCCGGATGGGCGAACGCGTCCGCGACCGCGTCCGGGCCACCGCCGCCACCCCGTCCCCGCGCGAGATCGTCGAAGCCGTCCTGGTCGAGGCCGTCCCCACCGACGAGGAGAGCCGCACCTTCCACCTCGTCTACACCGCGTACGCCGTCCTCTCCGTCACCGACCCGGCCCTCGCCGAGCAATCCTTCCTCTCCGCCCCGAACGAGATGGAGGCCTTCCTCGTCGCCCACCTCACCGCCGCCGCCATCACCGACCCCCAGCACGAGGCCGTCGTCCTCCTCGCCCTCTCCGCCGGCCTCGGCCTGAGCGTGCTCCTGGGCCAGCGCACCCCCGAGGCCGCCACCGCCGTCCTCCGCCACCACCTGGACCGGCTCTTCCGGACGGCCTGACTCCCCCCAACAGCAGCGGTAAGCAGGCGAGTTGCCTTTGCGGTCGCCGTGGCAGGATCGGATCATGCCCTTCGATCACAACGACCACTACCACCGCCTGCTACTGCGCCAGGTGCCGCGGAACGGCCGTGCGGCCCTGGACGTCGGCTGCGGGACCGGCCGATTCGCCCGCAGGCTCGCGCAGTCGGGCCTGCGGGTCGATGCGATCGACCGGTCGGCGGAGGCGATAGCGGAGGCCCGCGCGGCGTCCGCACGGACGGCCGGCCACCGGGCACCCCAGTTCCGGCACGCGGACCTCACGGAGCTCCAACTCCCCCAGGGGCACTACGACTTCATCTCCTGCCTCGCCACCGTCCACCACATGCCCTTCGCCACCGTCTCCGCACTGCGCGACGCGCTGGCGCCCGGCGGCGTCCTGGTGATCCTGGGCTGCTACCCCGAGAAGACCCGCCTCGACTGGGCGTGGAGCCTGGCAGCCGTACCCGTCAACGCCGCCGCCCGGCTCGCCGTGGCAGCCGCCGAAACGCTCCGCCGCCGCCAGGCTCCACCGGCGGGCACGGCGCCGGTCGCCATGCCGACCATGCCCCTGCACGAGATCCGCCGGGAGGCCGCGTCGCTGCTGCCCGGGTGCCGCATTCGCCGCCTGCTGTTCTGGCGCTACCTGCTCGTCTTCCGTCAGGGCGCCTGACCCCACCCGGCCTGCCCGGAAGGGGAGTTCACGGATCCGCTACCTTCCTCCCATGGAACGGGCCACCATCCTCAGCAGCCTCGCCGCGAGCGGAACCGACACCAGCCAGCAGCGGCTCACCGAACTCGCCGCCGAACTCGGCCTACCCCTCGCCGACCTGTACGCCGTCGCCGGTCACCCGGTCCCGCCGGAACTCCTCCCCCCGCAGCGCGACGCCAAGGTCCTGTACCAGTTCTCCTACCGCGTCAGCCACTGCGACCACGCGCAACTCGTCGCCCTGGAGGCGTTCGTCCGCTCACTGCCCCGCATCGCGGCGACGGAGCCCCCGGTGCGGCCCGAGCCATTTCCCGCCGAGACCGGCTTCGCCGCCACGCTCGGCGCGATGATCCACAACCGCGGCTTCGGCCTCCGCGAACTGCCGTTCATGGGCCTGTCCCGCAGCACCCTGCACAGCATGGTGGAGAGCTGGGAGCCGGGTCCGCACCACAGGTACCAGCTGCGCGCCATCGCGGGCCCACTGGGCTGGACGCTGCCCGACCTGTTCGCGGTCGCCGACGAGCCGTACTCCGAGGAGTTCCGGCCGGTGATGCACTGCCACCACCTCGGCCGGGTCTTCACGGCGGCCGTCCACCTGACCACCGCCCAGCTGATCGAGACCGCCACCGAAGCCGACCGACTGAGCGCACGCCAGGACGAAGGCGTCTGGCAGCCCGTCTCGGACGGCTTCGCCACGGAGTGCCCGGACCTCATCTGAGGGCGCGCATCCCGACCCGGCCGGACACAGCGACAGGTCACGCGTCTCGGCCGGGCCCGGTGATTGAGCGGGGGGCCAGCGGGCAGACGCCGCGTGAACGGAGCAATGGAGCACGCGAAAGGACGTGGACCCATGCTGCTGCTCGGACTCCTCCTGTTCGCCGCGTCCGGTGCGTTCGCCGGGCTGCTGATCGCCGAGAACCTGGGCGGCGGACCCGAGACGGCCGTGACGATGTTCGGTCACCAGATCGCCACCATCAGCACCCTGGGCGCGTTCCTCGCCGGAATCGCCCTGACGCTGATCTTCGGCGCCGGCCTGCTCCTGATCCGCGCGGGCCTGCACCGGCGCCACCACTACGGCCACCGCCACAGCCAGCCGGCCGCCACCACCACCACCGACTCGCTCGGCACGGGCACCATCGACCCGACCACCGGCACCCCGTCACGGGGCAGCCACCGTTACGACCACTGAGCGCCGGGCGCACGAACTCCCCCGCCGCGCGCCCCCTCAGGTCGTTCCCGCCGGTCCGCGCAGTTCGCGGAACACCCCCCAGCCCACCGACAGCACCGGCACCGCGACGGCCGCGCCGACGATCCCGCCCAGGGTGGCGCCGGCGGCGACGGCCAGAGCGATGGCGACGGGGTGCAGGCGCACCGCCCAGCCCATCACCAGGGGGTGCAGGATGTGGCCCTCCAGCTGGCCGATCACCACGATCAGGGCGAGCACCACCAGCGCGGTCACCGGTCCGCGGGTGGCGAGTGCGACCAGCGAGGCGATCGCGAGGGCGATCGGCGAGCCGATCAGCGGGATCAGCGCCGCGACGAACTCCAGGCCGGCCAGCGGCACGGCGAGCGGCACGCCGAGTACGGCCAGCACCACGCCGACCAGGATGGCGTTGGTGCCCGCGACCAGGAACAGGCCCCGGGTGTAGCCGGCGAAGGTCCGCCACCCGGCGCGGCCGCCCCGCTGCCACAGTTCGCCGGTGCGGGCGGGCAGCATGGACGTCCCCCAGCTCCACATCCGTTCGCCGGAGTGAGTGAAGAACACCGCGCAGAACAGGGCCAGCGCGGCGCCGGCCGCCGCCTCCACCACCCAGCCGGCGCCGGTGACGGCCGTGGACAGCACGGCCTGCCGGTGCGTGCTGAGCACTTGGCCGAGCCGGTGCCGCAGGTCGCCGAGGGTGCCGGCCCGGGCGTGGAACGGCGGGCCCTCCAGCCAGTGCTCCAGCCGGTCCAGGCCGTCCCGCACCTGCCCTCCCAGCTGCCCGGACTGGGCCTGGATCACCACCGCGATCAGCGTCCCCACCCCGGCGAGCAGCAGCATCGCGCCGAGCACGGTGAACAGCACCGCGAACGCGCGCGGCATCCGGCGGGCCAGCAGATCGACGGGCGGGCGCAGCACGGCGGTGACCACCAGCGCGACGAACACCGCCACCACCGGCAGCAGCAGCCGACTGACGATCAGATAACCGGCGTACCCGGCCACCGCGATGGCCAGCAACCGCCAGGCCCGTCCGGCCATCCGCTCCAGCCCGCTCGGCCGCCGGGGCACCTCGGCGCCGCGCGCGGCCGCCGGCCGCCCCGACCTGGCCGGGCGACTGCCTCGCGGCGCACGGACGTTGCGCGAGCGCGGCCCACCTGCGCGTCCGGCCATCACACTCCCGCCTCCCGTCCGCCCGAACGCGCCGCAACCCGCACGCCGGCCCGCGCCTTCACCACCCGCCACCACCACTACTACCCCCGCCGCCCCGGGCCCGCTCGCAGCACATCCGCAGGACAGCCGCACCGCCCCCCGTTTCCGCCCCCCGCTCGCGGGCAGACGCCCGGACGGGCATCGACGCAGCAGGAGGTGGACACCATGGCGCAACTCAGCGTCCCGATCGTCTGCGGACTCTCCGGCGACCTGGCCATTCCCGCCCTGCAAGTGGTCGCCCTGCTGCGCGCACTCCCCGAGGAGTGGCAGGACTGGGCACAGCGCGACGACAACGAACTCGACCCGGTGACGGCCGCAGTGTTCGCCAGCCTGGTCCGCCAACTCGCCGACCAGATCGACCTTGCCTGCATCGAGATCACCAGCGAGGGCTGAACGGGTCGGTCCGCCCACCAGGAACCGTCCCCGTTCCGGGGCCGCGCGCGCTACCGCAGGCGCGCTACCGCAGCGCGATGCGGGCCTTCAGGATGGGGCGCAGGCGGTCGACACCCGGGTGCGGTCCGCGGCCTTGACCAGCCGGCCGCCGTCCCGGAACCACCGCCGGGGTGTCTCGACCCCGGCATCCGCCAGCACGCGCAGCAACGCGTCCCAGCCCTCGATCGCCGGGCCCAGCACGTCGGCGATCTTGTCGCGCGTCGGCTCGACGTCCGGGTCCGTGAACGGGTTCGTCACGCTGCGAGGCTAACCCCGGGGCGGTCTCGCGGCGCAGCCGGAGAGTGCGGTTTCCGGTTCGCGGAGGCGGGCAGGCGCATCCGCGAGGGGTTGGGACCGCGACGAAGAGGTGCTTGACGATGGCGACCGACCTGGAGCTGGACCTGTTGGAACAGATGACGACGGATCACGACGTGCTGCGGGTGCGCTTCAGTGAGCTGGCGGGCCTGCCGCTGGGCGATCCGCGGCGGAACTGGCTGGCGCTGCTCACCGCCGACGGGCTGGTGCGGCACCTGGCGGCGGAGGACGAGTACCTGTACCCGATCGCACGCAGCGGCCGGCCGGCCCGTGACGACACGGTGGACCACGGCCTGCAGACGCACGCGGTGCTGTACGAGCTGGTGCGCGAGTTGCGGGCGACCTCGTCCGGCTCGGCCGAGTTCGACCGGCTGCTGGCCCGGCTGATCGAGGAGGCGACGGGGCACTTCGGGGTGGAGGAGGCCCAGTTGTTCCCGACGGTCCGCACCCACGCCACCCCGCTCCAGCTGGCGGCCCTGGGCGAACAGGCCCGCGACACCGAGCGGACCGCCCCGCCGCTCTCCAGGGCCGTTCTGCCGCGCGACACCCTGCCCCCGGACGACCTGGTCGCGCCCGAGCTGACCTGGCACGAGCGGATGCACCGCCGGTTCCGCTTCGGCGACATGCGCGAGGGCTGACCGGCGCGGCACCAGGTCGCAGAAGAACCGCCGGGCAGGCGTCGGTCCGGCTGACCGGTCCGGCTCGCCGCCGTGCCGGTGAGCCGGACCGGCGAGGACGCAGGCGCCGCCCGGTGGGTCGGGGGCTCCGAGGCGGCGCGGTACGTGGTCCAGGCCCTGCCGGTCCCGGCCGGCCGGTTTGCCGGGTGGCGATGGTGGTGAAACGCGCCGCGGGGGCCGGATCGACCGCGGAGCGGAGAGTCGAGATGAACGAGCTGAACGAGGTCGTGGTCGCCTTTCTGGCGGCACCCCGAGGAACGGAGCAGGTCGAACTGACCTCGCCGTGGCAGGCGGTCGCGGACCGCGGCGGCACGCCCCGGCTGGTGTCGACGAAACCCGGGAGGATCCGGGCGTTCCACCACCTGGACCGGGCGGACGCCTTCCCGGTGGACGCGGTCGCCGCGGACACCTCGGCCGCCGACTTCGACGCGCTGGTGCTGCCGGGGGGCGTGGCGAACCCGGACTTCCTGCGCACCGACCGCCACGCCGTGGACTTCGTCAGCGGCTTCTTCGCGCGCGGCAAACCGGTCGCGGTGATCTGCCACGGTCCGTGGACGCTGATCGAGGCCGACGCGGTGCGCGGCCGCACCTTGACGTCCTGGCCGAGCCTTCGCACGGACCTGGTGAACGCCGGTGCGACCTGGGTGGACCGGGAGGTGGTGGTCTGCGTGGACGGGCCCAACACGCTGGTGTCCAGCCGCAGGCCGAACGACCTGCCCGCGTTCGAGCGCGCCCTGGTCAACGCCTTCGCCGGCCGCCCGGCCGCGGGCTGAGCCGACCCGTACCGAAGCCCGGTCAGCCGAGCACGCCCGCAAGGGCGCGGGTGAGTACGTCCTCGAACGGGTCGCGGGGGGCGGCGGGGCCGGGGGTGGTGAAGAGGGCGGCGATCCGGGGGTGGCCGCCGTCGCCGTGCTGGACGCACTGGGCTGGCCGCGCGCCCACCTGTTCGGGCACTCGCTGGGCGGGCTGGTCGCCCAGCGCGTCGCCGTCCGGCACCCGCAGCGGGTGCTCACCCTGACCTCCTCCGCGGCGATGCCCAGCGACGCGGGCGCGCTCGGCGCGCTGCGCCACGCCCGCCCGGGGCCGGTGCTCCGACTGGCCCGGCTGCACCACCCGGAGACCCCCGAGGGCAACCTCGCCCTGGCGGTCGCGCTCGCCCGGATCCTCGCCGCTCCCGAACGCGCCGTCGGGCCGGACGACGTCCGAGAGTTCGTCGAACGGGAGGCCGCGCGCGGCCTCGCCGGGTTCCGCGACGCCCAGGCGCAGAGCCGGCAGATCGGCGCGAAGTGGTCCGGCGGGCCGCTCGCCCGGACGCCGCACCGACCCTCGCCCTGCACGGCGAACGCGACCCGCTGCTGCGCCCGTCCGCCGCCCGCACCCTCACCGCCGCCGTCCCGGGAGCCCGCCTGCGCATCATGCCGGGCGCGGGCCACCTGCTCACCCGCGAACACTGGGCGCCGTACGCGGACGAGCTGCGCGCCCACGCGACGCGCCGGTCCGTTTCGGCAGTCAGCCCCGCAGGCGGTGCGGCGGCCCGTCGAGAGTGAGCGCTCCGCCGGCGCGTGCGCGGGGCGTTCCGTCAGAGTTCGCGGAGCGCGGGCAGCAGCTCGCGCTCCGCCCAGTCCAGGTACGCGGGTTGGCTCTCGCCGCCGATCTGGATCAGCGCGAGCTCGTCGAACCCGGCCTGCGTGAACGGGCGGACGGCGCCGAGGAAGTCCTCCGTCCGGTCGCCGCAGGGGACGATCCGGGCGACGTCCTCGGGGCGCACGAACCGGCTCGCGGCGGCGAACGCGGCCGGGCCGGGAAGTTCGGCGTTGACCTTCCAGCCGCCGCCGAGCCAGCGGAACTGCTGGTGGGCGCGGGTGACGGCGGCGTCGCGGTCGCGGTCGAAGCAGATCGGGATCTGCCCGACGGCGGGCTTTCCCGCTCCGCCGTGCTCGGCGAACCCGGTCAGCAGCGACCGTTCCGGCTGGACCGCGATCACCAAGTCGGCGAGGCGTCCGGCGAGCGCGCAGGAGGCCGGGCCGGAGACGGCGACGCCGATCGGCGGTGGCGGCTCGGGCAGATCCCACAGTTTCGCGCGGTCCACCTGGAAGTGCTGCCCGTGATGGGTGACGTACCCCCCGGCGAACAGCGCCCGAATGATCTCGACGGCCTCCGCCAGCATCTCCTGCCGCACCGCCGCGGCGGGCCAACCCCGGCCCATCACATGCTCGTTGAGGTTCTCGCCACTACCCAGCCCCAGCCGGAACCGCCCGCCGGAGAGCAGCTGAACGGTCGCGGCCTGCTGCGCGACCACCACCGGGTGGTAGCGGAACGTCGGGCAGGTCACGTACGTCATCAGCGGCAGCGCGTCAGTGGCCCGGGCGGCCGCGCCGAGCACCACCCAGGCATTCGAGGCATGCCCCTGTTCGGCCAGCCACGGAAAGTAGTGGTCGCTGATCACCGAGAAGTCGAACCCGGCCCGCTCCGCACCCACCACGTCCGCGACCAGATCGGCCGGGCCGCGCTGCTCCGTCATCATCGTGTATCCGATTCGCACCATGGTTGCGCGTGTGCCCAGGTCACACGGGCCCGCACCCGGATCCGCCCGTTTTCCCGCCGTTCGCAGCAAGCCCGGGCACCTCGTGGAACGTCCACCACGGCCCGCGCATCTCACCCCGCCCGACCCGAGGTGGCGTCAAACATGCCTCTCACCAGGCGACTTGACCTGGCCACGCCCGACCGCCACCATTCCACTAATCAATTAGTGAAAGGGTGGTGGTGCCGTGATCGAGTACCGCCTGGATCGGCGCGGTGGCGTGCCGACCTATCAGCAGATCGTCCAGCAGACCAAGCACGCGTTGCGGCTCGGCTCCCTTCAGCCCGGGGACCGGTTGCCGACGGCGCGGGAGGTGGTGGAGCGGACGGCGGTCAATGCGAACACCGTGCTGAAGGCGTACCGGGAGCTGGAACGGGAGGGGCTGGTGGCGCCGCGTCCGGGGCTGGGGACGTTCGTGTTGCGGTCGCTGTCCCGGCCGGAGACGGCCGAGGACGGGCCGCTGCGGGCGCAGTTGACGGCGTGGGTGGACGGGGCCCGGAAGGCCGGGCTCGAGCGGGAGGACATCGGCGCGCTGGTGGCCTCCGTACTGGATCAGCGCTTCGCGACCGGGGTCCGCCCGGCGGAGCGGACGACACTGGACAAGGGTGAGGAATGACAGAAGCGATGGGTACGCCGCTCGCACTCGAGGCGAAGGACCTCGGCTGGGCCTACCGCCGGAATCAATGGGCGGTCCGGCACTGCGACTTCACGGTGCCGACCGGCCGGGTCTGCGGCGTGGTCGGGCCGAACGGGGCGGGCAAGAGCACACTGCTCGGCTTGGCGGCACGGCTGTTCGCCCCGTCCGAGGGCGAACTGCGGGTGCTCGGCGAGTCGGTGACGGGCCCCGCGGCGCCCGAACTGCGGGCCAAGGTGGCCTATGTGACGCAGGAGAAGCCGCTGTACCGGACGTTCACGGTCGCCGACACGCTGCGGATGGGCCGCGAGCTGAACCCGTCCTGGGACCAGGCGACCGCCCAACGCGTCGTCGAGCTCGGCGAGTTGCGGCCGGACGCCCGGGTCGGCCGGCTGTCCGGCGGCCAGCGCAGCCGGGTCGCGCTGGCCATGGCGCTCGGCAAGCGGGCCGAACTCCTGCTGCTGGACGAGCCGTTCGCCGATCTGGACCCACTGGCCCGGCACGACCTGACCGGCCTGCTGCTGGCCCAGGCCGCCGAGCGCGGTACCACCGTGGTGATCTCCTCGCACCTGATGTCCGAGCTGGAGGAGGTGGTCGACCACGTCCTGCTGGTGCAGTCCGGCCGCGTCCGGCTGGCCGGCGACCTGGACGAACTCCTGGACGGGCACCGGCTGGTGGCCGGCCTGGCCGACGCGGAGCGGCCCGCCGGGAAGGTGATCGAGTGGCGGGTCACCGGCCGCCAGGCCACCGGCCTGATCCGCACCGACCCGGCCGGCCCGCCGACCGGGGACCTGCCCGAGTCGTGGGACGCAACGCGTCCGCGCCTGGAGGAACTCCTGCTCGCCCACCTGCGCAACCCCGCCGAGGCCGGTACCCCGGGCGACCGCCTCTCGACCATCAGCGAGGCCGCCGCATGAGCACCGCACAGCTGACCTCGCCCGACACCGCTTCCGGCCCGGCCAAGGAGCCCACTCCCGCCCGCCGTTCCCGCCTGCACGGCCTCGCCTGGCTGGCCTGGCGTCAGAACCGCCTCGCCGTCTGGACCGTCGGCGGCGCGATGCTGCTGGTGGCCGCCGTCCAGCTGTTCCTGCACTTCAAGCTCCAGCGCGAGATCTCCCTGTACCACGGCGAGTGCCGCGATGGCGGCGGTTGGGGTGTGCCGGCCTGCGACCGCTTCATCACCGACGTCAACGACGCGGTGAACTGGACCGCCGACTGGATGCACCGGCCGTTCTTCCTGCTGCCCGCGGTGGTCGGCATGTTCCTGGGCGCACCGCTGCTCGCCCAGGAGTACGAGCGCGGCACGGTGCGGATGATCCGCGCCCAGTCGGTGTCGCCGGCGCGCTGGCTGACCGCCCGGCTGGCCGCGCCGGCGGCGCTGGTGATCCTCGCGATCGGCCTGTTCGCCGCGCTGAACACCTGGCTCGCGCTCGACATGAACCGTCTCGACTTCGGGCGGAACGACCTCTTCCCCGGCTTCACCTACGCGACGATCGGCCTGGCGCCGCTCGCCTGGTCGCTGTTCGCGCTGGCCGTCGGCGTGGCGGTCGGTCAACTGGTGCGCCGCACCGTGGTGTCGATGCTGGTGACCGGCGTCCTCGTGCTGGGGGCCGAACTGCTGGTCCGCTCGCTCCGGGTGTACTTCGTTCCGGTGTCCGAGGCGACGGGCAACCTCGGCGGGCAGATCAGCCACTGGCGCGGCGTCCCCGGCCAAATTCCGTACGGGGCCTGGCTGGTGGACCACGGACCGGTGCTGGCGAACGGGACGCGGGCGACCGAGGCCGACTGCTACCGCCTCGGTGACGCGTGCGACAAGGCCACCCAGGCCTGGGCGACCTACCACCCGAACTCGCACTTCATCCCGATGCAGCTGGTCGAGGGCGGCCTGCTGCTGGCTCTCTCGGCCGCCATGGTGTTCCTGGTCTACCGGCGGGTCACCCGGTCCGCCGTCTGAACGCGACGGCGGGTCACCCGGTCCACCGTCTGAACGCGACGGCGGGTCACCCGGTCCGCCGTCTGAACGCGACGGCGGGCCGCCCGGTCCGCCGCGTCTGAACGCGCCGATGCCCGGCGCCGTGGGCTGTCAACCACGGCGCCGGGCTCACCTATTGATGATACGTCAGGTCGAGCCGACCAGCTCGGGGCCGGGGGTGACGGTGACGGGGACGCCGCGTCGGCGGTGCTGGTCGGCCCAGGAGGTGAGGGCCTGGCGGCAGGCCGCGTCGAGGTGGGTGAGGGCGGACAGGTCGAGTTCCACCGGGCCGGTCGGGGTGACGTCCTCCAACCGGTCGACCAGGGTGGGGAGTTTGACGAAGGTGGCGTTCCCGTGCACCCGCACCACGGTGCCGTCCGGCGACTGCTCGACGTGCAGCCGGATGTGGGTGACGTCCCACGCGGTCTTGGCGAGCGCGGCGACCAGGCCGATCACCACGCCCTCCAGCAGGTTGAGGGCGACGATGCCGATCGCGGTGGCGAGCAGCACGAACGCCTCGGAGCGATCCGCGCGCCACATCCTCAACCGGGCCCGGGGCGCGACGAGTTTGCCGCCCGCGTGCACCAGCAGCCCGGCGAGCGCGGCCAGCGGCACCAGGTGCAGCAGACCCGGCAGCACCAGCGCGAACAGCAGCAGCCAGACGCCGTGCAGGATCCGCGAGGCCTTCGTCCGGGCGCCCGCCTGCACGTTGGCGGCGCTGCGGACGATCACCGCCGTCATCGGCAGCGCGCCGAGCGCCCCCGCCACCGTGTTTCCGACGCCCTGGGCGAGCAACTCCCGGTTGTACGCGGTGCGCGGCCCCGCGTGCATGTGGTCGACTGCGGACGCGCTGAACAGGCTCTCGGCGGACGCGATCAGCGCGAACGCCAGCACGGCGCCCCACACTTCGGGCCGCACCAGCAGCGCGAACTGCTCGGCGCCCGGCGGCTGCAGGGTGTCGAGCAGGCCGTCCACCCGGACGGTCGGCACCGGAAGGTGCAGCAGCCGGACAGCGGCCGCGGCGAGCACCACGGCCACCAACGGGCCGGGCAGCAGCGCGAGTCGGCGCGGCACGAACTTCCACAGCACCAGCACCGCGACCACCCCCGCGCCGACGGCGAGCGACGCCCCGCCGGCCGCCGTGTGCACCGCCCGGACGGCGGCGAGGGGCAGACCGACCAGGTTGGCGAGCGCCTCGCCGCCGGCCTTACGATCCAGCAACACATAGGACTGCGAGGCGATCAGCACGATGCCGATCCCGGTGAGCATCCCCTCCACCACCGCGGCGGAGACGGCCCGGAACCAGCGCCCCAGGCGCAGCACCGCGAGCAACACCTGCACCAACCCGGCGGTCAGCACCACCACGCCGAGCGCGGGCAACCCGTAGGTGGTGACGGCGGAGTGGACCAGCACGGTCAGCCCGGCGGCGGGCCCGCTGACCTGCAGGCTGCTGCCGGGCAGCGCGCCGGCCACCAGGCCGCCGATGATGCCGGTGACCAGGCCGAGTTCGGCGGGCGCGCCAGAGGCGACGGAGACGCCCACGCAGAGCGGGACGGCGACGAGGAAGACGGTGATCGAGGCGGGCAGATCGGTGCGCAGCACGGCGCGCACCCGGGCAGGGTTCCAGGGCATGGCGGGTCCTCGGACGTAGCAGTGACGGGGACTTCCGGTGGCGCGGGGCACGCCCGGTCCGCCCGGCGGCCGTCCGGCGTGCGGGCGGGCGCGGGCAGGCGGGAGCGACGTTGCGCGGCGCGGGGCGATGCGGTGCGGCACGGCGCGATGCGGGGCGGCACGGCGCGATGCGGGGCGATACGGCACGGTGCGGTGCGGGGCGATGCGGGGCGATACGGCACGGTGCGGTGCGGGGCGATACTGCACGGTGCGGCGCGACGGTGGTCGGTCGGTGACGGGGTGTCGGGGCCGGGCGGGACGGCTCCAGCTCAGTGGCGGAACACCTGAAGTACGGCGGGCCCGGCCGGACGTGCGGCCGGTGCGGACTGACGGCCGGCGGTATCGGGCGGCGTGCGCGGGGCCGCGCCGACCGCCGATCGCTTCGCCACCGCGGACGGCCGGGCCTCGCGGCGAACGGGGGCTGCGGGGGCGGGAGTTGTGGAGCCGCGTCCACGTTCGGCGCTCTCCGGCTCCTCCTCCGCCGTGCTGCCCGCGACGCTCGCGCTGCCGGCGCTGCCAGTGGCGGCGCCGGCGGCCCGGACCGCTGCCCCGTGGGCGTCCGCGAACCGGTCGCCGCCGGCCGGGCCGGGGAGCAGCGCCACGACCAGCGTCACCGTCAACGCGGCGACCAACGCGGCGACCAACGCGGCAACCGACGTGGCGACCCTCGCGGCGCTCGGACCGGCGCGCAACAGCCGGATCGGCGGCACGGCTCGGCGCATCCCGCCCTCCCCGGCTCGCGTCCGTCCCGGCTCCCCGCCGGCGGACTTGATGTGCCGTCATCGTATCCGGACGGTCACCGTGGGTGTGCGGCTGCGGGCGGTCTGCCGGGGTCTCGGCCACGGGTTTGTCCGGTTCCCAGCCGCGCACACGCCGCGCACACGCCGCATCCGGGGACGGCGCGCCGTCGCGCCGGCCGCCGGCTCGAACACAGGTGCCGGGAACAGCAACGGCAGGGCGGTCGGGCCGCTCCTGCCACTCTCAAGCTATAGCGCGACGGGGGGCTTGCGGCAAGGCCCCCGGGCTGTCGCAGAATGTCCGACCAAGGGCGGGGAAGCGCGGGAAGCGAAGTGCGCGCCGAATCTGACGAAAACTCACTTGCTGGACGATTTGGGAGAGTTGATGATCGACGTGCTGATGGTCGGCGGCGGGCCGACCGGGCTGATGCTGGCGTGCGAGTTGCGGCTGCACGGGGTGGAGGTGGTGGTTCTTGAGCGGTTGACGGCTCCGACTGGGGAGTCCCGCGGGCAGGGTCTGCATGCGCGCAGTGTGGAGGTGATGGATCAGCGCGGTCTGTTGGAGCGTTTCCGGGCGGTGAGTCCGGAGTACCGGGTCGGCGGCCTGTTCGGCGGCGTGATGAAGGACTGGCCGGAGGGCATGGACACCGCCCATCCGTACGGTCTGGCGACGCCGCAGCCGGTGACGGAGCGGCTGTTGGCGGAGCGCGCCGCGGAGTTGGGCGTGGAGCTGCGGCGCGGGCGCGAGGTGGTCGGTCTGGCACAGGACGAGGAGGGTGTCGAGGTCGAGTTGGCGGACGGCTCGCGGCTGCGGGCGCGCTGGCTGGTGGGGTGCGACGGTGGTCGCAGCACGGTGCGCCGGCTGGCGGGTGTGGCGTTCCCGGGCGAGGCGGCGACGGTGGAGACCCTGGTGGGACAGCTGTCGGCCGCGGAGGACCCGGAGCGGATCGCCGAGGTGGTGGAGCGGGTGCGGCGCACCCAGGTGCGGTTCGGCCTGCAGCCGGAGGGCGACGGGCAGTACCGGGTGGTGGTGCCGGCCGACGGTGTGTCCGAGGATCGGACGGCGCCGACGCTGGACGACTTCCGGCAGCAGCTGCGTACGGTGGCGGGCACCGACTTCGGTGTGCACTCGCCGCGTTGGCTGTCCCGCTTCGGCAACGCGACCCGCCAGGCGGAGCAGTACCGGGTGGGCCGGGTCCTGCTCGCGGGCGATGCCGCGCACATCCACCCGCCGACCGGCGGCCAGGGCCTCAACCTCGGCGTGCAGGACGCGTTCAACCTGGGCTGGAAACTGGCGGCGGAGGTCAACGGCTGGGCCCCGCCCGGCCTGTTGGACACCTACCACGCCGAACGCCACCCGGTGGGCGCCGCCGTCCTGGACAACACCCGCGCCCAGAGCATCATGATCGGCACCGACCCGGGCCCGACCGCCCTGCGCCACCTGTTCACCCGCCTGATGGACTTCCCCGAGGTCAACCGCCACATCACCGGCATCATCACGGCCCTGGACATCCGCTACGACTTCGGCGACGGCCCCGACCAACTCGGCCGCCACCAGCGGGACATCCCCCTCACCACCGGCCGCCTCTACGCCCACCTGCACACCGCCCGCGGCCTCCTCCTCGACCGCACCGGCCACCTCTCGGCCGCCCCCTGGTCCGACCGCGTCGACCAACTCACCGACCCCTGCCCGGACTTGCCCGCCCCCGCGATCCTGCTCCGCCCGGACGGCCACGTAGCCTGGCTCGGCGACGACCAGCACACCCTGACGGCCGCCCTGACCCGCTGGTTCGGCACCCCGCGACCCCATGGCCGGTAAACCTCACTGCGGGCAGTTGATGCCACTGCCCTCGTGAACGTCGGGGCCGAGGGCGCGCGGTTGGTACTGGTCCGCGCTCAACCGCGGTGCGCGCGGACGGCGAGGAATGGCGGGAGCCCGGCTCGCTGTGGCTGTGCGGCCGCGAGTTGGGAGCCCGGGGCCGGCTCGGTGATGGCGTCCAGGACGAAACCGTGGCGGACAAGGGCCGTCAGGTACGTCGACAGGGTCCGGTGTTGGTTGCCGGCTCGGCGGACGGCCTCGGGGTTGGTCGAGCGCCAGAATCCTTCGGCGAGGTAGGCGCCGACGACCCGGCGGGCGGTGCCGTCCTCGGTCTGCGTCCAGGTGGCGTGGGGTGCCTCAAAGCAGGGGTGCGGGATGGTGAAGACGAGCGAGCCGTGCGCCGTCAGCACTCGCCGGACGGCCGAGAGTGCGGCGTCGAGGTCGGGCACGTTGTTCAGGGACAGTCCGGCGGTCACCCAGTCGACCGAGTCGGTGGCGACCGTCCTCAGCACGCATCCGTCGTCGATCGAGTAGCTCACCGTACCGGCCCGGCCTGCCACGGCGGACTTCGCGTGCTCGATCATGCGAGGTGACGGGTCGATACCCACGACCGAGGCCCCGCGCGCGGCCACCGCACGGGCGATGACGCCTTCGCCACAGCCGAGATCGAGCACGCGATGGCCGCCGAGTTCGTCGGGGAGGTGTTCGAGCAGGACGTCGCGGTTGAAGTCGTTCATCGCGGAGCCGGCCCGCAGCAGGGCTGTGTACCAATCGGCGATGGTGTCCCAGGAGTCGGTCATCGAGCCCGGACGCTACTCGCTCATCCGCGACACCGCCACGGGCTTCCCACCTTTCCCGGCCCAGCCCTGGAATCTCCGGCGAACCGGCTCCTTCGGCACCCGGACGGAGGACGATGGCTGAGACGGACGCCGGCGACCGCAGCGCCCATCACACGATCCCAGCGTGGGGGAAGCATGTGCGATCACGGTGGCACCAGGGATCCCGAACGCTCGGACAGCGGCGGGACGTCGGAACCGCGGACGCACAACGATTTCTCGGGCAGGGCCGAGTCGGCCGTACAGGCCGGATCGGTCGGGGCGGTGAATATCTACCACTCTCCCCCGCCGCGGCCTCCTGCCGAAATTCCGGTCGCCATTACCTGCGAGGTGGAGTGCGACTACGTGATCCAGCGCGACTGGTCCGACGGAGTTCCCCTCAGCGGTGGGCTGGTCCGGATCTTTGTGGAGGCCGTCGAGGACCGGGCCGTCCTGCTACGCGCCTTGCGCCCCATTGTGGTGGCGCGCCGCCCTCCGCTCGACGGAACCGAGACCACGCATCGGGGAATCCCGCAAGTACGCAAGTATTCCCTTGATCTCGACAAGAACCCGCCGCGCCTGAAAGGCCCGAAATTCCTGTACACGGTCTCTCCGGGCGACCCGGAAGTATTCGAGCTGACAGTCACCTCCACCCGCCACTACGTCGAATGGCGCCTGGAACTCGACTGGACCTGCGCGGGCCGGTCGGGCACGAGCGTCATCGATCTCGGTGGGCATCCTTTCGAGTTCACGGCCAAGCCAGGAGCACGGAGGTGGCCCTTTGGAACCCGTCGTTGAAGTTCGATTCATCAGCCGTCTTCAGCTGATTTATCCGCCCAGCTCGGCAACCGGTCCGCGCCCGATTACCGCCCAGGTCAGCGGACACGGGATCGCGGCGCGAGTGAGCGCACCCGAGACGGAGCCGGTGGTCGTGCACACCCTGGGCTTCCGGGTGAAATCCCGCCATCCCACTCGAACCGCACCGTTGGAAATCGACCCCTGGGGCAGCATCCCGGACCCGCAGGTTCGGGTGTGGCTGGACGAACCGGCGCAAATGGCGGACGGGCCCGTTCCCATCACGCTTCCCACCACCATTCCGCGCGGGCAGAGCGAGTGGTTCCTGCTGACCGCGCACACCCAGGAGCACGACGTCGAGTGGGAACTCGGCATCGAGTGGAGCTGCGGGGAGAAGAAAGCGTGGACCAGCTGCAACGTCCGCACCACAGCCGAAACGTCCATGGTGACGTTCCGAAAGGACGGCAGCCGAACCCCTGGATTCAACCTTCACCCGCAACCCGACCGACCGGAAATCGCCGCCGCAGCCGAAGCCGGCTACCGGCCTGATGCCGAAAACGGCGATCCCGAGGCGATGTTCCGGCTCGCCGTCAGGCTGGCGGAGCGTGGCGCACTGCGCGAGGCGAAACACTGGTTTCTGATCTGCGCGGCAATGGGCAACGCAACGGCCGCGAAGTCGGTCGGGTGGATTCTCGAGCAGCAAGGAAAGCACGCCGAATCCGTGGACTGGTACCGAAAAGCAGCGGACCTCGGGAGTACCCGCGCGGCGGAACACCTTGCCGAGCGGCCCGCCGGCGAGGAACCGCGCTGAGGAGCTCCCGGGGCGCCGGTGTCACCCCCAGGGGTGGATCGGTCGGCCTGCGGGCGGAAACGCGGTAAGCGGACGGTCGGTGTTCCCTGTTCGTCGCAGGCCAGGACGAAGGTGGGTGCAGGAGGCCACGACGTTCGTGACGCGCTGGTCGAGCACGGCGGCAGGCGGTCGTCCGCCAACCCGCACCGTGGTTCACCCGGATTGCCCGTTCCGTACTCGGGCCGAAGGCCGTGCCGGCGCAACTTGCCCTCGGTTCATCGTGAGGACGTCAGCGATGGTGTGACCGTGATATCGGGCCGCGAGGGCTTCGGGGTTGAAGCGCGTGCCTTCACCCCTTCCGCCTCCAGCACGGCAACGGTCCTGCCAGGTGCGAGTTCGCGACAGGCGGCTCGCACCTGGCAGTTGCGGTCACTCCTGGGCCTGGGCCTGGGCCTCGTCCTCGTCCTCGGCTTCAGCGGCATGGTCGGGGGACCAGCGGAGCGTCACATCGAAGTGGACGCCGGCGGAGCCGCCCGCCAGGATCACGCCGACGCTGCCGTCCAGTTTGACGCCGAACTTGACCTCGATCTCGTCGGGTCGGCGTGGCAGGGCGCGGAACGCGTCGATCACGTCGGACGCCGTGTTGACCACGGTGTGCAGCGAGTCCCGCACCGTGGCGCTGGCTCGCTCCAGACTTCCCCGGCCGGCCGGCGCCACCCCGGTGCCGGTGCCCTCGCTCTCGACCACCAGCGTGCCGCCGGACGCGAGGGTGAATTCGGTACGTGTTGTCACTTGGCCTCCTGGCCTGAGGATGGGGGCGGGCAGACGGAGCTCTGTATCGGCTGCGGGTAGGCGTCGACCCTGACCTTTTCCAGATCGGCGAGAATCGCGTCCAGTCGGGTCGGGTCGTTCAGGTACTCGAGCACCGCGTGGTTGAAGGCGGCCGACATGGCGCTGGGCATGGTGTCCGAGGCGTCGAAGCACAGGGTGGCGCCCGAGTCCAGCAGCTGGTTGATCCGGCGGGCGATGAGGTTGGTCGCGCCCTGGGCCAGCGTCTTCGTGACGGTGCGGTTGGCGGAGAAGGCCGCCTCCGGCTGGCGTTCCGGCCAGATCTGCTGGGCCTTCCGGCTCGCGAGGAAGGCCATGAACCTCTCCGCCTCGGGCGAGTCGCGGAACATCGCAACGAGATCTCCCGACACCTCGTACGTCGACGTCGACTGGGAGTCGGGGAACGCGAGGAAGTCGTAGTCCTTTCCCGAGACGAGTGCGGTCGGTGTCCCGGGGTCCGGGGTGACGAGGGCGCCGTGCTCGAGGTAGCAGCCGGGCGTTGCGGTGAAGAACGGATAGGCCCCTTCGCCGTAGCTGGTCAGCAGCGCGGTCAGCGGGCCGCCACGAATCGCGTCCGGGGCAGCGACGGTCTGGCCCCAGGTCTGCCAGGCCGCGATGACCTCCGGAGATTTCCATTCGAGCTTGCCGTCGACCCAGTCCGTGTATGTGCCGACACCCGACTGGTGCAGCAGGATGTCCTCGATCCAGTCGGTGCCGGGCCACCCCGAGTTGGGGGGGTCGGCCATGGCCAAGCACCAGGGCGTCTTGCCCTGTTGGGCTTTCGACCGGCCGGCGGCGACCACGTCGGCCCAGCTGCTGTCCGGTCGGATGGCGAGCTCACGGTTGTACCAGATCAGGCTCTTGACGGAGGCTTTGACGACGACCGCGTACTGATGCTTCGTCCCGGCCTCCCCGAGCCGGTACCACAGGGGGTCGTAGTCGGACTTCAGCTGCGCGACGAGTTCATCGCCGAGTGCCTTGTTCTGAAAGGCGTCCAGCGGGACCAGGGCGTTCTGCTGCGCGTAGGAGCGCAGCGCCCCGGGGTTCGCGACCACGGCCAGGTCCGGTTCCTCGCCCTTCTGCACACCGGCCCGCAGCACCTGGTCGAGCGCCCGGGTGGGCGAGGCGTGGACGGTGATGTCGTGGTTGTCGGCCTCGAAGGCATCGATCACCGCTTGGAAGGAGTCCTTCTCGTCGCCGCCGGTCCACGGCGTCAGGATGGTCAGGACTCGCCGGTCGGACGTGGACGAGCCGCCGAGGCAGGAGGCGGACCCGGCCAGCAGGGTGAGGACCAGTAGGAGCCGGAGGGCTGCCTGGCGCTTGTGCCGCATCATCGGCCTCCGAACCGGTACTCGTCGATGCGCGGATTCAGCGCGCGGGCGGCCGCCCCGGCCGCGGTCAGGGTCAGCAGCAGGACGACTGTCAGGCGTTCGGTGGAGGAGGCCTCCGCTTTGCCGACCCCGTTCGTGAACTCGGCCTCGGCCCGACCCAGTTGGTGACCGTCTTCGCTCGTCCCGCCGGTCGCGGGCGCCGGCGGTGTCAGGCCGGTCCCGCAGTACCTGGGAGCGTCCGGGCAGGCCTTCTCGTCGGTGACGATGGCGAACAGGTCCTCGCCGGCCTTGGCGGCGGACCGGCTCGCCTGCTGCTGCGTCAGGGTGACCGCTTCGCCGAACGGACCGTCCAGGGCCGAGCGCAGGTGTCCCTCCGAGGCACCGAGCGACTGACCGCACCACAGCACCGCCGCGGTGAGGGCGAGCGCAGCGGTCGTCAGCCAGATGCTCAGCCGGCGCCGGAACCGGCGGCGCAGCACGAACTGGGTCCGCGCGAACAGCGCCAGTACCAGGGCGAACGGCAGCAGGAACAGCAGCTCTGTGGTGCCCGCCAGCCACGCCGAGCTGCGCCGGTCGGTCAGTGCCGTGCGGCCGTCCGTCCGCAGCCGGTCCAGCGTGGCCGAGATCTCCCGGTACTGCAGGGTGGCGTACCAGAGGGCCGGCAGGGCGCGGTTGATGTCGTGGGTCCGCTGGTAGTCGGCGGCGGCCTGCTCGATCTCGGCGTTGTAGGCGACGACGAGGCCCTCGACGAGTTGCAGATCGCTGGTGCTCTCCGGGCCCGCCACGTTGTACCTGGCCAGTTCCGCGAGGTTCTGGCTGATCGCGGCGATGTCGTTCTGGTACTGGTCGCCGAGGCCGCCGAGTCCCACGGTGCCTTGCAGGAAGCCGTGCACCGCCACCCGGTGGGCGTCCGCGAGCGCGCTGTTCGCGGCCTCGGCCCGGAGCAGCGCGGGGGCGGCCCGTCCGCCGGCGGCGTAGGTTCCGGTGTGGGCCTGGCTGGACACCAGCAGGCACAGCGCGCCGGTCAGCAGGCTGCCGGCCACCAGTGCCGCGCGGAGCCGGCGCAGGGTGCGTGCGGTGGTGGAGGGTGCCGCCGGTTCGTCCGTCGCCGGTTCGTCCGTCGCGGGTTCGGGCGTCACCGTGCCGGGGGCCGTCATCCGCCCACCGCCGGTGCGTGGTCGGTGAATTCGTGGTCGCATGCGAGGTTCTCGCAGTACCGTGCGCCGGCCACGGCGATCCGGTGGCATCTCGGGCAGACGGGCCCGGGGCCGGACGGGTGCGCGGGCGCGGGGTCGGCGCGTGGCGCCGGGTTGCGCGAGTGGCTGTAGGAGCTGCTGGTGACCGTGCCCATCATGGCCTGCAGGACGTAGTCGGGATCCAGCTCCGGCAGCAGGCTGACCACGCCGCGTACGGCGTCCTCGACCTGGACGACCTGGCCCAGTCGCCGGAGCGCGTCCTCGTTGCGCAGTTCGGTGGCCAGTGCCACGGCCCGGCCCCAGGCGTCGCACGCGCCTTGGCGATCCCCTTGGCGGAACAGCGCGCCGCCGCGCCATCTGAGCGCGTACAGCTCCTTCTCCTGCTCGTGGCGGTGCCGGTCGGCCCCGAGGACGGTTTCCGGGGCGGGCTGGTCGAGCCAGCGCGCGGTGACCACCTCGACCGGGCTGACGGGTGTGGCCCGTTCGGTGCCGATCGCGCCGATGACCACCTCGATTGACGCCAGGGTCTCCGCGCCGGCGCCGGCCGTCCGGTCGCCGGTCACGGTGAAGGTCGCGACGAACCCGCGGGTCTCGCTGCTCCAGGGGCCGGTCGGGTAGTCGGTCACCGCTGTTCCGGCCAGCGGCAGGCGGTGGCCGAACAGGTCGGCCACCGCCGGGTGGGCCTGTTCGAGGACCGACACGGACACTCCCGGTGCGCAGCGCACCCGCAGCGCCAGGTCGGACAGTGTGCGGCCCATGGCGGTGCGGACCAGTGTGCGGAAGTCGGGTGCCAGGTCGGCCAGGTCGGGTACCGCGTCCGCCGTTCCCCGGAGTTCCTCGGCGATCCGTCTCAGCTCGGCCGGCTCCCAGTCCGCGCCGATGCCGCGGGCGTCGCAGGTGAACACGGAACGGCAGTCGGCGAGTACGGTCTCCATCGACCGTGCCGAGCGGTCCTGGTGTTCGTTGCGTCCGTCGGTGAGCAGGAGTGCGTGGCAGATCCGGTCGCGGTGCGGTTCGAGCAGTTCGCGGGCCTTGTCGAGCCAGGCGCCGATGACGGTGCCCTGGGCGCCGGGGGCGATCCGGTTGACGGCCTGCTTGGCCTCCGCGCGGGTGGTGGCGTTGGCCGGGGCGAGGAAGGACTCGCGGGGGTAGATCATGGTGGCCTCGTGGGTGCCGGCGACCACGGCGAAGCGGGTTCCCTCGCGCAGGGTGTCGATGGCGGCGCAGCTCGCTTCCTTGGCCCGTTGGAGCTTGGTGCGCGGATGACTCATCGACCCCGATTGGTCCAGCAGGACGACCTCGGCGAACTGCGTCTGGCTCCGCGGGCTCACCGACCGGCCGTCCGGGGTGCTCGCGGCCACGCTGAGGTAGACGTGCACCTCACGTTCGGCCAGGGAGCGGTACCTGTCGTAGTTGGCCTCGAGGGTGACTCTCGGCGCTTCGATCATGTGCCAATTCCCCGTTCGTAGAGAAAGATTGACGATCCGTCGGAGCGTGCGGGTTCACTGCGTGGTGACCGGTCTTACGGCGTTGGCCAGGTCGACGAGCACGGTGTGGCGCATCTCGTCCGGTGCCCACTGGGCGAACGCCCGGTATTCCTTCTCCAGCCGCGACCGGAGTTCGTGCTCGGTGGCTTCGTCCTCGGACGCGGTGCGGTCCGGTCGCGCGGTGCGCCGGCGGTCGAGCCTGGCCTCCGCGATCAGGGCGGCGAGCCGGCGCCGTTCGGGTTCGTCCAACGGCAGTGTGGCCAGCGCCTGTTCGGCTTCGGCGAGGTCCGTGCGGCCGGGCAGGCCCTCGGGGCCGGCGCCGAGCCGCCCGGTGTGGATCCGCAGCGCGGCGATCCGGGCCGCCCGGTGGTGCGGCGAGGTGTCGGGTATCTCCCGCAGCGCCGAGACCGCGCCGGCCCGGTCGCCGCGGCGGAGCCTGGTCCGGGCGTGGCCGAAGGCGGCGCTCTCGTGCCAGCTGTCGGTCCGCCACACCGACAGGTAGGCGGCCGCTGCGGCGTCGAGTTCCTCGTCGGTCGCCGCCCGGTACTCGGCGCACAGGGCCAGCGCGAGCTTCGGCGCGAGCTCACCCGGCAGCATCCGGTGGCAGGCGGTGAACATCTTCTCCGCGCCGCCGAACTGCCGCTCGGCCAGGGCTGTCAGCCCCTCGTGCCAGTTGAGCCGCCAGCCGGGCCGCAGCAGGCCCCTCGCCCGGTCCAGCGCGGCGCGGGCCGCTTCGAGGTCGTCGAGCCGCAGGTGGAGCCGGCAGCGCAGCAACTCGACCTCGGGCGAGGGGACGCGGGCGGCGGCCGGGGCCGCGTCGGTGTAGGAGGCGAGCTGGGAGAGGGCGACGGCCGGATCGGCGCTGACCGAGGCCCGGAGGAACCCGGCGGCGGGATCGCGGGCGTCGACCAGCGGCTCGGGCAGCCCGGCCGCCGCCATGACCGGCGCGGGCGGGGCGGTGACGAGCGGACGGCAGCTGCCCTCGGCGGCCGCCCGCAGCGCCGCGGTGCTCGTCCACCGGTCGAGCGGCGGCACCGTCCCGAGTCCGGGGTCGAGCAGCGTGGTGGAGCGGGCGAAGAGCAGCGACGGCGCGGTGTACTGGGTGCCGTCGCGCCTGGAGACCAACTCGCGCAGCACGCCGCTCAGTTGGCCCGCCATCTCGGCCGCCGAGCCGAACCGCAGCTGCGGATCGGCGTTGGTGGCGCGGCTGATGAGCTGACGCAGTGAGGTGAAGCGGGCATGGTCCGGGTCGGCGGTGTACCACCCGAGGAGCGACTCCAGGGTCCGGCCCACCGTGTGGAGGTCGGTGGCGACGGTGGGCCCGGTGTCCAGCAGCTCCGGGGCCCGGTAGTCCTCCGAGTACGCCCACCTGCCCGGCTTCCCGGCCTCGCGCACCGCGCCGAGGTCGATCAGCTTGATCCGGGAGCCGTACACCATCAGGTTGCTCGGCTTCAGGTCGCAGAACAGGTACTGGCGGTCGTGCAGGTACTGGAACGCCCGGAGCACGCACAGGACGTAGCCGATGATCTGCTCGGTCTCCAGCTTGCCGAACAGGTCCGGGCGCTCCAGGGAGTAGCCGGGCAGGTACTCCATCACCAGGTAGCCGTGGTAGCCGTGCCGGGACCCGCCCGCCGGCTCGTGCGTGACGAAGTCGTAGATGTCGACGATGTCGGCGTGCCTGAGCTCGATCAGGAACCGCTTCTCCTCGGCGGCGTCCTCGACATGTACGGGGTCCTCCGCGTCGATCAGGCCTTTGAGCGCCACCGGACGGTTGTTCAGGCGCTCGTCGTGGGCGAGGTAGACCCAGCCGAAGCCGCCGTGCCCGATACAGCCCGCGACCCGGTAGCGGTCCGACAGCAGCTCGCCCGGGCTGAGTCTCGGCACGAACGAGTAGGCCGTTCCGTCGTACGGGCAGCGCCCCTCCAACAGGCTCGGCTGGCCGTCGAGGCCGGTGCCCACCGGGCGGCCGCAGGCGGGGTTGGGGCAGACCCTCCGCTCCTCCGGGATCTGCGGCATGGCCTTGACCGCCTGGCCCGGCTCCGGTCCGTCGATGGTCGGCAGCGTGACGAGGCCCAGCCCCCACCATGGATCGTCGCCGAACTGGCGTGGCGGCTGGACGAGTTCTGCGCGGCGCCCGGACGGCACCACGCCGCGCTCCGTGCCCACCGGCACCACGCCGAAGCCCGTGCCCACCGGCACCACGCCGCGACCTGTGCCCACCGGCGCCGACCGCACCGGGGCCACGCCGCGCTCCGTGCCCACCGGCACCGAGCGCACCGAGCGCACCGACCGCACCGACCGCACCGGGGCCTGTTCCCCGGCCGGCGGCCGGCCGGCGCCCGCCGGCGGGGCCACCAGTGGCGGGAGCAGGCAGCGCCGGCAGTAGCCGGTCGCGTCGAGTTCGCCACCGCAGCCAGGACGGTTGCACCGGTTCATGCCTGTCTCCCGTCGATCACGCGTCGAACGGCCTGGTGGTACTCCTCGACCCGGAGCTCGGCGAGGGGCAGATCGCATTCACCGCTGTAGAGCAGCCGCCGGGCCGCCTCGTACGGCTCGCCCAGTTCCTCGATCAGGCCGCGCCCCGCGGCCTCCGAGCGGTAGGCGTCCAGCCGCCCCCGGGCCCGGTCGCGCCGGGCGAGCAGGGCCGTGCACGCGGCGTGCAGGCGCCGGGCCCGCGCCAGCGACCGGGCGGCCGCCTCCTCGCAGGCATGGAGTTCGCCCAGCAGCCGTCCCCGGAGGGCGGATCCGGCGTTGGCCGGGCCGGCACCATCGTGGTGCTGGGTGTCCCGCAGCACCCGCAGGCGGACCGCAAGCGCGGCGGCGCCGGCGACCTGCGGCGGCGGCGTGCCGAGGATCCGCGGTGCGACGTGGTCGCGGCACACCCGGGCGTCGCGCTCGGCCGCCTCGACCTCCTCCACCAACCGGTCGAGCCGCTCGAGTCGCTGGCCGAACCGTGTCGCCCCGCCGTGCCCACCGCCCCGCTGACCGCCCGGCGGGGCGGTCGCGGCGGGCCGCCCGAGGCTCGCCGCGACCGCGCTGCGGACGTAGCGCGGAGGGTCGCCGTGGTAGGCGAGCAGCAGGCGCACGCCGATGCTCGGCGCCCGCGCGGCGATCGGTTCGAGCAGCCGGTAGTACAGCTCAGCGGGGTCGGCCGCCAGGTCGACCGCGTTCACCACGACGACGATCGGTGAGCCCAACTCCTCCAGCTGGTGGAAGAGTTCATCGGTGACGCGGTCGGTCAGCAGGCTCAGACTCTCCGCGAGCTGCTCGGCGACCTGCTCCGTCGTCCGCCCGGTCGCGTCGACGGCGGCGTCCACCTCACCCAGCTGGGGAACGGTGCCGGGCGGGGCGCCGGTGACGGTTTCGTCAGGGGCCGCCCGACGGTAGCCCGGCACCGTCAGGCCCACCAGACGGGACGTCAGCGCGACCGCGCCGCCACCGCCGATCGCACAGACCCCGCCCGGCCCACCGGACGCCAGCCAGCCGACCAGGTGCCGGGTCAGCGCAAGCTGCACCGGGTCGTCCAGGACCTCCGGGACCCGCGGCGACGACCAGTCGCTCGGCGCCACCTGCGAGGGCCGGCTCGCCAGATGCCCGTCGAGCACCGCGCTCGCGTACTTGTACAGCGTCCGGACCGCGATCATCCAGCTGCTCTCGGCGAGCGGCGCCCGGACCACCGCGATCACGCCGAGGATCTCACCACTCGCGGCGAGCGCCGCCGCACCGCTGAACCCGCGATCGACGCGCTGCTCCAGCACCGCGTCGAGCTGCACCCGCTCCCCCGTGAAGTCGTACGCGGCGATCTTCGCCCGAGCCAGCTGGCCGTTGTCGGTACCCGCCGGAAAGCCGAAGATCCGCACGATCTCGTCGTGCTGCCAGGTCCGTCGGATCCTCGCCCGCGGCGCGCCCGGCACCACGGACCGCAGGGCGAGAATCGCCACGTCCCCGCGCTGGTCCGGCAGCGGCGGCTGCCAGCAACTCTCGACAACGGTCGCCGGATGGGCCTCGTCCGGACGTCCGGCAATACGGACCCGGACCTCGCGATCGGCCCCGCGCACAGCGCCGATCGCCTCCTCGACCACATGCGCACACGTCAGCACATACTCGCCGTCGAGCATCGTCCCGGCACCATGCACGCGCCCCTGGGTGTCCTCGATGCGCGCGAGCCAAGGATCCTCCCGCCCCATGGCGAAAGACGTTACCGCCTAAGTGATCTGACGAACACTCACTTCACATGATCACATCATTTGTGGACACACCGAAGGATTCGGCTGCGGCTCCGGATACTCGATTCGGGCCTGCATGCCAGGTCAGCGCGGCAGTTCGATCGACAGGGCGTGCCGGAAGACGTCGCGCGGGTCCCAGCGGGCCTTGACGCGTTGCAGGCGCGGGTAGTTCTGCTTGTTATCACGAGATCGACGCCTCTCCCCAGCTCAGGGGCGTGATCCAACATCCGGGGTCAGCAAAAGGTCAGCAAGATTCCGGAGGTTCCACTGGGCGGCCGAATGGCCTCCCGCCCGACACCTCGCGGGCGGGGCACCCAGCGGATCGACCAACCCGGTCATCGACCACCACATGGTCTATGCCCTCCTGTCGATCGTCCTCGCGGCCGCGCAGGCCGGTGACCGCTGGGGCCTGGGCCGCTGGTGGGCCACCCTGCCGGTGGCCCGGTCCCGCCGCTGGCTGCGCTGAGCAGCCCGCCGACGCCACCCGGCCCCATGCCAAGTCCTGCTGCGAAGAAGGACCTTGGGTTCCGCGCGAGGGACCGTCGGGCCCTGTCGGGGCGGTCGCTGCGAGCAGCAGCATGGATCCCGGAGGCGGGACACCAGGTCACCGCCCGACAGAACGGAACGGCCATGGCCCACGGAATCGTCACCGGGTTCGACGGATCGGCGCGGTCCGAAACCGCAGTCGGCTGGGCCGCCGCCGAGGCGGCCCGGCAGGGCGAACCGCTGCGGATCGTGCACGCCTGGCCCTGGCTCGGCTCGGCCTGGAGTGACGGGCCCGCGGCGGCTCCCCACCGCGGCGCCCTGCTGGAGTTGGAAGAGGTCGCTGACCGGCTGCGCGGCGTTCACCCCGCGCTGGACGTCGTCACCGAGGCGGTGGCCGACGACCCCGCCGACGCCCTGCTCGCCCGTGCCGCGGAGCACCGGCTCGTCGTGCTGGGCTCACGCGGCCTCGGCGGTTTCGCCGGCCTGGTGGTGGGCTCCGTCGGCCTGGCCGTGGCCGCCCGCAGCACCACCCCGGTGGTGCTGGTCCGCGACGGCGCGCCCGCAGCTCCTGCCGACGCCGCCGACCGCCCCGAGATCGTCGTGGGCGTGGCCGGTGAGTCCTCCGCGGCGGTGCTGGAATTCGCGTTCGCCGAGGCCGAGCGCCGGGGGGCGCGAGTACGGGCAGTGCACGGATGGGAGGCGGTCCCGTTCTGGACCGCGGCAGGCTGGATGCCGCCGCAGGAGGACGTGGAACTCCGGGGCGCCGAGCTCATGGACGTGCTGGCCAAGGCGCTCGCGCCGGTCCGGGCGGCACATCCCCGCGTCGAGGCCGTCGCCGAGACCAGGACCGGCGGTGCCGCGCACGCGCTGGTCGCCGCCTCGGCCCAGGCCGACCTGGTCGTGGTGGGCCGCCGGCAGCACCGCCTCGGCACCCGGCTCGGCGCTGTCGCCCACGCGGCGATCCACCACTGCACCGCCCCGGTCGCCGTCGTCCCGCACGACTGAGATCGCCGCCTTCCCGTGGGCGCAGCCTTCGTCCTCTCCGGCCGACATGCCGGCAACCCGGCAGCCGCTGACTGACCGTGAAGTAGATCGAGTACCCGGCCCGGCAGACCCGTGGTCCCGGGTCACGGACGCGCATGCGGCCGGCTGGTTCCGCCAGGTCTCCCGCAGAACCGGTGGTTGTCGCCCCGCAGCAGGCTCTCGTACCGCGGATCCCCCGGCCGCACCGGCGCCGGCCCGAACGTCTCCGGATCCCGCCCGGACGGCGCGCCCGCAGCGACGGCCGGTGACGCGACGGCCACCAGGCTTGCGGCGGCGGTCAGCAGGCCGCGACGGTTCAGCTGCGCGCCGGACGATTCCCACTGGTTCATCGTCATTCCCCGTACGCCGAAGGCCGGTTACGTCGATGGGCACCAGCATGCCCGCAGGCGCGGCCCGCGCCCGGCGTTCGACCGGACGTGTCGGCCGCTTGTGGGGTCCATCGGTGTGCGGCGGTGCCCTGGCAGGCTACTGACCAGCCGCCAGTCCGTCCGCCCCGGAGGAGCCGTGCCCGCGTCCGCCGCAAACCCGCCGCCTTCCCGGCCGATCGGCGCGGCCACCGAGGACGGCGACCCGCTGGCCCTCGCACTGTTCGGGCTCACGGCGGTGAGCGGACTGATCGACGCCGTCAGCTACCTCGGGCTCGACCACGTGTTCGCCGCCAACATGACGGGCAACGTGGTCGTCATCGGCTTCGCGCTGGCCGGCGCGCCCGGATTCTCCACCCTCGGCTCACTCACCTCGCTCGGCGCGTTCCTGCTCGGTGCGGCCCTCGGCGGACGCCTCACCACCGGCCGCCTCCGACCGGCCCTCGCCGCCGAAACCCTGCTCCACCTCGCCGCCGCAGCCGTGGCCTTCGCCGTGGGCACCGGCGGCGCCGTGCAGTACGGCGTGATCGCCCTGCTCGCCGTCGCCATGGGACTGCGCAACGCCACCGTCCGCAGCCTCGGCGTCCCCGACCTCACCACCACCGTCCTGACCATGACCCTCACCGGCCTCGCCGCCGACACCCGCCTGGCCGGCCACCACTCCCCCCACCAGCGCCGCCGCGTCCTCGCCACCCTCACCATGACCGCCGGCACCGCCCCGGGCGCCCTCCTCGTCCTGCACCACCACCTCCCCTGGGCGCTTCTCCTCGCCGCCACCATCACGGCGGCGACGGCCGTCCTCTACCGCCAACCCGCCTGACGGCGGAAGCCCAACGGGCCGTCCCCGCACCGCCGTTCAGGCATGCCCTAGCTGAGTATCAGGTTCTCGCCAGGACCGAACCTGAGGCCCATGGCCTTGACCAGGGCGAATATCAAGTCCTCAGCAAACGGGTCGCTCTCCGCGACCAGGGCAGCCCGAACGGCGGCCGGATCGGGCCGCAGCCCGGCCTCCTCCGCCCAGGCCACGGCCTTGCGGCCGACCTCGTCGGGCTCGCCGATCCACCACTCGGGGACCTGGTGATCCCGCGCCATTTCCGGAGACAGCACACCGCGCCAACCCAGGTCGGCCAGACCCTTGGCCTCCACCCAGGCGAGGTCGCTGTCGTGGACGTGCATCTCAAGCACCGGACCCCCCGTCTCCGCGACGATCGCGTCCGGGGTCTTGTCGTCCGTGTGCATCTGAAGGATCTGCCACGCCCCGTCCGTGGCCAACCAGTAGAGCGGCGCACCCGCTGCCCGAACCGATGCCAACTCGTTCAACGGCCGGTCGACCCGCGCCACGACAAAAGATCCCGAGAACCCCATGGGCCGAGACCGTAACCCCGCCCGCCAACACCCGCCCCGGCCATGTACCCGGCATGACTACCAGACGACGATCCCGCCGCCCACCGCCTTGGCGCGGCGCGCGGCAGCGACGATGTTGTCGAACCGCTCGGCGACGTAGTCGGCGTCGTAACCGCCCTGCGCGGCCAGCTGGTCGAGATGCGGGCGGACGAGGTCGCACTCGGCGAGGAACTCGTCGATCTCGTCCGGCTCCGCGTAGAGGTCGTAGCCGTCGAGCCGCGGGAAGAACCGGGCGCCCAGGTCCCGCATCGCCTCGGATCCCCAGAGCCGCTTCCGGGTGCTCTCGAAACCGGCCAGGGTCTTGCCGTACGCGGGGTCCTCCAGGAAGTCGCATCCGCCGTCGGCGGCGCGGAGGAAGGTGTGTACGAGGAGACTCACGGGTCAGTTCCTGTCGTTCGGGGTGCGGGGGACGCGTGCATCAGCTCGCGGGCCAGTGCGGGTTGGGCCTGCCATCATCGCCCATGTGCGCCCGCCGCCAGATCGCGGGCCAGCTGTTCGTGACCGTGGGCTCGAGCGGGTGCCACCGCCCGCACGGGCATGGTGCCGTCACCCACGAGCAGCGGGCGCACAGCTCGATCCAGCCGTGCCCGGTCGCGTGCGATGTCGGCGCGCCCTCGTCCCCGCAGGCCGGGCAGCCGGGGAGTTCGGCGCCGTCGAGGAGCGCGTTCTGGCGCCGGACGTACGCGGCCAGGTGCAGCGACGGGTGGCGGAACGGGTCGTCGCACCAGACGCGCTCCGGCCAATTCTCCGACCCGTTCCACAGCCACCACGGCCGGGGGTTCGGTACGGCCCGCCGCCCGGCCCGCTTCTCCGCGCGGCGTTGCTCTGCGAACTGCTCCGCCCGCTCGCGCCACAGCAGCCTGGCCTCGTGCAGTTCCTCCACTGCCCGCAGCAGCGAGTCCGGGTCCGCCTCCAGGCGCCGGGGGATGCGGGCGCTGAGGGTGAGGTGGTGGTAGGTCGCACGGAAGCCGTAGGGGGCGAATTCGGTGACGCAGGTGCGCAGCGCGCTGTGCCGCCGGTGGACGGGGAGCCGGTCGTCGTGCACGCGGGCCCGGTGGGTCCGGAAGCTGGTCATTCGGCGAGCTCCAGGTCCTGGTCCAGGTCCAGCGCTCGGGACAGGGCTGCGGTGACAGCGGCGGCGTGGGTCGGCAGGTGCTGCTCGGCCCAGGCTGCGGCAAGCCCGAGGAAGTCCCGCAGGTCCTGCTCGGCGCCGGCGACGAGTGCGCGTACCTCGTCCACCGGCAGTTCGATCACCGGGCCGGCGCTCTCGGCCTCGGCGTCGAGCGTCAGCCGGACGGTGCCGCCAACGCGTTCGGCCAGCGGGGACGGGTCGTGGCCGAAGGTGGCGCTGCCCCCGACCTCCAGCGCGTCCAGCCAGTCCCGCCAGGTCTCCAGCCCGTTGCAGCAGCCGGGCTCGAAAACGGTGCCGGTCGCGGTGTCGGTCAACCGGAGGCCGCCGGCGGCGAACAGGTCCGGCATGGTGAGCAGCCCGTGCAGGAACATACCGAGCGGATCGGTCGGGCACGGCCCGTGCTCTTCCTCCGGCTCGAAGTCGTTGCAGTCGGCGATCCGCTTGACTGCCGTGCCGACCTCCGCCGGCGTCAACTTCCCGTTCAGTGCCAGGACCCCGTACGGCTCGTGGTTGCCGACTGGCCAGAGCGTGAAGTCGTCGTCGGCGAAGATCTCCAGAACGGGCTGCATGATGATCACACGGGGATGATGCCGGACCCGATTGCCACCTCGCCACGGAGTTCCGCGCTCGACGCTCGACGCTCGGCCGCCCGACGGCGAAGCGGCCGGACGGCGAAGCGGCCCGACGGGGCGGCCTCGCCGAGGAGTTGGCGCAGCTCGGCCCGGCATCCCGAGCGGCCCTCCCTCGCTGCCGAGGGCACGCCACCGCGCCGCGAGTCCGATTCCAGCCATCCTCCGGCGCCAATTGGTACATACCATTGACGCGCTCAACTCAACCCCGGCAAGATCCCTCCCGGCCCACCCACGGCCGCCCCGAACCTCCCTACCCAGAGGAGCCCCCGTGCCCGTCCGCCGCGCCGCCAAGGCCATGTCCGCTCTCGCCCTCGGGGGTGCGCTGGTGGCCGGAATGACCGGCACCGCCTCCGCCGCGGGGATCGCCGACCTGACGGGCATGGGCTGCCCGGACTACTACACCAACTACTACGGCAACGGCGGGTTCGTGCAGACCCTGGCGTACACGTTCACCGGCGGCAACGGGGCCCGGTACGGCCACTACAACGTGGTGTTCCGCAACAACTACGGCGAGACCACCGAGGGCTACCGCGAGTACCGCTGCTACTGAGCGGTGCCGGCCCGGTGCATCGTCAACGCGTTCGCGGCCGGCCGGCGGGATCGATGGTGTCCGCACCAACGGCGCAGTTCCTGCATAATTATCGCCGCCGCCACACCGATATCCGAACGATTCCGGCCATTTTCGACCGGTTCGTCCCGTTCCGTGAGCGGCTCCGGCGCGTCCAGGAGGTGGCCCGGACGAGCCTGCCCCTAGCCGGGGGACGTAGTCTGCGGGCATGACAGACGCCGCGAACCTCACTCCCCGGGAAGCCTTCGAGATGCTGCTGGCGGGCAATGGCAGGTTCGTCGCCGGTAGCCCCTACCACCCGAACCAGGATGCGGCCCGCCGCACCCAGACGGCGCCGGCGCAGGCACCGTTCGCGGTGCTGTTCGGCTGCTCCGACTCCCGACTCGCCGCCGAGATCATCTTCGACCAGGGCCTCGGTGACCTGTTCGTGGTCCGCACCGCCGGCCACGTGCTCGGTCCCGAGGTGCTCGGCAGCATCGAATACGGCGTGAGCCTGCTGGGCACCCCGCTGGTCGTGGTCCTCGGGCACGACTCCTGCGGCGCCGTCGCCGCCACCCGCGAGGCGGTCGCCGCCGGCGCCACCGGCGAGGGCTTCGTCCGCGACGTGATCGAACGGGTCACCCCGAGCGTGCTCGCCGCGAACGCCGCCGGACACACCGACAACTCCCACTTCATCAACGAGCACATAAGGCACACCGTCGCCCTGCTGATGGAGCGCTCGCGCATCCTCTCCGACGCGGTCGACGCCGGACGCACCGCCGTCGTCGGCCTCTCCTACCGCCTGGTGGACGGCACCGCCCACCTGGTCACCACCCGCGGCCTCGACCTCCCGGCCCCCGCCGCCGCCTGACCACCCCGGCACCCACCCGCAGCCCCGGCCCGACCAGGCCGGGGCTGCGGCGTGTCAGACCGGCCGCAGCACCGCGCCGAACTGCATCAGGGCGAGCAGCAGCAGCGTCGTGCCCGCCTCGATCCAGCGGTACTTCGAACGGATGATCGCACTGGTCCCGATCAGCGAGGACAGCAATGCCCGCCCCGGATCCCGCCCGGACGCCTCGAACTCGCCGCCCAGCCGCTCGGCGCCGTCCGCCGCGGTGATGTGCTCGAAGTAGCCGGGCGCGCCGGTCGCCCTGGACCGCCCCCGGCGGCGGCGCGGCACGATCGCGGCGACGAAGCACGCAACGGCCAGCAGCGCACTCATCGCCGTCGTCCACCACAGCAGGTGCGCGGGCCAGGACCCGCCACCGCCGTCGCGGCTCAACGGGAGGAACGCCCCGAACGCCGCACCCGTGAAGCCCAGCAGCACCGCGGCCTTCGCGTCGGCCCGGCCGAGCTCGGCGCTGTTGGCCGCCGCCAGCCGTTCCATGGCTGCCACCGCCCGTGCGCTGCGCGACGCCGGCCCCACGTGCGCGCCATCCCGCCGCCGACGCAACGCCGCCGCGGTCGTGCGATGCCGGACGGGTAACCGCATCACCGCGCCACCCCGTTCAGCCGGTCACCGGCCACCCGGCCGTTCAGGCCGCCGCCGGTCCAGTCGTGGCCGGGTGGCGGCGTCTGCGGAGCGGGTGGCGGCGTCGGGCCGGGGACGCGGCGGCCGAGTGCGGACAGCCGGTCGTGCAGCAGCAGGGAGAGCTCGTCCTGCTCCTGCTGCGGCAGTTTGCCGAGCAGGCCCGCCAGTTGGTCCTGCCAGGTCGTCTCGCCGCGAATCAGGTCGGCGTGGCCGACCGCCCAGTCCAGCACCTGACTGACCTGCTCCGGATGGCGCACCAGCCAGAGCGCGGCGAGCGAGACGGGGCCCTCCTGGACGGCCTGCTTGCAGAACTCGTACTCCTCCCGGCTGTCGGTCCACGGGTACGGCGCACCCGCCTCCACCGGTTCGCCGAGCCGCAGTTCCTCCGCGTCCTCACGGGTGGAGACGTCCGTGACGCGGTACACCAGGCCGTGATCGGGCAGGCGGCGCGGCCCGCCGAGGTACTGAAGCAGGACGTCGGCGGTGACCCGCTTTCCGACGGCGGCGTACTCGTCGCCGATGTGCCCCAGGCACCGTTCGAGCTCCTTGCGGACCGGGTGCCAGCCGTACAGCGTGCCGCTGCGCACCACCTGCGCGGCGTCGTCCGCCCACCACAGCACCCGGACGTCGGTCGATGCGGTGCCGCGACCGGTCGGCAGACCGACGGTGCGGGAGCCGATGCGCTGGTCGAGGTCGACGTGGTACGCCTGGTCGTAGTCGCGCAGGCGCAGCCGGGCGGCCGGGAACTTGCCGAGGGCCGGGCCGCTCGGGTCGGCCCCGGCCCGGTGGAAGCCGCCGCTGCGGTCGCGCAGGACCAGCGCCCGGTTGCGCGGCGCGGACCAGCGGTGGCGTAGCACCTCCCGCCACAGGGCGCGCGGGGCCCGGACGTACAGCGGTGCGTCGTTCTCAGTGGACATCGGATCCTCCGTCCGGTGATGCGGGATAACTGCCGTTGGCCGCTTGGCGGTTGGTGCGCGGAGTTCCGCGGCGCCAGTCCTCCAGGGCCTGGCGGGCGATGTGACGGCCGGCCAGGTCGCCGTCGTAGCGGTCGATCTCGACGAACAGGGCGAAGACGCCGTGCCGCATGTCCTGGGCGAGGGCGGACAGCAGGGCCTCGACCGCCGGCCGGAACTCCTCGTCCCAAACAGCGGTGCGACACCAGTAGAGCAGGGCGAAGCAGATGGTGCGGAAGTGGCGCTCGTCATCGAGGAGTTGGCGGACCAGGGCGAGGACGGTGGCGGTGTGCTCGGTGACGGTGGTCAGATGCCGCTGGAACCAGGAATCGTCGCAGTACATCAGGCTGGGGAAGACCCACAGGAGGAGATCCGCGTCACCACCGGGCCGCTCGGCCCAAGTGGTGAGGGCGCGAAACACGAGTTCCTCGTTGCCAGCCGCGAAGAGCGCGGACAACGCCCTGCCCACTTCGCCCGCCACACCGGCCTCGTCGCCGTCCCGGCCCCGGTAGCAGCGGTGCAGCATGGTGAGCGCCACCTCCGGCCGGGCGAGACCGAAGTCCGTTCCGCAGGCTCGGGCGACCGTCCAGCGCCGGTACTTGCCGGCCTGGTAACTCCACTGATCCAGACGGTACTTGACCTCACTGGCGAGCACCGGTTCCTGCGCGGCGATGCCGAGCGCGTAGGCGGCGGCGCTCCGACTGCGGGCCCGGTCCGAGTCGGCCAGTGTCTCGATGTGGCGCAGCGCCCGCCGGCCGCCGCCCCAGCTGGCGGCCAGGCCCATCACCCGGCCGACCCGCTCGGCGAGGTCGCTGTCCCTGCCGGGGATGGTGTCCATCCACTCGGTGAGCAGTTCGGACGACCCGCCGTACTGCCGCCACAGGTGACGCAGCACGGTCTCGCTCTGTCGGTGCCGGGTGAAGTGCACTGGTTCTACCGTGTAGTTGAAGCCGGAGGTGTTGCGGATCTCCGGCGGCCCGCACTCGGCGCGCACCATCCTGAGGAGCTCTTCGAGCGGGCGGCGCAGCACGAACTTCGGGTTGGGACGGGTGCTGCGCTTGGCACCTTCGTCCTCGCCGGTCAGGACGGCGTCGAGTCGCCCGTCGGCCAGGGCCACGAGCCGCCTGGCCTCGTCCTGGACGATCCGGTGATCGAGCCCTTCGAGGACGCTGATGGCCAGCAGGAGTGCCAGGCCGTCGGGGTCGTTGCGGAGCCGGTCGAGCAGTTCCGGCACCTCGTCCTCGGCGAGGTAGCTGAGGCGCTCGCGCAGCGCCTCGGGGTCAGGGCCGTCGTCCCCGCCGGCGGCCACTTCGGCGACCAGTTCGGCGACCTGACTGGGCGTCAGCTCGCTGGTCAGTAGCGGCCTGAACCGGTCCTCCAAACGGTTGCGGCGCTGCTCGGACGGGACGGTGGCGGCCAGGCGGGCGTTGAAGACCTTGCTGGGTGTGGGCGGCGTGCAGCGGATCGGCTCGACGTGCAGCTCGCGGGTGAGGCTGCGGAGCCTGCTCGGCTCGTTGGGCAGGACGATCACCATGCAGGCGCCGGCGTCCTTGAGCTTGGCGCGCAGGTTCGCCAACACCGCGGGCCCGAAAGCCTGTTGAGGCAGTAGGCCGTTCACCAGGTAGCCCCGCACCTTGGTGTGGGTGGGCCGCCAGGAGGACAGGTCCACGCCGCTGTCGAGAGCGCGCAGGTCCAGGCTGTGGCCGCTGTGCCGGTACAGCAGGTTGAGCGCGGCGGTGCGGCGTCCGCTGCCGGGCTCGCCGGTCAGGAACAGGATCCGGGTGGAGAGTTCGGACAGCGCCTGCCGGAACCAGTCGGGTTCGGCGAATCCGAACCGCGCGTCGAGGATCTCCGCCTCCGTGATCGGCCCTTCGAAGGCCTCGACGCGGCGCGGCCCGGGGCCGCCGACCGATGCGCCGACGTTCTTCACCCGCTGGCCGCCGTACACGGAGCCGGTGTTGATGCTGCCGTTGGGGGCGTAGATGAACGGCTGCCCGCCCGCGAGGTGCTCCGCGAACCGGTCGGCGAACTCGTCGTCGTACATCTCCTCGTCGGGGTCGTCCGCGAAGGATTCCGCCGCCTGTTCGAGGGGTCCGGCATCGGGCGCGGTCACCGGCGCTTCTCCTTCTTGTTGCCGCGCACGGTGTCACCCTGGTTGCCGTGGACCGTACCGGCCTGGTTGCCGTTCACGGTGCCGGACTTGTTACCGCCGACGTAGTCACCGGCGATGCCGAGGCGGTCGCCGCCGATCTTGTCCCCGCCGAACCGGTCCCCGCCGATGCTGTCGCGGCCGGTGTTGGTGACGCTCTGACCGCCGTGCACGGTACCGGAGTTGATGATGCCCCGGTCGGCCCGCTGGGTGACGTGGGACCGCGCGGGCCGACCGACGCCCCGCTCGTCGGTGTCCGCGGCGGACTTCGCGGATTCGTGTTCGTCGACGACGCGGTCGCCGAGGATGCGGCGGTCGTAGAGGTTGCCGGAGGGCATCGGGACGTACAGCCAGGCGCGCTGGTCGAAGCGCTTGCCCTCGACGGTGGCGGGGACCTCGACGAAGTGGTCGGGGTGGCGGCCGGTGTAGCCGGAGGCGACGGCGTCCTGGTAGCAGCGGTCGGAGAGGATCGCGGCGACGTGGGTGATGCTTTCGCTGGACGCGGCCAACATCGCCTTGACGGGGCGGGAGTCGAGCAGCCGGTGGGTGTCGTTGCGCGGGGTGCCGTTGCCGTCGAACTCGTCGCCGGTGTCGGGCAGCGGGCCGATGTGCAGGCTGACCCGGAGCCGGGTGCGGACGGCGCCGGCCGAGTGGACGTTGAACTCGGTCAGCACGTCCTGCAGGGTGTGCAGCCAGGGGTGGATCAGGAACGGCATCCAGGCCGGGTCGAAGCCGAAGATGTAGCCGTCGCCGGTGGACGCGGGGAACCGCCGGTCGTCCCAGACGTGGGCCAGGCCGGCCCGTTCGAAGGAGCGCTCCAGCAGTTCCGGCACGGCCCGGCTGATCACCCCGTGCTCGATCGCGGGGTACCCGGTGAAGTCCTTGGCGTCGACGGCCACGAGCCCCCGGTAGGGCGGCAGTTGGCGGCTGCGACTGTGCGGCAGGGCGCTGGCCTGCGGCAGCGGCCGGTCGTACGGGCGGCGCATCGGCTCGTGCTCGTCGTACTGGTCGTACTGGTCGTACTGGGTCATGGCGGCACCTCGGAATCTTCTTGTGCGGACGAAGTGCCTCCAGCTTCCCGAGTTCGCGCGAGGCGGTGTGCTCGCGCAGTGCGAAAGGAGAGTGACGGGCGTCACAGCATGGCTGACGGCTGGTCAATGCCGTGGAGCCGCACGGCGCAGCGCGGGCAGGTCGGTGAGCAGGACGCGCTTCCGGGCGCTCTGCACGCCGAGCGGGGCGAGTTCACCCAGGCCGGTGCTGACGGTGTTCCGGGAGACGCCGAGGTGCTGGGCCAACTCCTCGCGGGTGAGGGCGAGTTCGACGGGTCCGCCGGGCGGTGCGGCGGAGAGGTCGGCGAGGGTGAGCAGGGCGGCGGCGAGGCGGGGCAGTATGTCACCGCCGGCCCGGGCGAGGTCGGACTCGCGCAGGCGGGCGAGGGCGTAGCGGACCAGGACGGGGTACAGGTTCTGGGCGGCGACGATGTGCAGGAACGTCGGTTTGGCGAGGACGGCGACCGTGCAGTCGGTGATCGAGAGCACGTTCGCCGACCGGGTACCGCCGTCGAGGACGGCCACTTCGCCGAGCAGTTCGCCGGGCCCGCGAAACGCCAACAGGGTGAGTTCGCCGCTGTGTTCGCGCCGCAGCACCTTCGCGACGCCGCCGAGCAGCGCCAGGACGTGCTGCCCCGTTTCGCCCTGCCTGAGCAGCGTGGAACCGATGGGGTGGCGGCGCACCAGTGCGCCGTCGAGCATCGCCGTCCAGGCGGGTTCGCCCAGCAGTTGGCGAAGCGTCTGGCTCTGGGTGTCGGGCGGGGGTGGCGCGGCGGTCTCGGTCACGGGAACGACCTTATGGCCGGGCGCGCACCCGGTGTAGGTGTTCCGTCACGGCCCATGTCGAACCGGTCCGTGCCGAACTGGCCCTGGTGGGACGGTCATTCGCGGCCGCCCGCGCCGAGCCGGCGGGCGAGGGCGCGGAGGGTGGTGCCGTCGGTGGCCTGCTCCATGACCGACCGGCTGACCGCTGACCCGGACAGAACCGGGCGACACCTCTGCCCGAAACCCCTCGCGGCAGCCTGAACCGGTATCGAACACCAACTCAGAGACCGAACGGGACACTCACGGAACCGTCCCAGTCCGGCGCCTCCCTGAGGACGAGCCCTCCATCCTCCATCTCGTCGACCCGCACCATGAGGCTGCCGCGATCCTCGCCGGGAAACGCGAGCGAGAAGTGGGGGTCCATCCCCATCAGGAAGTACCAGCCCTCACGCGCATCCGCGTCGAGGGCGAGGGAGTGCTCGCCGGACGCGTGCCACGCGCCCGCTTCATCGACCACCACGGTGATGTCGATGTCGAACTCGCCGAAGCACGTCGATGAATTGGCCCACCACTCAAGACGTGCCGGGCTCACGAATCGGTCCATGCGCACACTATGCACGCTGCCCCAACTCGCGTGCGGGTTCTCGCCTGTTGCCGTTCCCCCAACGTCCCGACACTGGCCCGTAGGGGTCGAAGCCCGCTTCCTCTCGCCATCTCAGTGGAATCACTTACGTCTCTGACGGGACGTCAATTTTCGTGCAGTCGACCTATGGTACGGCCCGTGATCCGAATCCGTCGCGCCGCCGCCGCAGCTGCGCTCCTGCTCGCCCTACCCCTGTCCACCGTCGCCGCCGCACCCGCTCTCGCCGCTCCTGCGGCGGGTTTCCACGTCGAACTCCCGCGCCCCACCGGGCCGTTCGCGGTGGGGCGGCAGATCCTGCACCTGACCGACCAGAGCCGGACCGACCCGTGGGTGCCGTCGGCCGGCCCGCGCCAACTCATGGTCTCGATGTACTACCCCGCCAAGCCGGGCACCGGCGGTCCGGCCCCGTACATGACCGCCGAGGCCGCCCGGCTCCTGCTGGACGGGAAGCTGCACGGCACCACCATCCCCACCGAGGTCGTCACCGGCGCCCGCACCTGGTCCAGGTCCGACGCCTTCCCCCGGCACGGCCGGTACCCACTGGTCGTCCTCTCGCCGGGCTTCACCATGCCGCGCAGCGAACTCACCGCCCTCGCCGAGGACTTGACCAGCCACGGCTACGTCGTCGCACTGGTCGACCACACCTACGAGAACACCGGCACCACCTTTCCCGACGGCCACACCACCACCTGCGTCGCTTGCGAGATACCGCTCACCGATGCCGTCCGGGAAGCCATCGAGAACGGCCGGGCGAAGGACGTCTCCTTCGTCATCGACCAACTCACCACGCACCCCCGCTACGCCCACCTGATCGACCGCACCCGGATCGGCATGGCCGGTCACTCCGCGGGCGGCGCCGCGGCCGTGCCCGCCCTGCTGTCCGACGACCGGATCCGGGCCGGCGTCGACCTCGACGGCAGCATGGACGTCCCTGTCCCGGCGACCGGCCTCAAGGGCAAGCCATTCCTGATGGTCGGCCGCGCAAACGCAGCCGGGGACGACTCCACCTGGACCAACACCTGGGCCCATCTCGACGGCTGGAAGCGCTGGTTGACGGTCACCGGCGCCAGTCACATGACCTTCACCGACAACCCGCTGTTCTTCGAAGAGCTCGGCATCCCCCAGCCTCCCGGCACCACCATGACAGCGGCGCGCGGTATCCAGCTCACCCGCCAGTACGTCGCGGCGTTCTTCGACCTCCAGCTGAAGGGCATCCCCCGGCCGGCCCTCGACGGCCCGACCGCCGCCAACCCGGAGATCGCCTTCCACCTGTAACGGCAAGAGCTCAGCGCCTCGTCCCGTACCTGGTCAGGACCACGCCGCCGGGAAACGTCCGTGTCTCCAGCAGGTTCAGGTTCACCCAGCTGTCCAGCGCGGTGAAGAACGGCGTGCCGCCGCCCACCAGGACCGGATGGGTGGCGATCACGTACTGGTCGATCAGGCCGGCGCGCATGGCCGCGCCGGCGAGCGTGGCGCCGCCGATGTTCATGGGGCGGCCGTCCTCGGCCTTGAGGCGAGTGATCTCGGCGATCGCGTCGCCGGTGACCAGGCGGGTGTTCCAGTCGACCTCGTGGATGGTCGAGGAGAACACCACCTTCGGCGTGTCCCGCCAGTTCCGCGCGAACTCGATCTCCGCCGGGGTGGCGCCCGGCCGCTGGTCGCCGGTCGGCCAGAAGGAGCTCATCGTCTGCCACAGTTTGCGGCCGTACAGCGTCAGGCCGCTCGCCCGCTCGTGGTCGAGCCACCACTGGAACAGTTCGCGGCTCGGCGGTCCGCTCCAGCCGATGTCGTCGTGCGCCGCAGCGATGTAGCCGTCCAGGGTCAGGTTCATGGCGTAGATCAGTTTCCGCACAGCCCGGCCTTCCATCCGTACTCGTACTCGTGTGCAGGGTCTCGCGCCGACGGGCACACCACCACCTGCGTCGCGCGGGCCCGGAGGTCAGCTTCCACCGGTGAGTTCCGCGAGTCTGCGGGCGAGCGTGGCCCGCTCCGGTTCGTTGCCGGCGTCGGCGAGGGCGAGGGCGGCCCGGTAGGCGGCGGCTGCTTCGGTGGTGCGGCCGAGCCTGCGCAGGAGGTCGGCGCGGGCGGCGGGGAGCAGATGGTAGCCGGGGAGTTGACCACTCTCGGTGAGGTCGTCCAGCAGGGTGAGTCCGGCCTCGTAGCCGTCGCACATGGCGATGGCGACGGCCCGGTTGAGTGCGACCAGAGGTGACGGTTCGAGCTCGAGCAGCACGTCGTAGAGCGCGACGATCTGCGGCCAGTCGGTGGTCTCGAAGTCGCCCGCCTCGTCGTGCAGCGCCGCGATCGCCGCCTGCACGGCGTACGGTCCGACGCCCGGTCCGGTGAGAACGGGGACGAGGAGCCGCTGTCCCTCGGCAATCAGGCCGGTGTCCCATCGGGCACGGTCCTGCTCGTCGAGGAGTACCTGGTTGCCCGCCGCGTCGGTCCGGGCCGCGCGGCGAGCGTCGGTGAGCAGGAGCAGCGCGAGCAGGCCGGTCACTTCGCGTTCGCGGGGCAGCAGTTGGTGCAGGATGCGGGCAAGTCGGATGGCTTCGTCGGCGAGGTCGGGGCGGAGCAGGTCGGTGCCGGAGCTGGCGGCGTAGCCCTCGGTGAAGACGAGGTAGACGACCCGCAGGACGCTGGGGAGCCGGGCGGGCAGTTCGTCCGGGCCGGGGACGCGGAACGGGATGCGGGTGCTGCGGATCTTGCTCTTCGCGCGGACGATGCGCTGGGCCATGGTCGCGGTGGGGACCAGGAAGGCGCGGGCGACCTCGGCGGTGGTGAGGCCCGCGAGGAAGCGCAGTGTGAGCGCGGTGCGGGCCTCGGGCGAGAGCGCGGGGTGGCAGCAGGTGAAGAACAGTTGCAGCCGCTCGTCGGGGATGTCGTCGAACCCCGGCCCGGCAGGGGGAACGGCCGCCCGGTCGCTCTCCACCTGGAGTTCCGCCAGCCGCTGCGCGTACGTGCGGTCGCGCCGGATCCGATCGATGGCCTTGCGGCGTGCGGTGGTGAGCAGCCAGGCCAGTGGCTTGTCCGGCACGCCGTCGATCGGCCACCGCTGGAGTGCGGCCTCGATGGCCTCGGAGGCGGTCTCCTCGGCCAGGTCGAGGTCGCCGAATCTGGCGGCGAGCAGAGCGAGCAGCCTGCTCCGGTCTTCGCGGAACACCGCCTCCACGGAGCGGGCCGCTCGCTGCTCATTCACGACTGGTGGTGCTCCCAGACGGTGCGGACCTCGACGTTGCCGTACTTGGACCCGGGGCAGCGGGCGGCCCAGTCGAGCGCGGCGTCGAGGTCGGGGACGTCGATCAGCAGGTAGCCGCCGACGATCTCCCGGGTTTCGGCGAACGGCCCGTCGGTGACGATGCGTTCGCCGTTCACGCGGACGTGCACGCTGGTCGCGTTCGAGGTGTCGAGCGCGTTGCCGTCGAGCTTGACGCCGGCGTCGCAGATGGCCTTGTCGAACGCCATGAACTCCTCGATGGTCGGCCCGTCGGCCGGCTGCTCCTCGGTGGAGTCGGGTGCGACGGTGTTGATCAGCAGCAGGTACTTCAAGGGTGCGCTCCTCGTGCGTCGGATCGGGCTGGTTGCGCAGGTATGACGAACGACCGTAGCGAGAATCGACACCACGTCCCGGGAAATCTTGCCGCGGATCCCGGACACCTTCGAAAGACAACCCTTAGGGGCCGCGACCCGCTCCCCGCCGCGCCCTCGGTGGGATCCCTTACGCCTCCGACGTGACGCCAACTCGGCCACCACCGACCTACGTTGAGCTCCATGACCCGAATCCGTCGCGCCGCCGCGGCAACCGCCCTCCTGCTCGCTCTCCCGCTGGCAGTCGCTACCGCCGCGCCCGCGCTGGCCGCACCCGCATCTGCCACCGCCACCATCGAGGCCAGCGTCCAGCTCGAACTCCCGCGCCCCACGGGGCCGTTCGCGGTCGGCCGGCAGATCCTGCACCTGACCGACCAGGACCGGACCGACCCCTGGGTCCCGTCCGCCGGCCCCCGCCAACTCATGGTCTCCATGTACTACCCCGCGAAGCCGGACACCGGCGGGCCGGCCCCGTACATGACGCCCGAGGCGGCGCGGCTGCTGCTGGACGCGAAGGTGGCCGGCAACACCATCCCCGCCGAGCTGGTCGCGGACACCCGGACGTGGTCCAGGACGGACGCGCTGCCGCAGCACGGCCGCTTCCCGCTGGTCGTACTCTCCCCCGGCTTCACCATGCCGCGCACCGAACTGACGGCGCTCGCCGAGGACTTGAGCAGCCGCGGCTACGTCGTCGCGCTGATCGACCACACCTACGAGAACAGCGGGACGACGTTCCCCGACGGGCACACCACCACCTGCGTCATGTGCGGCAAGTTCGGCCCGAGGGAGGAGTGGGCGAACCTGGACGCGAGCCGGGCGAAGGACGTCGCCTTCGTCCTCGACCAGCTCACCACCCGCCCGCATCCGGCCTGGCGCTACGCCCGCCTGATCGACCGCGACCGGATCGGCATGGCCGGGCACTCGGTCGGCGGCGCGGCGACCGTCCCGACCCTGCTGAGCGACGACCGGGTCCGGGCCGGGGTCAACCTCGACGGCAGCATGGACTACGGCGTGCCCGCCACCGGCCTCAAGGGCAAGCCGTTCCTGATGATCGAGCACCAGATGGACGGCGGGAAGGACACCAGCTGGACGGATGCCTGGAGGAACCTCGACGGCTGGAAGCGCTGGCTGACCCTGGCCGGCGCCGAGCACCACTCCTTCACCGACATCCCGCTGCTCGCCGGCCAGCTCGGCCTCCCGCACCCGCCCACCACCACGATCGCCCCCGAGCGCGGCATCCAGCTGACCCGGCAGTACGTCGCGGCGTTCTTCGACCTCCAGCTGAAGGGCATCCCGCAGCCGCTGCTCGACGGCCCGACCCCCGGCAACCCGGAGATCAGCTTTCACTCGTAGCGGGCGGCAGCCGGAAGCCGACCTCGGCGCCGCCGCCGGGGGCCGCGGTGGCGAAGACGGTGCCGCCGTCGGCGGCGACCAGGTCGTGGACGATGGCCAGGCCCAGCCCGGAGCCGGGGGTGGCCTGGGTGCCGGCGGCGCGGAAGAAGCGTTCGAAGACGGCCTGCCGTTCGCCGGGGGCGATGCCGGGTCCGTGGTCGCGCACGGACAGCCGGGTGCCGGTGATCCGGATCTCCACCGGGGTGCCGTCGGGGCTGAACTTGACGGCGTTGCCCACCAGGTTGTCGACACAGCGTTGCAGGGCGCGCGGGCGGGCCAGCACCGGGACGGGGCCGTCGGCGGTGACGGCGATCTCGCGGCCGGTGCGGCGCTGGAACCGCCGGGCGCTGTCCTCGGCGGCGGCCGGCAGGTCGAGCGGCTCGGGGTCCTCCGCGGTCTGCCGGTCGGTGGCCAACTCGACCAGCTCGCGGACGATTTCGTCGAGTGCGACGGTCTCGTTGACCAGGGTGGCGAGGATCTGTTCCTCGTCCTCGGGGGCGAGCCGGCCGCGGGCGCGCTGGAGGAGTTCGGCGCAGCCGCGCACCGAGGTCAGCGGGGTGCGGAGTTCGTGGCTGGCGTCCTGGACCAGGCGCTGCTGCTGCTCACGGGAGCGGCGCAGCGCGCCGACCATCGTCTCGAAGGCCCGGGTGAGGCCGCCGACCTCGTCGCGTCCGGCGGCGGGCAGCGGGGTGGCGAGGTCGCGGGTGGTGGTGATGTGTTCGGCGGCGTGGGCCAGGCGCCGTACCGGGCGCAGGATCCGGCCGATGACGAGCCAGCTGAGCAGGGCGCAGGAGACGGCCGCCGCCGTGCTGGTGACGGTGATCCGTCGCAGGAACGCCTCGTCGACCTCGGCGGCCCCGGCGTAGGTCTGGCCGACCATCACGGCGCCCTGCCCGTCGGGGCGGGCCTGGGTGAGGAGGCCGTAGGGGGTGCCGTCGACGGTGACGTCCTCCTGGTGGGAGCCCTGCCCGGTGCGGGCCACCTCAAGGGCGCGGGCCGAGACCGGCAGGGCGGGGCCGCCCGGGGTCAGCGGGCGGGCGGCGCCGTCGGCGGGCAGCAGCTGTTCGACCATGTCGGGCCGGGCGGGCGGCAGGCGGCCGAGGTCCAGGGCGTCGAGCACGGTCCGGCTCCGGTCCTGGAGGCTGCGGTCGAGCTGGTCGGAGACCAGGGCGCTGACGCCGCGGTAGGCGGCGGTGACGGGCACCGCGATCGCCAGCAGGACGGAGGCGAGGACCACGAGGCCGATCCTGGTGCGCAGCATCAGGCGGTCCTGGCGGTGTAGCCGACGTTGCGCACGGTGTGGATCAGCCGGGGTTCGCCGTTCTCCTCGGTCTTGCGCCGCAGGTAGCCGACGTAGACGTCGAGCGAGCGCGAGTCGGTGTCGAACTCGTAGCCCCAGATGCGCTGGTAGATCTGGTGGCGGGTCAGGACGGTGCCCTGGTTGCGCAGGAGCAGTTCCAGCAGGTCGAACTCGGTCTTGGTCAGGTCGAGCCGGCGGGTGCCGCGGTGGGCCAGCCGGGCGGCCGGGTCCAGGACGAGGTCGGCGAGGGCGAAGTCCGCGCTGCCGGTGCCCTCGTCCTCGGCGCGGGGCGGATCGGTGCGGCGCAGCAGGGCGCGTATGCGGGCCAGCAGTTCTTCGGTGGCGAAGGGTTTGGCGAGGTAGTCGTCGGCGCCCGCGTCCAGTCCGGCGACCCGGTCGCCGAGCTGGTGGCGGGCGGTGAGGACGAGGACGGGCAGGCGGTCGCCGCGCCGGCGCAGCATCCGGCACAGCGCGAGGCCGTCGAGGCGGGGCATGACCACGTCCACCACCGCGAGGTCGGGGCGCCGGTGTTCGAGGAGTTCCAGGGCCTCCTGGCCGTCGGCGGTGGTGAGCACCTGGTAGCCCTCGAAGCGCAGCAGGTGGTCGAGGGTGCTGCGGACGCCGGGGTCGTCCTCGACGACCAGGATGGTGCGCCGGGTGGCGGTGGAATCTGTCATGTCATCATTTTCGCTGGTGGCGGGCGTGGTTGTGCCGGTAAGGAGTGGCCGCTCAGCGCGGGACGGGGACGACGGTGACCGGCGGGATCTGCGCCAGGCAGGAGGTGTCGCCGACCTCGCCGGTGCGGATGAAGCGGCTGGAGATCTCCAGGGCGCAGCCGGTGGACTCCATCTCGGGGAGGTGTCCGCTGTTGGGTACCGAGACGAAGGTGCTGTGGCGGAACTGGGCCGCGGACAGGCGGGAGTTGACCTCAGGGGTGTTGGTGTCGAGGTCGCCGGAGAGCACCAGGACGGGCACGTCGGGCACGTGCTTCAGGTCGGTCGGCTGCGGGCGGGCGGTGTTCCGGCGCGGCCAGTTCAGGCAGTTGTCCCCGCCGTCGGTCTGGCCCTCGGTCCAGCCCTTGACGCTGAACGCCCCGAAGTCGGCCGGGTCGGCGGCGGCCAGGGCGGCGCGGTACTGGCGGCGGCGCTCCGCCACCGGGGCGTCCTGGTCCCAGGCGCGGGCGTAGTCGTTGCAGGTGACGGCCAGGAACGAGGCCTGGTCCTCGGTGCCGGTGTTCGCCATCTCGTCGCGCACCAGGGCGGACAGCGGCCCGTCGTCGCCCGCGGCGAAGGCGTGCAGGGCGGCGGGCAGGGCGCCGAGCAGGCCGGGCTCGCCGGGGTTCAGGCCGATGCCGCGGGTGGCCGGCTCGTACATCAGGTCGGCGAGCTTGTCCTCGGTGAACAGCACGGTGCGCCGCTTGCCGTCGACCGGGGCGGTCACCTTCAGCGGGCGGGCGCGCAGCCGCGCGGTGACGGCGGCCAGGTCGTGCACCGCGGTGTCCGGGTCGCAGGCGCCGCTGCGCTCGCAGATCCGGCGCAGCGTCAGGTTGACCTGCTGGGCGCCGGGCCGGGCCAGCGAGTCGAAGGCGAGCGGGTAGGCGCCGGACAGCACCATCTTCTCGACCCGTTCGGGGTGGCGGTCGGCGTAGACCGGCATCAGGTAGGTGCCGTACGACAGGCCGTACAGCACCAGCTTGGGGGCGCCGAGGCGCTCGCGGGCGGCGTCGATGTCGTCGGCGGTGGCGGCGCTGGTGTAGCCGCGGGCGCGCGGGCCGAGTTCCTCGGCGCACTCGGCGACGGCCTCGCGCTGGCCGGCCCGCGGGGCCCAGCGGTACTCGGCCTCGGTGACGTCGCAGGGCAGCCGGCCGGAGCGGCCGGTGCCGCGCGGGTCCAGCAGCAGCACGTCGTAGTCGTCCAGCACGCCCTGCAGCGCGCCGGCCACCTGCTCGGCCCGGTCGATCAGGGTCTCGCCGGGGCCGCCGGGGTTGACCGCGACGGTGCCCAGCGCCGGGCCGGGGTTGCTGTGGCGCACCACGGCGTAGCTCACGTCGATGCCGCCGAGGCGCGGCTCGTCCGTGACCAGCGGGCGGCGCATGGTCGTGCAGTCGACCTGGTGCCCCGGGACGTCCGGGCACCACGCGGGCCGGCCCTGGGTGGCGGCGGAGGCCTGCGCGGCGGGCACGGCCTGCGCGGCCGGGACGGCGGTGAGCGGCAGCGCGGCCGCCAGTACGGCCAGCGCCGCGGCCGCCAGGGTGCCGCGCCTCGCCGCTCCGTTGGTGCTCGCGGTCATGTCAGTGCTGGTGCTGGTCGTCATCGCCGTGCCCTCCGTACGTCCTGCGGTCGGTGTGGGCACGACTCTGCCGAGTGCCTGTCAGCCGCCCGGCAGAGCGACGGCAAAGGTATGTAAGAAGCCTTCGTTGCGTCCGGAAGCCGACGTTCGGTGGCAGGACTCTCGGCGCGGGGGCTACGTTGAGTGGTGACCCGATCGCACTGTGCGATCAGTCCTGCCTGCACTCGAGGAGCCCGACCGTGACCACCACCTCCGCCCGTCCCGCCGGCGTGCCCGCCATCGAGCAGTTGCCGCAGCCGCCGCTGCGGACGAGCACCGACATTCAGGGCAACATCCTGGCGGCGTTCAACAAGGACTTCATGGACTTCCGCTACCTGCACTTCCCGGACGCCGCCAGAGGGCGCGGCTGGCTCTCCGCGATCCTCAACACCGTCTCGACGACCAGTGAGACCGAGGACTTCAACGAGCAGTTCTCGCTGGCCCGCCGGGCGTTCGGCCGCGACCCCAACCTGGTCACCGTCCGCTGCGGGGTGTCGCTCACCTTCGACGGCCTGATGGCGGTCGCCAACAAGCCCGATCAGGTCCGGACGGACCTCGAGAACAACAACATGCAGTCCTTCCTCGCGGGCGCGGCCGCCCGGGCCGCCGACCTCGGCGACACCGACGCGAGCGACCCCAAGCAGTGGCTGTTCGGCGCCGGGGCCGGCAACCAGGTCGTGCACGCGGTGCTGATCGTCGCCGCGGACACCGACGAGATGCTGCAGGAGAAGCTGAAGAACCTCGACGCGGTCGAGAACGCCAATCAGATCGTCCGCGTCCACGTGGACGAGGGCCGCACCCTGACGGGCCCGTTGAAGGGCCACGAGCACTTCGGCTACAAGGACGGCATCTCCCAGCCCGGTGTGAAGGACTTCCACCCGGAGAGCCCGGACCAGCCCGGCGTCCGCGACATGCACGCCGGCACCGAGCTGATCGAACCGGGCGAGTTCGTCTTCGGCCAGAAGAGCGAGAACGGCGACCGGCCGGCTCCGCAGTGGATGGCGAACGGCTCCTTCCAGGTGGTGCGCCGCCTGCGCCAGGACGTCGCGGGCTGGAACGCCGCGGTGATCGACGGCGCCACCAAGTTCACCGGGACGATGGACCCGACCCGCCTCGGCGCCTGCCTGGTCGGCCGGTTCAAGGACGGCACGCCGCTCGCCCCGCCGAACGGCACCGTGACCGGCGTCGGCTCCGACCGCAACGACTTCGACTACAGCAACGACCCGGCCGGTGAGCACACCCCGTGGGTCGCGCACATCCGCCGCACCCACCCGCGGGTCTTCGCCGGCAACGGCGACGGCCACCCGAAGAGCCACCGCCTGATGCGCCGGGGCATCCCGTACGGCGTGCAGTTCCCGGGCGGAGCGAACGACGACGGCGTGGACCGCGGGCTGATGTTCGTCTGCTACGGCACCTCGCTCGAGGAGCAGTTCGAGGTGGTGCAGCGGTTCTGGGCCAACAGCGACACCTTCCCGCCCGGAAAGCCGAACGGCTCCACACCCGCCCCCAACGGCTTCGACAAGGTCGTCGGCCTGGCCGGCAAGGCCGAGATCGGGCTCGCGGACGGCACCCACGGCACCGTCGACATGCAGCGTTTCGTCCACACCACGGGCGCGCTGTACGCCTTCACTCCCTCGATCACCACACTGCGGCTGCTCGCCGGGGGCCAGGACCTCCCCAACAAGCGCGTCGGTTCCTGACCGCCCCACCCACCGAGGAGACACCCGTGAAGAACCCCTCCGACGAGAGCACCCGCCGGCACACCGCCCAGCAGTTGGCCCGCGAACTGCTGCTGGTCGGCCCGGACGACGAGGACCTGAAGCTGCGCTACCTCGACGTCCTGATCAAGGACGGCATTCCGCCGAACGGCGCCCGCAAGGACGTGCTGATCATCGGCGCAGGCATCGCGGGCCTGGTCGCCGGCAAGCTGCTCAAGGACGCCGGGCACAACGTCACCATCCTGGAGGCCAACGCCAGCCGCGTGGGCGGCCGGATCAAGACCTTCCACGCCGGCGACAACGCGGGCGAGGGCGACGGCCCGTTCCACGACCCGAAGCAGTACGCGGAGGCCGGGGCGATGCGGCTGCCCAGCTTCCACCCGCTCGCCCTCGCGCTGATCGACAGCCTCGGCCTGAAACGGCGGCTGTTCTTCAACGTCGACATCGACCCCGACACCGGCAACCAGAACGCGCCCGTCCCGCCGGTGGTCTACGAGTCCTTCGACGGCACGGTCTGGAAGTACGGCTCCGACAGCCCCGAGTTCCGCGAGCCGGTCAAGCGCAACAACTCCTGGATCCGCACCAACCGGATCCAGACCCGCCGCAAGGAGTACGCCGACGACCCGACCAGCATCAACGAGGGCTTCCACCTCACCGGCGAGGAGGCGCGGATCACCACCGCCACGATGATCAACGATGCGCTGGATCCGGTCCGCGACTACTACTCGGACCGCCAGCCCGACGGGACGCGGGTGAACAAGCCGTTCGCCGAGTGGCTGGACGGCTGGGCCCGGGTGATCCACGACTTCGACGGCTACTCGATGGGCCGCTTCCTGCGCGAGTACGCGGGCTTCAGCGACGAGGCGATCGAGGCGATCGGCACCATCGAGAACATGACCTCCCGGCTGCACCTGGCCTTCTTCCACTCCTTCCTGGGCCGCAGCGACATCAACCCGAACGTCACCTACTGGGAGATCGAGGGCGGCACCCGGATGCTGCCCGAGACCCTCGCCGAGCAGCTGCGGGACGAACTCCGGATGGGCCAGCGGATGATCCGCATGGAGTACTGGGACCCGCGCCGGGACGGCGGCGGCGCCCGGGACGTCGGCCCGGTCGGTCCGCAGGTCGCCGTCCACACCGTCCCCGAGGACCAGCCGGACGCCGAACCCACCGTCTGGAAGGGCGACTTGGCGATCGTCACCGTGCCGTTCTCGGCGCTGACCTTCGTCCAGGTGACGCCGCCGTTCTCGTACAAGAAGCGCCGGGCGATCATCGAGACCCACTACGACCAGGCCACCAAGGTGCTGCTCGAGTTCTCCCGCCGCTGGTGGGAGTTCACCGAGGCGGACTGGCAGGCTGAACTCGACTCCATCGCACCGGGTCTGTACGAGTACTACCAACGGGCGGGCGAGGACGACGCCGAGGCTGCCGTGGCCGCCGCCCACAACGGCCACCGGCCGCCCCGCAACCTGCCGGAGACGCTGCTCGGCGCGCACCGCAGCGTGGACGAACGCCGGATCAGCGAAGGCCAGTTGGAGGTCTACCGGCACACCCCGCTGCTGCGGGCGAGCGTCCGTCCCGCCACCGACTGCTTCGGCGGCGGCTCGACCACCGACAACCCGAACCGCTTCATGTACTACCCCTCGCACCCGGTGCCCGCCGGCGACGGCGGCGGCGTGGTGCTGGCCAGTTACAGCTGGTCGGACGACGCGGCGCGCTGGGACTCCATGGAGGACGACGAGCGCTACGTCTACGCGCTGCGCAACCTCCAGTCGGTGCACGGCCGCCGGATCGAGGTGTTCTACACCGGCTACGGCAAGACCCAGAGCTGGCTGCGCGACCCGTACGCCTTCGGTGAGGCGGCGGTGTACACCCCGCACCAGATGACCAGCTTCCACCTCGACGCGGGCAAGGCGGAAGGCCCCGTCCACTTCGCGGGCGAGCACATCTCGCTCAAGCACGCCTGGATCGAGGGCGCGGTGGAGACCGCCGTCCGCGCGGCGCTCGCCGTGCACGAGGCGGCGGCGCCGGCCGCGACGCGCCGGGCACTGCGGCCCGAAGTCCAGCTCCGCCAGGAGAACCAAGAGGAGGCACTTCAGCGATGAGCAACAAGACCGAGTGGACCGTGGGTCGCTACCTGGCCACCAGGCTCGAACAGTTGGGCATCCGGTACCTGTTCGGCGTGCCGGGCGACCTGCTCGGCCCGTTCCTGTCGATCATGCAGGACACCACGTCGGTGCGCTGGGTCGGCACCCCGACCGAGATGGGCGCCGGCTACGCCGCCGACGGCTACGCCCGGGTGCGGCTCGCCGACGCCGCGCCCGACCAGCCCGAACAGGGCGTCGCCGCCGTCGCGGTGACGTACGGCGTGGGCGCGTTCAGCCTGCTCAACACCATCGGCGGCGCGTACGTCGAGGACGTGCCGCTGATCGCGATCAACGGTGCGCCGTCGTACGAGCAGTGGCTCAACTTCCAGGCGGTGGGCCTGCTCACCTCGCACATGAGCCCGCGCCGGGAGGCCAACCTGGAGGTCTACCGGCAGGTCACGGTGGACGCGCAGGTGCTCTCCAACCCCGGTCTTGCGCCCTCGCAGATCGACAGCGCCATCACCGCCTGCCTGACCGAGCGCAAGCCCGTCTACCTGGAGGTCATGGACGACCTCTGGCACGCGCCCTGCGACCCCCCGCAGGGTCAACTCCGAGCGCACGAGCGGCCGTTCACCAAGCGGAACCAGGACATCCTGGCCAAGGCCGTGGCGGCGGCGGTCGAGCTGATCACGAAGTTCAAGACGCCGATCGTGTGGGCCGGCGAGGAACTCATGCACCAGCGGCTGGAGAACGAACTGGTGGAGTTCGTCGAGGCCACCAAGATGCAGTTCTGCACCACGGTCGGCGCGAAGTCCGTGGTCTCCGAGCAGCACCCGCTGTTCGCCGGCGTGTACAACGGCAAGGCGAGCCTGCCGGAGATCCGCGACACCTTCAAGAACGCGGGCTGCCGGATCGGCCTCGGCACCTGGTCCACGTCCAAGAACCTGAACGGCGAACAGTCCATCGGCGACGACTGGATCGTGGCCGCCCGCGGCGGCGTCAGCGTCGGCGCCATGTACTACCCTGACGTCCAACTCCGCAACTTCGTCCCCGCGTTGAAGACCGCGCTGGCCGGAAAGACCTTCCCGGCCGACCACTTCGCGCTGGCCCACAAGGCGGGCCTGGACGTCCCCGCCACCACCGCCGAGTTCCTGGGCTCGCTCAGCGCCAAGCACCACAAGAAGACCGAGCTGACCTACGACGGCTTCTTCGAACGGATGAACCACTTCCTGCAGTTCGAGGCCACCGGCGGCGACCCGAAGGCCCCCTCGCCGTTCACCGTGGTCTCGGACGCGGCGTTCTCGCTGCTCGGCTCGATGAACCTGCGGATCAACGAGCGGGCCGGCTTCCTCGCGCAGAACAGCTGGCTGTCCATCGGCTACTCCGTCGGCGCCGCCACCGGCGTGGCCTTCGGCCGGCAGGAGCCGCTGAAGCGCCCGATGGTGTTCGTCGGCGACGGCTCGTTCCAGGAGATCTGCCAGGAGCTGTCCACCCAGGTGCGCCACCACCTGCGGCCGGTGGTCTTCGTCCTCGACAACGAAGGCTTCTACGGCATCGAACAGATGCTGGTCAGCCCCTGCTACTACCAGCAGAAGCCGTCCGACGGCGCCGACTTCTACAACGTGCTGCACCCGTGGCACTACGAGAAGCTGGCCCAGGTCTTCGGCAGCGAGAAGGACCAGATGCACGGCTTCAAGCTCAGCACCTACGCCGAGCTCGACACCCTGCTGACCGAACTCGCCGACCCCACCAACCAGCTCAACCACGCGCCGATCCTGGCCCGCGTCCGGCTCAGCCGGCACGACTACCCGAGGGCGCTCCAGTACAAGATCGACGAGAACTGCCCGACCCCGTAGCCTCCTCGTCCGCACGCGCCGGCCCCCGCCTTCGACGGGGGCCGGCGTCGTGTCAGCAGTCGGGGATGGTCACGCCGTTGTTGTCCTTGGCCTGGTCGCTGCCCCACCGCGTCAGGTAGAACGCCGACACCCACTGCCCCTTCGGGCCGACGTCCGGGTCGGTCTTCAGCCACCAGTGGTTGTAGCTGCCGCCGCTGGACACCTCGCGGCCCCACACCTTGCAGTACACGTAGTTGGTGCCCTGGTACAGCGTCCCGGTGGGGCCGGCGCTGCCGGAGGTCGCGGAGGCGTACACGGGGACGCTGGCGAAGGTGTCCACCCAGTACTTGCCGGTCGGGGCCGGGGCGCCGCCGCCGCCCGCGCAGTCCGGGATGACCGCGCCGTTGTTGTCCTTGGCCACGTCGTTGCCCCACCCGGAGAGGTAGAACGCCGACACCCACTGGCTGCTCGGGCCGACGTCCGGGTCGGTCTTCAGCCACCAGTGGTTGAAGGCGCTGCCGTTCGACACCTCACGGCCCCAGGTCTTGCAGTACACGTAGTTGGTGCCCTGGTACAGCGTCCCCGTGCTGCTGGTGGAGGTCGGCGAGGCGAACACCGGCGCGTTGGCGAAGGTGTTCACCCAGTACTGCCCGCCACCCGCCGGCGGCGGGTTCGGCGCCGGGGTGGTGTTGCCGGCGCCGTACAGCCGGATCGCGCCGTAGTAGTCGCCGTGCGAGGACAGCGCCGCCACCTGGACGTACCCGCCGGAGTACGGGGCCTCGACGATCCAGCCCTGCCCCAGATACATCGCCACATGGTGAATGGTGGAGGCGGTACTGCCGAAGTACACCAGGTCACCGGGCAGCAGCGGCCCCGTCCCGTCCGCCCGCAAGTAGCGGGCCACCGCCCGCGACGTCGGCCACTGGGTCCGCGTGGTGCCGTTGATGACGTCCGCGCCGACCGCCAGCGAGTAGGCGTAGCGGACCATGCCGGAGCAGTCCAGGCCGCGGACGTTGCAGTCGTTCGGGGCACCGTTGGACGAGTCGCAGATCCCGTACGTCGGCCCCGGCTGCGAACCGTGGCCGCCACCCCACGAGTACGGAGTCCCGATCAGCCCGCAGGCCGCCCGCACCGCGGCATTCGCCTGCGACGCCCCGCCGGTGGACAGCACCCCGCAGGCAGGCGCGGCCTGCGCCGCCCCCGCTCCGGCGAAGAACACTCCGACCGACACCAGCACCGACAGCAGGGCCGCCCACCGCAAGGGGGCCACCAGCCATCGCGACAGAAGGTTTACTCGCGTAGTCATGACCGCGGATCCTTCCGGCGATCATGACACCGGCTCAATGGGGGCAGCACACAGAAGGCTTGACCGTACATTGGCGGCGGGCCACATTGCGTGAACCCGGAAGGACATGGGACTACGCACCCAGGTTATCAACGATCCGCCAACACACGTGCGGAAACAGAAAATTGACGAATCGTTACCGACCGGTAGGAGGCGGGCGAAGCCTTCGGTGCGGCACAGTTGGCCGAACAACTTTTCACACGGGCGTCGCGAGGAGTTCCGCCGGGACTCCTTGAGTCCGCAGCACCGGGCCTGCGATCCTGACGCGCGCCAATCCCCCCAGCCCTCCCACCCTCAGGAGAGTCCCCCTTATGCGGAACCCGTCCGCACACCGGCTTCACCGGCGGCTGCATCTACTGCTGCTCGCCGTCGTGGCCCTGCTCGTCCCGCTGCTGCCGACCCCGGCCGCCGCGGCGGGCAGCTCGGTCGGCATGGCCACCACCAGCTACGTCCAGGGCCGGACTTCGGCCGTCGCGGTGACGTACAGCACCGGGCAGCCCTCCTCCACCAACTGGGTCGGCATCTACCCCACCGACCCCGCCAAGGGCCCCGGCAGCGGGAAGGCCTCGCTGGCCTGGGCGTACGCCCCGAACGGCAGCGGCACCGTCACCCTGGCCGCGGGCTCGCTGGCGCCCGGCAGTTACCTCAGTTACCTGCTCGCCAACAACGGCTACACGCCGCTGGCCGCGCCGGTGCTGTTCACCGTGACCTCCTCGGCCGTCCTCGACACCCAGAACAGCGTGCTGTGCGTCGGCCAGACCTCGTACCCGCAGGGCCAGGCGGTGGTCGCCTCCTACGGCACCGGCCGGGTCTCCGCGACCAACTGGATCGGCATCTACCCCGACAACGGCCAGCAGCCGGGCGGGAGTCCGGCCCCCGTCTGGGCCTACGCGCCGAACGGAACCGGCTCGGTCTCCCTCGCCACCGGCACGCTCGCCCCGGGCGCCTACACGGCCAACTACCTCTCCAACGACGGCTACACGGCGCTCGCCCGGCCCGCCCGCTTCTCCGTCACCGCGCCCGGAGCCACTGGCAGCCCCAACCTGATCGTCAACGGGGACGCCGAGTGCGCCGACGCCTCCGTCAGCGGCTACGACGGCGTGACGCTCCCCGGCTGGCAGACCACCGGCGTCCCGACCGCCGTGGCGTACGGCGCGCCGAACGGCTTCCCGTCGAACGGCACCTCCGGCCCGGGCAACCGCGGCAACGCCTTCTTCTCCGGCGGCCCGGTCGGCAGCTCCACGCTCTCCCAGACCGCCGACGTGTCGGCCGCGGCCGGCCCGATCGACACCGGCACGGTGACGTACAACCTCTCGGGCTGGCTTGGTGGTTACGCCACGGAGAACTCCACCGCCACCCTCACGGCCACCTTCCTCGGCGGCTCCGGCGCGTCCCTCGGCACCACCCGGATCGGACCGGTCAGCGCCACCGACCGCGGCCTGGCCACCGCCCTGCTCCAGCGCACCGCCACCGGCACCCTCCCCGCCGGCACCCGCAGCATCGCCGTCGCCCTGCAACTGACCCGCGAGGCAAGCCGCACCGGCACCGCGTACAACGACGCCTACGCGGACAACCTGTCGCTGACCATCTCGGCCGCTGTCCCCGCCCCCGCCCTGCCGGCCCCCGTCCCGTCCCAAGTGCCTTCGCTGGACCACGTGTTCTTCGTGATGCTGGAGAACAGGTCCTACGACCAGGTGATCGGCAGCTCCGCCGCGCCCTACCTGAACCAGCTGGCGAACAGCGGCGTCACGCTCACCCAGTCCTACGGCGTCGTCCACCCCAGCGACCCCAACTACCTTGCGGTGTCCGGAGGTTCCACGTTCGGCCGGACCGACAACCCCTACCCGGCCCTGACCGGCGCGATCACCGCACCGCACCTCGGCAACCTGGTCGAGCAGGCCGGCCGGTCCTGGCGCGGCTACGTCGAGGACATGAACGCGCCCTGCAACCTGAGCTCCAGCGGCAACTACGACGCTGACAACATCCCGTTCGTGTACTACAAGGACGTCACCGGCGACACCGCCCGCTGCCAGGACAAGCTCCAGCCGATCACCCGGCTCTGGTCCGACCTCCAAGCACCCGCCACCACACCCGACTTCGTCTGGTTCGAGCCCAACAGCTGCAACACCATGCACAACTGCGACGTCGCCACCGGCGACACCTGGATGCGCACCAACCTCCCGAAGCTGTTCGCATCCCCCGCCTGGACGCAGCAGCGTTCCCTGCTCGTCATCACCTTCGACGAGGACGACAACAACCACGGCCAGCGCATCCCCACCATCGTCACCGGCTCCCCCGGCCTCACCAAGCCCGGCTACCGCTCCCCCGCCCCCTACAACCACTACAGCATCCTGCGCACCGTCGAAGAGGGCCTGCACCTCCCCGGCCGCCTGACCCAGAACGACCAGTACGCGACCCCCCTCAACGACATCTGGAACTGACCCCGCGCCCCACACACCGGCGCCCGGCCCCACCCGGCCGGGCGCCGGCCCGGCCCCTCCCGGTCTCGATTCGCTGCCGCTTTCGATTAATTGGGGGCATTCGAACGGTCGCCGGCCCTATGATCGCCCCCGACCTGCCGGAACAGCCCGGCAATTGGTCTCGACAACAGGGGGAACAACGTGGGTCTCGTCGTGGGCGGCGTCCTTGCCGTGCTGGTCGCGGTGCTGCTGTGGTGGGTCGTCAGGACGTACAACCGGCTGATCCGGCTGCGCAACCAGACGCAGGCGTCCTGGGCCCAGATCGACGTCCAGCTGAAGCGCCGGCACGAGCTGATACCGAACCTGGTCGAGGGTGCGCGCGGGTACGCGGCGCACGAGCGGGGCACGCTGGAAGCCGTCATCACCGCGCGCGGGGCGGCGGAGGAGGCCGGGCTCGGCGTCACGGACAAGGCGGTCGCGGAGGAGTTGCTGACCGCCGCCCTCGGCAAGGTGCTCGCCCTCGCCGAGGCCTACCCGCAGCTGAAGGCGGACCAGCATTTCCTCAAGCTGCAGGCCGAGTTGACCACCGCCGAGGACAAGATCGCCTACGCGCGGCAGTTCTACAACAGCGCCGTCCAGACCTACCACACCGCCCTGGAGAGCTTCCCCGGCAACGTCATCTCCGGGTTCGGCGGCGGGCACGCCCGACGGGAGTACTTCGAGGCCGGGGCCACCGCGCAGGACGCGCCCCGGGTGAACCTCGCGTGAGCCTCGACGCCCAGCTGTACTGGGCCGGCGCCGGCCTGGCCGCGCTCTGGCTCGTGGTCTACGGAATCGCCCTGGTCGCCACCCGGAACGGCACCGTCCGCCCCGGCCCCGCGACGCAGGAACTCGGCGACGAGCCCGAACGACCGGCCGTGGTCGCCCTGTTGTCGAACCACTGGCGTTCCGTGGACCACGCCGCCGCCGCGACCCTGCTGGACCTCGCGGCGCGCGGCCTGGTCGAGATCCGCCAGCCCGCCGACGACCCCGCGCAGAGCACGGTGCACCTCACCGGCAAGGCCTCCCCCGCCCTGGCCCCCTACGAACAGCGGGTCCTCGACCGGATCACCGAGCAGGCCGGCGGCTCCGGCGCCCCCATCGGCGCGATCGCCTTCCGCGCGCAGGAACGCGCGACCGCCTGGAACGGCGCCTTCCGCCGGGAGATCGTCGCCGAGGCCCGCCGACGCGGCCTCTCCCGGCCGCGGCTCGGCCCCCTGCTCTCCAGTGTGCTGTTCACCGGCCTGTTCGCCCCCGGCGTGCTCCTCGGGCTGGGCGTCATCACCGGCGGGCACGGCGTCCGCGCGGCAATGGGGGTCGGCGCCCTTCCGATCTTCCCGCTCGGGTTCCTGCTCGCGCTGGCGATCGGCGAACGGGCGACCCGCTCCGGGCTCGAACGCGCCGGCCACTGGGCCGGAGTCCAGTCCTGGCTCCGCGCCCACGAGGACTTCGCCCAACTGCCGCCCGCGGCCGTCACCGTCTGGGACCGCTACCTCGCCTACGCCGCCGCGCTCGGCGTCACCGTCCGCACCTCCCGCCTGCTCGGCTTCGACTCCGGCGACAAGCGCCGCGTCTGGTCCTCCTACGGCGGCACCTGGCGCCCCGTCCGCATCCGCTACCCCCGGCTCCGCCCCGGCTTCGGCGCCAACACCACCCGGCTGCTCCAACTCGCGGGCGCCGCAGCCGTGGTGGCCGTCGGCCTGACGGTCTTCGCGCTCCTCCGCCGCCCCGAGTGGGCCGCCGCCCCCGACGTGACCGAGACGGTGCGCCGCCCCGGCCTGGTGCTGAGCGCCGGCTGGGTCGGCATCGCCGTCCTCGCCCTCCTGGTGGCCGGACGCCTCAGCCGTTGGACGGCGTTCCTGGCCTTCCTCGGCATGATGCCCGGCAACTTCGCCGGCCGCCACGGCTGGGCGTCCGACGCCCTGAACCACCCGGGCCCGACCCTCGCCGAAACCGTCGTGATCGTCTGCTTCGGCGCCCTCACCGCCCACTACCTCACCCTCGCCGCCCTGGAACGGCGCGCCCCCCACACCCTCACCGGCGAAGTCCTCCGCATGGAACCCCGCCGCCGCGCCAAGTCCCCCCGCTTCCTCGCCCTCGACACCGGCACCACCGACCAAAGCCGAGCCTGGGCCCTCCCCGCCGGCGCCCCCACACCCGCCCCCGGCACCGTGGTCCGCCTCGCGGTCTCGCGCGGCACGCGGATGATCAGGTCGGTGGAACTCGTCACCGACTGAGCGGGTCCAACTGCCTTGGCGGGTGCGCCCGGTGTGCGGCGATCAGGTCGCGTCGCACACCGGCCGCAGCGCTGTGTGCCGACGGCGACCGGTTACGGGGTCAGCGGCCAGGCACCTCCAGCACCTCCACGAGCAGTCGCTGCTGGCCGCGTCCCGGTGATCATCGGCTCCCCGGGCCGCATCCCGGTCGGCGCGCTCACCGACCGGCACCGCGGCCGGGTGATGCTCCCGCTGGTGTCCGCCGCCGCCATCGAGCCAGTGCTCTACCTCGGCCTGATCGGCCACTCCTCGCTCACCGCGCTGCTCGTCGGCCGCTTCTTCCTCCGCATCGGCGACACCGCTTTCGCCATCGGCACCCCCGTCGTCAACGCCTGATACCCCCGGAACGCCGCGGCACGGCGGCAACTCCTCGACGCCCTCGCCCAGTTGCGCAACCACATCCTCAGGGAACAGGACGGCATCCTCTCCGCCGCCCTCGCCCAACTCAGCGCCGAGGACTGGGAGAGCGTAGAGGCCATCCGCGCCCAGGTCGGCACGGCCTTGCCAACACCCCCGCCAACCTCGAGCTTTCCCGAGGCGTTGATCTGACAGCCGATGAGATCATTGACGCCGTCGCAGACTTCTTCGATTGGTAGGCCCGAACGATGGTTGTCCTCACAACAGTTCTCGCCCTGTGCCTCATATGGTTCGGGACGGTGCTCGTCCGGCAGGGGATCCGGAGCTGGCGAGGCCAGACTCCCTCCACGTTCCTGGCGCGGTCACTTGCGGCGAACGTACTGGCCGGAGGAGAACGTGCCCTGCTGGTGCTCGGGGCGTGCGGGTGCTTCCTCGGCGCCATGATCGGCCTGGGCGGATACCTCAGCGCCGCAGGTGTCATAGGAGGAACGAACCCACCTCCGCCGGCCGCAGCTCTGGTCGTCGTGCTGCTGATCCTCCTCGTCGGCGTCGTCACCACCAGCCTGACGGGAATCGCGATCGTCTGGTACAACCGGCCGCGCTTCCTGGTCCCCCCGCATCTGCGGGACCAGCCCGGCATCATGTCGGTGCGCTAAAAGATCGAGGCCGAACACGAAAAGCCCCTGCCCGGTTTCCCGGGCAGGGGCTTTTCTGAATGATTGTTCGGCGGCGTCCTACTCTCCCACAGGGTCCCCCCTGCAGTACCATCGGCGCTGTGAGGCTTAGCTTCCGGGTTCGGAATGTAA
>NZ_JBIALR010000010.1:0-258623 GCF_042873675.1 Kitasatospora sp. NPDC004614
TCGTCGCGGTCAACAAGGACCCCGAGGCGCCGATCTTCGAACTCGTCGACTACGGCGTCGTCGGCGACCTGTTCGCCGTCCTGCCCCAGCTCACCACCCAGGTCAAGGCCGGCTGACAGCCGCCCAGCACCACCCGGAAGGGCGCGACCACCACGGTCGCGCCCTTCCGCCGTTCCCGGCCGCGGTTGCGCCTCCCCCACCTCTATCGTCTACAGTCGCGTAGACGGTCTACTTCCCTGTAGACGCAGAGCGCCCCGGAGGCCACGCCGTGTACGCCCACTCCGCCCTGCTGGCGGTCAACCCGCTCGACGCTTCCTCCCTGCTCGCGGCATTCGGCGCGCTCGGCATCGCCGCCATCCTGTTCGCCGAGACCGGGCTGCTGATCGGCTTCTTCCTGCCCGGCGACTCCCTGCTGTTCACGGCCGGCCTGCTCTGCACCCCCGGCCTGCACTCCGGCCCGCACCTGAACCTCGCGCAGGTCCTCGTCGCCGCCGTCGTCGGCGCCCTGGCCGGCGCCCAGGTCGGCCACCTGCTCGGCCGCAAGGGCGGCCGCGCTCTGCTGGAACGTTCCCGCAACCGCCGCCTGCACGAGGGCGCCGAGCGGGCCGAGGAACTCCTCGCCCGCTACGGCCACGCCAAGGCCATCACGCTGGCCCGCTTCGTCCCCGTGGTCCGCACCGTCCTCAACCCGCTGGCCGGCGCCCTCGGCGTCCCCACCCGCACCTTCGCCCTCTGGCAGGCCGTCGGCGGCCTGGTCTGGACCGTCGGCCTGGTCCTTGGCGGCTACGCGCTCGGCTCCACCATCCCGAACGTCGACCGCTACCTGCTCCCCGCCATCGCGGTGATCATCGCCCTCTCCCTCCTCCCGCTCGCCCTCGAGTTCCGCCGCACGCGCACCGCCCGCCGCTGACGAACTCGTTCCGCCGCACGCACACCGCCCGCCGCTGACAGACTTCGTCAACGGCGGGCGGCGTGCGTGCTGGCCCGCTCCTCAGCGGACGACGTCGAAGACCTGCTTCTGCACGCCGTTGCGGTACACCTCGTGTTCGACCAGCGCCAGCTTCTGCGCGTCCTTGTCGGTGGCGCTGAACAGCCGCTTGCCCGCGCCGAGCAGCAGCGGGAAGACCAGCAGGTGGTACCGGTCGATCAGCCCGGCGTCGGACAGGGCCTGGCCCAGCGTGGCGCTGCCGTGGACGATGATCGGACCGCCCTCGGTCTCCTTGAGCGCGGCGACCTCGTCCAGCGAACGCAGGATGCTGATCTCGCCCCAGTTGTCGACCAGTTGGTCCTCACCGAGGGTGCGGGAGACGACGTACTTCGGCAGCGTCCGGTAGCGGGCGAACTCCGCCATGTCCGGCCAGACCGGGCTGAACGCCTCGTAGCTGACCCGGCCCATCAGCATCGCGGTGGACTCCTCCTGCTCCCGCGACTTGATCTCGAACGCCTCGGGGATGAACTCGATGTCCTTGAACGTCCACCCGGAGTTCCGGTAACCGGGCTCACCGCCCGGGCCCTCCACGACGCCGTCGAGCGAGACAAAGGCCGTACTGATCAGGGTGCGCATGATGGTGCTCTCCTCAGGTGTGACTGTCTTCCGTACGTGGTGCTCACTGTGTTGTTCGCGTGCTCAGGGTCGCTCGGCCAGGACGCCGGCCAGCCACTGCTGCCACCCGGCCTCGGCCGTGTCGGTGTCCGCTCCGAAGAGGTGGTGGAACATCAGCACCACTCCGGGGCTGTGGTGGAAGGTGTAGAGCCCGTCGGCGGTGCGGACCTCGAAACGCTCCTCGTCGGACCACGTCACCTCCCCGACCAGCGCGGGCAGCCCGGCGGGCTCGGCCTGCACCGGCGCCCCGAGGGCGACGACGTCCGGCAGCGAAAGCCCACCGGCGAGCGCGGCCCAGACCTCCCGCACCGGCCGTTCGCCGGTCTGCGCCATGGCGAAGACCGGACGGCCCGTGCGGCCGGGGAAGTGCGCCAGGTACTCGCGGAGCGTGTGCAGGTGGAACGGCCAGCCGCGGCGCAGCGCGTCGTACTCGTCCTGCCAGTCGTCGCCGAGCATGCCGCTGTGGACGACGCGCAGCACGGTGCTGCCGCCCTCGCGGCCCTCGATGAGGTACTCGAAGGCCATGAACCGGCCGTCGTCGTTGGTGGCCGTCCGGGTCGCGAACCGCTTGCCGGGCTCGTACGCGGTGACCACGGCCTCCTCCCGGTGGCCGCCCACGTCCATGACGGCGGCGCCGCCTTCGCACGCTTCGACCTCGTTCCGGCCCATGAACCACGACTCGATGCCGGGACCGGTGGCGATCGCTTCCCAGACCTGTTCCGGGTCTGCGGGCAGGACGATCTCCCGCTCGATCTCGAAGGGGTGCGTCATCGGGGGTCCTCCTGCGGTGCGTCGGGCTGTTGGCTGTCGGCTGGGGTCGGGTCGGGAATCTGGTGCAGGCCGACGACCACCCGGTGCCTCCGCCCTTGCGGCACCGATTCGTCGTGGTAGCGGCTGACCAGTCCGGCCACGCTCTGGGCCAGCTCCTCGGCGAACGCCGCCCGATCGGCCGCGGACGCGAACCGCACCTCGGCATCGATCCCGAAGCTCGCCACCCGCTGCTTCGCCCGCGCCGCACCCGTCAGCAACGACCCGACCTCCTGCACCAGCCGGGCCCCCAGCGCCAGCAGCCACCGGGCGGAAAGCTGATCGGGCGACCGCGAGGGATCCGGGCTGACCGCCGCCAGCGCACTGGGCGAGATCACGTACGAGGCGGCCGTCGCGCGGAACACCCGCTCGGTGACATTGCCCTTGCGCCGTTCCTCCGCCAGTTCGACCAGCCCGTGCCGCTCCAGCTCCTTCAGGTGGTAGTTGACCTTCTGCCTGGGCAACCCCAACCGCCCTGCCAGCATGGCCGCCGAACCGGGCTCCGCCAGAGCGGCGAGAATCCGGGACCGTATCGGGTCCAAGGACGACTCGGCCGCGCCGGGCTCTTCGATCACAGCAACGTCCAGCACCTCTCCACCCTCCGTTCCCGGGCTCCCGGTGTCCCCCGGGAGTGACTCCAGGTTCCCGCCGAACAGGAAACCTGTCAAGACAAAAAAATTTGTCGGTGCGCCCCGCACAGCAGAAAGGGCCCCCGGCGTCATGCCGGGAGCCCAAGCTGCGCGAGGTACCGCCGTCAGGTCGCCGCGGGCTCACCAACCGCAGCAGGACGGCGCGCCAGGGCGTCCGACACCTTCGCGGTGGCGTACAGCGAGACCCCGAGGGCCACCACCAGCGCGGCACCGGCGGCGAAGATGCTGCCGTCGGAGACCGCCTTCGCACCGCCGGCCTCACTGCGGGCGGACCCGGCGATGAACGGCAGCACCACCAGCACCGCGACACCGAGAACGACCTCGCCCCAGACCACCTTCGGGAAGTGCCGCAGCGTCAGGTGGAACAGCGAGGTGGAGTCGTCCGCACGCCGGGCCCGCTCGATCCGCGGCATCAGCCAGAACTGGTTGAACGCGCCGGCCGTGACCAGCGCCAGCACCAGGAAGATCTTGACCAGCAGGGCGATGCCGTAGCCGGTGGTCCACAGCTGGGAGACGGCGCCGACGTGCTTCCAGGTGATCCACAGCCCGGAAATGGTGACCACCCCGACGCACACCATCGCCACCAGACTGAACCGCCGCCAGATGTCGGCCCACAACAGGCCCGCACCCTCACCGAGCCGACCGCGAACGCCCGCGAGGGCCACCAGCAGCGCCAGGCCGCCGAGCCACACGACCCCGGAAACGATATGGAGCTGCGAGAACACCGGGTCGAGCCAGCGGTCGAGTTCGGCGGGGACGGTCGCCGGTATGCCCGCGATCAGGGTGACCGCGAGAGCGGCCGGCAGAGCAGCGAGGGCAAGACGGTCGAGGTGGCGGCGCACCGCCGGGACGAACAGTGAGATCAGCGCGACGGCGGTGGCGACGAGCACGACGTTCTGCAGCACGTAGATCGTGCCCTGCGCGATCCAAGCCCCCTTGGCAGCAGGAGCATTGAGGAAGTCCGCGATCCGGCCGGGAGCCATGGCGTCACCAAAGGGCATCCCCTTCCCGGCCCGAGCGACGCGCGCCACCAACTGGAAGTACCCGGCAACCAGCAGAACAACGCCCGCCCACCCCAAGTACCCGGCCGACCGCCTGCGCAGCGCGGCAGCGTCCGCGGGCGCGGTGCTCTCGGCCCTGAGCGCCGGGCGAACGGCGGCGACGTAGGTGACAACGCTGCCGATCGCGCCACTCAGGCCGACGAAGTAGCCGGTTTTGGTGAGGACCCGCCAGATTTCGGGCGTGGCGTATTCGGCCGTCTTGGCGGCCAGCAGCAAATTCATCATTAGGTTAGCCTAACCTCAGGTAGGCCAGCCTGTCCTAATCCTGATTCCGATCTGTTGTTTACCCCTTGGCAGGCTGCCCGTCACGGACATCGAAGCGTTCTGGCGCGTGCTCGACGCCGCCCGAGGCAGTAGCAAGCCGCTCGACATCGGCGTCGGCGACCACCTGTCGGTCTTGCCCAACCGATCACCGCGCGTCGATCCGCCGCTCATCGGGGGCTTCGCGCCCACCACGAACACCAAGGGCTGTTCCGAGGCCAGAACTCACGTCAATGCTTGGCTTGCCTCGTCGACTGGGCCCGGGGCGGTGAGTCCGCGTCAGCTCCGCCCCCCAACCGCACCCCCCACGCCGAGCTATCATCGCCCGTCAACCGCCCGACCGCCCAGGGGGAACCATGCCGTCGCCAACCGCAGCGGCCACGAGCTTCGACGCCAACGAGCGCACCGCCTGGGCCGGACGGGCCGACGCCTACGCCGCGACCTTCGGCCGGCTCTGTGCGCACACCGCGCCGAAGCTCCTGGACGCCGCCGAAGTGTCCACCGGCACCCGGCTGTTGGACGTGGGCACCGGGCCAGGGACCGTCGCCGCAGCCGCCTGCGCCCGGGGTGCTGAGGTGACCGCCGTGGACGCCGAGCCGAGCATGCTCGAACTCGCCCGCCGCAACGCGCCGTCCGCGCGCCTCGAGCTTGCCACGCTGCCCGAACTCCCCTACCTGGACCCCGAATTCGACGCGGTGGTGGCCAACTTCGTACTCAACCACGTCGGCCGGCCGCTGCTCGCCCTGGCCGAACTCCGTCGCGTCCTGCGACCCGGCGGCCGCCTCGCCCTGACCATCTGGTCCGGGTCACCGGGCCCGGGCCAGACGCTGATCCCGCAGGCCCTCCAGGCCGCCGGCGCCGTCCGGCCGCCGCACCTGGGCCCGCTCGACCCGGCCGACGACTTCCCCCGCACCCCGGACGGCCTGGCCGCGCTCCTCACCGCCGTCGGCCTCCAGCACGCCACCTGCCGCACCCTCACGTGGGACCACCGCACCACCGCCGACGACTGGTGGGCCGGCCCGGCCTCCGGCGTCGCCACCATCGGCCTCACCCTGCTCGCCCAAACCCCCGAAACCCAGTCCGAGGCCCACCGCCACTACCACCGCCTCGCCGCCGCATTCCGCACCCCGGACGGCACCCTCGCCCTCCCCCACGCGGCCCTCCTCGCCACGGCCACCCGCTGACGCCGCCACGGAACACCCACCGACGGCCCAGCACAACCACGCCACTCAGCCCGAGCGATCGTCCTCGACGAACACAACCGCGTCCTGCTGCGCCGCCACGCCGACCCAGCACCGCCCGGCGGCCGCTGAGCCCGCGCCGCTCACCAATCGCGCGGCGCGACCAGTTCCTCCCGGTCCGCACCGGCGAAGCCGTACGCCGCCGCCACGAACGCGAAATCCGCGCCGATCGCCTCCCGGGCGACCGTCTCGATCTCGCTGCCGGCGTCCTCCATCGCCTCGCCGAGGCGGTTGAACTCCTCCGTCGCGGCATGCGTCAGCGCGTACAACTCCGGTAGGCCGGACGGGCGTTCGGACTCGATCCGTTCGCACAGTGTGCGCAGCACCGCGCGGCCGCGTTCGACCAGGTGGGCGGGGTAGTACGGGTCCCCGGCCATATCGCGCAGGAACTCTTGGCCCGCCACCTGCTCGTTTCGAATCACCATTCGGCCGTTCCGTCCGCTCGGGGGATGCTGCGCAGGATCATCCCGCCGAGCGCTGACAGACCGCTCAGCTCGCGGGAACGGCGCCGCCGAGGAGTTCGTCGATCTCGCGGCGCGGGGTGGCCGCGCCCCGGGGGCCGTAGCCGATGCGGAGGAGTACCTGGACGGTGCCGATGCCGGCTTCGGGGTTGCGCAGCCGCCAGCGGGTCTCGGGGAGTTCGACGGCCTGGTGGAGGACGGAGACCCGGACGCCGTGCGCGGTGGCCACCAGCCAGACGCGTTCCATGGCCTGGCCGGCCCGCAGCCAGTCGGCTGCCGTGTCGCCGCGGGTGGCGATGGTGACCAACTGCGGGAGCGCCTCGAAGCGTTGCGAGCGGGTGGGGCGTCCGGTGAAGTCCCGCACGGGGACGTGCGCTTCGTGGTCCTGCGGGCCGAGCGCAGAGACCGGGATGCCGTCCGCCGAAGGTTCGTCGCGCAGCCAGCTCCCGGTCTCGGCAAGGCGGGCGGCGTCGGCGACGATCCGGGCCTCGGCCTCGGCGGTGAGTGCCAGGACCCGGCGCGCCTCGGACTCCTCCAGCGCGTCGAGGACGGTGTCCTCGGCGGCGGCGGCCGCGATCAGTTCACCGATCACCGTCTCGGGGACGTCGCGGTTGTTGAACGGTTCACGGCTGGAGTGCCGCAGCGCGATCGCCTCCGCCAACTCCGCCGTCTCGTCGGGGACTCCGCGCGGGCCGAAGTGCACCACCGCGACCGGGGAGTCGGCCCCGAACGGGCCGGGCATCAGTTCCAGCTCGTCCACGGGCAGACCCTGCCGGGCGGCCGCGACCCGCAGGTTGAACAGGGCCGCGCCGACGGACAGCAACATGCCGCGGCCGTCGGGGTCCGCCACCGGGACGGCCCGGTCCAGGTCGGCGAAGACCAGGACTCCGTGGCCGTCGTCGGCGGGCCGGAACTGCCAGGGCTGGGAGTTGTGCAACGAAGGCGCGGCTCCGGCCGCCGCCACCAGCACCCGGAGTTCCTGCACGCTCAGTGCCGCCCCGGGACCGCCCCTCGTGCCAATCGTCGACTCGACCATCGCGGATCACTCCTCGCCGCATCCTCGTCGCGTTCCACGTGCCTCTTTATCCTGAGCGTGCGCCTCGGATCGGCCGCGCCGGTAGGGCCCAAAGGCCCCCTCCGGACGACGTCCGTCCCTTCTCCCCGGCCGAGACGGCCGAGACCTCCCGAGCCGACCGAGACGACCGAGACGACCGAAACGGCCGAGACCCCCGAACCGGAACTCACGCGGACGCGGTACGCCGCACGAACACCTCCAGCCGCGCCGACTCCAGCGCCGTCGCCACCGCGCCCATCAGCACCGCGTCCTCGCCGAGCGTGCTCGCCACCACCCGGGGTCTCAGCGCGCAGCTGCGGTGCAGCGCCTCCTCCAGTGGCGGCAGCAGCAGGTCCGCGCTGCGGCCGACACCGCCGCCCAGCACGACCAGTTCCGGATCGGCGACGGCGGCCACCACGGCGACCGCGAAGGCGAGTTGCTGCGCCTGCCGGTCGATCGCCGCCCGCGCGGCCGGATCGCCGGACCGGGCCGCCTCGCACACCTCCTCGGCGGTGCTCGCACTGGTCAGCCCGAGCCGCCACGCCTCGCCGACCACGGCGTCCGCCGCCACCACCTCCTCCAGCCGGACATCCTGACGTCCCGTCAATTCATCCGACACGCAAGGCATTTGCAGCATGCCGATCTCACCGGCCGCGCCGTGCGCACCGGTCCACAGTTCGCCGTCGCGCACCAGGCCGACGCCGACGCCCGCCCCGACCAGCAGGTAGGCGAAGACCGAACTGCCCGCCCCCGCACCGTAGGTGTACTCGCCGAGCGCGGCGAGGTTGGCGTCGTTGGCGACGTGCACATGCATGCCGAGGCCGTCCGCGATCCGGTCGACCAATCCCGGCCGCGCCCAGCCGGGCAGGTGCGGGGCGTGCCGCATCATCCGCAGCCGCTCGTCCCACACACCGGGACTGCCGATCACCGCGCGCACCACTCCGTCCGCCGGACAGCCCACAGCGCCGCCGGCACCGTCCGCCAGCCCCGCATCGGAGAGCGTCTCCTGAGCGGTGGCGACCAGCGCGTCCGCGACGGCGGGGCCGGAACGGCCGCGGTTGGGGACGTCCCGGCGGGCCACCACCCGGCCCGACAGGTCGGCGACGGCCACCCGGAGGCGGGCTCGGCCGACGTCCATCCCGAGCACGTACCCGGCGCCGGCGTCGGCCCGGTACAGGACGGCGGTGCGGCCCCGGTCGGGCGCCAGGGTGCCCGCCTCCCGGACCAGCCCGGCCGTCTCCAGCGAACCCAGCGCGGCCGACACGGTCGGCTTCGACAGGCCGGTGTCGCGGGCGAGTTGCGCCCGCGAGGACGGGCCGCCGGTGCGCAGCAGCTCCAGCAGCAGCCACTCGTTGTTGCTGCGCAGCCGCTGCCGGTTCCACGGGGCCGGCTCCGGCGCCGGGCCTGCGGACCGCTGCCGCACGACGGGTCTCGCTTGCGGGTGGGTCACGGTTCCTCTTCTCCGGTCGGGACAGTCCGCCCGCCCCCGCCGGCAACACCGCCTCAGACACACTCTCGTCCACGTCCAGGTCGTCACACCCGCGCCGGCCCCGGAAATCGGCACCGACACGCCCCGCCCGCCCCGGCCCGCTCCCGGTTCCTGCGGCACCGCGATGGTACCCACCGGAACCGTCAGCTGACGTACGGTACAGATCATGGAATTCCGTCACCTGGGCCGCAGCGGCCTGATCGTCAGTGAAATCGCCTACGGCAACTGGCTCACCCACGGCTCGCAGGTCGAGGAGGACACCGCGGCCGCGTGCATCCGCGCCGCCCTCGACGCGGGCATCACCACCTTCGACACCGCCGACGTGTACGCGGAGACCCGCGCCGAGGCGGTCATGGGCCGCGCCCTCAAGGGCGAGCGCCGCGAAGGGCTGGAGATCCTCACCAAGGTGTTCTGGCCGACCGGGCCCGGCCGCAACGACAGCGGGCTCGGCCGCAAGCACATCATGGAGTCGATCAACGGCTCGCTGCGCCGCCTGCAGACCGACTACGTGGACGTGTACCAGGCGCACCGCTTCGACCCGTCCACGCCGCTCGAGGAGACCATGGAGGCGTTCGCCGACGTGGTCCGCTCCGGCAAGGCCCTGTACATCGGCGTCTCCGAGTGGACGGCCGACCAGATCCGGGCCGGGCACGCGCTGGCCCGCGAGCTGCGCATCCCGTTCGTCTCCAACCAGCCCCAGTACAGCGCGCTGTGGCGGGTCATCGAGGGTGAAGTCGTCCCGGTGTCCGAAGAGTTGGGCCTCGGCCAGGTGGTCTGGTCGCCGATCGCGCAGGGCGTCCTCACCGGCAAGTACCAGCCGGGCGCCGCCCCGCCGGCCGGCTCCCGCGCCACCGACGAGAAGGGCGGCGCGAACTTCGTCGCCCGCTGGCTGCGCGACGACGTCCTGGAGCGCGTCCAGCTGCTGCGCCCGCTCGCCGACCAGGCGGGGCTGTCGCTCGCCCAGCTGGCCGTCGCCTGGGTGCTGCAGAACCCCAACGTGTCCGCGGCGATCATCGGCGCCTCCCGGCCCGAGCAGGTCACCGAGAACGTCAAGGCCGCCGGCGTGAAGCTGGAGCCGGAACTGCTCGCCCGGATGGACGAAATCCTCGCCCCCGTCGCCCAGTTCGACCCCGCGAAGACCGCCGAGAACGCCCCCAAGGCCCGCCCCTGACGCCACGCCCGGGCCGGCGCCCGCACCACCGATCCGCGGCACCGGCCCGGGCCCGTCAACTCCCCCACCCACTACGGCTCGAGCGAATCGCCTACGTCAACCTCCTTAGGTGACCCGCCTGTTGACGTAAGTTCCTGCTGCGCCCAGATGGTCTTGCCGCGCCGGCCGATCCTGGTGCCCCAACGCTGCGCCAGATGACCGATGATGAACAGTCCGCGACCGCCCTCGTCGGTGCTCTTCGCCCGCCGCATGTGCGGGGTGCTGGCCGCGCTGTCCGACACCTCGCAGATCAGGCCCCGGTCGTGGATCAGCCGCAGCCGGATCGGCGGCTCCCCGTAGCGGATCGCGTTGGTCACCAGCTCGCTGACGATCAGGTCGGTGGCGAACTCCAGCTCCCCCAACTCCCAGGCGGCGAGCTGGTGTTCGGCCAGCCGCCGGGCGGTGCGCACCACCGCCGGGTCGCCCGGCAGCGTCCACACCGCGACCCGCTCGTCCGGCAGCGCCCGGGTGCGGGCCAGCAGCAGCACGGCATCCTCGCGCTGCCGTTCGGGCAGCAGCGCGTACACCACCCGGTCGCACAGGTCGTGCAGTTGTTCCTCGCCGGGCCGCGCCAGCACCCGCTCCAGCACCGCCCGCCGTGTGCCCGGTTCGCCCCCCGGTGTGCCGTCCTCGTCCGCGCTCCGGGCCCGGCCGGACATCAACCCCTCGGTGTAGAGGGCCAGTACGCAGCCCTCGTCCAGCTCGGTGGTGGTCGTCTCGTAGCAGCAGTCGCCCCAGCCCAGCGGCGGCCCGGGTTCGACCTCGAACGGCAGCGGGGCGCCGTCGGGGCCGACCAGCACCGGCGCGGGGTGGCCGGCGGAGGCGGCGGTGCAGGTCCGGGCGATCGGGTCGTACACCAGGTACAGGCAGGACGCGAGGCCGTCGGGCAGCCGGTCCGCGCCGGGCGGCAGGCTGCCGCGCTGCTCGTCGGTCAGCACCCGCGCGACTTCGTCCAGGCGTACCAGCAGCTCGTCCGGCGCCAGGTCCTGCACGGCCAAGGTGCGTAGTGCGGTGCGGAGTTGGCCCATCAGGGCGGCTGCCTCGATGCCGGTTCCGGTGATGCTGCCGATCGCCAGCCCGACCCGGGCGGCGGACAGCGGGATGATGTCGTACCAGTCGCCGCCGGGGCCGACCGTTCCCGGGAGGTAGACCTGCGCGGTCTCCACGGCGCTCAGTTCGGCCGGTTCCCTGGGCAGGAGTTGGCGTTGCAGGGTGGTGGCGATGGTGCGTTCGCGGGCGTAGCTGCGGGCCTTGTCGATGGACAGGGCGCCGCGGGAGGCGAGTTCGACGGCGAGGTCCAGGTCGGCCTGTTCGAAGGGGGCGGGCCGCCGGTTCCGGTACAGGGCGAGCAGGCCGAGCACGGTGTCGTGCGCCATCAGCGGCGCGACGATCATCGAGTGCACGCCGAGGCCGGTCAGCCGGCGTCCGCGCGCGGGGTCGGCCGACAGCCAGTCCTCGTCGCCGCTCAGTCCGCGCACCAGTCGCGCCCGCCCGTCGTCCAGCGCCTGGCTGTAGGGCGTGGGCGCGCCGTAGGTGGACAGTTCGCCGTGCGGGATCGGGCCCAGCTCGCCGGGCGTGTGGACGGCCCGGTAGGCGGCGCGGCGCAGCGGGGCGGCGGGGTCGACGGGTCCGGCGCGGGTCGGCAGGCCGCGCAGGGGTTCGTCGAGCAGGTCGACGGTGGCGATGTCGGCGAGGCGGGGTACGGCGACGTCGGCGAGTTCCTCGGCGGAGCCGATGGCGTCCAGGGAGGCGCCGAGTTGGCGGTGTGCGGTGTGCAGGATGTCGAGGCGGTCGAGGGCGGTCTGGCGTTCGGTGACGTCCTGGATGGCGGCGACCAGGTAGCGGCGGCCGGTGTCGGATTCGATCGGGAAGAACGAGACGGCGCCGACGATGTCGCGGCGGGGTTCGTCGGGGGTGCGGCCGCGGACCAGGTGTTCGCGGATCCAGTCGCCGTCCTGGAGGGCCTGGCGGGCGAGTGTTTCGAGTTCGGCGTCGTCGAAGCCGGGCCCGAGGTCGCCGACCCAGCGGCCGCCGTTGCCGGGGTCGGGGCGGGTGGCTGCGCCGTGGGCGGCGTTGTGGGCGGCGGCGTTGCGGCGTACCAGCCGCAGGTCCTGGTCGAGCAGGTAGAGCCCGACCGGGGCCTGCCGGAACAGGGCGTCGAGCAGTGCCGCGTCCTCGCTCTCGCCGGTGCTGTCCATGACGTCCCTCCTCTCCGGGTCGCGGCTGTCCCTGCCGCCCCGGCCCGCCGCGCTCATCGTGGCCGGTCCGCGGGGCCGGCGAGCGGGGTGGGCCGGAAGGCGATCAGGGCGATGTCGTCGCGGACGTCGGCGACCCGTCCGGCCAGGTACGCGCACAGGTCGTCGAGCGGGCGGTGGCGGGCGTCGGCGGCGGCCCTGCAGAGGCGGGCGATGCCGTCACCGAGGTCTTCGCCGGGGACTTCGACCAGGCCGTCGGTGTAGAACAGCAGGGTCTCGCCGGGGCCCAGCGGGTCGCGGTGGGTGACCCGGGGGCGGCGCGGGTCGACGCACAGCGGGAGGTCGGCGTCCTCGCCGGTCAGCAGCCGGGGCGGGCCGGTGACGGGGATCAGGACGGGCGGCGGGTGCCCGGCGTTGGTCCACTCGACCTCCCAGGCGCCGTCGGCGCCGTGCCGGGTGAGGCGGGCGTGCACGGCGGTGACGAAGCTGCCGACGCCCAGCCCTTCGGCGGCGGTGTCGAGTTCGCGCAGCGTGTCGGCGGGGGTGTGGCCGTGCGGGCGGGTGAAGGCGATGGAGCGCAGCATGGCGCGGAGTTGGCCCATGATGGTGGCGGCGGCGAGGTCGTGGCCGGCGACGTCGCCGATGGTCATGGCGAGTGCGCCGTCGGGGAGGGTGAACGCGTCGTACCAGTCGCCGCCGACTTCGGCGTTGCGGCTGCCGGGGCGGTAGCGGCCGGCGAGGGCGGCGCCGCCGACGGTGGGCGGGGTGGTGAGCATGGCGCGTTGCAGGACGACGGCGGTGTGCCGGGCGCGTTGCAGGGCGAGGGCCTGGCGCAGCGGGGCCTGGGCGCGTTGCAGGACTTCCCGCTGGAGGTCGATGTCGGCGGGTCCGGGCGGGGGTGCACCTTCGCACTCGGCGGTGGCGGCGAGGGCGACGACGGCGCCGTCGACGACGATGGGCAGCAGGGTGAGGCTGGTGGCGTGGGCGCGTTCCAGCCAGCGGGCGGAGATCTCGGGGATGCTGCCGCGGGGGACGTTGCCGTCGGCGAATTCGAGCACGATGGGGGTGCGGTCGGAAACCGCTTTCCGGGCGCGGGCGCCGAGGGTGTAGGTCTGCCGGTTGATGGGTGGCAGCGGGGGCAGTCCGGGGCGGGCGACGGAGGCGATCCGGGTGGCGACGACGTCTCCGCCGGCGGCGTCGGGTTCGCGCAGCAGGTAGACGGCGCACACGTCGGTGAGTTCGGGGACGAGGGTGGCGGCGAGCGCGGCGAAGGCGTCGTCGGCGCGTTCGGCCTCGGTGACGGCGCCGGCCCGGGCGAGCAGCCGTTCGCGCAGCCGGTTGCGCCACTGGTCCTCGATGTCGCTGGTGGTGCCGATCCATTCGGCGGGTCCGTCGTCGCGGACGATGGGGACGGCGCGGGCCCGGACGTGCCGGTAGCCGCCGTCGGCGCCGCGTACCCGGAAGACGTGTTCGAAGGCGGTGGGCAGTTCGCGGGCGGCGGCGGCCCAGTGGGTGGCGAGCCGGTCGCGGTCCTGGGGGTGGACGACGTCCAGCCAGCGGTTGCCGGCCGTTTCGGGGAAGGGCCGGCCGGTGAGGGCCTCCCAGCCGGGGACGAGTTCGTCGGCGGTGCCGTCGGCGTGCACCAGCCACACCATCTGGGAGGTGGCGGCCATCAGTGCCTCGTATCGCCGCAGTGCCTGCAGCCGTTCGACGGAGAGGCGTTCGGTCTCCAGGGCGGAGTGCAGTTCGGCGGTGGTGTCGATGGCGGCGGTGAGGATGCCGGGGCCGTACGGGGTGCCGGCGGGTGAGCAGGAGTAGACGAAGTGCCGGTGGACGGTCCCGCCGTCCGGGCAGGCGAGGGTGCGCGGCGCGGTGACCTGCCGGGCGGTGCCGTCGCTGAGGACGGCGTCGAGGGTGGCGACGAAGCGTTCGGCGCCCGGCTCCGTGAACACCTCGCGGGCCGGGTCGCCGAGCTGCCGGTCGCCGAACAGGTCGCGGAACGCGTCGTTGACGTACACCAGTCGGTGGTCGGTCCCCGCGGTCAGCGCGATCGCCACGATGGCGCGGTCGAACACCTCGGGTGTCAGTGGCGTGTCCGGCACCGCGCCGGCCTCCTCCCGCCCGCCTGCCGGCGGGGTCTCTGGCTTGCGGGGTCTGCGGCACTCAGGCGAGCAACTTGGCTTTCGCCGCGCGGAATTCGTCCTCGGAGATGGCGCCGCTGTTCTTCAGGTCGGCGAGCCGGGCGAGTTCGTCCACGTGCCGGGACGCGGCCTGCTGGTCCTCGGTGCCGGCGGCTTTGCGGATGTAGTTCTGGAAGTTGCCCTCCGCCTGCGCGGCGAGTGCCCGGTCGCGGTTGCCCATGGATTTGCCGCGGGCGATCAGGTAAACCAGCACACCGATGTAGGGCAGCAGGATGACGAAGGCGGTCCATCCGGCCTTGCCCCAGCCGCCCATGTCGTGGCTGAGGAAGATGTCGGTGATCACCTTGAACAGCAGGAAGAGCCAGAGGATCCAGAGGAACAGCCACAACATCGTCCAGAACAGGTTGAGCGCCGGGTAATTGTCCATCGTGGGCTCCCTTCCACAGGTCCTTTCGAGAGGTATCACCACATTCCGGGCGCCGCATGTCAGCGCTCCGCCGCCGGGTGCGCTCAGCGGTCGCCCGGCGAGATCCGCCAGGCGAGCAGGACCACCAGGAAGGACGCGGCGCTGAAGCCGGTGGACCACCAGGCGGTGGCGACCTCGCCGCGCATCCAGGCGTTGGTGGCGACGGTGAGTGCCCACAGTTGGCCGATGACGACGGTGATGCCGAGGGCGACGCGGGCGGAGAGGATCGCGGAGCGTTCCGGTTGCTGGTCGGTGCCCGCGCCGGGGCCGGGTCCGGTGGCGGTGACCCGGGCGTCGGCGTAGCCGGAGGTCGGCCGGATCTGCGGATAGCGTTCGTGGACGGGCCGGTTGAGGCGCGGCTCGTCACTGCCGGGGTGGTAGCCCTCCGGGAAGTGGCCCTCGCTCACCACGCGCCCCCCGCTTCGACCTGATACATCGTCAACTCTCTCTCGTTCAAGGTCATTTGCCGCTCTCCCTGCCCGGGCACCCGGCGGCGTCGGCCAGTGCCGGGTTGCGGTCGCGCAGGCCCCGGCACAGGCCCGCCTGCTCGTCCTCGCCGGAGCGGGCGGTGCCGATCGCCCACACCGCGCCCTGGGCGTCCTCGACCATGACCACCTTGGGCAGCGGCCGGGGTGGCGGGCCGGCCGTCACCGCGCCGGTGCGGGCGTCGAACTTCCCTTCGTGGCACGGGCAGTAGAGGTCTCCGTCGGTGCCCTGGTCGCGTCGCCAGAGGACGCCGCAGGCGAGGTGGGTGCAGATGGTGGAGTAGCCGACGACGGTGCCGTCGGGCAGTCGGATCGCCATCGCCCGGTCGTCCTCGCCGGGGTACTCGAAGCTGACCGCCTGCCCGCGTTCGAGCCGGTCGGCGACCTTCAGCGGGGCGGCGATGCCGTCGCCGTGCCGGTGCAGCACGCCGGCCGAGACGGCGGCGGAGCCGACCACCAGGCCGCCGGAGACGGTGGCGACGATCCGCAGGTAGTCGCGGCGGGTGGTGAGCGAGTCGGCGCTGATCCGCTCGCGCAGCGCGTCCTGCTCGGCCTGGTGGGCGTCCTCGGGTCCGCCCGGCCCGGACGGGTCGACGGGGCTGGTCACGCCATCGCTCCGTTCCCGGGCGTGGGCCGCCCGTTGACCTCGATCAGGTTCAGCGTCCCGCCGGGGACGGGTGCCCGGCGCTCCGGCGGGACGACCATGGCGACGCCGGTGGAGACGGTGGTGGCGCCGAACACGAACTCGGTGGAGACCTCCACGCCGGGCCGTTCCGCCTGCAACTCCTCGGCGGTGCCGTAGAACAGCGCGCCGGTCGGGCAGACGGTGGCGCACATCGGGGCCAGGCCGTACGAGGTGCGGTCGTAGCACAGATTGCACTTCATCTGGAGCTTCGCCGCCAGGTCGATCTTGGGCACACCGAACGGGCAGGCGTTGACGCAGTTCGCGCAGCCGATGCACCGGGTCGGGTCGGCTTCGTGGACGACTCCGTCCGCGGTGATCAGGATCGCCTCGGCGGGGCAGACCTCGGCGCAGGGGGCGACCGGGTCCTCGCAGTGCATGCAGACGGTGGGCAGCGAGGCGACGGTGTGGCCCTCGTCGGTGTAGTCGAGGTGGATCATCGTCTTGCCGCGGTGCGAGTCGCATTCGCGGCAGGCCGACACGCAGGCCTGGCAGCCGATGCAGCGGCCGGGGTCGATGAAGATGGTGCGTCCCAGCATGGTGGTTCAGCCCCTCTCTCCGGTGCCGCGGCCCTGCGGCGAAGTCGGCGGGAGCGGGTCGGCGCGCGACACCTGGGCCTCCGGGTACGCCTCGCGGCCCGGCGGGCTGGGCGGCGCGGGCACCGGCTCGACGGTGCGGGCGCGCTCGATCCGTACCGCGCACACCTTGTACTCGGGGATCTTCGACCGCGGGTCGAGGGCGTCGATGGTCAGCTGGTTGGCGGCCACCGGGTACGGCCAGTGGTACGGCACGAACACGTGGTCGGGCCGGATCGCCTCGGTGACCAGGGCCGGCAGCACCGAGCTGCCGCGCCGGGTGATCACCCGCACCGGCTCGCCGTTGCGGAATCCCTGCGACGGGTGCACCTCCACCCACGGCCTCGGCGTCTGCTCGACCAGCGCGCCCAGCCGCCGGGTCTGGTTGCCCGACAGGTAGTGCGCGACGGTGCGGCCGGTGGTCAGCGTCATCGGGAAGTCGTCGTCGTACGGGTCGGCGGGCGGGTGCCACTCGACCACCTGGAGGTGGATCCTCCCGTCCGGGTGGTAGCTCTTGCCGTCCTCGAACAGCCTTGGCGTTCCCGGGTGTTCGATGCCCGGGCAGGGCCACACCAGGCCGCCGGTCCGCTCCAGCCGGTCGTAGGTGATGCCGTAGTAGTCGATCACCGTGCCGGCCGAGGCGCGGCGCAGCTCGTCGAAGACCTCGCGCGAGTCCTCGAAGGCGAACTTGCTTCCCACGCCCAGGCGTCGGGCGAGTTCGCACATCACCCAGGTGTCGGTGCGCACGCCCTCGGGGGGCTCCTGGGCCTTGTTGTGCTTGACGACGCGGGCCTCGGCGTTGGCCATCACGCCCTCGTCCTCGGCCCAACTGGTGACGGGGAAGACCACGTGCGCGTTGGCGGCGGTCTCGGACAGGAAGAAGTCGAACTGGGCGTGGAACTCCAGCTTGTCGTAACCGTCCTTCACCACGGCGTAGTTGGGCAGCGAGACGAACGGGTTGTTGCAGACGCCGATCAGGCCGCGGATCTCCTGGCGCTGCATCTGCCAGACCATTTCCGTCATCGACGTTCCGGCGAGCGGGAGTTCGGACTCCTCGATGCCCCAGATCGCGGCGATCTGCCGGCGGTGCGCCGGGTCGTTGATGGAACGGCCGCCGGGCAGCAGGTCGGACTTCTGGCCGTGCTCGCGGCCGCCCTGCCCGTTGCCCTGACCGGTCAGTGTGCCGTAACCGGCGCCCGGGCGGCCCAGGTTGCCGGTCGCGGTGCACAGGTTGATGACGGTCAGGCAGTTCTCCACACCCTGGGTGTGGTGCTCGATGCCGCGCGCGTGCCAGCCCATCGCCCGCCGCGCCCGGCCGAACGCCCGTGCCACCTGGACGACTTGCTCGGCCGGGACGCCGCAGATCTCGGCGGCCCGGCTCGGCGGGTACTCCTTGACGGTGGCCTTGACCTCCTCCCAGCCGGTGGTGTTCGCCGACAGGAACGCCTCGTCGGTCAGCCCCTCCTCGACGATCACGTGCAGCACCGCGTTGAAAAAGGCCGCGTCCGTACCGGACTTGAGCGCCACGTGAATGTCGGCGGTGCGGGCGACGGCGGTCTCCCGCGGGTCGACCACGATCAGCGTCGCGCCCCGGTCGCGGGCGCCCCACACGTACTGGGTCAGCACCGGGAAGCACTCGCCGACGTTCGCCCCGACCAGCAGCAGGCACTCGGTCTGCAGGATGTCGGCGAACGGGTTGGCCGCCCGGTCGATGCCGAACGCCAGCTTGTTGGCGCCCGCGGCGCTCACCATGCACAGCCGGCCGTTGTAGTCCACGTGCCGGGTCTTCAGCGCGACCCGCGCGAACTTGCCCACCAGGTAGGTCTTTTCGGAGAACAGGCTGGCCCCGCCGAGCATCCCGAAGGCGTCCCGACCGTGCTCGCGCTGGATCCGGTTGATCTGCTCCACCGTGAAGTCCAGCGCCTCGTCCCAACTCACCTCCCGCAGCGGCTGGTTGCGGTCCCGGCGGAGCAGCGGGGCGGTCAGCCGGTCCGGGTGGTTGACCTGCTGGTAGGCGTTGATTCCCTTGGGGCACAGGCGCATTCGGTTGATGTCGTGGTTGCGCGGCTCCACCCCGAACACCTTGCCGTGCCCGTCCACCCGCAGGTACATCCCGCACTGCACGCCGCAGAAGCAGCAGTGCGTGGGAACGAGGGTCTGCTCACCCTGGTCGGCCCGCCACGCGGCGGCGGGCAGGCCGCCCGCGTCACGGAAGTTGCGCGTCCCGAGCGGGGCGACACTCGGGTCCAACGGGACGTGCTCGGCGGTCACTTGAACCCTCCCATGACGTCGGCGCTCACTTGAAGGCTCGCTCGATGCCGGCGCTCACTCGAAGCCTCGCTCGATGCCGGCGCTCACTCGAAGCCTCGCTCGATGCCGGCGGTCATTTGAAGCCTCGCTTGACGGTCGACAGGTAGGCGGTGCCGCGCAGCACCCGCTTGCAGCGCGGGCAGTACTCGGCCCACTCGTCGAAGCCGAGCCGCAGGTCGCGCATCGTGGCGCGCAGGTTGTCGACGGCGGCGACGGTGTCGATCGGCTGCCCGCAGCGGCGGCACGCCCGCAGCTCCTCGGCGTCCGAACCCTTGCGCCGCGCCGTGTACTTGAACAGCTGCATGCCGACCGCGGCGGGCCGCTGCACGATGTGGAAGAACTTCCCGAACGGCAGGTACACCAGGGTGAGCACCACCGATGCCATGTGCAGGATCGCCAGGAACTCGTAGCCGCCGCCGTGCAGGAACATCTCGGAGAAGGTCAGCAACAGGCCGGTCACCGAGATGGTGAGCAGCGCCAGCAGCGGGACGAAGTCGTAGCCGAACCGCTGGCCGGTGGTCGCCGCCCGGTCCCGCACCCGCCGCCACAGGAAGTAGCCGACACCGCTGATCACCATCACCGCCGCCAGGTCCAGCCCGTGGTACAGCACCCAGCCGAAGAAGCTGCCCGAGTCGAAGCCGAACAGCTTCACCCCCCACAGCCGCATCTCGTAGCCCGGTCCGGCCGCGCTGGAGGAGGTGAAGGTGAACCAGCCCCAGGTCAGCGGGAAGGTGATGAACGCCGCCAACAGGCAGCCCCAGAACATGAGTTGGTGCGCCACCCAACGGGCGTGCGAGCGGGCGCCGAGGAACTTCTGGAAGCCCAGGTAGGTGGCCGCCATCTTCGGCAGCGCGGTCGGCGAGCGCTTCAGGTTCTCCCAGGACAGGGCGACGCTCCAACCCTCCCGGAACAGCCGGCGGGCGGCCGGGGCGGAGATCCACATCATGTACCGGTACACCACGCCGAAGGTCAGGAACACCGACGCCACCGCGTACGGCACCAGCGCCGAGTCGAAGTCCCGCAACTCCCGGCTGCCCAGCAGGATCGCCGCGATCAGCAGCACGCTCGCCGCCCCCGCCACCATCGACGCCCGGCCGGCCGGCTCGAGCCCGACCGGCCGCACGTCGTCCGCCCGCGCGGAGCCCCCTCGGTACGGCGGCGGCTCGCCCCCGGTACGGCCTGCACCGCCGGCTCCCCCCGCGCCCCCTGTCCCCCCGGCCGAACTGCCCCCCGTTCCCCCGACCGGTCCCTCGGGGGGCGGCGGTGTCGCGGCCACGCGCACTCTCCTAGCGCTCGACTCGATCCGATGGTCGATCGGGCGTCCGGCATCCAGCCCCTGACACCCTCCTGCCCTCGGACGCTAACGAGCGCCTCCACCACCCCGCGCGCCCAACTGCGCCGTCGGCGGCGCGTCGCTGCGCCGAACGGTCGAGCGGGCAACGCGCGCTCGCTGCCGCCGGATTGAACGGACATCAGGCCCGACCGGGCCTGGACCGAACTGGTGACAGCAATTAAGGTACTGCTTCATGTTGAAGGACGTACATAACTCACCCGCCCCCGAGCCCGCCCTCACCGAGGACTCCGACGGCCACCTCTACGACCCCGGCGTACGCAGCTCGATGCGCGCGTTCGCCCTGGACGACGACACCCTCGCACTGGAGGCCGCCGCCGCCGTCCGCTCCGCCTCCCAGTCCATCGACCGCCTGCGCGCCCACGGCGCCGGCGGCCGCGGCCTCAGCTCCGGGGCCCTCGACCTGCTCACCCGGCTCGGCAACGCCGACCCGGACGGCCTCACCATCGGCGAACTCGCCCGCGCGGCAGGCGTCAGCTCCCGCAACGTCACCGGCCTGGTCGACACCCTGGAACGCGAAACCCTCGCCCGCCGCGTCCAGCACCCCGAGGACCGGCGCTCCGTCCGCGTCACCATCACCCCCGCCGGCCGCGACTGGCTCGACGCCTTCCGCCTGCCCACCCAGCGCGCCATGTCCGCCGTCTTCCGCGGCTTCACCCCCGAGGAACTCGCCCAGTTCCGGCACCTGTGCCTGCGCCTGGTCGTCAACCAGCAGCACCTGGAGCAGTACCTCGCCGCCGGGCATTCCTGACTCCGTCGTCAACCAACTCCGGTCGGCGCCGCGGCACTTCGACGCCGACCGGAGCCGCTCAGCGGAACGCGTCCGCGTTGCGCGCACACCAGGCCGCGAACCTCCCCGGCCCACGCCCCAGCAGCCGCTCCACCGTGTCGGTTCGCAGCCCGACGGTGTCGGCGCGCATCAGCGTGAACCCCTCGACGATGGCATCGGCCAGCGCCTGCGGCACCCCGCCGGGGAAGCGGGCCCGGACCGCCTCGGCGGGCGTCTTCGCCGCCCGGACCTCGATCCGGCGTCCGGTCACCCCGGCAAGAATCCGGACCTGCTCGGCCACCGTCAGGCACTCACCACCGGTCAGCACGTACTCCGCGCCGTCGTGGCCGTCCTCGGTGAGGACCAGGGCGGCGACGGCGGCGATGTCAGCGGGATCGACCGGCGCGAAGCGGCCCGGGCCGACCGGGTCCAGCACGTAACCCTCCGCGCGGATCGTCTCCACCCACTCCAGGGCGTTGGTCATGAATCCGCCGGGCCGCAGGATCGTCGCCGGTATGCCACTGCCGCGCACGATCTCCTCCCGCTCGTGGTGCCAGCGGCCCATGGCGGGCATCGGATCACCCAGCACGTTTGCGGACGAGAGGTGCACCAGGCGACGCACCCCCGCCGCCTCGGCAGCGGCAACGGCGTACGCGGTGTGCGCGGTACCGATGCCCGGTGTGAGCAGGAACACCCCCTCAACACCTCTCAACGCGCCTGCCAGCGTGGACGGTTCGCCCAGGTCCCCGACGAAACGCTCGGCGCGCGCGGGCAGCGCGGCGGCCCGGTCCGGGTCGCGGACCAGCAGGCGCAGCTCGGCGCCCGCCGCGTCGAGGGCGTGGACCAGTTCCCGTCCGATGTTTCCGGTCGCGCCTGTGATCAGTATCATCAATCCCCCTGGAGACGTTAGCCGTCTAGCGATCCGGCGAGAACGTTAGCCGGGAACTGATTAGCCGTCAATTGACCTGTCGCATCGCCCTGTTGTGCGTACCGACACCCCACCGGAGGCCGCGATGCCCGAGTTCCTGGACCTGCACGGCAAGACCTCGAAGGCGCTCCGGGCCCTCGCCGACGGCGCCATGCGACGCCACGGCCTCCACCTCGGACAGAACCACCTGCTCGCCGCCCTGTGGGAACGCGACGGCCGCACCCCTGGCGAGATCGCCGCCGCGCTCAACGTCACCACGCCCACCGTGGTCAAGATGGCCACCCGGATGGCCACCGCCGGACTCCTCACCCGCCACCGCGACGACCACGACAACCGCCTGGTCCGCCTCCGGCTCACGGACGCGGGCCGCGCCCTTCAGGAACCGATCGAGGCCGAACGCCGCGCCATGGAGGAACAGGTCATGGCCGACCTCACCCCCGCCGAACGCGAACATCTGCTGAGCGCCCTCACCAAGATCCACCGGGCAGCGGCCGACCTCCTCGCCTGACCGCCCGCCGCCCCCAACCGCCCCAACCATCCAGCCTCACAGGCGAATTCATCAGGATCGCTCGGAGACTGTCAGCCGAGCCCCAGCGCCGGGAGGCACTCCTTCACGCCGACCAGTTCGATGTCCTCGCGGCGGGTTCGCTCCCACATCTCGCGCGTCAGCCGCCAGCGCTGGATCGGCGCGGCCTCGCCGCGGCGGGCGTCCCACGTGGTGCCGTTCGGTTCGTAACCCAGCGCCCGGGACACCTTGTTGGACGCGTGGTTGTCGACGAATGCGTCACTCCCGGCCTCGCGCGCGCCCAACCCGGCGGCAACGCCAATTCCGTTACCGCGAAAGCGCCTTGACCTCCGCCGCCGCCGCCGATCCTTCCGGCCTCATCGCTCAACGGACCTCCGGACGTGGACCCGGACGTCAGCCGGCCACCCGATCCACTGTCAGTCGGCCCTCGGCGCGGCCGTGCTGTCCCGCAGCACCACCTCCGCGGAGGCCGTGCTGGTGTCGGTCTCGCGACCCTCGCGAAGGGCCAGACGGACCGCGAACTCGCCCATCGTGGCGAGCGGCAGACGGACGGTGCTCAGGGCCGGAGCCAGGTCGGTCGCCAGCGGGATGTCGTCGAAGCCGGCCACGGAAACGTCGCCGGGGACGGAGATGCCGCGGTCGCGCAGTTCGGCAAGGACGCCCGCGGCGCAGATGTCGGAGAGGGCAATCACGGCGGTGGGCAGCGGAGTTCCACTCTCCTGGGCGACGTCCAGGATCCGCGCCATCGCGGCCCGACCGCCCTCCCGGGTGAACTCCGCGCGCCGGACCATCCCTTCGCCCGCCTCCAGCCCGAGCTCGTGCAGCGCGTCCAGGACGCCGTCGAGGCGGTCCTCGGCGACCCGCATCCGCTCGGGACCGGTGATCACCGCGAAGCGGCGGTGGCCGAGTTGGGCCAGTGCGCGGGTGAGCGCGGCGGCGCCCGCCTTGTTGTCCACCTCGACGGTGTCGTACAGCGGACCGTGGTCGGTGATCGCCGCCACCCGGCCGCCCTGCTCCTGGTACGCCGCCAGCGCCTCATCCAGCTGCTGGATCACCGCGGTGTCGTTGTACGCCGACCCGGCCAGAATGATCGCCCGGACCCGGTGCGCGTGCAGCATCCGGATCGCCTCCAGCTCGCGCCGGGGGTCGCCGTCCGTGCTGGTCACCAGCGACAGCAGGCCCGCCCGGGCGGCGGCGTCGCCGACCCCGCGGGCGATCCCGCCGAAGTACGGGTCGGCCACGTCGTGCAGCAGCACCCCGATCGTCGCGCCGGACGACCTGGCCAGTGCCTGCGCCGGCGCGTTGGGGAGGTAGCCGAGCGCCTCGGCACTCGCCCGGACCTTCGCCGACAACTCCTCCGTCACCGACCGCGCCGAGCCGTTCAGGGCCCGGGAGGCGGTGGCCAGCGAGACACCAGCGTGCCGCGCCACATCCCCGAGAGTGACAGCCACCCGATACTCCCCGCTTTCCCCGCGCCCTGCTCGCCGATGATCGAGGGACAGGTTACCGCCCAGCCCCGCTCGGGTGACCGAGCCGACCACAACGCCTTGACCGGGGCGGGCGGGCCGCTTAGCCTCGGCGCATGGAAAGCGCTTTCCAAGGGCCTTCGACGGCTGGCGTGGAAAGCGCTTTCCAGTAGCCCGCACAAAGCTTCTGCATCCACCCCGCTCCGACTCTCGACCAGGCGACCTGCCAAGCGACCGCAGGGAGTTGGAAAGCGCTTTCCCGCGACCGCTCGGGGCCTCCCCGTGGCCATCGCGGTAAGCGCTTTCCGACCCTCCCGCCGTCCGATCGCCGGAGCCTCCACCACCTCCGCCCACGGAAAGGACCCCACCCATGTCCCGCAGGGTCATCGGCATCGTCATGAACGGCGTCACCGGCCGGATGGGTTACCGCCAGCACCTGGTGCGCTCGATCCTGGCCATCCGCGAACAGGGCGGCCTGCCGCTGGGCGACGGCCAGGTGCTGTGGCCGGAGCCGATCCTGGTCGGGCGCAGCGCCGCCAAGCTGGAGGAACTGGCGAAGCGACACGGCCTGTCGCACTGGACCACCTCGCTGGACGAAGCACTGGCCCACCCGCTGGCGGAGATCTACTTCGACGCGCAGGTCACCCAGGCCCGCGAGTCCGCGATCAAGGCGGCGATCGCGGCCGGAAAGCACATCTACACCGAGAAGCCGACCGCCGAGTCGCTGGATGCGGCGCTGGAACTGGCGCGGCTGGCCCGGGCCGCCGGCGTCTGCAACGGCGCGGTCCAGGACAAGCTGTTCCTGCCGGGCCTGCTGAAGCTCAAGCGCCTGGTGGACGGCGGCTTCTTCGGCCGCATCCTGTCGGTGCGCGGCGAGTTTGGCTACTGGGTGTTCGAGGGCGACTGGCAGGACGCCCAGCGTCCCTCCTGGAACTACCGCGCCGAGGACGGCGGCGGCATGATCCTCGACATGTTCCCGCACTGGCGCTACGTGCTGGACGGCATCATCGCCCCGGTCCGCTCGGTGTACGCGCACGCCGCGACGCACATCCCGCAGCGGGTCGACGAGCAGGGCCGCCCGTACCCGGCGACGGCCGACGACGCGGCGTACGGCGTCTTCGAGCTGGAGGGCGGGATCGTCGCCCAGGTCAACTCCTCGTGGGCAGTCCGGGTGGACCGGGACGAACTGGTGGAGTTCCAGGTCGACGGCACCGAGGGCAGCGCGGTCGCCGGGCTCCGCAACTGCCGGATCCAGCACCGCGGTTCGACCCCGAAGCCGGTGTGGAACCCGGACCTGCCGGCCACCGAGCAGTTCCGCGAGCAGTGGCAGCAGGTGCCGGACAACGCCGAGTTCGACAACGGCTTCAAGATCCAGTGGGAACTGTTCCTCAAGCACGTCGTGACCGGCGCGCCGTACCAGTGGGACCTCCTCGAGGGCGCCAAGGGCGTGCAGCTGGCCGAACTGGGCCTGCGCTCGGCCCGCGAGGGCCGGCGACTGGACGTGCCGGAGCTCAGCCTCTGACGCACTGACACCCTGCGCCTCGCGCCTTGCGCCCCGTGGCGGGCGCTGGGCGCTGGGCGCGCCGGGAACGAGCCCCCGGTACCGGGCGGCGGGCGGCGGGCGGCGGAGGCGGGGCCATGCGGCCGGCCGGGGCTGCACGGTCCGGTCCGCCCTCGCCGCCCCGCCCAACTCCCCCCGCCCCTCCCCCGCCCCTCCCTCGCCTCTCCCTCGCGCCTCCCGGGCCGGCGCCTGGCGCCCGCGCGCCGCAAGCGGTCATTTTCTGTCACGCGGTCGAGTTGATCTATGCAGGGATCATCTCCGCGTAGATGATCTCCTCCACCCGGCCGGCCGTTCTCCGCCCCCACCCACCGACACCCCCCTCTCCGCCCACCCCACCCCACCCCTCCCTCGATCCCCGCGATCGCCCGACCTCAAGGCCTGACACCATGACTCATCTCGATCTGCCCGGCATCGGCCGGTACCAGTTGCGCGAGCCCGTGGCGCTCGCCGCCCCGTCGGGGCCGGCCTCGTCCCGGGTGGCGTTCGCGGCCGCCCACGTGGTGGCCGATCCGCTGGGCGGGAACGCGCCCGGCGCGCCGGCCGCCGTGGACTGGGAGGGAACACTCAAGTTCCGGCACCGGCTCTGGGAGCTGGGCCTCGGCGTCGCCGATGCGATGGACACCGCACAGCGCGGGATGGGCCTGGACTGGGCCGCGACCCAGGAGCTGATCGCCCGATCGGGTGCGGAGGCGAAGTCCGTCGGCGGTCGGCTGGCATGCGGCGCGGGCACCGACCAACTGACGTCCGTCGACGTCTCGTTGGCCGAGGTGTCGGCGGCGTACGAGGAGCAGCTGGCGGTGGTCGAGGCGGCGGGTGCGCAGCCGATCCTGATGGCGAGCCGGGCGCTGGCGGCGTCGGCGCGCGGTCCGGAGGACTACCTGTCGGTGTACGGGAAGCTGGTCGAGCAGGCCGAACGGCCGGTGATTCTGCACTGGTTGGGCGAGATGTTCGATCCGGCGCTGGCCGGCTACTGGGGCTCGGCGGATCTGGATGCGGCCGCGCAGACGGTGCTCGAACTGATCCGCAGCCACCCGGGACGGATCGACGGCATCAAGGTGTCGCTGCTGGACGCGGGCCGGGAGATCGCGCTGCGACGTGAACTGCCGTCCGGGGTGCGGATGTACACGGGCGACGACTTCAACTACCCGGAGCTGGTGCGGGGTGACGAGGTCGGGCACAGTGACGCGCTGCTGGGCGTGTTCGACCCGATCGCGGAGGTCGCGGCGGCTGCTCTGCAGGCGCTCGACGCCGATGATCTGGCGCGCTACGACGCGCTGTTCGGCCCGACGGTGCCGCTGGCGCGGCACCTGTTCGCGGCGCCGACATTCCACTACAAGACCGGCATCGTGTTCCTGGCGTGGCTGTGCGGGCACCAGGACCACTTCACCATGGTGGCCGGTGCGCAGAGCGGCCGTTCGGTGAGCCACCTGGTGGAGCTGTTCCGACTGGCGGACGTGGCCAGGGTGTTGGGCGATCCGGAGTTGGCGGCCGGTCGGATGCGGCAGTTCCTGGCGCTGGCGGGGGTGCGGGCATGAGCTCGGCGGGGCTGAAGGTGGCCGAGGGGTGCGAGCGGCTGTCGCTGAACCAGATCACCACCAAGGGCTGGAGTCTGGCGGAGGCGGTAAGGGGCTGCGTGGACGCCGGAGTTCCGGCAATCGGTCTGTGGCGGGACAAGGTCGCCGAGGCGGGTCTGGCCCGGGCGGCGCGGCTGTGCCGGGACGCGGGTGTCGCGGTGAGCAGCCTGTGCCGGGGCGGGTTCCTGACGGCCGGCGACGAGGCGGCGCGTCGGGCGGCGTTCGCGGACAACCTGGCGGCAATCGAGGAGGCGGCCGAACTCGGCACCGACACCCTGGTGTTGGTGGTGGGCGGCCTCCCGGCCGGCAGCCGGGACCTGATCGGAGCCCGCCGCCAGGTGGCCGACATGATCGCCGAACTCGCGCCGCACGCCGGTGACTTCGGAGTCCGGCTGGCGATCGAGCCGCTGCACCCGATGTTCTGCGCGGACCGGGCGGTGGTCTCCACCCTGGGCCAGGCGCTCGACCTGGCTGAGGCCCATCCGGCCGAGCAGGTCGGTGTCGTGGTGGACAGCTACCACGTCTGGTGGGACCCGGAGTTGGAGCAGCAGATCGCACGGGCCGGCGCCGGTGGCCGGATCGCCTCCTACCAGGTGTGCGACTGGACGCTGCCGCTGCCCGCGGACGCGTTGCTGGGCCGCGGGCACGTCGGCGACGGGCACATCGACTTCGGCTGGCTGACCGACCGGGTGGCCGCCGCCGGCTACGACGGCTGGATCGAGGTCGAGTTGTTCAACGAGGCGGTCTGGCACACTCCGGGCGAACAGACCCTCGCCACCGTGAAGGAGCGCCACCGCACGCACATCGTGCGCCGCTGACCAAGGCAGGCGCGAGCGGGCCGGGGGTCACCGGCCGGTCCGCCGCCCCTGTCGTGTCGCAGTGGTGGGCGCGCGGCCCGGTCCGGTTGAGTGGTGCCGCGCCGGGGCTGGAAACCGGGCGCGGGGGCCGGAAACGGGCGAGTGGGTCGGAAACGGGCGAGTGGGTCGAGATCGTGATCGAGAGAGGCGGAGGTGGGCGGATGCGAATCGTCGTGGCGCCGGATTCGTTCAAGGGGACGATCGACGCGGCGGATGCCGCCGAGGCACTGGCCGCAGGTTGGCGTTCGGTCCGGCCGACGGACGAAGTGCGGTGCGCGCCAATGGCCGACGGCGGGGAGGGGACGCTCGCGGCCATCGTCTCCGCCAGCCCCGGCGCGCGGCTGATCGACGTCCCGGACGTGACCGGCCCGGACGGTCGGCCGGTGTGCGGGCAGTTCGCACTGCTGCCGAACGGCACGGCCGTGGTCGAGCTGGCGGTGGCCAGTGGACTCCCGTTGCTGGGAGACGAGTTGCGCCCACTGACCGCGACCACGCGGGGCACCGGCGAGACGATTGCCGCCGCTCTGGACGCCGGTGCGACCCGGCTGCTGATCGGCCTCGGCGGTTCGGCGTCCACCGACGGCGGCTTCGGATTGCTGTCCGCTCTCGGCGCCCGCCTGCTGGACGACGAAGGCGGAGAGCTTGCTGACGCTACGTCAAATCTCGATGCAGCACTCGAGGTTGCCGCCACCTTCGACCGTTCACGGATCCGCTTCGCTCCGCCCGGCGGGGTGGTGCTGCTCACGGATGTGACCAATCCGCTGCTCGGCGAACGCGGCGCGGCGGCGGTGTACGGGCCGCAGAAGGGCGCCGGCGAGGACGAACTCCCGCTGCTGGAGCTCAGGTTGACGAGGCTGGCGGAGCTGATGGGCGGCGACCCATCGTATCCCGGTGCAGGTGCGGCAGGCGGCACGGGCTACGGGCTGCTTGCAGGCTGGGGCGCGGTGGTCGAACCGGGCGCACCAGCGGTTGCCCAACTCCTCGGGCTGCCCGACATGTTGGCGTCAGCAGATCTACTGATCACCGGCGAGGGCCGGTACGACGCGACAAGTCTTCAGGGCAAGGCCGTCGGCGAGGTGGTGCGCCTGGCCGAGGCGGCGGGCGTTCCGTCCAACGTGGTGGCGGGCGAGTCGACTGCCGCCGAGGTGCTCACCCTCTCCTCGCTGGCCGGTTCCGCATCCGCCGCCCGGGCCGAGCCGGCCCACTGGCTGCACCGCGCCGGGGCGACGCTCGCGGACCGGTGGACAGCCTCGCAGTCCTGATCCGCCGTCCCCGACCACCCGTTCCGCCCCGCCGACCGGCCGGGTGAACCCTCCTCCCACCTGCCCGATATTCCGTTGACCTGCTGTCGGCGGCCCGGAATGATAAGTCGTCATGTCTACTTTCCATGACGACCCACAGTCCGCACCGGCCACCCCTGCCACGCCCGTCCCGACCACGCCCGCCGCGGACTGGACGGACTGGGCAACGGCCAACCGCGCGAACTGGGACGAGCGGGTGCCGGTCCATGTCGGCGGTGCGTTCTACGACGTCCCGGCGTTCGTGGCCGGCGCTGAAGTGCTGCGAGACTTCGAGCTCGCGGAGCTCGGGGACGTCACTGGAAAGCGCTTGCTGCACCTGCAGTGCCACATCGGCCTGGACACCCTTTCGTGGGCGCGTCGCGGCGCGCTGGTGACGGGGCTGGACTTCTCCGAGCCGGCGCTCGTGGAGGCCGCGCAGCTCGCGAAGCGGATCGGGACGGACTCGGCGCGCTTCGTCACCTCCGATGTGTACGGGGCGGTGGAGGCCCTCGGCGGCGAAACCTTCGACATCGTGTACACGGGCATGGGAGCGCTGAACTGGCTTCCGGACCTTGCACGTTGGGCACGCACGGTGGCGGCACTGACCAGCCCGGGCGGCTTCGTGTACCTGTCGGAGTTCCACCCGGTCGCCGAACTCGTCGCGGAGGACGGCCGCACTGTGGTGGAGGACTACTTCGACCGCGCGCCGGCCGTCGTGGACGAGCCCGGCAGCTACGCCGACCGGGACGCGACGATGACCGCGACCCGCACGGTGCAGTGGCGGCACGGAATCGGCGACGTGGTCAGCGCCCTGGCAGCGGCCGGCCTGCACCTGGAGTTCCTGCACGAACACGCGCACGGCCACTTCTTCCTGCCGCCCGGCCCCCGCCTCCCGCTGGTCTACTCACTGCGCGCCTCCCGCCCGTCCTGAAGCCCCACCGCCGGGCGGCGAACCTGACTCCAGCGCCGGAAGAAACCCGAACGGCCCACCGAATCCGCCGGGCCGTCCCGACGCTGCGGTCACTCGGACGGAGGCCGTCGCCCGAACGGTCAGCGCACCTCTCCGGCCAGGGCATCAACAGCCGCATGAACGGCCGCCGGGTGGGCGAGCAGGTCGGTACTGTCGGCCCACTGATCGACGGCGCCGGTCAGCGGGAGGTCGCGCAACTCCGGTTCGGTGACGGTGCGTTGGAGGGCGCGGGCGAAGCGGTCGGCGTGCAGGACCAGGTACGGGCGGCTGTGATACGGGCGCCGCGTCGGGTCCAGCGGTTCGGTGAGCGCCAGCGCGTTGTGGGCGCGGGCGGCGGACTCGTACGCGTCGCACAGATGACCCTCGCGGGTGCCGTGATCGGTGGCGGCGAGGACGGCGCGCAGAGCCGGCCCGAGGACGGGGTCGGCGGGCAGGCGCGCGAACGCCTGCCCCAACCACTTGCTGTACGGCGCGAAGGAACGATGCTGCAGCAGGGTGAGCCGCATCAGGTCGCGGACCAGACGGGCGGCGACAACGGCGGCGCCGAGTTCGTCGCCGGTCTCGGCGCAGCGGCCGACGAACGCTTCCTCCTGCGCGATGCGCTGCCACTGGCAGGCCATCAGGTATCGCCACAGCTGGTCGGGGTACCACCGGAAGCGTCGGCGGACTGCGGTGACGGTGCCGTGGTCGTCGCGCAGGACGATGCCGGCGGTGAGTTCGGCGAGCTTCTGCTGCGGGAGCGCGAGCCAGTCGGTGGTGGTGGGATCGGTGTCGGCCCAGGCGGCGGCCCGGGGGCCGAGCTGGGTGGTGAGCCAGCCGGGCAGGTGGTGGACCGTGACGCGGTGGTCCACGGCGCCGGCGGTGGCGGGTTCGAGGTGGCTGACGGGGTTGCGCGGGTCGCCGGTGGCACGGAAGTGGGTGGACCAGCCGCGGATCTGCGGGGGCAGGCGTTCGGCGAGCAGTGCGGTGATGGCCGGGCCGTGCCGCTCGGCGTCCTCGGGGGTGAGGAAGAGCTGAAGGCGCGGCCCCCAGTCGTGGTCGGCGGAGCGGGCGGTGTCGAAGCCGAGCACTTCGGAGCCCGGTCCGATTCGCGCAGCGGCGTAACGCAGCCGCGGGTAAGCGCTTTCCAGCAGGGGTCGGACTGCGTCCTCGTACAGTGCTGCGGCAAGTTCGAGTCCCGGCACGAACGGCGGCTCCGGCGTGATCATGCCGCCCACCTTGGCAGCGAGCAGCGCCGTGGTCCATCGCATATCGCCCCTGTCGGCAGGACATCAACGCGACCGAGCGGTTCAGCCGACGGCGGCGGGGCGTTTGTCGGGCCGCCCCGGGCGAGGTTCGGAAGCGGTGACCGGATCGGCGACGTGCGTCTCGGCCGCAAGCCCCTTGAACGGCTCGTCGGGGCGGTCGCGAATCGGCATGGCGACCAGGAGCGTGAAGGTCAGCAAGACGTAAGCGCTGCCGCCGAACAGTGTGCCGGGGGTGCGCCCGTCGGGGTGCCAGAGCCACACCATGCCGCTGGAGATGACCAGTTGGAGCAGCCAGCTGACGGTGAGCAGGCCGCGGCGGCGTTCGCGCAGCGCAACCTCGGCGAGGACCACCAGCGCGGGCAGCACCCACACCAGGTGGTGCACCCAGGTGATCGGGCTGACCAGGCAGCAGGCGAGGCCGGTCAGGCTGTAGGCGGCGAGGGTGTCACCGGCCCGGGTGGCCCGGTGCAGGCGGTGCGCCCAGATGGCGAGGACGGCGAGCGAGGCGGCCACCCACAGTGCCCGGCCCGGAAGTTGAGGTCCGAGGCGGGCGATGAGGCCCTGCAACGACTGGTTGGACATATTGGCGAAGCCGCCGACCCGGTCGGTGTCCCAGAGCGTGGCGGTCCAGAACTGCCGGGAGACCTCGGGACCGATCAGAAACCCCAGCCCGGTGGCGCCCAGCGCGGTCACGGCGGCGGTCCCGGCGGCGCGCCACCGGCGGGTGATCAGCAGGTGGACGATGAACAGTGCGGGGGTGAGCTTGATCGCGGCGGCCAGTCCGATGCCAACCCCGCTCATGAACTTCCAACGGTTGTCGGCAAGTTGCCGATCCGCGAAGACCAGGGCGACCAGCAGCAGGTTGACCTGACCGAAACTGAAAGTGTCGCGCACCGGGTTGCTGAGACCGCACAGACAGGCCGCCAGCCCGAACGCGTACCACCGGCACCAGCCGCGCCGCCGCGCGATCGGATCGACCAGCCAGTACAGCAGAAGGGCGGTCGCGACGGCGGACAGAACGACACCGACCGCGATCGCCGGATGCCAGCCGAACAGGCGCATCGGCAGCATGCAGACCGCGGCGAACGGCGGGTAGGTGAACCCGTAGGCCGTACCGGGGCGGACGTAGTCATAGAGCTGCCTGGTCTCGAACCAGTGCCGCACCGTGCCGTAGTACACCCCGATGTCGAACCAGCCGCGATGCCCAGGAATGACCGCCAGGACCAGGGCGGTAACGACCACGGCGACCCCCAGGACCACGACCCTGGCGACGGTCGTTCCCCGCGTCAGCACGCCAACTGCCGTTCACGGAACGAGATCCCGCGCTCCGCAGCCGCCACAACTCCGACCCCGATCCCCAATCCGCCGACCGCGAGCACCAGTTCCGCACCGTCCGGGCTGAACCCGTCCGGCATCACCACGAACACCAGGACCACGCAGGCAAGTTCGACGACCCTCCGGACACCCGGTACACGAACGGCGAAGGCCGCGGGAAGCACTGCCCACAACGCGTACCACGGCCGAAAGGCCGGCCCGAGGGCAACCAGGACGGCAAACGCGAACGCCAGGGCAGCCACCGGCTCGCTCCCCCGCCCGACAACTCTCCACCCCAACACGGCAATAGCAGCTGCCGCGAGGACAATCCCGAGCAACCGGGCGACAGCGACCGCACCCTCCGGAGCGGTGCCTGCGATATCGGCGGCCAGTCGGCCCAGACTGCTGGTGAGCGACCAACTGGAGCTGGTGGCCGGGGTGGTGAGGGCTGAGATCCATCCGTAACCGGTGCCCGCAACGGCGGTGAAGGCAAGCACCGTGCCGGCGGCCGCCCCCAAAGCCCGTGCGCTCGTCCACAGTTGGTCCCGCCGAGTACGATCCGCAGCAGCGACCAGGCACACCACGGGCAGAGCGAGCGCGGCCGGGGCCTTCACCAGGGCAGCCAGGGCGACCAGGGCGGCGGCGAGCACAGCACGCCGCCGAGTGGCGGCAAGCAGACCGCCGAGCAGCAGGGCGAGCGCCGGCGCATCGTTGTGCGCACCGGCGATCAGGTGGACCAACACCAGCGGATTGAGCACCCCCAGACGCAACGCGGCGGCCGGATCGACGCCGAGCGCGCGGGCGAGCGCGGGCAGCAGGGCGGCAATCGCGGCAACGGCGAGAACAGCAGCCAGCCGCAGCACCACCGTTCCGACCCACGGGTGTTCGGCGAGCGGAGCGACGGCCCGGGCCACCAGGAGGAAGGCAGGACCGTAGGGAGCGGGAGTGTGCTGCCAAACCTGCGGTATCTGTACGGCTGTTGGCCCGCCAAGGTCGGCCGGCCCGTGCGTGTAGACGTCCAAACCGTGGGCGAGCATGGCACCTTGGGCAAGGTAACTGTAGACATCACGGCTGAACAGCGGAGGCACGAGCAGCAGCGGGGCGACCCACCAGGTCAGCGTTACCTTCAACCAGCGCTCATCGGGCGGCGGTTGACCGTCGACGGGTCGCCCCATCAACATCCAGGCGGCGACAAGAACGGCGAGCCCCGCGAAGACCAGCACGGTACCCGCACCGCCAGAAGCACGCAGCGCAGGGCCGGTGTCAGCGGCGGACCGAGCGCCTGCGCTGAGGGCCCCGACGGCCAGAGCGAGCGAACCCAGGAGCCCGAGCCACCGGCACCGGCTCGGGTAGGCGTTCACGCCCGTGTTCGGCATGCCGGGAAGGCTGACAGAACGGTGTGGCGACCGGACGACCGGCCCGCGTCCGGCGGATGACCACGGGGCGTCCGGAGAGAGCCGGCCACGCACCGACCCACCCCACCCCCGGCCCGCCCCGCCACCGCCCCGCCGCACCCCAAATCGGTGAACTCCGTTCGCCGAACCGGCCATTCAGCATGTGCACATCTGATCTCCGTCGGACGTCCACCTGAGGGCCAGTCGGGTCGGGGAGACATACCCATGCCGCTTCTGACCGGCGCCGCCCGACCGGCGGGTCGGCGGACCGGCGGACCGGCAGCGGGCGTCGTGTCGTCGCGTGTCGTCCCGTGCTGTTCGCCGCCACCGTATCGCGCCCCGAGACCCCGGAGACTCAGCCATGGCCACCACCTCCGCCCGCCCTGCCCAGTCACCCTCGACCAACACCCACGCCGTGGCGGGCCAACAGCCGTCGTACCAACTGGTATTCGCCCGGACCGAGGAGGACGTGCGCGCCGCGCAGCGGCTGCGGTACCAGGTGTTCGCGCAGGAGATGGGGGCGGTGCTGGAGTCGCCGCTGCCGGGCCTGGACGCGGACCCGTTCGACGAGTTCTGCGACCACCTGCTGGTGCGCGAGCAGTCGAGCGGCGAGGTGGTCGGCACGTACCGACTGCTGCGTCCCGAACAGGCGCGCCGCGCGGGCAGGTTGTACTCGGACACCGAGTTCGACCTGGGCCGGCTCGGCGGTCTGCGGGACGGCCTGGTGGAGGTCGGCCGGTCCTGCATCGCCGAGGCGCACCGCGGCAACGGCGCGGTCATCAACCTGATGTGGGGCGGCATCGCCCGCTACATGACGGCCACCGGCAACGCGTGGCTGGCCGGCTGCTGCTCGGTCCCGCTGTCCGACGGTGGCACCGCCGCCGCCGGAGTGTGGGACGCGGTGTCCGCCAAGTACCTTGCGCCGCAGGAGTATCGAGTCACCCCCCTGCGTCCGTGGTCGGCGGACGGGGTGGCCCGGCAGGGGCGGACCCCGATCCCGGCACTGCTGCGCGGCTACCTGCGCCTCGGCGCGTGGGTGTGCGGCGAGCCCGCGTTCGACCCCGACTTCAACGTGGCGGACCTGTACGTCCTGCTGTCGCTGGAGCGCACCGACCCGCGCTACCTCCGGCACTTCCTGTCCGCAGCGACGGACCTGCCGATCTCAACCATCACCAGTGGCACCAGCAAAGCCGACAACTCCCGTAGCACGAACGCCACTTCGGCCAGAACGGCGACCGCGGCATGAGCGCCTGGCTGCCGACCGCGCCATGCACGCCCGGCGCCTGTGTGACGGTCCCCGAACCGCGCGCAGGGGTCGCGCACCGAGTGCTGCGACTGGCCGGCTGCGTGACGGTCCTGCTCGCGGGTGTCGTGGCAACGCCCGCGGTGCGGGCACTGCGGTGGCTGCCGACCGAGCGCCTGGTGCGCTGCTGGGCGCGGCTGCTGCTGGCCGCGCTGGGGGTGCGAGTGCGGCCAATCGGCGTGCCGGGCAAGCAGGTTGGCGGTTCGCTGGTGGTGGCGAACCACATCTCGTGGCTGGACATTCTGCTGGTCGCTGCCGCCCGTCCGGGCCGGATGCTGGCCAAGACCGAGGTCGGCCACTGGCCGGTGCTCGGCCCGCTGACTTCCTGGGGCGGCACCATCTTCATCGACCGGGAGCGGCTGCGCGCACTGCCCGGCACGGTCGACGAGATCGCGACGGCGCTGCGCCGCGGCGAGCGGGTGGTGGTCTTCCCGGAGGGCAGTACCTGGTGCGGGCGCGTCGGCGGACGGTTCCGCCCGGCCCTGTTCGAGGCGGCGGTGCGCGCCGACGTCCCCGTCCAACCACTGGTGCTGCGTTACCGCACGGCGGCGGGTCCGAGTACCGCGCCGGCCTTCGTCGGTGAGGACGGGCTGCTGTCTTCGTTGTGGCGGGTGGTTTCGGTACGCGGCCTGGCCGCCGAGGTCGAGTTCCTGCCGCAGCTGCCGCTCGCGCTGTTCCCCGGCCGGCGCCAACTGGCTGCCGCCGCCCAGCGGGTGGTGGACCAGCGGCGCCACCTCGACGTCCCCGACTGCGCGACCTGCACCGCCCCGACCACCGCGGCCCACCCATCAGAGCGACCGGCCGACCCATCAGAGCGGCCGCCCCGCCCATCAGAGCGGCCGGCCGACCCGTCCGCCCACCCGTCCGAGCAGCCGGTCCTCGTACCCGACCGCGAGGACGTTCTGCGGCCCCGAGCGGGCGCCGCACACTGACCGACCAGCCCGCCCACGACCACGGCGGCAGGTACGACCGTACGGCTCCCGTATGATCGGGCGAGTTCAGAGAAGGCGAGGAGTGCTCGATGCAGGTGGACGAGGAGGCCGTCGGCGCGGTGCTGAACCGGCTGCGCCGAGCCCAGGGCCAACTGACCGGCGTGATCGCAATGATCGAGGCCGGCCGCGACTGCAAGGACGTGGTGACCCAACTCGCCGCAGTCTCGCGCGCCCTCGACCGGGCCGGCTTCAAGATTCTCGCCAGCGGCATGCGTCAATGCCTCGCCTCCGCCGACGAGAACACACCCCCGATGACCGAGGCCGAGCTGGAGAAGCTCTTCCTCACCCTGGCATAGCCGACACCGCAAAACCGGTCGAGATCCGAACCAGTTCAGACCGATCCGAACCGATTCGAACCAAACCGAACCGATCCGATCGAATCCGGGCAGCCCCGCCCCGCACACGCACGAAACCCCGGGCGCGACCACAGCGCACCCGGGGTTCGTTCACAAGCGGCGTGCCCCGGCCAAAGGCACCGAAAACACCGAAAGCACCAGAAGCGCGGGACGCCGCTCAGGCGAGGGTGAGGAAGAGCTTCTCGAGTTCCGCCTCGCTCATGGGGGCGCCGCCTTCCTCGGCCTCGGCCATGCACTGGCGCATGCCGCTGGCGACGATCTTGAAGCCGGCCCGGTCGAGCGCGCGGGAGACGGCGGCGAGCTGGGTGACGACGTCCTTGCAGTCGCGGCCGGCTTCGATCATGGCGATGACGCCGGCCAGTTGGCCCTGGGCTCGGCGCAGCCGGTTCAGTACGGCGCCGACGGCCGCCTCGTCCACCTGCATCGGGTCTCCTCCTCGTGCTGGGCCTTCCCCGGCGGGTGCCGGGTGGGGCCGGTAATACCCCCGCCGGTATCAACCGGGACGGTGGGCGGGGCATTCCCGCCCACCGGTCGGGGTGGTGCGATGGTTGGCGGTCAGACTGCGGACTCCCACGCACCGTAGCCGCCGAGCAGGTCGGAGGTCTGCGGGTGGCCGTGGTGGCGCAGCAGGCTGGCCGCGATGGACGAGCGGTGGCCGCCGGCGCAGTGCACGACGACGGCGCGGTCCTGCGGGATCTCGGCCAGGCGCTTGGGGAGTTCGGCCAGCGGGAGGTGCATCGAGCCGGGGATCAGTCCGCCGTCGCGCTCCGCGCCGCCTCGCACGTCGAGGACCAGCGGCGGCTCGCTGCCCGCGAGTTCGGTGCGCAGGTCGGCGACGGTGCGGCGGGCGGCCTGGCGCATCTGCTCGGGCACGGAGCGGAACGTGGTCTCGGGGTCGGCGAGGTGGCCGGCGACGCGGTCGAAGCCGATCCGGGCGAGGCGGGTGACGGTCTCCTGTTCGCGGCCTTCGGGGGCGACCACCAGCAGCGTCCAGGCGGGGTCGAGGACGGTGCCGGACTGTTCGGCGAAGCGCCCGTCGGCGGGGACGTTGATGGCGCCGGCCAGGTGTCCGGCGGCGAAGTCGAGCGGGTCGCGGGCGTCGACGACGACGGCGCCCTCGGCGCGGCGGGCGAGGAAGGTCTCGGCGTCCAGCGGGGTGTCGAGCGCGGCGGCGTCGAGCAGGTCGCGCTCGCGCCGGTTGAGGTCGGCGTCGTAGCCGAAGTAGCCGGGGGCGGCGGGCTGGCCGGCGGTGACGATGGCCACGAACTCGTCCTCGGTCATCGGCGCGCACGCGTAGTTGGTGGCGCGCTGCTGTCCGATGGTGGACTGGAGCTCGGTGGACAGGTTCTTGCCGCAGGCGGAGCCGGCGCCGTGCGCGGGGTAGACCCGGACCTCGTCGGGCAGCGCCATCAGCTTGCGCTGGACGCTGTCGTACAGCATCCGTCCGAGCTCGTCGGCGGTGACGCCGGCGGAGGCCAGCAGGTCGGGGCGGCCGACGTCGCCGATGAACAGGGCGTCGCCGGTGAGCACGCCGTACGGGACGGTGTCGTCGGCGTTCTCGCGGACCAGGACGCTGATCGACTCGGGGGTGTGGCCGGGCGTCTCGAGGATCTCCAGTTCCACGGTGCCGAGGCTGATCCGCTCGCCGTCGGCGAGCTTGCGGATCGGGTACTCGGTCTCGGCACGCTGCCCGTAGCCGATCCAGGCGCCGGTGCGGTCGGCGAGTTCGAGGTGGCCGGAGAGGAAGTCGGCGTGGAAGTGGGTGTTGATGACGCCCTCGACCGTGAAGCCGCGCGCTTCGGCCTCCGCCAGGTACTCGTCCACGTCCCGGCGCGGATCGATCACCACGGCGCGGCCGGTGGTCTCGTCCGCGATCAGGTACGAGGCCTGGGAAAGGCACTCGAGGTAGTACTGGGCGAAGAACACGGATGTCCTCATCTCTGCGTCGGCCGGTCACGGCTGGAGGGTGGAGGTGCGGGCGCGATACGGGTGCGGAGCCGCGGGTGGGTACGGGTGCGGGGCCGATATGCCCGACACCCGAGCCCGCCGATACCCCCATGGGTATTATTGCAGGCAGTTCTCGACTGTAGCGGATCCCGAGCAATACGGGTGGGGGTATATGCTCGATCCCAACGATATACCCCCTCCGGTATCTTCCTCGGGACGGCCGAGCGCCGCGAAGTACCGCCGGAGGACCCCGCACCACTCCCGCACGTCCCACCCTCATCACCGCCCAGGAGGACCCCGTGGCCCTGTTCCACCAGCCGCCCGCTCCCGCGCAGATCGACGCCGCCGAGGCGCACCGCCTGGCCGCCGCCGGCGAGGCGCTGCTGCTCGACGTCCGCGAGCCCGCGGAGTACGCCGAGGTGCACGCCCCGGCTTCGGTCCTCGTCCCGCTCGGCAGCCTGGACAGCCCCGGCGCCCTCGACGGGCACCTCGTACCGGGCGCCGACGGACCGCTTGTGCTGGCGCTGTGCCGCTCCGGGAACCGTTCGCAGGTGGCCACCGACCTGCTGAACGCGCGCGGCGTGCGGACGGTCAACGTGGTGGGCGGAATGCGCGCCTGGCTGCAGGCGGGGCTTCCGTCGCACCAGGGCGAGTGTTCCTGCGGCACCGCGATATGACCGCCGTCATCCTTGCTCTGATCGCCGGCGCGGTGGTCGGGCTGGCCCTCGGTGGACTCGGCGGCGGCGGCAGCATGCTGGCCGTCCCCGCGCTGATCTACCTGCTCGGCCTGACTCCCGGCACCGCGACCACCGCCAGCCTGCTGATCGTCGCCGTGACCTCCCTCACCGGACTGGTCGCGCACGCCAAGGCCGGACGCGTCCGCTGGCGCAGCGGCCTGCTGTTCGGTGCCGCCGGACTCCCGTTCGCGGCACTCGGCGGCGCCCTCTCCCGTCATCTGCCCGGCTCGGCGCTGACCGCCGCGTTCGCGCTGCTCGCCGCACTGGCCGCCTGGCGGATGCTGTCCGCCGGACGCGCACCGCGCAGCCGCCGGGTCGCGGGGCACGCGTCGATTCCGGCCCAGACCCGGGCACCGGAACCGGCCCGGGTGCTCGACGGCGGGACGGGCGTGTCGCAGGCGACGGCCGACGGCGCGTCCGGGACGTTGCGCGTCGCGGACCCGCACACGGAAAACGCTTTCCCGTTGCCTTCCGAGAGCCACGACCACACCGATCAGCCGGACACGTCCGCCACCTCACCCGCTCCCGCGTCCGCGCGGCGGTCCGCGCTGGCGGGGGCGGGGCTGGGTGCGGCGACCGGCGTGCTGGGAGTCGGCGGCGGGTTCCTCGCCGTACCCGCGCTGGTGTCGTTCCTGGCGTTCTCGATGGCCGACGCGATCGGCACCAGCCTGCTGGTGATCACGCTCAACTCGCTGTCCGCACTGCTGCCCCGCCTCGGCGGTGCCGCCGACATCCCGTGGGCCGTGGTCGGCCCGTTCGCGGCCGCTGCGATCCTCGGCGCGTGGGACGGCAAGCGGCTGGCGTCCAAGCTGTCCGGCCGCACCCTGCAGCGCATCTTCGCCGGCGCCCTGCTCGCGGTCGCCGCCCTGATGCTGGTGGACGCCGTGCTCTGACCGCCGGGCCCACAGCCCCGCGCCAGGCACCGCGCCACCTCCACCGCGCAGCCCCACCTGCGCTTTCGGTCCACTCCCCCGCCCGGCGGCAACCGCATGCCGGGTCACTCCTGCCCGAAAGGCCCCACTACCTATGACCACGCCCCTGACCGTCGACCAGCTCCAGCCCCGGCTTCAGCAGCTGACCGTCATCGACGTGCGGTCGCCCGGCGAATTCGCCGGCGGCCACATTCCCGGCGCCCACAACGTGCCGCTGGACCAGCTGTCGCAGGCGCTGCCCGCCCTGCGCGCCGCCGCCGCCCGCGGCGAGCTGGCGATCACCTGCGCCTCGGGCGCCCGGGCCGTCAACGCGTGCGAGCAGCTGTCCGCCGCCGGGATCACGACGCTGCTGGTCTCCGGCGGGACCGCCGCCTGGGCGGCCGGCGGCCACCAGCTGAACAAGGTGCCGGGCGAGAAGGTCCGCTGGGGCCTGGACCGCCAGGTCCGGATGGTGGCGGGCTCGCTGGTGCTGGCCGGCGTCGTGGTCGACCTGGCCGTACCGGGCGCGCGCTGGGTGTCGGCCGCGGTCGGTTTCGGTCTGGCGTTCTCGGCGGCCACCAACACCTGCGCGATGGGCTCGATGCTGAGCAAGCTGCCGTACAACCGTCCGCGCAACTCCGGTGCCGCGTTCGAGGCGACGCTCAGCGCCCTGCACGGCGGCAAGTAACGCCTGAAGCCACCTCCGTCGAAGCGCCCCGCGTCCGATCCGGACGCCAGGCCGAGCGGCGGTGAGTGAACTCGGCCCTCGGTGCCACCCGTTGTCCGAACGGGTGGCACCGAGGGCCTACGTGTGTCATCGGTCGTCGACGGCTGAACCCCAACTCACGGGCGGCGTCGGCCAATCAGCGCCCGGTGGTCACTTTCCAACGGTCCGTGCCCGGCGGTCAGTGCCCGGCGGTCAGTGCCCGGTCGGGGTGCAGGACCCGGCGGGTGCGGTGGGCGCCGCGGGTGCCGCCGGTGTTGCGGGTGCTGCGGTGTCGTGGTGTCCGGCCAGCCAGAATCCGATCAGCAGGCCGACGATGCCAACGACCTTGTGGCGGTTGCGTTTCCACCACGAGGGCGAACCGGCGGCCATGAACCGTAGGTTGGTGAACTCCGGATGTGCAGTGGGCGGGGCGTCTCTGAACAGTCCCATCGCGGATGATCCTCCTCTCGCGTCGGGGAGTTCATGACCATACGCGCGCACCGCACCGGCCGCAGTCCATTAATCCCGTTTCCGGGGTCCCCGCGCGCCCCTCGCGCCCCCTCCGACGCGCCACGCCCACCCACCTACCGGGCGAACCGGCGCGTCACCAGTGCGCAGGCCGGACCAGTCCGGAGCCGACGCTGGTGGTGGAGTCGCCCTTGGCGGCGGCCAGTTGGGACTGCGTCAGGAACAGCGCCCCGGTCAGGTCCGCGCCGCGCAGGTCGGCGTCGCGCAGGTCGGCCCCGATCAGGTCGGCACTGCGCAGGTCCGCACCGGACAGGTCGGCGGCGATCAGGTAGGCACCCCGCAGGTTCGCGCCACGCAGGTCGGCACCCTTGAGCCTGGCTCCGATCAGGTCCGCGCCGCGGTGGTTGCGCTTCTTGCCGGGCAGCGCTTTGCGGGTCAACTCGCTGGCCCGCAGCAGGAGTTCGCTGGTCTCGGCGCGGATCGCGGGGACGTCGGCGGCGATCAGGGCGGCGGCGTCCCGGCGGGTCAGCTCGTCGATGGCATCGCTCGCGCGGCGCAGTTCGGCGTGCACCGGGCGGGCCTTGGGGAGCTCCAGCGCCTCGGTCAAGTACCAGAGCAGTTCGTGGAGTTGCCGCATCACCGGGAAGGCGTCGAACATCTGTCGGGCGGTGTCCTGGTCTTCGCGCCAGCTGCGGCCTTCGAAGGTGTGCTGGGAGATCTTCTGGCCGGCGCCGAGGCAGTCGAAGACGGTGCAGCCCTGGTAGCCGCGGTCGCGCAGCTTGACGTGGATTCCGCAGCGGTAGTCGGCGTCGAGGTTGCGGCAGGGGGTGCCGGCGTTCTTGTTGGCCGCGAAGTCGGCGGACTTGGCGAAGGGCAGGGCGACGCAGCACAGCCCGAAGCAGGAGGAGCAGTCGGCGAGCAGGTCGAGGCGACGGCCGGTCTGGGTGGGGTGCTGCTGATCGGTCACGGTGCGCGGTCTCCTGCGGGGCGGGGCGGGGCGGCGGGCTCGGATCGTTCCGTCCGGACACCATTCTCCCCGGTCGCGGGGGTGCACCCGCCCCCGGGGGCATCCGGGCCCCGGGGCGGCAGGTTCTGAGCGGCCCCGGGGCGTCCGCAGCTCGGGTCATCCGTCGTGGGACATCCGCGCGTCGCCGTTGCCCGGGCGGGCGGGGGCGGCACAGTGGTGGCTGCCGTGTCCGGGCCGGACACGGTGCGGCCGGGGGCGACGACGGGAGGAGCAGCGTGGGCATCACCGGCGACTGGTACAGCGAACTGGGTTCGCACATGCGGTTGGTGGAGGGTCCGGAGGGTTCACTGACCGGCACCTACGTCTCGGCGACGGGCCTGGCGAGCGGAGCGTATCCGCTGGTGGGACGCCTGGTGGCACCGGCGCAGCCCGGGCACGGGACGGCGGTGGGCTGGGCGGTGGCCTGGCACAACGAGCTGGGCGACGCGGGTTCGGTGACGGCCTGGAGCGGCCAGTACCAGCGGAACGGGGCGGAGTGGATCTCGGCCGCCTGGCTGCTGACGCGTTCCGCGGAGGCTCCGGACGAGTGGGAGTCGACGGTGGTCGGGCACGATCTCTTCACCCGCCAGGAGCCCGACCCGGCCCGACTGGACGAGGTCCGCCGGCTTGCGCGCCCGCTGCCGCATCCGAAGCCCTGAGCACCGCCGCCCTGAGCGTCGCCGTCCTCAGCGCCGTCGCCCTGAGCGCCGTCGCCCTGAGCGCCGTCGCCCTGAGCGTCGCCGTCCTCAGCGCCGTCGCCCTGAGCACCGCCGCCCCGAACACCCCGCGCAGAACGCCCTCGTGCCCGCCCCTTCCCGCGTGGCGGGTCGGGGCAGGCACGAGGCGGGCGGACTCTCGGCTACGGCACGGGCGTTCCGGTGGCGGTGATCTCTGCGGCGCTGGTCCACGGGCCCCGGTTGCCGGCTTCGCTCAGGGCTCGTAGACGTACGTAACGCCCGTTCTTCGCAGTGAAGTTGACGGGTTTCGCGGCCGAGGTGTCGGCGAACGTCCCGGCCGCGACGGGGGCGCCCCAACTGCTGGTGCTGTCGGAGACATAGATCTCGTAGTTGCCGATCCGGCCGTTGACGCCGCCGTCCTGGCGGGGCAGGTAGGTCAGGCTGTCGACGCTGTAGCGGGCGCCCAGGTCGATTTGGATCTCGTGCGGCAGCGGGGTGGCGGTGGTGGACCACTGGGTGTGCCAGAGGGTGCCGCTGCTGCCGTCGATGGCGTTGGTCGCGGCGCCGTTCTCCGCGGCGGTCTCCTGGCTGTCGGTGGAGACGACCTTCCAATTCGCCTGCGGGATGGGGCCGCTGGCGGTGGCGGGGGTACCGGTGGGCAGCGTGAGGCCGGTCGCGGTGACGCTGAAGGCGCTGGTGACGGCGTGGTTGCCGGCCTTGATCCAGAGCGTGCCGGAACGGTCGGCGGCGTCGAAGTACCAACCGGTGCTTGCGGCGTCGTACGCGGCCTTGCTGCTCAGCCGGGCCAGCGTGGACGCCCCCGCCGTGACGCCGTTCGGTGCGCTTGCCGCGTGCACGGTGAACTCGTAGTCGCGGGCGGCGAGTTGACCGGTGTAGCTGCCGTTCGCGGCGGCAACGGCCAGCGTGACGTCACCCGAACCTCCGCTGGGCGCAGTGACGTTGACCTGCTGGCGGGAGTAGGCGCCGCTCTGGTAGGCGCGGGTGGTGCCGTCGTCCTCGTAAAGGCTGAAGGAGGAGTTCCCGCGCGGGTAGATGTCGTAGGTCAGGGTGGAGGCGGGCCTCTCGCCCGTGTAGTTCATCTGCGGCCACATCGGCACGATGGCACCGGACTTGACGAACAGCGGCAGGGTGTCGAGCGGTGCGCTGTAGCCGTTGAGCCAGCCCGGGCCGGTGTAGGTCTTTCCGGTCCAGTAGTCGGTCCAGCTGCCTGCGGGCAGGTAGATTCCGTCGCGCACGGAGGTGTCGCTGACCACGGGGGCGACCAGGAACGAATCACCCGCCATGAACTGACTGCTCGTCAGATTCCCTCGTGCGACCGGATCTTCCGGGTATTCGAGCACCATGGCGCGGGTGGCGGGCACGCCGGTGTCGGTGGCGATCCGGCTCATGGTGTACATGTACGGCATCAGCCGCATCTTCAGCTGCAGGTACTTGCGGTTGATCGACAGGTACGGGTCGGCGAACCGCCAGGGCTGCTTGTCGTTGTAGCCGGTGGACGGGTTGCTCGCGCCCCAGCCGGACATGGTCATGAAGGCGGGGGTGAAGGCTTTCCACTGGAGGTCGCGGACGTAGGTCTTCGGGCTGCCGTCGTAGATGCCGTCGACGTCCCCGGAGGCGTAGTTGAGGCCGGACAGGCCCGCTCCCGCGATGGACGGGACGTGCCAGCGCATGGCATCCCAGGTGCCGTGGGTGTCGCCGGTCCACACGACGGCGTTGCGCTGGGTGCCGGCCCAGCCGTCCACGGTCCAGACGAAGCGGCGGCCGTCGGAGTTGTTCTCGATGCCGGCCACGGCCTGGTTGACGCCGGTGAACGCGGTCTTGTAGCCGCCGCCGATCCATGCCACGTCGGTCTTGACGGCGCGCGAACCGGCCGTTCCCACTTCCCAGTTGATGTTGCTCAGGCCGGTGGAGGTCCACAGGCCGGTGTGGAAGCCGCGGTCGTTCAGGCCGGCGGTTGCCGTGGGCAGGTCGGTGTAGCCGCAGCCGTAGCCGTCATTGGGCAGGAACCAGCCGGAGGGCATGTCGGCGGCGCGGGCGTCGGTGGCGTAGCCGACCACGTCGGGCGTGGTCTGGTGGCGCGGCCGGTTGTGGTCGCCCGTGTAGGCGGGGTTGGAGGCGTTGAAGCAGTCGGCGTTGCCGAGTTCGAGTCCCCAGATGGGGGCGAGGAAGGGTTTGCCGGTGACGTCGGTGTAGGCGTTCAGCACGTCCTTCAGTGAGTTCCCGGCGAAGTACCAGGCATCGAACCGGCTTTCGTTGTGGGTGAGTTGGGCGGGTGCGCCGAAGTTGTAGCTGCCGGGGGCCCAGGTGTTGCGCATCACGCCGTAGCCGTTGGTGGACATGTAGAACGGGGCGGGGCTGGCGTTGCTGTTCTCGGTCCACTGGTTGGAGACGGCGACCGGAACGGTCTTGTCGCGCAGCGCCCACTCCCCCAGGTGCAGGCCGGTGCCGTAGAACTGCTCGTCCGCGCCGCGGTTCAGGTACTGGGTGGTCTGACTGGTGGTCCAACTGGTGGGCTGGGATTCGGCCCAGAGCAGTGTGGTGTTGTCGGCGCGGTAGAGCGCGAAGGTGAGCGGGGACTTGTTGATCCGCAGGGCGATCGCGCTGGTGTCGATGCGCCAGTAGGTTCCGGCGTCGGCGAGAGTGGCGCCGACGCTGCCGAAGGAGGTGGTGACGGCGAGGTCGCTGCCGGCCGGGTCGTCGGTGAACTTGCCGTTCGGCGAGAGCCAGATCCGGAAGATGTCGGCGCGGGCCAGCTGGATCCGGGCGGCGGCTTTGCCGGAGGTGGTGACGGTGAACGTGTCGCCTGAGCGGGTGACGCCGGTGGCGTTGCCGGCGGTGGTGGCGCGTGCGGCGGCGGCCGGGCCGACGACGGCGAACAGTGTCGCCAGCATCAGCAGCACGAGCGTGGCCGCTGTGTACCGACGGCTCGGGCTACCCGGCCTTGGCAGTGGGGTTCGCATGCTGGTTCCTCCTGTACGGGCGCGGGGGGGCGGAGGGTGGGAAGTGCGTCGCCGGGCCGAACCGGGTGAGGGGGGTGGGGGTGCGCCAAGTCGCTTGTGGGGCCGTTCGGTTGAGGGGTGGGGCCGATCCGGCGAGTTGAGCGGTACATATCGCAGCAGCAACCCGACATGACGTCAAGTGTTCGTTCAAGCCGTGTTCTGCGCAGCTTCGCGCACAGTGCGCAGAGCGTTTGCGCGAAACGCACGACGGGCCGGCAGCCGCGCCACCTGGGTGTTCGGAAATGGCGGCAGACGTTCGCCTGCGGGAAAGATCCCTTTGTCCGGGCGCACGCCCTGTTTGGCCACAACGTTGGCATGCGAGTCGCCATCGTCACCGAGTCCTTCCCGCCCGAGGTCAACGGCGTGGCCCACAGCGTGCTGCGGGCCGCCGAACACCTCGTCCGGCGGGGTCACCAGCCACTGGTGATCACGCCCGCGCCGGCCCGCGGCGCGCACTGCCCGCCGCAGTCCTTCGGCCCGGACCGGGAACCGCTGCCGGTGGTGCGCATTCCGTCCGTTCCGCTGCCCCGCTACCCGCAGGTACGCATCGCGCTGCCCAGCCGCCGCCTGGCCGCCGCGCTGACCACCCACCGGCCGGACGTGGTGCACCTCGCCAGTCCGTTCGTGCTCGGTGCGCGGGCCGCCCGGATCACCGAGCGCCTCGACCTGCCGACGGTGGCCGTCTACCAGACCGACCTGGCCGGGTACGCGCAGGCGTACCGGATGGGACGGGGGCTGGGCTCGGCGCTCGCCTGGGCACGGATCCGATCCGTGCACCGGTCCGCCGCGCGCAATCTCGCCCCGTCCACCCCCGCCGCCCAGGACCTGACCGCGCACGGCGTGCGCAACGTCCGGATCTGGGCGCGCGGCGTCGACTCCGCGCGCTTTCACCCCGACCACCGGGACGAGGCCCTGCGCCGCTCGCTCGCCCCCGGCGGCGAGGTGCTGGTCGGCTACGTCGGGCGGCTCGCCCCGGAGAAGCGGGTCGACCTGCTCGCCGAGGCCTCCCGGCTGCCCGGGGTGCGGGTCGTGGTGATCGGCGACGGACCGAGCGCCCCCGCGTTGAAGGCCGCGATGCCCGGCGCGGTGTTCCTCGGCCGCCGCACCGGCGCCGAACTCGCCCGCTGCTTCGCCACGTTGGACGTGTTCGTGCACACCGGCCCGCTGGAGACCTTCTGCCAGACCATCCAGGAGGCGATGGCCAGCGGCGTCCCCGTGGTCGCACCGGCCGTCGGCGGCCCGCTCGACCTGGTCGGCCACCACCGCACCGGCCTGCTGGTCGCCCCGCGCGACCCCGGGGCCGTCGCCCGCGCCGTCGCCACCCTCGCCGCCGCCCCCGACGTCCGCACCCGCTACGGTGCGGCCGGCCGCACCGACGTCACCGACCGCACCTGGGAGGCCGTCGGCGACCAGCTCATCCAGCACTACGAGGACGTCCTCACCGAGCACCGCACCCGCCCTGCGGGCACACCTCCCCGCACCAACGGGAAAGCGCTTTCCAGCACGGCCGGGCCAACTGCCACCCCGAACGACGGGCCGTCGGTCCCCGTTCAGGCCCACACCAACGGGAAAGCGCTTTCCCCGACCTCCGCCGACGCCGACGCCCACGCCGACACACCGGCCACCGTCCCGCCGCCAGCGACACCTCCGCAGCCCTCCCCTTCCACCCCCGCCGACGTGCAACCCTGCTCCGACCTCACCGCTCGCCCGACCGGTCAGTTGGTCGAGGAGCAGCCGGCGTGAACAGCGAACTGCGTATCGTCCGGGTGGCGAACTTCGTCACGCCGGTGTCCGGCGGCCTGCGGACGGCGCTCCGGCACCTCGGTGCGGGCTACCTGGCGGCGGGCCACCGGCCGGTGCTGGTCGTCCCGGGGCCGCGCCGCAGCGACGAGTGGACCGAGCAGGGCCGGGTGATCACGCTGCCCGGGCCCCGGGTACCGGGCAGCGGCGGCTACCGGGTGCTCCGGGACCGTCGTCAACTCGCGGCCGTCCTCGAGGAGTTGGCGCCGGACCGACTGGAGGTCTCGGACCGCACCACGCTGCGCTGGACGGGCGCCTGGGCCGGAGCGCACGGAGTGCGGTCGATGATGGTCTCGCACGAGAGCGCCACGGGCGTCCTCGGCACCTGGGGCCTGCCCCGGCCCGCGGCACGCGGCCTCGCGGACCGGCTCAACTCCCGCACCGCGCAGGCCTACGACACGGTGCTGTGCACGACGGCGTGGGCGGCCGAGGAGTTCGAGCGGATCGGCGCCGACAACCTCGCCCAGGCACCGCTGGGTGTCGACCTGACGACCATGCACCCCGCCCGCCACGACCCGGCGCTGCGGGCGCGACTGGCCGATCCGCACCAGGTGCTGCTGGTGATGTGTTCGCGGCTGTCGGGCGAGAAGCGTCCGGAACGGGCGCTTCAGGCGCTGGTGGAGCTGCGCCGCCGCCACCGTGTCCCGGCGGTGCTGGCCGTCGCCGGAACGGGCCCGCTGCGCCGCCGTCTGGAGCGGCAGGCCGCCGAACTGCGGCTGCCCGTGACGTTCCTCGGCCACCTGGCCGAACGCGCCGACGTGGCAGCCCTGTTGGCGACCGCCGACGCCGCGATCGCGCCGGGCCCGGTGGAGACCTTCGGCCTGGCCGCACTCGAGACGCTGGCCTGCGGCACCCCCGTCGCGGTGAGCCGTTCCTCCGCACTGCCCCGGGTGGTCGGCCGGGCCGGCCTCGCGGCCGCCGACACCGGCCCCGGATTCGCCGACGCCATAAGGGAGTTGCTGGACCGCCCCGAGGCCGAACGCCGGGCCGCCGCCCGCGCCCGGGCCGAACGGTTCAACTGGGACGCCGCCGTCACCGCCTTCCTTGCCGCCCACCACGCCACCGTCCCCGCACCCGCCGCCCACCACGCCACCGTCCCCGCACCCGCCGCCCACCACCTCGCACCGTAGTGCGCAGACCCCAACTGCCCACTCCCCCACCGCATTCCACACCCACCCAACCCCACTGGAGGGACGTGATGACGGTTCGGTTCGCTGCGCTCGGCGACTCCCTCACCGAGGGCGTCGGCGACCCCGTCCCCGGCGGCTGGCGAGGCTGGGCGGCACTGCTCGCGCCCAGCCTCTCGCCAGGCCCCGTAGACTTCCGCAACCTCGCCAACAGCGGCGCTCTCAGCCGCGACCTGCTGGTCTCCCAACTACCCACCGCACTCGCCCTGCGCCCGCAGTACGCGGCAGTGCTGGTGGGCGGCAACGACACCCTGCGAGCCTCCTTCGAACTCGACCTGACGGCACGTCAATTCAGCGCTGCCCTATCCTCGTTGGCGTCATCCGGCACCGTCCCGCTCACCGCCTGCCTGCCCGACCCGGGCCGACTGCTGGGACTTCCCGCACCGCTCGCCCGCCCGCTGGCGCGCCGGATGCGCGGCGTCAACGCGGTGATCCACGCACTGTCCGAGCACCACCACGCGGTGCACCTGCACCTCGCGGACCTGCCCTGGACGGAACGGCGCAGCCTGCTGAGCGTGGACCGGCTCCACCCCAGCGCCGCCGGGCACCAGTTGATCGCCCGCGGCTTCCACACCCTGCTCGCCGAATCCGGCCACGCGGTCGGCCCGCCACCCGCCGAGCTGCCGACCCCCGTCCCCGTCCCCGGCGCCGACCTGTGGTGGATGGCCACCCGTGGCACCCGTTGGCTGGCGGCCCGCTCCACCGACCTACTCCCCGGCCTGCTCGCCCTCGCCGCGATCGAGGCCCGCCATCTCCTCCGCGGCTCGTCCCGTCGCCTCGACCACGCGGAGGCCCGAACCACCGCCGCCATCATCGCCCGCCTCACCACACCCGGCCCCCAGCCGGCCCCGCCCACCGCGAAAACCTCAACGCCCCGCTAGCGCAACGCACTTGCCGGGGCCACCGGCGCGCCACGCCCCCGGAGCGGGCACCCCGGTCACCGCGCGACCGGCAAGGTTGGTCGTTCAGTGCCGCTGGTCGCGCTCCGTGCCTCGTTCGACACCTTTCGAAATCGCGAGTGAGGCGCGGATCTTGTCCAGCCAGCGTTGACAGAACTCAGGCGTGATCGGTTCGAAGAGTTCTGGGGTCGATGCCTCGAAGAGGAACTGCGCCACGAAGTCCTCATGACCGTCCTCGAGGTCCAGGCCATCGTGGAGGTGCACCACCTGGGCCCACGTGGTGAGCTCGGCCGATGCCACAAGGCCGTCGGTGGCCTTGGCCAGGGCGGCCTCAAGGGCGGCACGATCCACGACGGCGCGATCCACGACGGCGCGATCCACGACGGCGTGGGCCGATTGACCTGCGCGGCGTGCGTTTCGCACCAGGTCGTCGAGTTCACCACGCCAGTTGACGAGATCTTCGAGAACTGAGCTTTCGTCGGCGTTCATGCCGCTCATCCTGCCAGCGGGCGGTCCCCTCCCGAGCGTTGTCCGGTCGGGACGTTCGGCGGCGGCAAACAGTCGAATCCCCTCCCTGGAACGGGTTAAGTGCCGCCCTTCGGCCCCGGCGCAGTCTCGGTGGCCCGGTTACGGTGCAGTGCTCAATCCGGCAACCCGGACCACTCGGAGGCACACATGGTCACCCGAAACACCGCATGGCCTGCTGGAACGCCCTGTTGGGTCGATCTGTCCGCGGACGACCTCGACAAGGCCGTCACGTTCTACAGCAGTCTGCTCGGCTGGCAGGTCCAGCGCGGCGGCAAGGACGTCGGCGGCTACAGCCTGGCCCTGAAGAACGGCGCGAACATCGCCGGCATCGGCCCGAAGATGAAGCCCGAGATGCCCACGGCCTGGACCACCTACCTGGCCACCGACAATGTCGACGACACCGTCGCGAAGATCACCGCGGCCGGAGGGAAGGTCCTGTCGCCCGCGATGGACGTGATGACCCTCGGCAGGATGGCGATCGCGGCGGACCCCGGCGGCGCGGTGTTCGGCGTGTGGCAGTCCGGCGACCACACCGGTTTCGGCGTCGCCAACGAGGACGGCACGGTCGCCTGGAACGAGAACATGAGCCGCGACTACGAGGGCAACCGCAGGTTCTACCGCGAGGTGTTCGGCTACAAGTACGGCGAGGTGTCCGACGGTTCGATGAAGTACTCCACCCTCGACCTGCCACACGGCACGGTCGGGGGGATCGGCGAACTGCCGGCGGACACTCCGCGCGAAGTGCCGGCGCACTGGATGGTCATCTTCGCCGTGCAGAACGTCGACTCGACCGCGGCCAAGGTGCCCGGCCTGGGCGGTCGCGTCACTCAAGCCCCCTTCGACACACCGTACGGCCGGATGTCCGTGGCGTCCGACGACCAGGGTGCGACGTTCACCCTCGTCCAGCCCCTGCCGACGGACTGATCCGCGCTCCGCCGAAGCCCAACTGACCGGCTCTTGCGGCGAACCGCCCCGTAAGCGCCGGTCAGTCGGTCTTCGGCAGGCGGATCACGGCCGAGCCGCGCGCGAGGTCGATCCGGCTGCGGTTCGGCGGGGCGCCGTCCTCGTCCTCGTCGCGAAGCATCAGCGCGGACTGGCGTTCCTTCAGCTCGTTCTGCTTGCCCGCCGAGAACTGGGCGTGCAGTTGCTCGAATCCGGTCGCCGAGACCTGCCCCTGCCGGCTGCCGGGCCGCCACGGCAGGAGACCGGCGCGACCGGCCCGCAGCAGCACCTGGTCGACCACCGCGAGCGCGGTGAGCAGCAGCACCAGGCCCGGCAGCGTCATGAAGACGATGAACCCCATTCGGTCAGTATCACCGCCCGGCCGCCCTCCGCACAGGGCCTCGCGGCACAGCGCCTCGCGCATCCCCCGCGAACGGCCACCGCAACTCGGCCAACACCCCTCGTACCCCAGCCGCCCGGCCGCGCCGCACCGGCCGACTCGCGGATTGGCGTCGTAGCATCGCCCTCGGAGCACCGTGCACCGTTCGCACCCACCCCGCCGGAGGCAGTGAGCATGGACGTCGGTTTCGTCGGTCTGGGTGCGATGGGTCGGGCGATGGCTCGCCGGCTGCTGGATGCGGGGCACTCGGTGCGGGTGTGGAACCGGTCGGCGGAGCCGGTGGCCGAGCTGGTCGCGGACGGGGCGTCGGCGGCGGGGACGCTCGCGGAGGCGTTCGGCGCCGAGGTGGCGATCTCGATGCTGGCGGACGACAAGGTGGTCGAACGCCTGTTGCTGAACGAGGAGTTGCTGTCCGCCGCGCGGGCCGCCGTGCACGTCAACATGGCGACCGTCTCTCCGGGGCTGGCACGCCGGGCCGCCGAGTTGCACGCGCAGCACGGGCTGGGTTACATCGCGGCGCCGGTGCTGGGCCGGGCGGAGGCCGCGGCGGTCGGGAACCTGAACATCCTGGCGTCGGGTCCGACGGCCGAACTCGACTGGGTGGCACCGCTGTTCGACGCGATGGGCCGGCGCACCTGGCATCTCGGCGAGGACCCGGCGGCCGCGAACGTGGCGAAGATCAGCGCCAACTTCCTTCTGGTGTCGGCGATCGAGGCGTTCTCGGAGGCCGCCGTACTCGCCGAGGCGAACGGTCTCGCACCGTCGGCGCTGCTCGACGTCCTCACCAACTCCCTTTTCCCGGGCCCGGTTTACGCCGGCTACGGCGCGATGATCACCGAGCGGTCCTTCGACCCGGCCGGGTTCCGCCTCGCACTCGGGCTGAAGGACGTCAACCTCGCCCTGGACACCGCCGCCGGCGCCAACGTGCCCCTCCCCCTCGCCTCCCTGCTGCGCGACTCCCTGCTGCAGGCCGTCGCCCACGGCCACGGCGAGAGCGACCTCGCCGCGATCTCCGCCACCTCCCGCACCCGGGCCGCCATCTGAGGCCCACGGCCACCGGAACCACTCCAGAACCAGGCCCACAGCCACCCACAGCCCGCCTCGAACGTAGCCTACCCCCTCTTTTCGTCGTATTGACGACAACCGGCACCCCCGCTTATCGTCATAGAGACGAAAAGAGAGGACGCCGCGACTCCCATGGCCGACATCACCCGCCGCTTCGGCTTCCGCCACCTGCGCTCCGCACCGACCAGCCACATCCGCCACCTCCGGGGCGGACAGCTCACCCACGAAGGCGCCGGACTCGCCTTCTGGTTCCGGCCGCTCACCGCCGCCATATCCGAAGTACCGGTCGACGACCGCGAGTTGGCGATGATGTTCCACGCCCGCACGGCCGACTTCCAGGATCTCGCGGTGCAGGCCACCGTCACCTACCGGATCAGCGATCCGACGGTCGCCGCCGCCCGCCTTGACTTCGGCATCGACCCCGACACCGGCAGCTGGCGCGCCGAGCCGCTCGCCCAGCTCGCCACCCTGCTCACCGAGACCGCGCAGCAGCACGCCCTCCAGCTGATCGCCCGAACTCCCCTCGCGGACACTCTGGTTGACGGCGTGACGGCAGTCCGCGAGCGGATCGCCGAAGGCCTGGGCACCGAGCCCCGGCTGGGCGAGATCGGGCTGACGGTGCTCGCGGTGCGCGTCACCGCCGTCCGGCCCGAGGCCGAGCTGGAGCGGGCGCTGCGCACCCCGGCCCGGGAGCAGGTCCAGCAGGAGGCGGACCGGGCGACCTACGAGCGTCGCGCGGTCGCGGTCGAGCGGGAACGCGCCATCGCCGAGAACGAACTCGCCAGCCAGATCGAACTGGCGCGCCGCGAAGAGGAGTTGGTGGCGCAGCAGGGCGCGAACGCGCGCCGCGAGGCGGAGCAGAAGGCGGCGGCGGACGCGGTGCGCACCGACTCCGAGGCCGCCCGGCGCACCCGGCTGGCGGTGGCGGAGGCCGAGGCGGCCGGCACGCTGGCCGCTCAACAGGCCGAGGCGGTACGGGCGTTGGGCGAGGCGAAGGCGGCCGCCGAGGCGGCGTGGCTGACGGCGCACCAGCAGGTCGGGCCGGAGATCCTGCAGGCGCTGGCCCTGATCCGGCTGGCCGAACACCTGCCGCGGATCGACAGCGTCACCCTCACCCCGGACGTGCTCACCGGCCTGCTCACCCGGCTCTCCACCCCGACGCCCGCCACGACGCCCCACACCCCGACGGGTCCGGCCGGCGACACGGATCGACCGGTCCGATGAGCCTCGCTCCGCGCGTGGTACTGGTCCACCGGCGCACCGAGTACCAGGAGTTGATCGCCCATCACGGGACGCACGGCCAGGCGGAGTTCTTCCTCGCCGGCCGCGGGCGCTCGCTCGCCGAGGCGGAGCAGCGGCACGACCTGGCCCGGAGTGCGCTGGCCGAGGTATCGGCGGCGGTGCCGCTGGACTGGCGGCAGACCCGGGTGGAGCGGGCGGACCTGGACCGGTTCCTGTTCGGGCCCGAGGACCTGGTGGTGGTGGTCGGCCAGGACGGTCTGGTCGCCAACACCGCCAAGTACCTGTCGGGGCAGCCGGTGATCGGCATCGACGCGGAGCCGGGCCGCAACCCGGGCGTCCTGGTGCGACACCGTCCGGGGCAGGCCGGGCCGCTGCTGCGGGCGGCCGTCGGGCCGGGCGCGGAGCGGCGCTTGGAGTTGCGCACCATGGTGGAGGCGGTGGCGGACGACACCCAGCGGCTGCTGGCGCTGAACGAGATCTACCTCGGGCAGCCCGGCCACCAGACCGCCCGCTACCGGCTGTCCGCACCGGGTGGCGACGCGGAGTCGCAGGCATCCTCGGGCGTGCTCGTCGGCACCGGCACGGGCGCGACGGGGTGGTGCCGCTCGGCGTGGCTGGAGCGGTCCAGCCGGCTGCCGCTGCCCGCGCCGACGGTGCCGCAGCTGTCCTGGTTCGTCCGGGAGGCGTGGCCGTCCCCGGTCACCGGCACCTCGCGCGTCGAGGGCCTGCTGACCTCGGAGCAGCGGCTGGCCCTCACCGTGGAGTCCGAGCGGCTGGTGGCGTTCGGTGACGGCATCGAGTCCGACGCCCTGCACCTCACCTGGGGCCAGACCGTCCGCGTCGGCCCGGCCGCGCAACGCCTCCACCTGCTCGCCTGAGCCCGCCCCGCATCCCCCGACCGCACGTCGCCGCAGGCCCCTCCCGGGGAACGCCGCAGGCCGGACGGGCAGCGGGCCCCGCCGTCCGGGAGCGACCGGCGGCGGGGCCCTGCCTAGGATGGAACGAACGACGGGAAGGAGGTCCGGCCATGGCTCGACGATTCGCTCTCACCTTCCCCGGGGAGACCGGAGGCCACGCCGAACAGGACGTGGTGGTGGTCGAGGCGACCGGCACCCGAGGCCCCGGCGGGCACCCGGTGTACACGGACCCGTCCGGCATCGTGCAGGCCGAGATCAGCGACGCCGGCGAGGTCCGGATGATGGCCACCGGCGGCCATCAGGCCCCGCGAACGCCGATGCACGCCGAACCACTGCCCTGAGCCTCGGCCTCCCCGCCGCCGGCACCAACGGGAAAGCGCTTGCCGGACACCTTCCGGTAAGCGCTTTCCCGTTCGTTCCGGTCAACCGACTTCTCCGTTCCGGTCGACCGACTTCTCCGCTCCGGTCGACCGACTTCTCTGTTCCGGTCACCCGGCTCTCAGCCGCTCACCAGCGCGAGTGCACCTGCGCCCGCAGGCGGCGGTCGTACAGGTCCTGAACGGCGTCCAGGGTCTGCGGCGACAGCGGCGGCAGAGCGGCCGTCTCGGCGTTGGCCCGGGCCTGCTCGGGGCTGCGGGCGCCGGGGATGACGCTGGTGACGCCGGGCTGCTGGACGATCCAGCGCAGCGCGGCCTGCGCGGAGGTGGCGCCGGGCGGGGCGAGGCGGGCGAACTCGTCGGCGGCCTCCACCCCGGTCGCGAAGTCGACGCCGGAAAAGGTTTCGCCCTGGTCGAACGCGGAACCGTCCCGGTTGTAGGTGCGATGGTCGTCCGCACCGAACAGGGTGTCCTTGGTGTACTTCCCGGACAGCAGGCCGGACGCCAGCGGGACGCGGGCGATGATGCCGACGCCGGCCTTCTCGGCGGCGGGCAGCACCTCGTCCAACGGCTTCAGCCGGAACGGGTTGAGGATGATCTGCACGCTGGCGACGCCGGGCCGGCCGATCGCGGTGAGCGCCTCCGCGCAGGTCTCCACGCTGACGCCGTACGCGGCGGTGCGGCCCTCCTCGACCAGGGTGTCGAGCGCGTCGAACACCTCGTCGCTGGAGTACACCGCCGTGGGCGGGCAGTGCAGCTGCACCAGGTCGAGCCGGTCCACGCCCAGGTTCCGACGCGAACGGTCGGTCCACTCACGGAAGTTGGCGAGGGTGTAGTTCTCCGGCAGTTGCGGCAGCCGGCGGCCGAGCTTGGTGGCGACCAGCAGTTCGTCGTCCTGGCGGGACTTCAGGAAACGACCGACCAACTGCTCGCTGCGGCCGTCCCCGTAGACATCGGCGGTGTCGAAGAACGTCACCCCGGCGTCGGCGGCGGCGTCCAGCACCGCCAGCGCGTCGTCCTCCAGCACCACGCCCCAGTCGGCGCCCAGCTGCCACGTCCCGAGACCCACCACCGACACCGGACGCCCGGTCCGGCCAAGTACACGCTGTTCCATGCGCCGAGCCTGCCACAATGCCCGACGCGGCCCAACCCCCGACACTCCCCGGACGGCACCGGCCCCACCGGCCGTGCAGACCCGAAGGCCGCCCCGGCGCCAACGGCACCGGGACGGCCCGGCTCGATCAGCGGCGCGTACCCGCCAAGGGCCTACGCCCGCTCAGACGTTGACGCCGTAGTCCAGCGCGATGCCCCGCAGGCCGGAGGCGTAGCCCTGGCCGATGGCGCGGAACTTCCACTCGGCGCCGTAGCGATAGAGCTCGCCGAAGACCATCGCGGTCTCGGTGGACGCGTCCTCGCTCAGGTCGTAGCGCGCGACCTCGGTGCCGTCGGCGTCGTTGACGACCCGGATGAAGGCGTTGCGGACCTGGCCGAAGCTCTGGCGGCGCTGTTCGGCGTCGTAGATCGACACCGGGAAGACGACCTTCGCGACCTGCGGCGGAACGGCCGTCAGGTCGACCCGGATCTGCTCGTCGTCGCCGTCGCCGCCACCGGTGAGGTTGTCGCCGCTGTGCTCGACCGAACCCTCCGGGCTGCGCAGGTTGTTGTAGAAGACGAAGTGCTGGTCGCTGAGGACCCGTCCGGCCTCGCTGCACAGCAGCGCGCTGGCGTCGAGGTCGAAGTCCGCGCCGGTGGTGGCCCGGACGTCCCAACCGAGGCCGACGATGACGGAGGTGAGCCCCGGGACCTCCTTCGTCAGCGAGACGTTTCCGCCCTTGGCGAGCGAGACTCCCATGTTGCCCTCCTGTGGTATCCCCGTACCGGGCCCGGTAGTTCGGCCCGGCGGCCGGCAGCCGCTGCGTGATGCGGGCGCAGGCCCCGAAGTTGAATCTACAGCACTGTAGAACAGGACGGAATCCACCTTCGCACCAGCAGCGTCCCAAAAAGTCACCGCGCGGCACCGGATCTGACGACACCACAGCGGACAGCACCGGCCTGATCGTCGGATCGGTTCTCGCGAGGTCCGACCACGGCGCCCCCCGCAGGTCACTCGCAGCGTCCCCCCGCAGGTCACCCGCCGCGCGCCGCCCAGGTCACCCGCCGCGCCGCGCCGGGGCCGCCTACCGGCGTCGGCCGTCGCCCCGGGCATACCCTTTCCGAGGAGGTGCCCCAGATGAGTGATGACACGACGATCCCCGGTATCGATCCGAAGGTGCCGCCCAGCGGCGACGGCTGCGTGGAGTGTCTGGCCGGCGAAGGCCAGGGCTGGTGGTTCCACCTGCGCAGGTGCGCGGCGTGCGGACACATCGGGTGCTGCGACTCCTCACCGTCCCAGCACGCCACCGCACACGCCCGGTCGGCCGGCCACCCGTTCCTGACCAGTTTCGAACCGGGCGAGGACTGGTTCTGGAACACCGAGACCGAACAGTTCTACGAGGGCCCGCCGCTCGCCGGCCCGTCCGCACACCCGGTCACCCAGCCCACCCCGGGCCCGGCCGGCCGCGTCCCGATCGACTGGCAGCAGCGCCTGCGCTGACTCCCCGCCCACCACAACCGACCGCACCCGCGCCACCACAACCGACCGCACCCGCGCCACCACAACCGACCGCACCCGCGCCGCCACAACCGACCGTACCCGCGCCACCATCCGTGCCGGGTACGGTCGGTTTGTGGTGCGACGCGGGCCGGCGCGGCCACCCGCACGGACCGGCAGCGGCGACGGCGGCAGCGGCGGCGAAGGGGCGGGAACGTGGACGCGCAGCAGTGGGAGACGGTGCGGCGGCTGGCGGCGTGGCTGGCCGAGGGGAGTACTCAACCCCCGGAGATGCAACGGGTGTTGCAATGCCTGAAGATCAGCGAGGAGGCCGGCGAGGTGGCCGAGGCGGTGATCGGCGCACTCGGCCAGAACCCGCGCAAGGGCTTCTCGCACACCTGGGACGACGTGGCGGCCGAACTGTGCGACGTGGTGATCACCGCGATGGTCGCGCTGACCCGGGTGCATCCGGACCCGGCCGCCGCGTTCGACGCGCACCTGGCGAAGGTCGCTGCCCGCGCGCTGCCGACAACGGAGTCCGACGCCGCCCCGAACTGAGGCGGGCCGACCCGTCAGCGGTGCCCGACGGCGAACAGCAGGAGCACGAATCCGGCGAACACGTGGGTACCCACGATGTAGATCAGCGCACGGATCAGCATCTGCTTGCGCCGCGCCTTCTCCTCACGCACGGCGGAGCTGGTCACGTCGGTCCTCCTGTCGTCCTGTCCCGTCCTGGTTCTGCCGTTCCGGCCTTTGCAGGGTACGCCGTACGGGGCCCGTGGCGGAGATCACGGGCCACTTAGGGCCACCTACGGTGGCGTAGGTCACTTCACACAGTGAACTATCTCCTCCATGGCCGACTACCAGGAGACCCTTGACCTCAGTTCCTACGCCGCACTCGGTGACAGCTTCACCGAGGGCCTGAACGACCCCGGCCCCGACGGGAAGTTCGCCGGCTGGGCCGACCGGCTGGCCGGAATGCTGGCCGAGCGGCGCCCGGAGTCCGATCTCCGGTACGCCAACCTGGCCGTGCGCGGCCGCCTGCTGGACCAGATCGTCACCGAGCAGGTCCCGAAGGTTCGCGAACTCCAGCCCGATCTGGTGACGTTGTGCGCCGGCGGCAACGACATCCTGCGTCCGGGCAGCGACCCGGACCTGATCGCCGAGCACTTCGAGTCGGCCGTGCTGGAACTGCGCGAGCACGCCGGGAAGGTGCTGATCTGCACCGGCTTCGACACCCGCAACGTGCCGGTGCTGCGCCACCTGCGCGGCAAGGTCGCAACCTACAACTCGCACCTGTGGGCGATCGCCGACCGCAACGGTCTCGCCGTCGCGGACCTGTGGTCGCTGCGGGCGGTGCACGACCGCCGGGCCTGGTCGGACGACCGGCTGCACCTGTCGCCGGAGGGCCACCAGCGGGTGGCGCTGCTGGCGGCGCGCGCCCTCGGCCTGACCGAGGCCGGCGACCCGGAGGCCGCCTGGCCGCCGGCGCCGGTCACCACCCCGGCCGAGCAGCGCCGGGAGAACCTCCAGTGGGCCCGCACCTACCTGCTGCCGTGGGTGGGCCGCCGCCTGCGCGGCGAGTCGTCCGGCGACCACATCGAGGCGAAGCGCCCGGAGCTGCTCCCGCTCTGACCCGACCCGGCCCGCCCGAGGCGCAATCCACCCGGCCCGGACGCAACCCACCCGGCCCGAGCCCCGATCCACCCGGCCCGGACGCAACCCGCCCGGCCCGAGCCCCAATTCACCACCGCCAGACCCGACTTCGAACCAGCCATGCCCGGGCCCAACCATGCCAGACCCCGCTATGCCCAGGCCCGGCCATACCCCGGCCAGCCATGCCCTGGCCCGGCCATGCCCAATAGCGCCTGGACACCACTGCGGGCCGCCCCGCCCCCACGCGGTCAGCGGCCCGCAGTCCCCAGGTGAGACCCCTGCCTCGCCTTACTCGACGACCAGCTCCACCGGAACGTTCCCGCTGATCGCCTTGGAGTACGGGCAGACCTGGTGGGCCTGCTTGACCAGCTGCTCACCGGTCTCGCCGGCCAGCTCCTCGGGCAGTTCCACCCGCAGGACGACCGAGAGGGCGAAGCTGGTCTCGTCCTTGCCGATGGTGACCTCGGCGGTCACCGAGACGTTCGAGACGTCGACCTTCGCCTGCCGGGCCACCAGACCGAGCGCTCCGGAGAAACAGGCCGCGTAGCCGGCCGCGAACAGCTGCTCGGGGTTGGTGCCCACGCCGTCGCCGCCCAGCGCCGGCGGCAGCGACAGCTTGAGGTCGAGCTTGCCGTCCGAGCTGACGGAGCGGCCCTCGCGGCCGTTCGAGGTGGCAACTGCGGTGTAGAGCGGTTCCATTCCGAGCTCTCCTGTCTCGTCCATACCTGATCTCAGACCGGTGTCCGGCAGCGTTTCCGCCGGCGCCGTCTCCGGCCTGCCCTGTCCTGCCCCATAACTACAGCACACAATTCAATTGCGCACAACTGAATCGGCCGCTTGCTACCCTTGAGCCATGACCAGCCACGACGAAGAGGACGAAGCCAGCGCCGGGACCGGCACCGACCCGACGATCACGACGCTGGAGGAACTCGCGGCCGCAGGCTCCGACCTGCTCCTGCTCGACCAGCAGATCTGCTTCTCGCTGAACGCCGCCTCCCGCGCATTCGGCAGCGTCTACCGGACGGCGCTGAAGGATCTGGGCCTGACGTACCCGCAGTACCTCGTGATGCTGGTGCTCTGGCAGCACCGCGAACTCCCCGTCAAGCAGCTCGGCGAGCGCCTGCGGCTGGACTCCGGCACGCTCTCCCCGCTGCTCAAGCGGCTGGAGGCGACGGGGCTGATCGCCCGCGAGCGCAGCCCGCAGGACGAGCGGTCGGTGATCGTCTCGCTCACCCAGGCCGGCCGCGACCTTCGCGAGCCCGCCCGCGCCGTCCCGCGCCACATCGGCGCCGCGGCCGGACTCCCCCTGTCCGACCTGCGAACCCTGCGCGAACTGCTCACCCGCCTGACCGCGAACCTGGACGCGGCCGGCGCCTGAGCGTCGAGAATCCTCAACACGCAGGCGCCGGGGCCGCGTTGAAAAGACCTACCGGTGCCGCAGGTACGCCGCCGCGGTTGCGCGCAGCCGCTCGTGCAGGCCGTCGTACGCGCGGGCCCGGCCGAGGACGGACTTCGGCAGCTTGGCGACCATCGTGTAGTTGGTGTCGCAGACGTTCGCGGCCGGCGCCAGTCCGGCCTGGCTGACCAGCTGGTACGCGTCGAGCTGGTCCAGGCCGAGGAGTTCGCCGGTCCAGCCGACCAGGTCGTGCTGGCTGATCCGGAAAGCGTCCTCCAGCGGGCGGGCGGAGCCGGTGCTGATCAGGTAGTCGTCGTTCTCCAAGCGGGGCCAGGCCGGTCCGCCGCCCTTGATCAGGTCGACGATCACGGTGGTGCGCATCGCGGCCTCGACGGCGGTGCCGCACACCTCGCCCTCGCCCTGGCGGGCGTGGCCATCGCCGATGGCGAGCAGGCCGCCGTCGACGTTGACGCCGAAGTAGGCGGTGGTGCCGGCCCGCATCTCGGGGGTGTCCAGGTTGCCGCCGTGCGCGCCGGGGGTGATCGAGGCCAGCACCTCGCCGGCGGCGGGGGCGACGCCGACGGTGCCGTGCATCGGGTCGAGCGGCAGCGCGACGGTGAAGTCGCTGCCCCGGGCCCGGAAGTGGCACAGGCCGGCGGCCACGTCCAGGTCGTAGATCCAGACCCGTTCCTCCAGCGCGGGGTGCAGCATCGCGGTCTGGTGGGTGGCGGTGAGCGCCCCGAAGTGCGGGAAGGTGCTGGAGATGCCGTAGTCCCGGGCGGGGGTGATCTCCACGAAGTGCACCGCGAGGACGTCCCCGGGTTCGGCCCCGGCGACGGCGATCGGGCCGGTGACGGGGTTGAGGTACGGGAAGACGCAGACCTGGCTGGGCAGGTCGCCGGTGCCGCGCACCTTGCCACCGAAGCAGTCCTCGGTGGTCAACTCGACGATGCTGCCGGGCTGAACGGTGGTCAGCGGGGCGCGTCCGCCGAAGGTGTAGGCCCAGTCCTCCGGCGCGGGGGTCAGCTGGACGATCTCGGGCAGGGTCACTTGTCGGTCTCCTCGGAGGTGGTGTCGGCGACGGCCAGTCGGGGCTTGCGGCCGGTCAGCATCAGTCCGGCCAGCACGATCCCGCCGATCAACAGCCAGACGAAGCCGAGCCGTTGGGCCCCGATGTTGGCGTTGACGACGACGTAGGCGAGGATCGCGAAGCCGAGCAGCGGGGCGATCAGGTGGCGCCAGTAGTCCTTGCTGCGCTTGCGGATCAGGTAGTGGACGACGACGGCGACGTGCAGCACCAGGAAGGTGGTCAGCGCACCGAAGTTGACCAGGGTGCTGAGCAGGGTGATGCCGTCCTCGCGCGAGGCCATGTACAGGCCGAGCACCAGCGAGATGCCGGCGGTCAGCAGGGTGGCGTTGACGGGCACCCGGCGGGTGGGGTGGATCTTGGCGAGGAATCGGGGCAGTTGGCGGTCGCGGGCCATCGCGAACAGCAGCCGCGAGGTGGCCGCCTGCGCGACCAGGGAATTGGCGAAGCCCCAGACCACGGCGGTGGACGCGGCGGTCAGGGTGGCCAGCCAGCCGCCGCCGGCGGCGCGGGCGGCGTCGTAGAAGGCGGTGCCGTTCGGGTCTCCGTCGGCGATCAGCGCGTCCGGGTCGGCGACCAGCAGCGAGGCCACCCAGGTCTGCACGATGAACAGTGTGCCCGCGAGCAGCAGCGCGGCCACCATCGACCGGCCGATCGCCTTGGTGGAGTCGCGGTTCTCCTCCGAGAGGGTGGAGATGCCGTCGAAGCCGAGGAAGCTGAGCACGGCGATCGAGACCGCGCCGAAGGCCAGGTGCCACGAGAAGTGGTGCGAGTTGTACAGCGGCGTGAAATCGAAGCCGCGGCCCTTGCCGTTCGCCAGCGCGATCACGCCGACCACCAGGAACACCGCGAGCACGACGAGTTCGCCGATCAGCACGGCCTTATTGACCTTGGCGGTGGTCTCGATGCCCAGGTAGTTGACGACGGTGTTGAGCAGCACGAAGCCGACCAGCCACAGCCAGACCGGGACGGACGGCACCAGCGAGTTCATCGCGACGCCGGCGATCAGGTAGAGCAGGCCCGGCACCAGCACATAGTCCAGCAGGATCATCCAGCCGGACAGGAACCCGACCGGTGCGCCGATGCCGCGCCCGGCGTAGGTGTAGACCGAGCCGGCCATCGGGAACGCCCGGGACATCTGGGCGTACGACAGGGCGGTGAACATCATCGCCACCATGCCGAGGACGTAGGCCAGGGCGACCATGCCGCCGGAGCCCTGGAAGACGCCGCCGAAGATGCCGAAGGGGGCGATCGGCACCATGAAGACCAGACCGTAGACGAGCAGGTCGGTGAAGGTCAGGGACCGGCGCAGCTCCTGTTGGTAGCCGTAGCTCTCGATGCCTTGGTGCGCGGGTGTGTCGGCCATGGTGCTCTCTCTCCGTGACGACCCTGCGGGTGTGTGGGGGAGACTGTAGAGCGAAGTATTTCCACATGGAAGGGTTTTGCGAGGGCGTTCCACCGACTGAGAAGGCGGGCGCTCAGCGGTCTTCGCAGGTCAGCTGCCTTGACGCGGCGACAGGACGGCGAAACCGGCCCCCTCGGCCCGGGCCAGGTGCACGGCGCACCGCACCCCGCCCAGCAGCCGGCCGGCCGCCCGGGCCAGCCCGTGCGGCTCCAGGGCGTGACGGTGCGCGAGCGCCGCGAGCAGCTGCAGGCCGTCGTAGAGCCCGACCGCGTACGCATCCAGCACGGGCGCCCACGGCCCGCACAGCGCCCGGTGCCGCTCGCCGAGCAGCTGCCGGGGCTCCTCGGCGAGGGTGGCGAAGGACGGCATGGCGGCGTACAGCGTCCCGGTGTCGTCACCGCCGAGAGCGAGCAGTCCGTTCTCCTCCAGCGCCCCGGACAGCCGGACGATTCGGCGGTCGAGTCCGCTGCGGCGCAGCGCGCGGTTGAAGTGCACCAGGTCGCGGCCGATCAGGCTGAGCAGCAGAGCGTCGGCGCGGGCCGTGCGCAGCGCGTCGAGCAGTGGTTCGACGGCCGGTTGGACGGCCCCGAACGGGACGCGGCGCTCCAGCACGATCCTGGCTCCGGCGCGGGTGGCGAGGGTGGCGGCGGCGCGGTGGACGGAGCGCGGCCAGATGTAGTCGTTGCCGATCAGCGCCCAGCGGCGCAGTCGGTGACGCTCCGTCAAAACACCTACTGCCCCGGCGAGTTGACCGGTCGGGTCGGTGCCGGTGCACAGGACGCCGGGGCGGCGGGTGCCGCCTTCGTGCGGCGGGGTGTAGATGTAGGCGATGCGTCCGGCGGCGACGGTTTCGACGGCGCGGTGGACGTCGCTGGTGTGGCAGCCGGCCAGGGCGTCGAGGGCGCCGGCGTCGAGCAGTCGGCGGACTTCGGCGGCCACGGGGTGGGGTGCGCCGCCGCCGTCGACCAGGACGAGGTCGAGGGGGCGGCCGAGGATGCCGCCGCGGGCGTTGATCTCGTGCGCGGCGAGCAGGGCGCCGTCGAGTGCGGACGGGCCGGTCAGTCCGAGCGGGCCGGACTGCGGCACGACGAGGCCCACCCGGAACGCGCCGTCCTCCCTGGGGAGGTGGAGCGCGTCGAGCGGGTCGACCAGCCTGGCATCCAGCGTCACCAGTGCGAGTATGGTCGGGATGTCGGCCCCGGGAAAGCCCGCGAGGCTCGGGGGGACCTCGGAACGGGAGGGCCGGATGGCCATGAGGAGCGCTGCCGCGCACACCGCCGCCGCGCCCGGTCCGGCGGGCTCGCCGCCGCTGCTGGTGGAGCTCGTGGCGCTCGCCCACCGCCGGCTCACCTCAGGGCTGGCGACGGCGCTCGCCGAGGAGGACTGCACGGTCGACCAGTGGCGGGTGCTGCGGGCGCTCGCGGACGGCGAGGGCCGATCCATGGGCGAGTTGGCGCAGGCGCTGTTGATTCCGCAGGCCAGCCTGAGCCGCCTGGTGGACGCACTCGCGGATGCCGGGCTGGTCTACCGGCGCCAGGACGACCAGGACCGCCGCCGGATCACCGCCCACCTCTCCCGCCAGGGCCGCACCCGCCTGACCCGCCTCGACGCCCTCGCGGCCGCCCACGACGCCGCCGTCCGCGCCGCCTGCGGCCTCCCCGACCCCACGGCGCCGCTCACCCGCCTCGCGTCGATCTGACACCGGGCAGCCCGCGGCTACGACTCGTAGCGTTCGATCTCCTCGACGCTGCGGACGCCGACCTGGTTCGGGTCGTCGCCGGCGTCGGTGCGGGCCCGGCGCTGGCGCAGCAGGTCCCAGCACTGGTCGAGCTGTTCTTCCAGGTCCTTGAGTTCGCGCTGTTCGGTGGACTGGTCGATGCGGCCTTCGGAGAGCGCGGCGCGCAGTTTCCGTTCCGCGTCGACCATGGCGCTGATCCGGTCCAGGATGCGGCGGTCGGTGGCGCCGCCCTTGCCCTGCTCGTCCATCGGAGGCCTCCTCACGGTCCGCCCTGTTCCTCACTCTAGGAAGCCGGGATGCGGCCCGCCACCAGGGCCGATCGGGGCGGCGGGCCCTTCGCGGCGCGGCGGGTTGACCCGAAAGGGGGAGCGTAATTGACAGGGCGTCAGGGGGCTTGCCAGGATCACTTATTGAAAACGACTTCCACTTCCATTCCGCTTCCATTCCGCCCCCGAAAGGCCACCCCATGTCGCTGGACGTCTCCCCCTCCCTGCTCACCCTGGCCGAGCGCGACGAGGTCGCCGACGCCGACTTCCTCGCCACCGTCCGCACCTCGCTGCCCTACGCGTACCGGCTGGTCAACGACCTGACGGCCGAACTCGCCACCAGCGACGCCGAGTTCGCGGACAACACGGTCGCCCCGACCGACGCCGAACGCGCCCAGCTGCTGCGCGCGCTGGCCAGCGACTCGATCCGCGGGGCGCTGGAGCGGCACTTCTCGGTGAAGCTGGCCTTCCAGAACTGCCACCGCCTGGCGGTCTTCCACCCGCACACCGAACACACCGACGCCTACCGGAAGTTCACCTCCATCCGGGCCCAACTGCTGAACCAGTCCCCGGAGTTGCGCGACTGCTGACCGCACGCCGAGCACCCGCCGCCCCGGCGACTGCACCGAGGCGGCGGGTTCAGCGCATCCAACTCGGCTCAGCCGAGGGTGACTTCGGTGTCCCGCTGGGCGGCTGCGGGCTCCACCGGCGCGGGTACCGGCCGGGTGCGACGGGACGGCACCAGCAATGCGGCGAGCGCCGCGGCCAGGCAGAACGCCGCGAGCAGCGCGAAGCCGTGGGTGTAGCCGGACTCCATCGGGCGGCCGGAGGGCTGGAGGTGGCCGGTGACCAGGCCGGTCATCAGCGCGGCGCCCATCGAACCGCCGATGGTGCGGATGTTGGCGTTCATGCCGGTGGCGGCGCCGGTCTGGGCGGGCGAGACACTCTGCACGATCAGGTTGCTCATCGAGGCGAACGCCAGGCCGATGCCGAGCCCGAACACCCCGGCCGCGACGGCGACGTCCGCCGGCGTCTGGTGCCGGGCGGCGAGCAGCGCGCAGGCCACGGCACCCAGCAGCGCGCCGGTGACCAGCTGCGCCTTGGCGGGAAAGCGGCCGGCCAGGCGCCCGCCGAGGATGCCGGAGACGAACATCGCGCCGACCATCGGCAGCATCAGCAGGCCGGCGCCGGTGACGGTGGAGCCGAAGCCGTAGCCCGCGCTCGTGGGGGTCTGGACGAAGCCGGGCAGGAACGCCCACACCGCGTACATGCCGCCGCCGAACAGCAGGGCCGCGATGTTGGTGGTCCACACGGCGTGCAGCCGCATCACCCGCAGGTCGATCAGCGGGTTGCGCGAGCGGGCCTCGTTGAGCACCCAGAGCGCGAACAGCACGACGGCGGCAGCCAGCAGGCCGAGCACCCGGGCCGATCCCCAGCCCCACTGGGCGGCCTGACTGACCGGCAGCAGCAGCGCCACCAGCCAGCCGGAGAGCAGCGCGGAGGAGGTCCAGTCGACGCCGCCATCGCTGCGGGTCGGCGACTCGGGGACGTAGCGCCAGGCGAGCAGCACGGTGGCGGCGACCACGATGACAGGGAGCCAGAACAGCCAGCGGTAGTCCAGCGCGCCGACGATCGGGCCGGCCAGCACCATGCCGAGGCCGCTGCCGACGGCGATCACGGCGGACAGGTTGCTGATGCCGGTGGGCACCCGCCCGGCGGGGAACTCGTCGCGAATGATGCCGAAGGACAGCGGGAACAGCGCACCCGCGATGCCCTGGAGAACGCGCGCGATCAGCAGCACGGTGATGTTGGGGGCGAGCGCGGCGACCAGGCAGCCAATCAGCAGCGCGACCAGCGCCGCGACCAGGGTGCGCTTCTTGCCCACCAGGTCGCCGACCCGGCCGAGGATCGGGGTGAACACGGACGCGGACAGCAGGTAGGCGGTCATCACCCAGGTGACGGTGGACTGCGAGGTGTGCATCGCCTCCTGAACGATCGGCAGGGCCGGCGTGATCAGCGACTGGAGCAGCGCGAACACGCCCGCTCCGACGGCGAGCACGCCGAAGGTGACGCGGTGGGACTGGCGATTCATCGAACCCTCTCGGGACTCGGGTCGCGGCGCAAGGGAACAACGGCGCGCCACGGCGTACAACTGGCAGGCAGACGCCCGAACGGGCGGTGGTGCGGAGCAGAAACGGACGACGGGTCAATGCCGGTACGGTCAAACAGAATTGACGACAGCGGTGCACGTTCCGTCAGTTCGGATTGACGACAGCGGTGCACGTTCCGTCAGTTCGGATTGACGACCGCGATGCCGGTGCGGTCAACCCTGTTTGACGGCAGCGGTGCCGGCACACGACGCCGGCACGGGGCGGCGCGGGTGCTGCGGAGAGCCCGTCGCCGACGGGCGACAGGCCGAAGCCAGGGCCCCGGTGCTAAAGTCGAGGCATGCCTCCAGATTAGCGGAGGTGAGCCTCCGGTTCAATCCGGATGTGTCGAAACGAGGTCACCGTGTCCGAACCGATCTCCGTCGGCGAGTTCCTCGCTGCCCGGCGCCCGCGCCGCGCCGACGCCGCGCGCAACTTCGACGCGCTGCTCACCGCCGCCCGCGAGGCCTTCGCCGAACACGGCGCCGACGCCTCCCTGGAGGACATCGCCCGCCGGGCCGGCGTCGGCATCGGCACCCTGTACCGCAACTTCCCCACCCGCCGGCACCTCTTCGAGGCCGTCTACGCCAACGAGGTCGAGGACCTCGCCCGGGTCGCCACCGGCCTGGCCGACCGGCCGTCCTGGGACGCCCTGGTCACCTGGCTGCGCCGCTTCGTCGACTACGCGATGACCAAGCGCGCCATCCGCGAGGCCCTCCAGGGCGAGGAGTCCGCCGTCTTCCTCGCCTGCCGCCTCTCCATGTACGACGCCGGCACCCCCCTGCTGGAACGCGCCCAGCAGGACGGCAGCGTGCGCACCGACATGAACATGGACGACCTGCTCCGACTGGTCTCCGGCATCGCCTCCGTCGCCTTCCCGGACGACAAGCAGCGCGCCAAGGTCCTCGCCATCGCCCTGGACGGCATCCGCCCCCGCCCCTGACACCTCCCGTTCGACGATCAGCCGCTCCCGAACGGGTTCGCGGCGTCCCGGCCCACCAGAGCCAGCAGCCTGGTCTGCGGATCGGCGTCGGCCGCCACCGGCACCACGTCCGCGAACAGGCCCGAGGCCGCCAACGCTCCTGCGTGCGGGGCGACTTCGGCCAGTCCGAAGCTCACCGCCGCCGGATCCATCCGGGCGTCCGCGCCGATCCCGGTGGCCAGGTCCCAGCCGTGCACGATCGCGTCCACCGTCATCTCCCGGGCGTACCCGGCCGCCCGCCGCTGCCCGTAGGAGAGGTGGACGGTGCGCCGCAGCGCGCCCGGCGCGGCGAACGCGGCCCGGGCGGCGTCGGCGGCGGCCGTCCACGCCGCCACCGGATCGTCGCCGAGCATCTCCCCGTCGTAGCGGTCGCCGACCTCGGCGACGGTCGCTCCGTCGAGCAGGTCGGGCACCCACAGCTGTTCGTAGGTGAGATGCCCGACCAGCTGACGGACCGTCCAGTCGGTGCACGGGGTGGGGGCCTGCCAGCGGTCGTCGGGCACGGCGCGGACCAGCCGGCCGAAGTGGTCCAGGACCTGGGCGTGCAGCGCGAGCAGGGCCTGGTCGTCGAGGTGTGTCGCCATGGGCCTCACGCTTGCCCGCCCGCGCCTCCCGGGCAAGGCGACACCCCGTGGCCCGGACAGACCGCTCCCCGGCCCCGGACCACTCGTCCAGGCCGGCCTACTCCTCGACCGGGGCCTTCTCGCGCAGCAGCTCCACGAACGCGCGCATCCACGCCGGGTGGTCCGGCCAGGCGCGGGCGGAGACCACGGTGCCGTCCACCACCGCGTCCCCGTCCACGAAGCTCGCCCCGCCGGCGGCCACGTCCGGCTCCAGCGCCGGGTACGCGGCGGTGCGGCGGCCGGCCATCGAACCCGTCCGCAGGGTGATCAGCGGGCCGTGGCAGATCTGCGCGAGCGGCTTGTCGTCGGCGACGAAGTGCGCGACGATCCGCTGCACCTCCGGGTTGTTGCGCAGGTACTCGGGCGCCCGGCCGCCGGGCAGCACCAGCGCCACGTACTGCGCCGGGTCCACCTCGTCGAACGCCAGGTCGGCGGGCCAGGTGTAGCCGGCCTTCTCGGTGTAGGTGTCGAAGCCCTCGACGAAGTCGTGCACCACGAACTGCAGGGTCTTCCGGGTGGGCGCGGCGATGTGCACCTCGTACCCCTCCTCCAGCAGCCGCTGGTAGGGGTAGAACACCTCCAGCGACTCGGCCGCGTCGCCGGTGATGATCAGGATTTTCGCTGCCATTCGGGGCTCCCGTCCCTCCGCGCGTCCGGCACACCGCCCACCCCGGCGGGGCCCGCGCTGCCCACCCTGCCCGCTGACGCGTCGTCAGGCAATGGGGCGCGCGCAGCACACGGCGCGCGGTCGGGGCGTGCGCTCCGCCGCTCGATGCAGCGTCCCGCCCGGCAGGGGGTACTCCGGGGGCGACCCGCCCGGGGCCCGCCTAGCGTGCTGACGGGGCCGGTCTCAGGGCGACGTTCGCGATGCCGTCGGGCCCCGCCACCGCAGGTCCGCCGGCAGGGAGGTCGCCATGCAGCACTCGCACATCGTTGACTCCGCCACCGTCGCCAACCTGCGCGATCTCGGCGGCATCGACCTGCCCGGCGGCGCCCGGGTCCGCTCCGGACTCGCGCTGCGCTCCGGCCAGTTGGACCGGCTCGACCCGTCCGGCGACCCGATGTTCGAGGCGCTCGGCGTGCGCACCGTGATCGACCTGCGCAGCGGCGCCGAGCGCACCGCCTACCCAGACCGGGTGCCCGGCGGGGCGCACCTGCTGGTCGCCGATGTGCTCGCCGACCGGGCGGGCAACGGCGTGGCGACCGCGCTGACCGCCGCGCTGGAGGACCCGGCCGGCGCCAACCGCACCCTCGGCGGCGGCCGTGCCGCGCTCGCCCTGACCGAGGACTACCGCGCCTTCGTCACCTCCGCCGCCGCCCGGCGCGCGTACAAGCAGCTGCTCACCGCCCTCGCGCACCAGGGCGGCGGCCCGGTGCTGTTCCACTGCACGGCGGGCAAGGACCGCACCGGCTGGGGCGCCGCGCTGATCCTGCTGCTGCTCGGCGCGGACGAGGAGACCGTCCGCACCGAGTACCTGTCGGTCGATCCCGCGGTGCACGTCCGGTACGCCCCCGTGCTGGAACGTTTCCTCGCCGGGGGCGGCGACCCGGAGATCGCCGACGCGATCCTCTCGGTCCGCGCCGAGTACCTGGCCGCCTCCTTGGACACCCTCGCCGACCACTGGGGCGACCCGGAGAGCTACGCCCGGGCCGCCCTCGGCCTCAAGGACGAAACCCTGGAGAGCCTCCGCGGCCGCCTGGTCCGAACGTCCTGACCGGACCGGCGTCAGCCCGCCGCGCCGGCCGCGCCGACGCAGGCCTCGTTGCCCTCGGGGTCGGCCAGCACCCACAGGGCCGGGGCGTGCTCGTCCGTCACCAACCGGCCGCCGGCGGCGATCGCGGCGGCGACCCGCTGCTCCGCGACGTCGTACGGCACCCACACGTCCACGTGCACCCGGTTGCGCTGCGGCCGGGGCTCGTCCATCTGCTGGAAGTAGAACGGCGCGCCGCGGCGGGCTGGGTCGATCAGGTCCTCGGGGCTGCCGGCCCGGTCGCGGTAGCCGAGCAGCGCGCGCCAGAAGGCGACCACGGTGGGCATTTCGAGGGCGTCCAGGGTGACCTGCACGGTCTGCACCGCGTGCGGTTCGGCGACCGCGCCGAACGCGCGGGCGGCCGCGGAGATCCGTCGGGCCAGCTCGATGTGGCGCTCCATCAGCCCGTAGAGCTCGTCGGTGGCGGCGATCAGCCGGACGGTGACGCCCTCGGGCCGCAGGTCGATGTCCGGCGCGCCGAAGCCGTCCACGGCGGTGGCGATCGCGGCCACCAGCCGGGCGCCGTCGGCGAAGGAGCCGGTGCGGAAGAACGTGCACGCCCCCTCGCCCAGGACCCGCCAGTCCTCCGTGCCGGGCGCGGCGTGGAACGCCAACGGCCGGATCCTGCTGTCGGTCCCCACCTGAAGCTGATCATCAGTCATCCGGGCAGGGTAGCGCCGGAGTCCGACAACGTGATCAGCGGGCCGCGGTCCAGGCCAGCAGGTGGTCGACCGACCAGGCGGTGAGGATCCGCTCGGCGTCCAGGCCCAGCGCGGCGGCGCGTTCGCAGCCGGTGATCTGCCAGTCGAGCTGGCCGGGGGCGTGCGCGTCGGTGTCGATGGTGAACAGGCAACCGAGGTCGACGGCGAGGGTCAGCAGGTCGTCCGGCGGGTCCAGGCGGTCGGGGCGGCAGTTGATCTCCACGGCGGTGTCGTGCTCCCGGCAGGCGGTGAAGACCGCCTCCGCGTCGAACTCGGACTGCGGGCGCGGCTTTCCGCCGAGCCGCCGCCCGGTGCAGTGGCCGAGCACGTCGACCAGCGGGTTGCGGACGGCCGCCAGCATCCGACGGGTCATCGCGGCGCTGTCCATCCGCAGCTTGGAGTGCACCGAGGCGACCACCACGTCCAGCCGGCCGAGCAGTTCCTCGTCCTGGTCGAGCGAGCCGTCGTCGAGGATGTCGCACTCGATGCCGGAGAGCAGCCGGAACGGGGTGAGCCGGCCGTTCAGGTCCTCGATCACGTCGAGCTGTTCGCGCAGCCGCTCGGCGCTCAGACCATTGGCGACCGTCAGGCGCGGCGAGTGGTCGGTGAGCACGGCCCAGCGGTGGCCGAGGTCGCGGGCGGTGCGCGCCATCAGTTCGATCGGGGCGCCTCCGTCGGACCAGTCCGAGTGCAGGTGGCAGTCGCCCTGGAGCTTCTCGCGCAGCCGGAGCCCGGCCGTGGACGGCGCGGGCCCGGCGGCGGCCCGGGCCTCGGCCTCCAACAGGTACTGCGGGGTGCGTCCCGCCGTCGCGTCGGCGATCACCCGGGCGGTGACGGGCCCGACGCCCGGGAGGCGCTCGGCGGTGGCGACGTCGACCGGCCCGGCGGGCAGCCCGGTGGCGGCTTCGGCGGCGGTGCGGAACGCCTTGACCCGGTACGGGGAGGCGAGTTCACGTTCCAGCAGGAAGGCGATGCGTTCCAGGGCGGTGACCGGATCCATGCGGCCAGTCTGCGCGGGGCCGCAGGGGGTCGCATGCGGGCCGCAGCCGGACGGCAGGGACGGCACGAATGGACGGCCGGGGCGCCGGTGATCTGCGCGAAACCCTTGTTGACACTCTGTCTCATTGGTTTACTCCTCCTGGAGCCCCTGCCCCCGCGACCTCCGGAGCCCGCCCATGCCCGACACCACGGCCCCCACCGGAACCATCGCCCAGCAGCGCAACGCCGACCGCGAACTCAACGCCGCCCGCCTGCTGCGCGCCTCCGCCAAGCACTCCTTCGACCCGCTCACCGAGATCGACTGGACCGCCCCCGTGGACCCCGACCACTACGCGCTGCCCGCCCACCGCGTCGCCCTGTACGGCACCCCGCTCTGGGAACGCCTCGACGAACGGCGGCGGGCGCAGCTGAGCGTCCACCAGTTCGCGTCCACCACGGCGGCCGGCATCTGGTTCGAACTGGTCCTGATGGAAGGTCTGATCCGGCACGTCTACGAGAACGACCTGACCACCGGCCACGCCCAGTACGCGCTGACCGAGGTCGCCGACGAGTGCCGGCACTCCACCATGTTCGCCCGCTACATCACCGCGACCGGCTACCCGTCCGCCCGCCCCACCAAGCGCGCGGACCGGCTCGGGCGGCTGCACTTCCTGCTCAACGACACCACGATGACCTTCGCCGGGGCGATCTTCGTCGAGGAGTTCACGGACGCGATGCAGCGGGAGATGATCCGCGACGAGAGCCTGCAGCCGCTGGCCCGCTCGGTCGCCCGCATACACGTCGTCGAGGAAGCCCGGCACATCGGCTACGCCAAGCCCGAACTCGAACGCCGCTGGGCCCGGATGCACCCCGCCCGCCGCGCCGTCTTCCGCCGTGCCCTCGCGACCCTGGCCCGCCAGTCCGTCGCCGAGATCGTCCACCCCCGCGTCTACACCCTCGCCGGCCTCGACCCCATCGAGGCCCGCCGCGCCGCCGCCACCAACCCGCACTGGCGCCAGGCTCGCATCGACTGGTCCCGCAAGGCCCTCGACTTCTTCACCGACCTCGGCATCGTCACCCCGGCGACGGCCCGCGCGTGGCGCCGCGGGTCGCTGCTCCCCTGACCCTGTCCACGGCCCTCCGCCTGCCCGAGCAGGAGATCTCTATGCTGGTGCGTCTGTGCCCACGGCGGCAGGAGACAGCCGGCCGCGGATCGATGCGGGCACTCCGGAGGGGGAGCGGGAATGACTGCCGCGCGAAAGTTCGCCGACGCCGAATCGCTGACCCCGGTGATACGGGAGGTCTTCGGTACCGACCGCCGCGTCACCGGAGTCGACCGGCTGCTCAAGGGAAGCAAGAAGGGCGTCTACCGGGTCATGCTGGACGACGCCACGAGCACGGTCGTCTATGTCTGGAACGCTGACGAGGACTTCTGGGACGGGCTGCTCCCGGACGGCCACGACGACCCGTCGAACCCGTTCGCCCACGCCTCCGGTCTCGACTTCCTCGAGGGTGCCACCCGCCGGCTGGAGGCGGTCGGAGCCCGTTCGCCGCGACTGATGCTCGCCGATCGCAGCAAGAACCTGTACCCGGCCGACATCGCCGTCGCGGAGGACATCCGCGGCGGAACGCTGGAGGCCCTGCTGGAACGCGATCCGGACGCCGGCCGACGCACGCTCGCCCAGCTCTCCGACATGCTGCGGCGCATGCACGCCCACCGTGCGCCGGCCTTCGGGCGGGTGGCGTGGATCGACGGCGGGGGCGCACCGCCGGACGGGAGCTGCGAGCAGACGTACTTCGAGCGGGCGCTGGTGAACATCGCCACCGCCGTGTCCCGTGACGTCCGCGCGGCCGAGGGCGAGGCCGTGCTGACGGAGAAGCTCCGCGTCCTGCACGCGGCACTCGAGCCGCGTGCGGAGTTCGGCGTGGTCCACGGCGAACTGTGCGCGGAACACACGCTCGTCGGGCCGGACGGGGAACCCGTCCTCATCGACATCGAGGGCCTGATGTACACCGACATCGAGGTGGAGCACTGCTGGATGCGGATGCGTTTCGGCCCGCACTACGAGGCGCTCCGCAACCCGGACCTCGACCCGCGGCGCATGACTTACTACCAGTACGTCATGCACCTGGACCTGGTCGGCGGCCCGCTGCGCATCGCCGACGGCGACTTCCCGAACCGGCAGTGGATGCTCGACGTGGCGGACTACCACCTGCGGAAGGCGCTCGCCTACCGGGCCTGAGTCGGCCGCGAGTCCTCCCTCCGCCCGCCCCGGCCGCCCGCAGGGCATCCGCCCCCACTCCACCTCCCTCCGACCGCCCGCAGGGCAACATCCCGTCTGCCCCGGCCACCCACATCGCAACCTGCACCCACGGCCGCCCGCAGGGCAATCCCCCTCCGCCCCACCAGCCGCGCGCAGCGCACTCCCCCATCCCCCAACCGCCCGCACCGCGCCCCCGCCCTCGCCCCCGCCGGCCGGCAACCCGCAGGGTGCGGTGGGCTGGTCCCGGCGCGGGTCCTGGCGGAGGATTCGTTGCGTGAGCGACGATGCGGCGGGTGTGGCCGGCGGGATTCGGCTGGGGACTGGACGTGGGCGGTGGGTCGTCGCGGCGACGGCGCTCGGGTCCGGGATGGCGTTGCTGGACGGCACGGTGGTGAACGTCGCGCTGCCGCGGATCGGTGAGGATCTGGGGGCGAGTCTCGCCTCGCTCCAGTGGACGATCAACGCCTACATGCTGACGCTCGCCGCGCTGATCCTGCTGGGCGGTTCGCTCGGTGACCGTTTCGGCCGGCGCCGGGTGTTCCTGATCGGGGTGTGCTGGTTCGCGCTGGCCTCCGCGGGGTGCGCGGCGGCGCCGACGGTGGAGGTGCTGATCCTGGCCCGGGCGTTGCAGGGCATTGGTGGCGCGCTGCTGACGCCCGGTTCGCTGGCGATGCTTCAGGCGGTGTTCCACGAGGACGACCGGGCGGGTGCGGTGGGCGCGTGGTCGGGTTTCGGCGGCGTCGCGGCGGCGGTCGGGCCGTTCCTCGGTGGCTGGCTGGTGGACGGACCGGGCTGGCGGTGGATCTTCCTGCTCAATCTGCCGCTGGCGGCGGTCGTGGTGGCGGTGACGGTGCGCCATGTCCCGGAGACCCGCGACCCGGACGAGCAGGGCCGGTTCGACGTGCTGGGTGCGCTGCTCGCGGCGCTCTCCCTGGCGGGGATCACGTACGCGCTGACGGAGGCGGGTTCCGGTCTGACGCCGGCGGCGGCCCTCGCGGGGCTGGCGGGTCTCGCGCTGGCCGCCGCGTTCATTCTGGTCGAGCACCGTTCGGCGAATCCGATGCTGCCGCTGTCGCTGTTCCGGTCCCGGCTGTTCACGGTGGTCAACCTGGTCACGCTGTGCGTGTACGCGGCGTTCAGCGGGGTGTTCCTGCTGCTGACGGTGCAGTTGCAGATCGTCGCCGGGTTCACGCCGCTGCTGTCAGGGGTGGCGCTGGTCCCGATCACGGTGCTGATGCTGCTGTTCTCGGGGCGGGCGGGCCAGTTCGGCCGTGCGGTCGGGCCGCGGATCCCGCTCACCGCGGGCCCGCTGCTGGTGGCGTGCGGCGTGCTGCTGATGCTGCGGATCGGCCCGAACGCGAACTACTGGCTGGACGTGCTGCCCGCCGTGACCGTCCAGGGCGCGGGCATGACCCTACTGGTCGCCCCGCTCACCGCGACCGTCCTCGCCGCCGTCGACGTCCGCCGCGCGGGCATCGCGTCCGGCGTGAACAACGCGGCCGCCCGCGCCGCGGGCCTGTTCGCCGTCGCGGCGATCCCGCCACTGGCCGGTCTGAGCGGTGAGGCGTACCGGATCCCGTCCGAGGTGGACAGCGCTTTCCGGACGTCCATGCTGATCTGCGCGGGGCTGCTCGCCGCCGGCGCCGCGATCGCCTTCACCACCATCCGCTCCGACGCCCTCGCCCCGCCCCACCCCGTCGCCGAGCCCGACTGCGACTGGTACTGCTCCCCGACCTCCCCGCCGATCCATCCGAACCACGAGGAGGCCTGACGGCGCGTCGCCCGAGGCCGTTACTTCAGGACGGCGGTCACGGTGGGAATCGGCATCGTGTGGGGCCCCGTCGGCCCGGGGGTCGGCACTCCGGTCGGCTGTTGCGGTGCCGTCGTCGTCGGATCGGGGTGGACGGGGGGCTTGATCGGTACCCCGGTGGGCGCGGGCTTCTGCGTGACCGGTGTTCCGGTGGGCGTGGGCGCCTTCGTGGTGCCGCTGGGAGCCGGCATGGTCGTGCCGATGGGTCCCGGCCCCGGAGGCGTCGTCGTCGGCCCCGGGCCCGGTGAGGTCTCGACGTACCCCCAGCTGACGTCGATGGGGCCGCCCTTGGGGTCACTGCCGAGCGCCACGAAAGCCCCGAGCGACAGATCGAGGTCGTGGAGCGGCATGCCGGCGGGCCCGCGGTCGAGGACGGTCGCGACGATCGACGTCCCGCCGTGCTGGATCCGGACCGACTGGAAGCAGTGCGGCGTCGAGTATCCGTTGCCGAACTCGGCGGGGCTCAGTGCCACCACCAGGTCGCCCGGCACCGATGACTGGCCACAAGCACCGAGACCCACGGGGTAGTGCGTCGCCCGTCCCGTGTAGGCGGCGCTGGGCGAGGCCGTCGCCAGCGTGATGCCGCCGGCGAGCAGCAGCGCAGCCGCTCCGGTCTTCGCCGTTCGTGCCCTCATGAACTCCTCTTCTCTGCCGGCCCGCGCCGATCGGCGCCGGTGGGCACCACGCTCGCAGCCCCCGCTCACGCCTGACTCACGTTCGGCGTGCGCGGGCCTGGTCAGCGGCGTGCCGCCCGGTCGTCGCACGCGCCGAAGCCCCGAAGAGCACCTGCGGGTGCAGGGCCCTCCGGGGCTTCGCGAAGGCGGCGGGGCGGCAGCGTCAGAGAATGTCGCCCGGCGCGTACTTGGCGGCCTCCGGGTGGGCGGCGGCCACGGCCTCGATGCGGCGGACGAGTTCGCCGACCTGGGCGGCGGCGGCGCCGGTGAAGGAGAGGCGGTCGGCGAGGAGTGCGTCGATCGCGTCGTGGTCGAGCGGGATCCGGGTGTCGGCGGCGAGCGCCGGCACCAGGGTGTTCTCGCGGGCGCCCTCGCGCATCGCCAGCGCGGCGGCGACGGCGTGCTCCTTGATGACCTCGTGCGCGGTCTCCCGGCCGACGCCGGCCCGGACGGCCGCCATCAGGACCTTGGTGGTGGCCAGGAACGGCAGGTAGCGGTCGAGTTCGGCCTCGATGACGGCGGGGAAGGCGCCGAACTCGTCGAGGACGGTGAGGAAGGTCTCCAGCAGGCCGTCGAAGGCGAAGAACGCGTCCGGCAGCGCGACCCGGCGGACCACGGAGCAGGAGACGTCGCCCTCGTTCCACTGGTCGCCGCCGAGCTCGGCGGTCATCGAGGCGTAGCCGCGCAGGATGACGGCGAGGCCGTTGACGCGCTCGCAGGAGCGGGTGTTCATCTTGTGCGGCATCGCCGAGGAGCCGACCTGGCCGGCCTTGAAGCCCTCGGTGACCAGCTCGTGGCCGGCCATCAGGCGGATGGTCTTGGCGATGCTGGACGGGCCGGCGGAGAGCTGGACCAGGGTGGAGACCACGTCGTAGTCGAGCGAGCGCGGGTAGACCTGGCCGACCGAGGTGAAGACGTTGTCGAAGCCGAGGTGGCCGGCGACCCGGCGCTCCAGCTCGGCGAGCTTGTCGGCGTCGCCGCCGAGCAGGTCGAGCATGTCCTGGGAGGTGCCGACGGGGCCCTTGACGCCGCGCAGCGGGTAGCGGGCGATCAGCTCTTCGAGGCGGGCGAAGGCGACCAGGACCTCGTCCGCGGCGGTCGCGAAGCGCTTGCCGAGGGTGGTGGCCTGGGCGGCGACGTTGTGCGAACGGCCGGCCATCACGAGCTCGCCGTACTGGGCGGAGAGGCGGCCGAGGCGGACCAGGACGGCGACGGTGCGGTCGCGGACGTGCTCCAGCGACTGGCGGATCTGCAGCTGCTCGACGTTCTCGGTGAGGTCACGCGAGGTCATGCCCTTGTGGATCTGCTCGTGCCCGGCGAGTTCGGAGAACTCCTCGATGCGGGCCTTCACGTCGTGCCGGGTGACCTTCTCGCGGGCGGCGATGGACGCCAGGTTGACCTGGTCGACGACGCGCTCGTAGTCGGCGATCGCGGTGGCCGGCACCTCGATGCCGAGGTCCTGCTGGGCCTTCAGGACGGCCAGCCACAGGTGGCGCTCGAGGACCACCTTGTGTTCGGGGGACCACAGCTGGGCCAGGGTCGCCGAGGCGTACCGGGAGGCCAGGACATTGGGGATCTTGGGCTTCGCGCTCACGCTTCGCAAGCCTAACAGTCGAGGTCAGGAGGTCGTGCAGCGCATCCGGTGTACGGGTGGACGGACGGCCGGGTAGCATGGCCGGTTATCACCGGATTGACGCTCGACTAAACAACTCCCTCAGCGCGAGGATATCACGTTGACCGAACAGATGGCAAGCGACGCCGTCCTCACGGCCGAACTCCGCACCGAGCAACGCCGGTTGACGGAGCTGTACGCCCGCCTCGACATCCTGCGCGAGCAGGCCCGCACCGCCCTCGAGCAGGCCGGCGCCGAGCACACCGGACCGGGCGGTACCCGGCAGGCCCGGCTGGAGCAGGAGGTGGTGCTCGCCGAACGCGCCCGCCGGCTGGCCCGGCTGACGGCCGTCGAGCGCGGCCTGTGCTTCGGCCGGATCGACGGCCTCGACGGCACGGTCCGCCACCTCGGCCGGATCGGCCTGCTGGACGAGGAGTTCGAACCACTGCTGCTGGACTGGCGGGCCCCGGCCGCCCGCCCGTTCTACACCGCGAGCGCCGCCGACCCGGCCGGCCTGCTGCGCCGCCGTCATCTGCGCACCCACCGGCGGGAGGTGGTCGGCCTGGACGACGAGGCGTTCGACCTGGACGCGCTCGGGGACGACGGCCGGCGCACCCTGGTCGGCGAGGCGGCGCTGCTGGCCGAGCTGCGCCGGGCCCGGACGGGGCGGATGCGCGAGGTGGTGGCGACCATCCAGGCCGAGCAGGACCGGGTGATCCGCTCGGGGCTGCACGGCGCGGTGGTGGTGCACGGCGGTCCCGGCACCGGCAAGACGGTGGCCGCGCTGCACCGGGCCGCGTACCTGCTGTACACCCACCGGGAGGTGCTGGAGCGGCGCGGCGTGCTGGTGATCGGCCCGAACCGGGCGTTCCTGCGCTACATCGAGCAGGTGCTGCCCTCGCTCGGTGAGACGGAGGTGCTGCTGCGCACCCTCGGCGAGCTGTTCCCGGGGGTGCGCGCGGTTGACGCGGACCAACCGGAAACCGCTTTCCTGAAGGGTTCGCCGAAGATGGCGGACGTCCTCGCCGAGGCGGTGCGCCTGCACCAGCGGCTGCCCGCCGGGGACGGCCGGATCGAGGCGCTCGACCTGCCGCTCCCCCGCCGGCTGCTGGCCGCGGCCCGGGAGCGCGCCCGCGGCCTGCGGCTGCCGCACAACGCGGCCCGCGCCGAGTTCCTGCGCGCCGCCCTGCACAGCCTGGCCCGCACCCGCGCCGACGCGATCGGCCGCCCGTGGGACGAGGAGGAGGCCCGGTACGCGCCCGGCGAACTGTGGGCCGAGCCGGAGGTCCGGGCCGCCCTGGACGCGCTGTGGCCACTGCTGACCCCGCACCGGCTGGTCGAGTCGCTGCTCGCCGACCCGGAGCGCCTCGCCCCGTCCCTCTCCCCCGCCGAGCGCACCGCCCTGCGCCGGGCGCCCGGCGCGCCGTGGACGGTGGAGGACGTCCCGCTGCTGGACGAGGCCGCCGAACTGCTCGGCAGCGACGGCGCGGAGCAGCGCCGGGCCGCCGCCGAGCAGGGCCGGGCCCGGGCCGACGCCGAGGCGTACGCCCGCGGGGTACTGCAAGTGACCGACCAGGAGGGCGAGTTGGACGCGGCGGCACTGGCCGAGCGGCATGCCGACGCGGGGCCGTACCGCTCGACGGCGGAGCGGGCCGCGGCGGACCGGGAGTGGACGTTCGGGCATGTGGTGGTGGACGAGGCGCAGGAGTTGTCGGCGCTGGCCTGGCGGATGGTGATGCGGCGGATCCCGACCCGTTCGCTGACGGTGGTCGGCGATCTGGCCCAGACCTCCTCGGCGGCGGGCGCGCACGACTGGCAGCAGATGCTGGGCCGCTACCTGGGCACCCGCTGGCGGGAGGAGCGGTTGAACGTCAACTACCGCACCCCGGCCCCGATCATGGCGGTGGCCGCGGCGGTGCTGGCGGCGGTCGATCCGGCGGCGCGGGCCCCGGAGTCGGTGCGGGCGGACGGCGAGGCGCCGCGGGCCGTGCCGGTCGAGGACTACCGGGCTCAGCTGCCGGCCCTGCTGGCGCAGGACGGGCCGGGCACCACGGGTCTGGTGGTGCCGGACCGGCGGCTGGCCGAGCTGGCGCACCTGGGGGCACTAACTGCCGTGCAGTGCAAGGGACTTGAGTTCGACGCGGTGGTGGTGGCCGATCCGGCGGCGATCCTGGCGCAGTCCCCGCGCGGCGGCCACGACCTGTACGTGGCGCTGACCCGGGCCACCCGCCGGCTGACCGTCGCCCACCACGGCCCGCTGCCGGAGCCGCTGCGGGCGGCCTTCTCGAACACCGGCCGGGCGGAAATGGGGTGATCGGGACAGGCCGGGCGGGTTAGGGTCCCGCCATGACGACTCGTACGTTCCGGATCATGGTGCGCGGTTCCTTCGACGCCCTCACGCCCGAGCAGCACGCCGAGCTGACCGCCGCGGCGGCCGAACACGACGTGCTGCAGGCGAAGTTCACCGACGAGGGGCATCTGACGTACGACCTGTCGGCGCGTCCGTTCTTCACCTTCCGGTTCCTGGAGCAGGGGGAGGCGGAGGAGGACATCGTGGCGGCCTCGGTGCGGGCCGAGACGGCGGCGGAGCTGTGGCTGACGGACCGGGGGTACGGCTACAAGAACCTGAAGTCGCAGGCGCAGGACATGTCCTTGGCGGCGGTGGGCGCCCGGGGCAAGCAGGAGGCCCGGAAGAAGAGCTGACGTCAGAACAGCGTGTCCTGCTCGGCGGCGGGGCGGGCCCGGGGCAGCAGGGTGAGGCCGTCGCAGCTGTCGGCGGCCTCGGCGTGCAGGGTCCAGCCGGTGAGCAGGCGGGTGTCGAGGAGCAGCGGGGGGCCGGCCGGCGGGTCGAGGAAGAGGTGGCCGCCGATCGGGCGGCGCAGTCGTCCGGTCAGGCGGGCGCCGTCGCTGAGTGCTTTGACCTGCTGGTACTGCTCGGGGGCGCCGGCGGTGAGGCCGTACAGCTCGACCTGGTCGGTGACGGGGTGGTCGGGCAGCAGGGTGACGGGGTGTTCGGCCAGGAGTTGGTGGGCGCGGGTGCGGCCGGCGGTGAGTTCGGCGTGCCGGTCGGCGGGGGTGGGCAGCGTCCACCAGGCGGGGTACTTGGCGGCGGCGGGGATCCGTTCGCGGGCCAGTTTGGCGTGGGCGACGGCGAGTTCGGCGCGGCGGACGGCGGGCAGCGGTCCGCGGGCGAGGAACGTCCAGGTGAGGGCGGCCTGTTCGAGCAGCCGGACGGTGCCGCGTTCTTCGGCGGTGAGGCCGATCTTGAGCAGGCCGGGGCCGAACCAGGCGAGGTAGAGCCGGTAGGTGCGGCCGTCGTCGAGGATGCGGTCGCGGGCGAGTTGCAGGCCGCGGTCGGCGCTCTGGCAGCTGGGGCACTGGGTGGTGGTGCCGTCGGGTTCGATGTGCGCGTGGTGCGGGCACGGGCGGTGGCCGCGGGCGGTGGTGGCGCCGGTGCATTGGCGGGGGCCGGCGATCCGCCAGGCGACGGGGAGGCCGTCGGTGAGCGGCCGGGTGTGGCTGGTGCGGCCGTCGGTGGCGGTGAGGCGGGGTGCGCCGTCGTGCCAGCGAAGGCCGGTGGAGGTCCATCCGTTCGCCTGGTGCATCCGGTGAGCGTAGGGCATGCGACGGACAGTCAGGGGCGCAGCAGGGGCAGGACCTGTTGGCAGAGCCGGGACAGGGCGGTGCGCTGCTCGGCGTCGAGGCTGTCGAAGGCGTGGCGGGCGCGGGTCATGTCGTCGCGGATCCGGTCGAGGACGGCGCGGCCGTCGTCGGTGATGGTGACGATCTTGACGCGGCGGTCGGCGGCGGCGGCTTCGCGGCGGGCCAGGCCGAGTGCTTCGAGGCGGTCGACGATGCCGGTGACGTTGGAGGCGTCGCAGCCGAGGCGTCCGGCGAGGGCGCGCATCGGGACGGGTTCGAGGACGGCTTTGAGTGCTTTGGCCTGCGAGGAGTTGAGCCCGTGGCGGGCCGCGGCGGCGGCGAAGTCCTGGAAGTAGGCCGCGCCGACCGCGGCGACCTGCTCCATGAGTTCGGGGGTGGTGGGTGCGGCGGTGCCGGTGCCTGTGGTGCTGCCCATGGCGGTCAGGGTACGCCCATCGTTTCAGTGCCTCAAGTATTGAACGAGGCAAGTAGTCGGGAGGTCCGGAAGCGAGGCAGGCGGTCAGAGGACCAGACGGTCGAACAGGTGGTGGAGTTCCGCGGCCGGGTCGGTGGTCAGGCCGGTGTGCACGGGGCCGGGCTGGACGACGGCGCTGCGCGGGGCGGTGAGCCAGCGGAAGCGCTGTCCGGGGCTGTCGGCGGCGGCCGGTCCGGCGGCTTCGCCGCCCGCGCAGATCGCTTCGATGCCGCGCAGGGCGCGCCGCACGCCGGCCACGTCGGCGACGGCGTCGAGGGCGAGCAGCCGGCCCTGGTCGAGGTGGGTGCGGGCGCCGAGGTAGCCGGAGTCGCGGCAGTACAGCAGGACGCCGATGTTGACGCACTCGCCGCGTTCGACCCGGGGGACGGCGCGGATCAGCGCGTACTCGTAGTCCTTGGGGTGCTGGTCCATCAGGCGTCCACCTCCGGGAGCCAGTCGCGGGGCCCGGCGAGGCGGGCGGTGAGCTGCGCGGTGTAGGCGGCGCGGACGTCGTCGGGGGTGTCGAAGCCGGGTTCGTCGGTGAGCCACACGTCGGGGATCGCGGCGACGGCGGCGGGCAGCGCGGTCTCGGCGAGGGCGGCGAGTTCGGCGTCGACCTTCGGCAGGTGGCCGACGGCGTGGCGCAGGGCGTGGTCGGAGGCGTCGTACGGCTTGCGGCGCCAGGCCTCGGCGCGCGACCAGCTGTGGTGGAAGATCAGGCTGGCGCCGTGGTCGATGAGCCGCAGGCCGCCGGTGGCGACCAGCAGGTTGGGGTTGCGCCAGGACCGGTCGACGTTGCCGATCAGGGCGTCGAACCAGAGCACCCGGGCGGCGGTGTCGGTGTCGGTCTCGAAGCACAGCGGGTCGAAGTTGAGCGCCCCGGACACGAACGCCATGCCGAGGTTGGCGCCGCCGCTGGCCCGCATCTGGTCCTGGATCTGCACCTCGGGCTCGCTGCGGGCGAGCACCGGGTCGAGGTCGACCAGGGCGAGTTCCGGTACCGGCAGGCCGAGCCCGCGGCCCAGTTCGCCGGCCAGCACTTCGGCCACCAGCGCCTTGCGGCCCTGGGCCGCGCCGACCCATTTCAGCACGTACATCCGGCGGTCGTCGGCCTCGATCAGGCCGGGCATCGAACCGCCTTCGCGCAGCGGCGTCGCGTAGCGGACGGCCGTCACCTCGGAGAGCATCCCGACAGCCTAGCGGCCCTCACGGGCGGCTCCGGCCGGGCAGGGGGCCGCGACCGGTTGGAGATGCACCCGCCGTTGCCCCGTGCGAGTGTGGCCAACAGTCGTCCTTAGTCAGTCACGGACCCGCAAACCCAGGGGATGAACGATGGAACGACCTCGGATCCTGATCGTCGGCGGCGGCTTCGCCGGGCTGGAGTGCGCGCGTCGTCTGGAGCGCAAGCTCGCCCCTTCCGAGGCGGAGATCTCGCTCGTCACGCCGTTCAGTTACCAGCTGTACCTGCCGCTGCTTCCGCATGTCGCGGCCGGGGTGCTGACCCCGCAGTCGGTGGCGATCTCGCTGCGGCGCTCACTGCGGCGCACCCACATAGTCCCCGGCGGGGCGATCGGCATCGATCCGCGCTCCCGGGTCGCGGTGGTCCGCAAGATCACCGACGAGGTGGTGGCGGAGAAGTACGACTACCTGGTGCTGTCGCCGGGCAGCGTCACCCGGACCTTCGACATCCCCGGCCTGCCGGACTACGCGCGCGGCATGAAGACGCTCGCCGAGGCCACGTACATCCGCGACCACGTGATCGCCCAGCTCGACCTGGCGTCCGCGTCGATGGACGAGAACGAGCGGGCCTCGCGCCTCCAGTTCGTGGTGGTCGGCGGCGGGTACGCGGGCACCGAGACGGCGGCCTGCCTGCAGCGGCTGACCACGGCGGCCATCAAGCGCTACCCGCGGCTGGACCCGGACCTGATCAAGTGGCATCTGATCGACATCGCGCCGAAGCTGATGCCGGAGCTGGGCGACAAGCTCGGCCAGACCGCGATGGAGATCCTCACCCGCCGCGGCGTGGACGTCTCACTGGGTGTGTCGGTCGCGGAGGTCGGCGCGGAGACGGTGAAGTTCACCGACGGCCGCACCCTGCCGTGTCGGACGCTGATCTGGACGGCGGGCGTGGCCGCGTCGCCGCTGATCGGCACGCTGGACGCGGAGACGGTGCGCGGGCGCCTGGCGGTGACGGCGGAGATGCGGGTGCCGCAGTTCGAGGGCATGTTCGCGCTCGGTGACGCCGCCGCGGTACCGGACCTCGCCAAGGGCGACGGCGCGGTGTGCCCGCCGACCGCGCAGCACTCGGCGCGGCAGGGCCGGCAGCTCGCGGACAACCTGGTGGCGGCGCTGCGCAACCAGCCGCTGCAGCCGTACTTCCACAAGGACCTGGGCCTGGTGGTGGACCTCGGCGGCAAGGACGCGGTGTCCAAGCCGCTGGGTGTCGAACTGCACGGCCTGCCCGCCCAGTTGGTGGCGCGCGGCTACCACGTGATGGCGATGCGCACCAACAGCGCGAAGTACCGCACCAGCGCGAACTGGCTGCTGAACGCCACCGCCGGCGACGACTTCGTCCGCACCGGCTTCCTGGCCCGCCAGCCCGCCCGGCTGCGCGACTTCGAGTACACCGACGCCTACCTCTCCCGCGACCAGGTCCGCGAACACGCCCAGGCCCTGCTGGCCAAGGGCTGACGCCTTCCGGTGCGGGTGAAGCCCCCGTCCTCGAACGGGGGCTTCGTCACACGGTGTACGGGTACAGCTCGGCGTACTCGCGCGGGACGGCGAGCTCCAGCGGGCCGGGAGGGTGGCCGGGCAGATCCAGCAGGACCAGGCTGTCGCCGATCCGCAGCGCCGCCTCGCCGTCGAACTCGCCCACCAGCACGAGCAGTTCGCCGTCCACCCGGACCTCGGGACCGGGCCCGGCGGCGGGGCGGACCGCGGCGTGCTCCTCGTCGATCGTCCACTCCACGAAGTACGGCCCGGGCGGGTCGGCCGGGCCGCCGCGCCAGCGGGCGACGGCCGGGCCGTGCGGGGTCGCCACCTCGGCGAACCCGGCGCGCAGCCTCCGGAGCTCGATCCGCATCAGGTCACCCGCGACCCGTGGGTCGGGCCGCGCAGCGCGTCGGCGATGGCGGCGGCCAGGGCGGGGGCCTCGGCGGGGGCGAGGGCGGCGATGCCGATCCGGATCGCGGGCGGGGAGCCGAGGCGGAAGCGGGAGCCGGGGGCGACCACCCAGCCGCGGTGCAGCAGGGCCGCGGAGACGGCGGTCTCGTCGGGGACGGGCACCCAGACGTTGACGCCGCTCTCGCCGTGAGCGCGGACGCCGTGCACGGCGAGCGCGGTGAGCAGCGCGTCGCGCCGGGCCCGGTAGGCGGCGGCGACCGCGGCGGCGGGGGCGGCGTCGGTGCGGCGCAGTTCGACGACGGCGCGTTGCAGCAGGTGGCTGACCCAGCCGGCGTCCAGGCGCTGGCGGCCGAGGACCCGGGCGACGGTGTCGGCGTCGCCGGTGAGGACGGCGACCCGCAGGTCGGGGCCGAGTGCCTTGGCGGCGGAGCGGATCAGCGCCCAGTGGGTGACGGTGGTGCCGCCGCGGCCGTCGGAGGCGAGCGACTGGAAGGGCTGGTCGACCATGCCGTGGCCGTGGTCGTCCTCGATCAGCACGGTGTGCGGGCGGGCGGCGAGGACGGTGCGCAGCGCGGCGGCGCGGGCGGGGGTGAGGGCGGCGCCGGTGGGGTTCTGGGCGCGGCTGGTGACGACGAGGGCGCGGGCGCCGGCGTCGAGTGCGGCGGCGACGGCGTCGGGGAGCGGGCCTTGGTCGTCGACGGGGACGCCGGCGGTGCGCAGGCCGAGGGCGGGGACGAGGTCGAGGACGCTGCCCCAGCCCGGGTCCTCGACGGCGACGGTGTCGCCGGTGCGCAGGGTGGCGGCGAGGACGCGGCCGATGCTGTCCAACGCGCCGGAGCAGACGGCGAGTTCGCCGTCGGGGGCGCCGTCGGCGCGGAATTCGGCGCGGAAGCCGTCGAGGAGTTCGGGTTCGGCGACGGGTTCGCCGTACAGGACGGTGGGGCCGGCCGCGGCGGCGGCGAGGGCGGGGCCGAGCGGGGGCAGCAGCGCGGGGTCGGGGTTGCCGGCCGACAGGTCGCGGGCGCCGGGCGGGACGGGCAGCCGGGCCTCGTCGCGGGGGGTGGTGGCGGGCCGGGGTCGGATCCGGCTGCCGCGCCGGCCGGCGGTCTCGATGACGCCGCGTTCGCGCAGCAGGCGGTAGGCGGCGGCCACCGTGTTGGGGTTGACGCCGAGCTCGCCGGCCAGGTCACGCAGCGGCGGCAGCGCGGCTCCGGGTGCCAACTGGCCTTCGGCGACGGCGCGTTCGACGTCGGCGGCGATATCGCTGGCCCGCCGACCCGTGATCCGATATTCTCCTAGCACAAATGCAAGTATGCACTAGTACATTGAGGTTGTCATGCCGGACACGCCCAAGGACACCTACGCCCGGAACTCTCTCACCACCCCCACCCGGGACAAGGAGCGGGCCGACTGGGACCGGGACGCGGTGCACGCCGTCCTGGACGCCGGATACCTGTGCCACCTGGGCTTCGTCCGGGACGGCGCGCCGGTCGTGCTGCCCACGCTGTACGCGCGGGTCGGCGAGCGGCTGTACATCCACGGCTCCACCGGCAGCCGCCCGCTGCGCGGCGCGCGCGGCGAGCAGGGCCTGGCGGTGTGCGTGACGGTGACGCACCTGGACGGCCTGGTGCTGGCGAAGTCGGCGTTCAACCACTCCGTCAACTACCGCTCGGTGGTGGCGCACGGCACCGCGCACCAGGTCACCGACCCCGAGGAGCTGCGGATCGCGCTGGACGCGATCGTCGAGCAGGCGATACCGGGCCGCGCCGCCGACTGCCGGCCGGGCAACCCGAAGGAGCTGGCGGCGACGGCGGTGATCCGGCTGGAGCTGGACCAGGTCTCGGCGAAGACCCGCACCGGCGACGTGATCGACGACGAGGAGGACCTCGGCCTGCCGTACTGGGCGGGCGTGGTGCCCGTCGCCCCGGTCTACGGCACGCCGGTGGCCTCCCCGCACTCGGACCTGCCGCTGCCCGGGTACCTGGCCGGCCCGGCATGCTGATCCGCGGCTGGGACCGGGGCACCGACCGGGAGTGGCAGGAGTGGCTGGCCGCCGGGCGGGACTTCGGCACGCTGGCCGCCAACGGCCCCGACGGCCCGGTCCTGGTTCCCACCCACTTCCTGCTGGACGCCGAAGCGGGCGAGATCCTGCTGCACCTGGCCGCCCCCAACCCGCTGTTCGCGGCGGTGCGCGCCGACCCGCACGTCACACTGGCGGTCACCGACGACTACGCGTTCGCGCCGGGCCGCTGGCGCGACGCGCCGTACACGCCGACCAGCTACTACGCCTCGGTGCAGTTCTCCTGCACCGCCGAGATCGTGGACGACCCGGCGGGCAAGGCGGAGATCCTCAACCGGCAGCTGGCGCACTTCCAGCCCGAGAACCACGAGGACCGGGTGACCGTCGGCGCGGCGCCGTACGGCCCGCAGCTGACCGGCCTGCGCGGGCTGCGGCTGACGGTGCGCCGGGTGCGGGCGAAGTTCAAGTACGACGACAAGAAGCCGGTGGAGCTCCAGTTGGAGATCGCCGAACGGCTGGCCGAACGCCACGCGGCGACCGGCAACCCGCAGGACGCGGCGGCCCGGGCGCAGCTGCTGCGGCGGCGCACCCGCCGTCCCGCGCTCGGCCCTTCGTCGGACTGACAGCTCATTGGTTCCGGGCGTGTCGAAGCCGCGCCACGGGGTAGCCGCTGGTCGAATTACCTCCGGATAGATCCGCCCCAACCGGACGGATCGTCACGTAGGGAGAAGAGCACTGGCTACCCACTCCTCCGCCGTCCGGGACGAGCACCTCGGCCATGTGGTGTTCATCTCCGCCGCCGCCGCGATGGGCGGCTTCCTGTTCGGCTACGACAGTGCGGTGATCAACGGCGCGGTCACCGGCATCCAGAAGCACTTCGGCGTCGGCAACGGCGAGACCGCGTTCGTGGTGGCGATCGCGCTGCTGGGCTCGGCGGCCGGCGCGGTGGTCGCCGGGTGGCTGGCCGACCACATGGGCCGGGTACGGACCATGCTGCTGGCCGCGACACTGTTCGCGATCAGCGGCATCGGGTCGATGTTCCCGCCCACCATCGAGGTGCTGGGGGTGTGGCGCGTGCTCGGCGGCATCGCGATCGGCATCGCCTCGGTGATCGCCCCGACCTACATCGCGGAGGTCGCGCCGACCGCGTACCGGGGCCGGCTGGCCTCGTTCCAGCAGATGGCGATCGTGCTCGGCATCACCGTCTCGCAGCTCGCCAACTGGGCGCTCAACCAGGCCGCGGGCGGCGAGTCCACCAACCATCTGGCCGGCATCCAGGCCTGGCAGTGGATGCTCGGCGTGGAGGCCGTGCCCGCCCTGGTGTACGGCCTGATGGCGCTGTCCATCCCGGAGTCGCCGCGCTACCTGATCGCCGACGGGCGCGAGGATCAGGCCCGCAAGGTGCTGGTCGAGGTAGAGGGCGAGGGCATCGACCTGGACGCCCGGGTCGCGGAGATCCGCCGGGTGCTGGACACCCGCCGCAAGCCGCGGCTCACCGACCTGCTCGGCGGGCGCTTCGGGCTGCTGCCGATCGTCTGGGTCGGCATCGGCGCCTCGGCGTTCCAGCAGTTCGTCGGCATCAACGTGATCTTCTACTACTCGTCGTTCCTGTGGCAGTCGGTCGGCATCAACGAGTCCAACTCGCTGCTGATCTCGCTGTCCACCTCGATCGTCAACGTCATCGGCACGGTGGTCGCGATGGCGCTGGTCGACCGGATCGGCCGCAAGCCGCTGGCGCTGGCCGGCTCCGCGGGCATGGCGCTCTCGCTCGGGCTGGCCGCCTGGGCGTTCTCCTACCGGCACGGCACCGGCGACACCGCCACCCTGGCGAACACGTACGCGACGACCGCGCTGGTCGCCGCGCACGTCTTCGTGTTCTGCTTCGCGTTCTCCTGGGGCGTGGTGGTGTGGGTGCTGCTCGGCGAGATGTTCCCGAACACCATCCGGGCGCTCGCCCTGTCGGTCGCCGCGTCCGCGCAGTGGATCGCCAACTGGGCGATCACCGTCTCCTTCCCGACCCTCTCGGACTGGAACCTGTCCGCGACGTACGTGATCTACGCCTGCTTCGCCCTGCTGTCGATCCCGTTCGTGGCCTTCTGCATCAAGGAGACCAAGGGCAAGGCACTGGAAGAGATGGGCTGAACTCCCGCTGACACACCGCCAGCGTGCCGTTGAAGCAAGCGAGTTCGCTCCTAGAGTGCCAGACGAAACTTCCTGCCCGCCGCCGCGCGCGGCCACCTTGACGGAGAGCCATGGGTGCTGCCCGCCAGAACGTCAGCTTCGCCGGCCGCTCCGGCCGGACCGTGCACGGCTACCTGGCGGTGCCACCCGCCGGGGTCGGTCCCGGAGTCCTGGTGATCCAGGAGTGGTGGGGGCTGACCCGGCACATCGCCGAACTCACCGACCGGCTGGCCGCCGAGGGCTTCCTCGCGCTCGCGCCCGACCTGTACGGCGGTACCGTCACCCACGACCGGGAGGCCGCCGCCCGGATGAAGCACGAACTGCCCGCCGCGCGGGTCGCGGAGGAACTCGACGCGGCCGTCACCCACCTGCTCACCCGCCCGGGGTCGGTCGGCGACGCGGTCGGTGTGGTCGGTCTCTGCATGGGCGGCGGCCTCGCCCTGCGGCTCGCCGCCCACGAGGGCGACCGGGTCGCCGCCGTCGTCCCGTTCTACGGCCTGCCCGGCGACCCCGAGTACGACTACCGCGGCCTGACCGCCCACGTCCTCGGCCACTTCGGCGAACAGGACGCCTCGCTGCCCGCCGCGGTGGTCGACGAGGCCGCCATCCGGATCGGCGAGGCCACCGGCCGCCGCCCCGAGATCCACTTCTACCCGGCCGGCCACGCCTTCATGAACGACGAGAAGACCCCCAGCAGCTACGACCCCCTGCAGGCCGCCATCGCCTGGCGCCGCACCCTCACCTTCCTCTGGGCGCACCTCGGCTGAGCCGGGCGCACCTCGGCTGGCGAAAACGCTGGCCAGCGCGGTGCGGCGGGTGGTAGCTCTGGCGGATGCTGATCGGGGAGAAGATCCTGCTGCGGGCCCGGCACGAGAGCGATGTCGCCGTCCTGCACGAGGAGTTGTACGAGGACGTCGCGATGCGCACCCGCACGGACGGGCGGCCCTGGCGGCCGTTGCCCGTCGAGGCGTCGCCGTTCCGGGCGACGGGGGCCGAGGAGCCGGCGGTGTTCTCGGTGGTGGAGCGCGCCGGCAGTGAACTCGCCGGCGCCGCCGTGCTGTGGGGCGTCAACACGCACCACCGCTCCGCCCACCTCGGGATGTCCCTGCGGCCGGGTGTCCGCGGGCGCGGCTTCGGGACGGACGTGGTGCGGGTGCTGTGCCGGTACGGGTTCGAGGTGCGCGGCCTGCACCGCCTGCAGGTGGACACGCTGGCGGACAACGCGGCGATGATCGGCGCCGCCGAGCGGGCCGGGTTCCGCGTCGAGGGGACGCTGCGCGGGGCCGCGTGGGTGTCGGGGCGGTTCGTCGACGAGGTGCTGCTGGGGATGCTCGCGGCGGACTGGACGCCCTGAAATTCGTTGGACAGGGCGGTGGTTGGCGGTCCATCGTCTGGAAGTGCGAATCACCTATCCGGCGTGGGCCGGCCGAAACTACCGGGTCCAGACCGCCGCCACGGTGGTCAGCGGGCTGGGCAACGCCGCCGCGCCGATCGCCACCGCGTTCGCCGTGCTGGGCGCGGGCTGGCACGCCACCGAGGTCGGCTATGTGACGGCGGCGCGGACGGTGCCGCTGGTGGCGCTGATGCTGATCGGCGGGGCGGTGGCCGACCGCTGGCCGCGGCATGTGGTGATGGTGGGCGCCAATGTGTTCAACGCGGTGTCGCAGGCGGTGCTGGCCGCGCTGGTGCTGATGGGGCATCCGCCGCTGTGGACGCTGCTGGTGCTGTCGGCGGCGGGCGGCGCGGGGCAGGCGTTCTACACCCCGGCCGCCGAGGGCGTGATCCTGCAGGCGGTGCCGGCCGAGCACGCGTCCAAGGCGCTGTCGGTGTTCAAGATGGGCGTGAACGGCGCGCAGATCGCGGGCGCCGCGCTCGGCGGTCTGCTGGCCGCGCTGCTCGGACCGGGCTGGGTGCTGGCGGGGGACGCGCTCTGTTTCGCGGTGGCGGCGCTGATGCGCTCCGGTCTGACGCAGGTCGGCGAGCGGCGCGAGTCCGGGCCCAGCCTGGTGCACGAACTGCGGGTCGGCTGGCGGGAGTTCGTCTCGCGCCGCTGGCTGTGGGCGATCGTCGTGCAGTTCTCCCTGATGAACGCCTGCGTGCTGGCCGTGGAGACGGTGTACGGGCCGGTGATCGCCGAACAGCGGATGGGCGGCGCCGCGGCGTGGGGCACCGCGATGGCCGCGCTCAGCGTCGGCATGGTGGCGAGCGCGGTGCTGATGGCCCGCTGGCAGCCGCGCCGGATCCTGCTGGTCGGCAACGGCGGCGTGTTCCTGTTCGGCCTGCCCGCGCTGGTGCTGGCGCTCGGCCTGCCGCTGGTGCCCGTCGTGGTGGCGATGTTCCTGTCGGGTGTCGGCGTCACGGTGTTCGTGGTGGGCTGGCTGGTGGCGCTCCGTCAGGAGATCCCGGAGGAACTGCTGTCGCGGATCTCCGCGTACGACGCCTTCGGTTCCTTCGCGCTGATGCCGGCGGGCACCGCGCTGGCCGGCCCGGCGGCGAAGGTGCTGGGTCAGTCCGGCGCGCTGTGGGCCTGCGCGTTGACGTGCCTGGGCCTGGCCGCGGCGGTGCTACTGGTGCCGGAGGTACGGCAGTTGGAGCGCACCGTGCCCGAGGCGCGCGGCAACGTACCGCAGCCGGAGCCGGCCACGTCCGGGTGACGCGGGAGTTGACCTGCAACCCAGCGGGGCCCGGATGTCGTCCAGTCCCTGACTGACCTTGACCCGGGGAAGGGACCCGCATGGGCAAACCGCTGCTGTACCTTGACGTCGACGGGGTGCTGAACCCGGTGTTCCCGCACCCCGAGGAAGACTTCGACTCCCATACGCTGCTCGGCTATTCGGTGCTGCTGTCACCACGCCACGGCGAGTGGCTTCGCGAACTGGCCGACCACTACGACCTGGTGTGGGCGACTACCTGGGAGTTCGAGGCCAATGAGTACATCTCGCCCTTGCTGGGCCTGCCCGAGCTCCCGGTGGTGAAGTTCACCGGCTACGTGCCGCAGCCGGGCGATCCGCGGGTGCCGCTGATGGAGCTGTTCTCGGCGTTCAAGTGGGCGCCGCTGCTGCGCTACGCCGAGGGCCGCCCGTTCGCGTGGGTGGACGACTGCATCCCGCCGCGGCTGGTGCGCCGCAGCCTGCTGCGCGCGGACCGGCTGCTGATGCCGATCGACCCGGCGCAGGGCCTGCAACGCGAGCACGTGGACCGGCTGTTGCGCCGTCCCCCGTCGCGGGCCTGGCTCAGCCGTCGGACGGGCTGACCTCGGACGTGGGGAGCGGTTCGCCGACCTCGACCCAGACGTGCTCCCAGCGGGCGGTGCGGGCGTGGCCGAAGCGGTCGCCGTGGCGCAGGACCCGCAGCAGCGCCAACGTCTGGGTGCCGTCCGGGCGTTCGGCGATCTTCACGCTGACCTTGGTGGTGCCCTTCGTGCGGCCGCGCTCCACCAATGGCGGCCGGCCGGTGAGCTTGTGCAGGGCGTCCGCGATGCGGCGGGCGCGGTCCCGGTCGCCGTGCCAGCCCTGCTGCCCGCCCATGGCCGCTCCCCGCTCCCCTGCCGGGCGGCGCACCGCGCACCGTCCACCGGGCGTCACCCTACCGGCAGCCGACCGGTCGTCAGGCGGGATTCGGCAGTCGGCTTCAGGAGGGCAGCCAGCTCACGTGCCCGGCCAGCAGGGCGTAGCCGATGAAGCCGACGGTGTCGATCAGGGCGTGCGCGGCGACCAGCGGGCCGACCCGGCGCCAGCGGCGGTACAGCAGGCAGAACACCACGCCCATCACGATGTTGCCGATCAGGCCGCCGATGCCCTGGTACAGGTGGTAGGAGCCGCGCAGGACGGCGCTGGCGGTGATGATCGCGGGCCAGGTCCAGCCGATCTGGTGCAGGCGGCGCACCAGGTAGCCGACCACCACGACCTCTTCCAGGATGGCGTTCTGCCAGGCGGCGGCGATCAGCACGGGGATCCGCCACCACACGTCGGGCAGGCCGGAGCCGGCGACGGTCAGGTTGAAGCCGGCCGCCTGCATGGCGATGTAGAACGCGAGCCCGGAGCCGCCGATGGCCGCCGCGAGCAGCGTGCCCCGGCCGAGGTCGGAGAGCTTGTGGCGCAGGTCGAAGCCGATGGTGCGCAGCGAGGCGCCTTCGCGGACCAGCAGGTAGCCGACCAGGGCGACGGGCATCAGGGCGCGGACGATGTAGAAGAGCTGCCAGGCGAGGTCGAGCCAGGGCCGGCCGGGGGCGCGGGAGGCGTTGAGGGTGGCGACCTGCTGGCCGAGGCCGACGGGTTCGGTGAGCGAGCCGAGGAAGCTGATCAGCGCGGAGACGCCGCTCATGCCGAGCGAGAGGCCGAGCACGATGAGCAGTTCGGCGACGAGCAGGCGGCGGGAGAGGGTCTTGGTGGTGGCGGGCTCGGCCGAGGCGGTGGTCACTGGTCTCCCCGAGGACGGATGCGGCCCGGAGCGCACTTCCTGGCTCCGGGCCGATCATCCTTTCACAGCACGATGAGACGTTTCTGGACCTTGGGGACCGGCGTCAGTCCACCGGCCAGGTGTGCACGGGTTCGCCGCTGCGCATGCCCTCGATGTAGCGGCGGGTCATGGCGGCGATCGCAGCGTTCGGGTCGAGGCCGTGGCGTTCGCGCAGGCGGTGGACGACGGCGGCCTGCCAGGCGGCGCCGTTGGTGCGGCGCAGGCAGCGCTGTTCGATGATGCCGAGGTAGTGGTCGCGGTCGCGGGCGGTGATGCCCCAGCGGTCGAGGCCCTGGTGGGCGAGCGGGAGCAGTTCGTTCAGCACCAGGTCGGTGGCGGGCAGTTCGACCAGGCCGCGGGCGCCGCGCCCGGAGCGGGGCCACCACTGGACGGCGTCGATGCCGTGCCGGGCGCCGTTGACGAAGTTCTGGTCGGCCTTCTCGTACGGCAGCCTGGTCCAGATCGGGCGGGGCTGTTCGGCGAGCACCCGGACCAGGCCGTAGTAGAAGGCGGCGTTGGCGAGGCAGTCGGCGACGGTGGGGCCGGCGGGCAGGCAGCGGTTCTCCACCCGCAGGTGGGGGACGCCGTCGGCGACGTCGTACACGGGGCGGTTCCAGCGGTAGATGGTGCCGTTGTGCAGCCGCATCTCGAAGAGCCGGGGGGCGCCGCCGGAGGCCAGCACCTTGACCGGGTCCTCGTCGTCGCAGATCGGCAGCAGTGCGGGGAAGTAGCGCAGGTTCTCCTCGAACAGGTCGTAGGCGGAGTCGACCCAGCGTTCGCCGAACCAGGTGATCGGGCGCACTCCCTGGGCCTTGAGTTCGGCCGTGCGGGTGTCGCAGGCCTGCTGAAACAGCACCGGGCGGGTCTCGCGCCACAGCTCTCGGCCGAACAGGAACGGCGAGTTGGCACCGAGGGCGAGCTGGACGCCGCAGATGGACTGGGCGGCGTTCCACACCGAGGCGAACCGGGCGGGGGTGACCTGGAGGTGCAGTTGGAAGGAGGTGGCGGCGGCCTCGGCGACCATCGACACCGAGTCGATGGTCAGCCGCTCCACGCCGTCGATGTCGAGGGCGATGTCCTCGCCGCGGGCGGCCAGGATCTGGTCGCTGAGCAGGGTGAAGCGGTCGTTGTTGGACATCGCCTCCAGCCCGGCGTGCTCCAGGTCGAGGGTGGGCAGGATGCCGACCATGACGAGGCGTCCGCCGGCCTCCTCGGCCCGCCGGTCGGCGTAGCGCAGGGCGGTGCCGAGTTCCTCGCGCAGGTCCTCGAAGACGTGTCCGCCCAGGCGGCGGGGGGCGATGTTGAGCTCGACGTTGAAGCGGCCGAGCTCCGTCTGGAAGTCGGCGGAGGCGATCGCGTCCAGCACCGCTTCGTTGCCGAGCATGGGGATCCCCTGCTCGTCGGCCAGATTGAGTTCGATCTCCACGCCCATCATGGCTTTCGGGCGGTCGAACCGTTCCTCCCTGAGCATTCGCCCCAGGACGTCCAGACAGGACTGGAGTTTGCGGCGGTACAGCTGCCGGTCGGCCAGCTCCGCCCGGGTCGCGACGACCTTCTCGCCCACGGGTGCCTTCCCTCCCCTCGGTCGACAGTGCCTGTCCATCATGCCCACGGCGAAGATTTCTAGCCCACGGCTCGAACAGCCGAACGGGAGAGCGTTTCTGACGGCCGATCAGCTCAAACGCACTTGCGCAATGACACGGAACGTGATATGAAGGTCACCCTGCGCACTTGTTCGAGTAGAATTCGCACGCCGCTCAGGCCAGGTCAGGGCCGTCCGAGAAACCCCCACTGTCGAGGGACTCGTCGACGACCCGCCCACCCCCTCGGCGATCATGCCCAACCGGACACGGCCAGACCCCTCAATGTCGATGCCATGCCGGTATGCCGCAGCACGCCGATCTCGAACGGAGAGGCGACTCACCATGACGTTGCACCTGTCCCAGCCCCCGGCCGGCGCCCTGCACGCCGTCCACTCGGCCCTCGCGCCCGGGGCGGCCCTGCCGCCGTCGGCGGCCGCCGTGCTCCGCCATAGCGAGGGGCGCCCGGAGCCGCTGCTCGCGCTGCCCGTGCACGCCCTGCGCGGGCCCGCGCCGCAGCTGGCCGGGGCGGACTGCATCGGCTGGCGGTTCCTGCTGCGCGCCGCCCGTCCGGACGCGGCGCTGCCGCACTGCCCGCACGGGGACTGCGACGGCGCGGGCGGCCCGGCGGGCGGACGGGCGGCGGGCGGGCGGACGGAGCACCGGCCGCTCGCCGTCGGCGAGTTCACCGAGGACGGGCTGGAGCAGGTGACGGCCGCCGCCGAGGTCGCCGTCGGCGCGAACGGGCCGGCCTTCTCGCACCTGACCGCCGGGCCCTACCTGGACTCCACGGTGCGGGCGCTGCGCCAGGCCTGGCAGCTGGTGCACCCCTCCCCCGCCCGGTACGAGCCGCGGCTGCTGTCGCTGCCCGAGCACTACGCCTCGGCGCTGTGGCTGCACAGCGCGCTGCCCGGGGAGGACCTGCTGATCCCGCTGGCGCCCGCCCCGCTCGGGGTGGCGGCCCATCAGGTGTTTCCCGCCGCCGAGCTGCTGGCCCGGCTGGCGAACGCACCCGCGGCCCGGCCGACCGCGCTGATCGGCTGACGCCCTTCTTCCGCTCGCACCACCCGGACGGGCCATGCCGGAATGATCCGATCGGATCGCTGCGGGATGGCCCGTCCGTGCGCGGATCGGATCGCCCGCCGCCCGGTAGGGTGATCTCGCCGGATCTTCTGTGGCGCATGTCACCAAATGCCTGCGCGAGCGCCCGCGGAGTCGGACACTGGTGTCGGTCGGGGAGGACCACACGTCCTACCCGGCTGACGCCGTTTCACACCTGATGCGGTGAGAAAGTTTCCGTCGGCAGGGCGGGCGCCCCGGGGGGTGACCGTACGGCGGCGCGAATCCCGAGCGAAGCGAGGTACAACGATGTGCCAGCACCGAACCGACTGTCCGTCCGCCGAGTCGTCGGACCGTGAAGCGGCCGAAGCGGTCGCCCGCCACCCCGAGCAGGGCTGGAGCCTGCTCTGCAACGGGGTGCTGCTGTTCGACGACACCGGCGAACTGCTGCCGGACGGCCGCGTGATCGCCCCGCGCCGGACCCTGCTGATCGCCGCCTGAACGCCGGTCCGCACCACCTCACCGATCACCGCCCGCCCGGAGTGCGCCCTCCTGGCGGGCGTCGGCATTTCCGGGGCCCTTCAGTACGCCTTCCGGCGCGGCCATACGCCTTCCGGCGCGGCCGTTCGACGCTGCCGTTCGACGCAGCCTCAGGATCCGCCGAGCGGGTGGTCGGTGGGCGTGGACGGGTCGTACCAGAGGCTGAGCATCGGGGCGTGCCAGCGCCAGCCGAGGGCGGAGTAGAGGGCGCGCCCCTCGGTGGTACCGACCAGCAGACCGGTGTGCGCGCCGGCCGCGCGCGCCTCGCTCTGCAGCGTGCGCATCAGCAGGGAACCGAGGCCGCGGCGGCGGTGCTCGGGGGCGGTCTCGATCTGGTCGGCGGCGGCGAGCAGGCGGCCGTCGGAGCCCGGCCCGAGGCCCATTTGGCCGCGCGCGGCGTACTCGCCGCCGGTGGTGCGGACCAGGGCGCGGATCACGCCGCCGCGGCTCCAAGTGGTGATCCGGTAGCCGGCCGGGACGGTCGGGCTCTCCGGGCGCAGCCGGCAGGTCATCAGGTGGCCGGGGACGTCGATGTGCCAGCCGGGGCCGATCCAGGGCAGGGCGCGTTCGTCGACGTCGAACAGCTTGAGCCAGGTCCACGGGACGGTGGTGCCCTCGGTGAGTTTGCGGACGTCCGGCTCGGTGGGGGCGGGCAGGACGTGCCGCCAGGGGTGGCGGGGCTGGCCGACGTCGATGCTCCAGCCCCATGGCTCGGGGCGGGGGTCGGCGGCGCCGCGGGAGACCGTCCAGCCGCTGATCCAGGCCCGGACGAGGGCGGGGACGGTCGGGTCGTCGGGCATGGCCACACTCCACTTGTAAGGGTCTCAATTGCCTGGTGGATATTACCTGTTGAGGGTGCGGGGCGTCCCGGAGTTTCGCTGCCGGGAGAGATGTCTGTACAGGTTGCGGAGCGCGTCATCCACTGGACACCCGTCGCACTGGTCCAGTCCACCTGGGCGGCCTACGAATGGTCGCGGCCGGGCGGAGCGAAGCCCGGCACCGTGCCCGAGGAGCCCCGATGAGTCCCGAACTGTCGCGCCGTACCCTGCTGGGCGGTGCCGCCGCCGCGGCGGTGCTGTCCGCGTTGCCGCTGAGTGTCCGTCAGGCGCTGGCCGCCCCCGCCCGCCCGGGCAGGCTGGAGGACATCCAGCACGTGGTGATCTTCATGCAGGAGAACCGGGCGTTCGACCACTACTTCGGCACCCTGCCCGGCGTGCGCGGCTTCGGCGACCGCGCGGCGGTGCGCGGCGTCAACGGCCGGTCGGTCTTCCACCAGCCCGACCCGTCCCGGCCCGAGGGCTACCTGCTGCCCTATCCGATGAACGCCGCCCACACCAGCGCCTACCAGCAGGGCGCGCCCGCGTTCGGCTACGGCGACTCGATGAGCGCCTGGAACGAGGGCCGGGCGGACGGTTCGGTGACCCGGCGCTCGGGCGGCTGGCTCGGCCAGGGCTACTACGAGAGCGCCGACATGCCCTTCTACCACGCGCTGGCCTCGGTGTTCACCACCTGCGACGCGTACTACGCCTCGGTGCAGTGCAACACCAACACCAACCGCGAACACCTGATGACCGGCACCAGCGGCGGCACCGTCCGCGACACCCCGGTGACCGACAACTCCGAGCCCGCCGCCGGGTTCGAGTGGACCACCTACGCGGAGCGGCTGGAGCGCGCCGGGGTCAGCTGGCAGACGTACCAGGCGCTGGACAATTTCGACGACAACGCGCTGGCCTGGTTCACCAACTTCCGCAATGCCAAGCCGGGTTCGGCGCTGTACGAGCGCGGCCTGCGGGCGGTCGGCGACCCGGCGAAGAAGGACGACCCGTTCGCCATGGGCGACGCCCTGGTGGAGGCGTTCGCCGCCGACGTGCGGGGCGACAAGCTGCCGCAGGTGTCCTGGCTGATCGCGCCCGCCGCGCTGTCCGAGCACGCCAACTACGCTCCGCCGAACGGGGAACACCTGACGGCCCGGCTGCTGGCGGCACTGGCCGCCAACCCCGAGGTGTGGGCGAAGACCGTGTTCATCCTCAACTACGACGAGCACGGCGGTTTCTTCGACCACCAGCTGCCGCCCGTCCCGCCGCTGGCCGCCGGACGCGGCGCGTCCACGGTGCCGGTGGACGGCGAGGTGGTGGTGCGGGTCGCCAAGGGCGGCTCGACGTACCACCGGGTGGTCGGGCAGGACGGCCGGTACCGGGTCAGGAACGCGGACGGCGGCCTCGGCTGGTCGGCGGCGCTGCCCGCCGGGGAGACGCTGGTGGCCGGGCCGTTCCCGATGGGTCTGGGGGTGCGGGTGCCGATGGTGGTGGTCTCGCCGTGGACCCGCGGCGGCGTGGTCGACTCGACGGTGTACGACCACACCTCGGTGATCCGGCTGCTGGAGCGGCGCTTCGGCGTCGCCGAGCCGAACATCTCGCCGTGGCGGCGCGCGGTCACCGGCGACCTCACCAACCTGTTCGACTTCTCCGGGCAGGACCCGGCGTGGCCCACGCTGCCCGACACCGCCGGCAACCGGCAGAAGGTCACCGACACCGGCAAGCTGCCCGCGCCGACCGTCCCCAAGCCGCAGCACTTCCCGCAGCAGCCGCGCGCCGTCCGCACCGCCCGGCCCGTCCCGTACCACCTGCAGGTCAAGGCGCGGGTCCGCAAGGGCGTGCTCACCCTCGACCTGGCCAACCCCGGCCGGCAGGGCGCGGTGATCGCCGCCTACCCCGAGCCCGGCACCGCGCCCCGGCACTACACCGTGGACGTCAAGGGCAAGCTCTCCGACAGCTGGCAGCTCGGCCCGGACGGCTACGACCTGCGTCTGCACGGCCCGAACGGCGCGCTGTGGCACCTGCGCGGTGACGCGGCCGGCTCGTACGAGGCGTCCGTCTCCGAGGACGGCGGCGGCGGGTGGCAGCTGGCCGTCGAGGTCGCCAACCGCACCGACGTCAGCCGGGTGATGACGGTCGGCGACCTCGCGTACGGCGGCGGGCAGCGCGAGGTGCGGCTCGGCGCGGGCGAGTCCGCGGTCGTCAACCTGCCGGTGGGCAAGGAGGGTTGGTACGACGTGGTGGTCACCGCCCGGGACGACGCCCGCTACCGGTTCCGCCGCGCCGGCCGCCTGCCGAACCAGGCCGTGGGCTTCACCGACCCGGCGATCGGCCTCGCCGACCCGCTGGTCGTCGATGTCACGCTGGGCTCCGCGTCCGCCACCATCGACGAGCCGCTGCTGCTGCCCGGTCGGCCCGCCCGGCTGAAGGCCCGGTTCACCGCCACCGCCGACCTCACCGGCCTGGACGTCGCGCCGTTGCTGCCCGCGGGGTGGCCGGCGGCCGCGGTGGTGACGGCGCCGCCCTCAACTGTCGCTGCCGGCACGGCGGTTGAGGCCGAGTGGGAGATCGCGGTGCCCGCGACGCTCGCCGCGACCGGCACCAGCCGGCTGCTGGTCACCGCCCGCGCCACCGCCGCCGACCGGTACGCCGTCGCCGACGGCGAGGTCGCGGCGCGCACCGCCCCGTCGATGGCCGGGTACCTGCTCGGCGAGGACTTCGAGTCACTGGCCCCGCAGCTCACCGCCGTCTCCGGGGTGCCCGGCTGGACGGCGAAGGCGCCCGCCGGCTGGTCGGTGGTCAACGCGCCCGGCATGCCGCAGGGCACCGTCCGGCTCCAGGGGTGGACCTTCCACACCAAGCGCGAATGGTCCACCCCCGCCGGGCAGGACCGCGGCAACTTCACCCGGGGCCTCGGCATCCTCGCCGTCGCCGACCCCGACGACTGGGACGACACCGGATCCCCGTCCGCCAAGGGCAAGTTCGACTCCACCCTGGTCTCCCCCGCCGTCCCGATCCCGGCCGGCGCCGGCACTCTGCACCTCGCCTTCGACTCCCACTACCGCCAGGAGGCCCCCCAGAAGGCGTCCGTCACCGCCGTCTTCGACACCGGCGCCGAAACCCGCCTGCTCAGCTACAGCAGCGACGCCACCGGCAACGACAACGCCGGCAAGGACGCCGAGAACGCCTTCATCACCCGGCAGTTCGCCGTCCCGCCGGGCGCGCGGTCGGTCACGCTGAAGTTCCGCATGTACGACGCGGGCAACAACTGGTACTGGGCCGTCGACCACGTCCGCCTGGACACCCGCCCGATCAGCGGCTGAGCCGGCTATCGCCCTGTCGTTGGCCTTGCGTCAACGACAGGGCGCCGCACGGCAGTTCAGATGATCTGGATGGACCGGACCCGCGGCGGGTTGTTGGGGAAGGTGATGTCCGTCCAGCGGTCGATGCGCACCGAGTCCCCGTTGACGTCGTAGTAGATCAGGTCGTTGTTGCCGGTGGAGATGCGGTCCACCCACCAGCCGCCGAAGTCGGTGGTGCCGCCGTTGGCGTAGCAGTCCACGCTGTCCCGGCCGTCGAGGTGCGACCAGATCTTCAGGAAGTTCTCGCCACCGACGCACTGAATGTGGTCGATGGCGAACGCGTGGCCGCTCGGCACGGTGATGGTGAACGCGACCGCCGCCGCGAACGCCGTGGCCAGCGAACAGACGACCCTCTTGGTCCTCGAGAACACGGATTCCCCTTTGTGCGAAGCCGGCCGGTGGACGGCCTGCTGCCGCCCGGTCCGGGAGACCTCAACGTAGCGAGGCCGTCCCCCGTTCGGCGGAGCAACACTCCGGGCGCGAACCGCCCTTGCGCGAGTTCACCCATTCGTGTGAGAAGCGCCGGTCAGTCGCGAGTGAAGAACGGTTTCTGGTCCAGCTGTTGGGGCAGGAAGGCCAGCTGGAGCCCGTTGTCGAGGCGCACCCGCAGGGTGGTGTCAGCAGCCAGGGACTGGGCGAGGCGGGTCGCGAGCGGGCGGGGGTCGGCGGTGGGGTCGGCGAGGACGAGGGCCAGGGTGGCGTCGGCCTCGGCGGCCGGGGCGAGGTGGGCGGCGGCGATCTCGGGTTCGGCGGCCAGCAGTTCGCGCAGCGCGCGGTGCACCTCGGGGTCGGTGCGCGGCGGCAGGTAGGGGCGGTTCTCGGCGACGGCGCGCAGGCGGGCGCCGCCGAGCTGGTAGGTGACGGGGCCGGCCGGGTCGACGAGGAGGATGTCGGCGCGCTCGGAGAACGCGACCATCGCGGCCTGCGGGGCGGCCACGGGCGCCGGGCGGGCGTCCGCGCGCCAGCTGGCCATGGTCTCCATCGAGGTGAACGCGGGCAGCGCGCGCCGGCCGTCGGCGGCCTCCAGTACCGGCACCGCCATGTCGCTGGTCTTCTCGCGCTTGTGCCCGTTCTCGTCGTACTCCACCTCCCCCAGCACGGCGACGATCGGCACCATCAGCCGGCTTCGCGTCAGGACGGTCAGCAACTCGCCCTCGGCGGACGGGTCCTGCTGCCAGGCGGCGAGGGCGGCGGCGAGGACGGGGTCGGCAGTGCCGTCGTCCTCGGCGAATCCGGGGTTGGGGATGTTCTTGCGGTCCACCCGTCGAGCGTATGCCACGTTTACGTCCGGGCGGTCGGCGGTGCGGGGGCCGCCGCCGTTCGGGTGGGCCCGGCGGATTTCGCCGCGGGCCCGGCGCCGGTGCGGCACGCTGGGCGGGACGGTACCGGTGGAAGGGGAGATCGTGGGTTACGACCCGATGTACGCGGTCCGCACGGCGGCCCAGGCGATGGCCGAAGCAGCGAAGGACGTGGCTGCCGGGCACACCGGATGGGACCGGCCGGCGGACGCCGCCAATTCGCTGGAGCAGATGGCGAAGCTGGCCACCGCCCTGTCGGACCTGCTGCGCCAGCAGGCCGAGGCGCTGCCGGGGCTGACCGCGGATCCGCAGGCCGCGGAGGCGGCCAAGCTGGTCTCCGAGGCGGTCGCCACCGCCACGAAGCTGGGCGAGCAGATCCGGAAGGCCGGCGGCGCGGCGAGCGCCGTTCGCTGATCCTTCCCGGGCGCGGCCCCGACTCCCGTCATGATGATCGGATCGGCCCACCGGGTGTGGGCGAGTCGTCGGGCGGGCGGGAGCGGTGCGGGCATGGGTGGGTTGCGGATCGGCGTACTGGTTCCTTTGAGCCGGCCGGGTTGGGTCGAGGCGGGTCAACAGTTGCTGGGCGGAATGGAGTTGGCCGTCCGGGAGATCAACGCGGCGGGCGGCGTGGACGGGCGGCCGGTGGAGCTGCTGGTACGGGACACGGCCGCGGACCCGCAGCGGGCCGCGGCGGCGGTGACCGAGCTGGCCGGACTCCAAGTCGCCGCACTGGCAGGCGAGTTCCACAGTGTGGCGGCCCGCGCGGCCGCGACGCAGGCGGACCGGCTCGGGCTCCCGTTCCTCTGCTCGTCGGCGGTGCTGGACGCCCTGACCGACCACCCGACGGACGTGGTGGCGCGGCTGGCACCCGCCCAGTCGCACGGCTGGCGGGTGTACGCGGAATTCCTGCTGGCCGCCGGGCACCGGCGGATCGCGGTGGTGACCCAGGGCGGCGCGTACTGGGAGTCCGGCACCCGCATCCTGCGCGAGCGCGTGTCGGCGGACGGCGGCAGCGTGGTCGAGCTCGGCCCGGCCGACGTGCCCGATGCCTTGGCCGCGTCGGGCGCGAGCGCCGTCCTGCTGCTGACGGGCTTCCCGGAGCCGGCCGTCCCGCTCGTCCGGGCCGTCCGCCGGGACCGGCGGCTCTCCGACGTGCTGATCGGCGCCGCGGCCGGGCAGCCCGAATTCGCCGAGTGGGCCCGGCTGTTGGGCGCGGAGGGTGCGGGGGTCCCGTTCCTGCGCTACCTGCCGGAGCGGCTCGACCCGTCCGGTGCGCGAGTCGCGGACGCCCTGCGCGAGCGCCTCGGCGGCGAGCCGTCGTTCGTCGCGTTCGAGGGTTGGGACACCGTCACCGTGCTGGCCGCGCTGACGCGTTCGGGCAACGCCGACTGGTCCGGCGTGCGCGTGACGGGCAGCCGGGGGCCGATCCGGTTCGAGCGGGTGCCCGGGATCGGCGTGTGGCAGTGGGCGTGGGCGCCGGTCCAGGTGGCCGACCGTGATCCGGCGGGGGCGGGGCGGTGGCGGGTGCTGCACACCGGCTGAGACGCGAGCGGCTGCGGGTAGGTGACGCGGCGGGTGGGGGCGCAGCCTCGGCGGGTAGCGGGGTCGGCGAGTGGCGGTGGGCGTGGGCGCCGGCCCGAGCCGTCGACCGCGACCCGGCCGAGCCCGGGCGGTGGCAAGTGCTGCACACCGGTTGAAGCCCAGGCGGGCGCGGGCGCAGCCTCGGCGAGTGGCGGGGGTCGGCGAGTGGCGGTGGGCGTGGGCGCCGGCCCGAGCCGTCGACCGCGACCCGGCCAAGCCAGGGCGGTGGCAAGTGCTGCACACCGGCTGAGACGCGAGCGGCCGTGGGCGGAGGGCACAGCCTCGGCGAGTGGCGGGGGTCGGCGAGTGGCGGTGGGCGTGGGCGCCGGCCCGAGCCGTCGACCGCGACCCGGCCAAGCCAGGGCGATGGCAAGTGCTGCACACCGGCTGAGACGCGAGCGGCCGTGGGCGGAGGGCACAGCCTCGCGGGTGGCGGGGATCGACGTGTGGCAGTGGGCGTGGGCGCCGGCCCGGGTCGTCGACCGCGACCCGGCCGAGCCGGGACGGTGGCGGGTGCTGCAGGCCGGCTGAAGCCCGGGTGGCTGCGGGCAGGTGGCGCGGTGGCGGGTGCTGCACACCGGCTGAAGCCCGGGTGGCTGCGGGCGGGTGGCGCGGGGGCGGCCCCAGTAGGTCGTTCGCCGGGCGGTGGCGTGCGCGACGTCGGCCATGGCCTTCCATCGAGCGGGCCGGACCGCACGCGGATGTGGTCCGGCCACGGCCCGGCTGGAGTTCCTCAGCGGGCCCGTCGCCGTCGAGCGGCGGTCTGCGAGATGGATTGCCCGGGCGGAGGACCTACCGCCCGGTAGGGGGATGTGGCAGTCTGCGGCCATGGCTCTCGCTGACACCACCGCGACTCGCGGCGCCGTCTCCGACCGTGCCCGGTACGACCGGGCGACCGCGCATCTGGACGCGCCGCTGGCGATCGTCGATCTGGCGGCGTTCGACGCCAATGCGGCGGATCTGGTGCGGCGGGCGGCGGGGAAGCCGATCCGGGTGGCGTCGAAGTCGGTGCGGTGCCGGGCGTTGCTGGAGCGGGTGTTGGCGCGGGACGGCTTCGCGGGGGTCATGAGTTTCACGCTGGCGGAGTCGTTGTGGCTGGTGCGCAGCGGGTTCTCGGACGTGCTGCTGGCGTACCCGTCGGCGGACCGGGCCGGGTTCGGGCGGTTGACGGCGGATCCGGAGCTGGCGCGGCAGGTCACCGTACTGGTGGACGACGTGGCGCAGTTGGAGCTGATCGACGCGGCCCGGGAGGGTTCGGCGACGGTGCGGGTCTGCCTGGAGCTGGACACCTCGCTGCACCTGCTGGGCGGCCGGGTCCGGGTCGGCGCCCGGCGTTCGCCGCTGCGGACGCCCGAACAGCTGGGCCGGCTGGCCGAGTTGGTGAACGCGCGGCGCGGCTTCGAGGTGGTCGGGCTGATGGCGTACGAGGGCCATGTGGCGGGTGTCGGGGACGCGGTGCCGGGCCGGGCGGTGCGTTCGGCGGCGATCCGGCTGATGCAGTCCAGGGCGCGGACGGAGCTGGCGCGGCGCCGGGCCGAGGTGGTGCGGCGGGTGCGGCAGGTCGCGGATCTGGAGTTCGTCAACGGTGGTGGGACCGGCAGCGTGGAGTCCACGGTGGCGGAGCGCGCGGTGACGGAGGTGGCGGCGGGGTCGGGTCTGTTCCTGCCCCGGCTGTTCGACAACTACCGGTCGTTCCGGGGCCGTCCGGCGGCGCTGTTCGCGCAGCCGGTGGTGCGCCGGCCCGGGGTGGGTGTGGTGACGGTGCTCGGCGGCGGCTACCCGGCGTCCGGCCCGGCGGGGGCGGACCGCTCCCCCGTCCCGTACCTGCCGGCCGGTCTGCGCTACGACCCGCAGGAGGGTGCGGGCGAGGTGCAGACGCCGCTGCTGGGTTCGGCGGCGGACGACCTGCTGATCGGCGACCGGGTGTGGTTCCGGCACGCGAAGGCCGGCGAGCTGTGCGAGCGCTTCGCGCAGTTGCACCTGGTCGAGGGCGACGCGGTGGTGGAGACGGTGCCGACGTACCGCGGCGAGGGCCATACGTTCCTGTAGAGAAGCCGGCGGAAAAATCTTCGGGGGCCGTGTCGAGAACCTCGTCGCGGCTCCGTCCCCGGGGTGAAGGCGACCACAATGGGTCGCGTCACCACCGAGGAGTGAGAACGATGGCGAAGTACCTGCTGCTGAAGCACTACCGCGGCAACCCGCAGGCCGTGAACTGCGTGCCGATGGACGAGTGGACGCCCGCCGAGGTCTCCGCGCACATCCAGTACATGAACGACCTCGCGGACAAGCTGCGGGCCAGCGGCGAGTTCGTGGACGCGCAGGCGCTCGCCCCGCGCGGCACCTGGGTGCGCTCGGACGGCGTGGGCCGTCCGCCGGTCACCGACGGGCCGTTCGCGGAGACCAAGGACCTGATCGCCGGCTGGATGGCGATCGACGTGGACTCCTACGAGCGGGCGCTCGAGGTGGCCGCCGAACTGTCCGCGGCACCGGGCGCGAACGGCGAGCCGATCCACGAGTGGCTGGAGCTGCGCCCGTTCCTGACCGAGTACCCGGACACCGTCACCGAGTGAACGAGCGCGAACAGGACGGCCGGGTGAGTGTGATGGACGAGGCGCGGCTGCGCGTCCTCTACCCCGAGGTGCTGGCCGTCCTGGTCCGCCGGGGCGCGGATTTCGCGGCGGCGGAGGACGCCGTCCAGGAGGCGCTGCTGGAGGCGGTGCGGACCTGGCCGGACGATCCGCCGCGCGACCCGAAGGGCTGGCTGATCACCGTCGGCTGGCGGCGTTTCCTGGACGCGGCCCGGTCCGACGCCTCGCGCCGCCGCCGTGAGGACCTGGTGGACGAGCAGCCGGAGCCCGGCCCGGTGCCGGACGTCGACGACACGCTGCGGCTGTACTTCCTGTGCGCGCACCCGTCGTTGACGCCGGCCTCGGCGGTGGCGCTGACGCTGCGCGCCGTCGGCGGGCTGACCACCCGGCAGATCGCGCAGGCGTACCTGGTGCCGGAGGCGACGATGGCGCAGCGGATCAGCCGCGCCAAGCGGACGGTGAGCGGGGCGCGGCTGGACCGGCCGGGCGATCTGGCGACGGTGCTGCGGGTGCTGTACCTGGTGTTCAACGAGGGCTACTCGGGGGACGTGGACCTGGCGGCGGAGGCGATACGGCTGACCCGGCAGCTGGCGGCGCGAATCGACCACCCGGAGGTGTCCGGCCTGCTGGCGCTGATGCTGCTGCACCACGCCCGCCGGGCCGGGCGCACCGCGCCGGACGGCAGTCTCGTCCCGCTGGCCGAGCAGGACCGCAGCCGCTGGGACACCGGGCTGATCGCCGAGGGGGTGGCGATCCTGCAGCTGGCGCTGTCCCGCGACCGGCTGGGCGAGTTCCAGGCGCAGGCGGCGATCGCGGCGCTGCACGCGGACGCGCCGAGGGCCGAGGAGACGGACTGGGTGCAGATCGTGGAGTGGTACGACGAGCTGGCCGCGCTGACGGACAGCCCGGTGGTGCGGCTCAACCGGGCCGTCGCCGTCGGCGAGGCGGACGGCCCGCGGGCGGGCCTGGCGGCGCTCGCCGCGCTGGACGACACGCTGCCCCGGTACACCGCCGCGTCCGCGTACCTGCACGAGCGTTCCGGCGATCTGCGGACGGCGGCCCGGCTGTACACGGAGGCTGCGGCGAAGGCCGGGGCGGTGGCCGAGCGGGACCACCTGGTGCGGCAGGCCGCGCGGCTCAACACCCTGCTGCGTGAGGGGAGTTGAGCCGCGCGGCCACGGTGGTCAGGCGGCGGTGCCGGTGACCGGGCCGCCGCCCTGGAAGGCGGCGATGCCCTTGACGATGGAGTCCATCTGGTCGAGGCCGGGCGCCTTGTCGGCGATGTCGAAGCCCATCCGGACGCCGGTCAGCGCCTTGCCGTCGGCGGTCGGGAAGACCACCGTCTCCACGTAGCCGCCGTTGCCCTTGGACACGTCCACCTGCCAGCGCACCAGGTAGCCGGAGCGGCCGGCCACCGTGACCGCCTCGCTCTTCAGCTCCTTGTGGCCGGTGATGTCGGGGTAGGACTCCTTGGCGGCGGCCTCGATGTCCTGCTGCGCGGCCTGCTTGGCGTCGGTGCCGGTGATCTTGCTGGTGTTGACGCCGCCCAGCGTGCAGGGGTTCGAACCGTCGACGCAGGTGTACTCGCCTACGTAGGCGCTGGCGAAGCCGTCCTTGGTGGTGCCGCCCTTCCAGCCGCTGGGGATCGGCAGCGAGACGCCGTTGATCAGGTCGATGGCGAGGTTCGCGTTCGCGCCGCCGCCCTTGCCCTTGCCGCCCTTGCCGTCCCCGTTGCCCTGGCCGTTCCCATTGCCCTGGCCGGGCAGGCTGTCGCCGCCCTTCTGCCCGTCGTCCTGGCCGTCGCCGCGGAGCTGGCCGTTCCGCGACCGTTCGGCGGACGCGGACTTGTTCGAGTGCCCGTCCATCGCCAGGTAGGTGACGCCGGAGCCCACCGCCAGGCCGAGCAGCGCGGCCACCGAGGCCGCGATCAGCACCGGCTTGGACGCGCGGCGGCGCGGCTTGGCCGGCGGCTGCTCGGCGTACGGCGGCAGCGGCGGGTAGTGGACGGCCTGCCCGGAGGCGTCCAGCACGGTGCCCTCCAGGACGGTGGTGTCCTCGGCGCCGGCCGGCCCGCCGGCCGGGGCCTCGGCGGGCGTGTCGGCGGGCGTGTCGGCGGGGGCTGCCGAGGCCGGGCGGGTGCTGGCGGTCCAGCCCTTGCCGTCCCACCAGCGCTCGGGGCGGGGGTCGCTGTCGGTGTCGACGGGGTCCGGGTACCACCCGGCCGGAATCTGCTGCTCGGTCACACCCATGACCCTAAGCGGCCCCGGATAAGCGGGAAATCAGCGGGCGGCCGGAATCGGGCTCCGGCGATGAGATTCGGGTGAGAATCGCGCACAACCGCCGTTCGGGTGGTCCGGATACGCCGGCCGGGGCGTGCGGGGGCACGCCGGTGGGTGCGTCGCACTACCGGGGGCGCGGCCGAGCGACAGAATCCGCGCCATGACCTCTCGCCCCGTGATCGGCATCAGCACCTTCCTCACCAACGCCGGATGGGGGCGGTGGGACGCCATGCGGTCGGTGCTGCTCCCCGAGCGCTACCCGGCTCTCGTCCAGGAGGTCGGCGGGATCGCCGTCATGCTGCCGCCCGACGCACCCGAACACGCCGCGGACGCGGTGGCCCGCCTCGACGGCCTGGTGATCGCGGGCGGCGAGGACGTCGCCCCCGCCCTCTACGGCGAACCCGCCCACCCGTTGACGGTCGCCAACGCCCCCGAACGCGACCTCTGGGAAGCCGCGCTGATCCGCGCCGCGCTCGCCTCCGGCACCCCGCTGCTGGGCATCTGCCGGGGCATGCAACTGCTCAACGTGGTCTGCGGCGGCTCACTGATCCAGCACCTGCCGGACGTCGTCGGCGACGGTCTCAGCCACCTCGGCGCGCCGACCGAGTACGGCCGCCACGCGATCCACCCCGTCCCCGGCACCCTGCTCGCCGACCTGCTCCCCGAACCCTCCGTCACCGTCCCCACCTACCACCACCAGGCCGTCGCCCGCCTCGGCAAGGGCCTCACCGTCTGCGCGCACGCCGCCGACGGCACCATCGAGGCCGTCGAGGGCGCCGGCTTCACCCTCGGCGTCCAGTGGCACCCCGAACAGGGCGAGGACCTCCGCGTCGCCCGCGCCCTCGTCCACGCCACCCGCCTCCTCCGCGCGCCCGTCCGCGTCCCAGCCGTCTGACACCGGCACCCGCCGGGTCAGGGCGCGCAGTAGCTGTTCAGCTCGTTGATGTCGCGCTTGAGCGCCTCGGTGGCGCCGCCGTTCCAGGGATGGTCGTCGATGAACTGCTGGGCGTCGTCGCGGACGTCCTGCCAGTCGGTGTCGTCGGTGGGGGCGCCGGCGTTGGCCAGGTCCCGCCGGGTCTGCGCGACGGCGTCGCCGCACATGCTTGCGGGGCGGGCGGTGGCCGGCGCCGCCCAGGCCAGGGTGGCCAGCGGCAGGGCGGCGAGCACGGCGAGAGCGAGTTTGCGAGTCGTGGCGGCCATTCGGGGGCACTCCTTCGTCGACGTTACGTCATCCGGCCGTCACGGTACGCACCTGTGGCGCCCTTCCACCGTGCAACACGCCACGGAACCCGGCTACGGAAGCGGGAGGCCGGACAGGGTGGCGAGGGTGCCGAGGGCGCCGGCGGCCAGGAGGCAGGGGACGACGCCGCGGCGGAGGGCGAGCAGCCAGATGGCGGCGAGGGCGAGGATCGCGTACTGCCAGGGGTGGTGCAGGGCGAGGGCCAGCGGGAGTGCGGAGCCGGCGATCGCGCCGATGACGGCGGGGCCGGCGCCGGTGAGGAAGTCCTGGACGGCGGTGTTGGCGCGCAGGCGGTCGAAATGGGCGGCACCGAGCAGGACGAGCGCGAAGGACGGGGCGAAGGCCACGAATGCGGCGAGCAGTCCGCCGAGGATGCCCGCGGCGGCGTAGCCGACCACGGCGACGGTCTGGACGACCGGGCCGGGGGTGATCTGGCCGAGGGCGACGGCGTTCAGGAACTGGCCGTCGGTCATCCAGTGGTAGCGGTGCACGGCGTCCTGCTGCATCAGCGGGATGATCACGAAGCCGCCGCCGTAGGAGAGCGCGCCGACCTTGAAGGCGACCCAGGCGAGCGCGCCGAGTCCGCCGGTCGCGGCCAGGCCGGGGACCAGCAGCGGGAGCGCCGCGCGCGGCGGGGTTTCACCCTCCGGTCGGCGCGTCGCGGGGGCGGCGGTGTCACCCGTTCGGCTGGTTCGGCGGGCGCCGCGCCGGAAGACGATCTCGGCGGCGCCGGTGGCCAGCAGGACCAGCACCAGCCAGGGGCCGGTGAGGATCGCGGCCGCGGCGCCGAGCAGCAGGTAGCAGGCCCAGCGGATCCGGGCGGGGCCGCCGCCGGAGCGTTGCAGGCTGGCCGGGACGAGCGCGGTCGCGGCCTGCGCGGCGACGGCGGCGACCGCCGCGCCGGCCCCGGCGGCGGCGCCGAGCACCCAGCGCGGCGGGTTGCCGGCCAGGAACAGTGCGGCCAGCAGCAGGATCAGCGCCAGTCCGGGCAGGATGAACGCCGCGCCGCCGACCAGCGCACCGGCCGCACCGCGCACCCGCCAGGCGGTGAAGATCGCCAGCTGGGTGGAGGCGGGGCCGGGCAGCAGGTTGGTGGCGGCGATACCGTCCTCGAACTCGCTCGCCGCGAGCCAGCCGCGCTGCTCCACGCAGAGCCGGCGCAGCAGCAGGATGTGCGCGGGCGGCCCGCCGAATCCGAGGGCGCCGATCCGGCCCCACTCCTTGGCGATCACCGTCAGCGGCACCTGCTCCGTCATCGCTCCCCCATCTCCCGTTCAACGGCCCGAACACCCGCGCGACCTGCGCGGATGCGGGCCGCACCCTACCTGACCCGAATGGCCTACAAGGGAACGACAACGGTCACCAGTGCAGCCTTTGGATCTTCCTCCGGATTGGGGTTCACTTCCGGTGCGGACACCGGAGCGGAGGGACCTCGATGGCCAACCACGGGCACGACCACGACGACCACCAGGACGACCACGGCCACGGCGGACACAGCCACAGCCACGCCGTCTCGGCGGACGCGGACCGGCGCTGGCTGTGGAGCGCGCTGATCCTGCTGGTGGTGTTCATGGCCGGCGAGGTGGTGGTCGGCTTCGCCGCGCAGTCGCTGGCGCTGATCTCGGACGCGGCGCACATGCTGACCGACGCCGCGTCGATCGCGCTCGCGCTGGTGGCGATGCGGCTGGCGGCACGTCCGGCGCGCGGCGGCTACACGTACGGGCTGAAGCGGGCGGAGATCCTGTCCGCGCAGGCGAACGGGGTGACGCTGCTGGTGCTGTCGGCGTGGCTGGGCTACGAGGCGGTCGCCCGGCTGATCGCGCCGCCGGCGGTGACGGGGTCGCTGGTGCTGGTGACGGCGCTGGTGGGCGTGGTGGTGAACATCGCGGCGACCTGGTGCATGTCGAAGGCGAACCGGTCCTCGCTGAACGTGGAGGGCGCGTTCCAGCACGTCCTGACCGACCTGTACGCGTTCATCGCGACGGCGGTGGCGGGTGCGGTGGTGCTGCTCACCGGGTTCGTCCGGGCGGACGCGATCGCCTCGCTGGTGGTGGTGGCGCTGATGCTGCGGGCCGGCATCGGGCTGGTGCGGGACTCGGCGCGGATCTTCCTGGAGGCGGCGCCCGCCGGGATCGACCCGGACCAGGTGGCGGACCGGCTGGTGGCCACCGCGCAGGTGGAGGAGATCCACGACCTGCACATCTGGGAGATCACCTCCAACCAGCCCGCACTGTCGGCGCACATCCTGGTCACCCCTGGCGGCGACTGCCACGCCGTGCAGCACGAGTTGCAGCGGCGGCTGCGCGAGGAGTACCGGATCACCCACGCCACCCTCCAGGTCGACCACGTCGGCGAGAGCGGCGCGGACGGGCTGCTGCAGATCTCGTCCAGCTCCTCGGCGGCGGCCGCCGAGGAGGAGGCCCGCGAGCACTGCGCGGACGCGCACGGGCCGGTGCACCGCGCCGGCCCGCACCCGCACTGAGGCCGTGCAAGTGCCGGCCCGGACCTCTCGGCAGGGCCCGGCTGTCACCGGCATGCGGCATGATCGGGGGGTGACCGCACCCACCGCACCGCGCCTGATGCTGCTCGACACCGCCAGCCTCTACTTCCGCGCCTATTTCGGCGTGCCGGATTCGCTGCGCTCGCCGCAGGGCGAGCCGGTGAACGCGGTGCGCGGGCTGCTGGACTTCATCGCCCGCCTGGTCCAGGACCACCGGCCGGACCACCTGGTGGCCTGCATGGACGCCGACTGGCGCCCGCAGTGGCGGGTCGATCTGATCCCCACCTACAAGACCCACCGGGTGGCGGAGGCCGCGACCGCCGGCGAGGAGGAGGTGCCGGACACCCTCGCCCCACAGGTCCCGGTGATCGAGCAGGTGCTGGACGCCATCGGCCTGGCCCGCGTCGGCGTCCCCGGCTACGAGGCCGACGACGTGATCGGCACCCTGGCCACTCACGCCACCGGCCCGGTCGAGATCGTCACCGGCGACCGGGAGACTGCGGATTACCAACCTGCACGCGTCCTGATCGTGACAGGGGACAGAGACCTCTTCCAGCTGGTCGACGACGCCCGCGGCGTCCAGGTCCTCTACCCCGTCAAGGGCGTCGGCAACGCCGAGGTCATCACCGAGGCCGCCCTCCTCGACAAGTACGGCGTCACCGGCCCCGAGTACGCCGACATGGCCGCCCTGCGAGGCGACCCCAGCGACGGCCTGCCCGGCGTCAAGGGCATCGGCGAGAAGACCGCCACCCAACTCATCCGCGAGTACGGCAACCTCGCCGGCATCCGCGCCGCGGCCGCGGACCCCGCCTCCAAGCTCACCCCGGCCCGCCGCAGGAACCTCCTCGAAGGCGCCGCCTACCTCGACGTCGCCCCGACCGTCGTCCGCGTCGCCACCGACATCCCCCTCCCCGCCTTCGACCCCGCCCTGCCCCGCGAACCCCTCGACCCCATGGCCTTGGAAGAGCTCTCCACCCGCTGGGGCCTCGGCACCTCCCTCACCCGCCTCCTCGACACCCTCGCCGCCACCCGCTGACGAGGATCGGCAGGACACCGGCGCCCGGCGACCCCCTTGCCGACCGCACAGCACATGCGCACCCGGACGGGAGCCGTACAGCTCACTGACAATCAGAAGCCGTTGTCGTACCGGTCTTGGTGGACGTGGGTTCGACTGGAACAGCTCGGTCATGCCCCCGGCTTACCCGCTTCCATTTACCGGAGATCAGACCACAGCAGGAAGTACACCGCGAGGCCAATGGCCAAGCCAGAACACTGCCGTGGACGGCTCGGGTTGGTCCTCGGTCGGGCCGTCGTGGGGCAGCAGTTCGGTGGGGGCGATGTAGCCCTCGCCCGGGGCAAGCCGGATGCGGAAGACGCGCAGCGGCTGCCGACCGGTGACGTAGGCCCGCAGGTCGTCGGTGTGGGGGTAGCGGCTGGCAGGGTCGGCGTAGAGGGTGCGGCAGATGGTGCGGATGTCGAGGTCGGCGAGCAGGAGGTAGCGGGTGCCGGGGCCGAGGTTGAAGCACAGGCGCCGTCGGCCGGTGTGCTTGGACTCGTAGTCCAGGCGGTCCCAGTTGTCGACGTGCAGTCCGATGCGGCGGCCGTCCTGGTAGTTGGGAGTGGTGGTCAGGGCCTTGGCGGGGCTGGCGGCCTGACCGAGGTGAACGGCGTCCGGATCTCCGAGCGGGTCGGCCAAGGCCGCCAGGCTCGCGGGCACCGGACCGTCGGGGAGCTTGACCAACTCGACCAGCGTGTCGTCGGCGGTCTGGGCGCTGGGCATGAGCCGTGCGGCCAGGTCGGCCGTCAGGGGTTGCCAGGGGCCGGCCGGAAGGACAGCCCCTGGCTCGTACTCCGGCTCACTGCCGGCGATGCGGACCCCGGTGGTCTCGCAACGGGCGATGAGGGCGGCGGGGTCGGTGTGGGCGATGGCGAGGTTCAATCCGGGCTCCTCCCGGTTCGGGTCACCGGTGCTGGTTCAGGGTGTCGCCGAAGGTCACGTCCAGCTCCGCGATCAGGGCTTCGGCGAGCTCGGCCTGCTGGGACCGGTCGATGACCACCTTGGCGAGGTGGGCGACACCCCGCAGCGAGGTCAGGTCGTTGCCCCGCAGGTCCAGGCCCTGGTACTTGCCCCGCCCGAACTCCGCCAGCCGCAGCGTGCACGCGTCCAGGACCACTCCGGTCAGGTCGCAGCCGGTGAACAAGGCTTCGGTGAGCGCGCACTTGGAGAACGAGACCGGCCCGGTGGCCCGGACCTGCTCGAAGCTCGCATAGTCGAGCTTGCAGTTCTCGAAGAGCACGTTGTCCAGGGCCACGCCGGTGAGGCTGGCACCCATGATCTTGCAGTTCCGGAAGACGACGCGGGACAGCTTGCTGTCGGCGATGCGGGCGGTGGCCAGGTCGCAGGTGTCGAACTCGACGGAGTCCAGGCGGACCTTGTCGAGCTGGACGCGATCGGCCCGCAGCCCCCTGACGCGGCCGGTGATGAGGCTGGTGTCGGACAGGTCCAGGTCCCGCAGGTCGGCGTCGCCGTACTGGAAGTCCTGGACGATGCCCCGGGCGGAGTCCAGGGACGCGACGTTGGACAGGTAGAGGCCGGGCTCGTCCAGGGTGGGCAGGGTGACGGTGACGCGGCCGAAGGTGATGCTGTCCACGGGTGGGGCTCCGCTCTGTCGGGCCGGGCCCGCACCGCGCGGTGCGGGCCCGGGTGCTCAGGTGGTGCTACTTGCTGGTCTTGTTGTCCCAGGTCGGCCGGTTGTCGAACGACGAGCCGACGTTGTCCCAGGTCGGTCGGTTGTCGAACTTGGCGACCGCGATCGGGTGACTGGACGTCAGGTCGGCAACCACGGGGGAATCAGTGACGGCCAGCAGTTCGAGGATGGTCATGCTGCTTGCTCCTCTCGGACGGTATCGGACAGTGCGGTGACGAGGGCCTGCCTGGACACGCGGCAGTAGTTGGTTTCGGTGGTGTCCAGGCGCCCGTTCTCGAAGTAGCGATTGCCGGCCTGGGCTCCCCGGCAGAAGCCGAAGAACTCGCACCGGGCCTCGCACTCGTCCAGGCCGGTCAGGAACTCGCGCACGTACCGCAGGTGGTGCGCGCGGTCCAGCATGGAGCCGATGGTCAGCTCCAGGACGTTGCCAGCCCGGAAGTCGTTGTATGCCGGGTCTCTGATGCCGGCGAGCTCGGGCGAGAGCAGGACCACGTCCCCGGCAGCGGAGACGGTTGGGATCGGGTCGATCAGCGCGTCGTCCCACGCGGCCAGACCCGTTGCACGGGCGGACCGCAGGTAGCTGCCGAGCCGGTCGACCTCGCGGACGGTCAGCTCGCGGTGCCGCCTCGACCAGGCGATGGCGCGGCGCCAGAACTTGCGGGCCTGTTCGACGGTGGGCACCGTCCGGCTGGTGTTGACGCCCTCGGTCTCCTCCATGTTCAGCCCGAAGCTGTGGCATCCCAGGCCCGCCATGAAGTCCAGCAACCCTTCTGGGTCGAGAATGCTCTCCGCGCTGACGACTGCGATCGCGGAGAACCGGACCCCGTGCTCCCGAAGGCACCCGATGCCCTTCATGATCCGGTCGAAGGCCGGACGTCCGGCCCAGTCGACGCGCTGGCGGTTGAGGGCGGCCGGGCCGTCGATACTCACCCCGATCCGGAACCCGTATGCGGTCAGGAAGTCGCACCAGGCCGGGTTGATCAGCACCGCGTTGGTCTGCACCGAGTGCTCGACCAAGCCGGCCTGCCGCAGCGGCTCGAACGGGGCCAGCAGCTCGGCCAACCGCTGCCGCCCCACGGCCAGCGGCTCGCCCGCGTGCCACAGGATCTCGATGGGCGAGGAGGTCGTGGTGTCGGCGAACTCGGCAATCGAGCGGGCCACCGCCTCAGCGACCGCCACCGGCATCGGTGTGCGCCGGCCTCGGTCGGGCAGGTAGCAGTAGGTGCAGTTGAGGTTGCAGACGCCGTCGGGCTGCACGACCACCGTGTTCGGGCGGCGGGCGATGCGGCGCCGGTATCGGGCCAGGGTCTGCATCGTGCTGGCTCCTCGCTCGGTCAGAGGGATTCGGTGGCCGGGTCGGCATCCGGCGCGCTGGCCGCGGTGAGCGGCTGGTACTGAGGCGGCTGGTGCTCGACCAGGTAGCCGAGCAGACCGAGCACGACGAGGTGGCCGGGTCGGCGTCCGGCGCGCTGGCGGCGGTAAGCGGCTGGTACTGAGGCGGCTGGTGCTCGACCAGGTAGCCGAGCAGACCGAGCACGACGAGGTGGCCGGACACCACCGGGGCCTTCAGGGCGTCGCCGAGCAAGGTCACGGTCGGGGTTGCGGTGCTGGGCGCTCATGCCACGGCCCCAAGTTCGGCGTGAACGGTCTTGCCGTTCGGCAGCTGGTCAGCGCCCCAACGGCCGCCGGTGAGGTGGTGGACCAGCGCGATACCCCGACCGCCCTCGTCCTGCCCGTCGGCCTTGACCATGACCGGCAGGATGCGGCAGCCGTCGGTGACACGGATCTGGACCGCCTTCTCGGTGAGCCGTTCGATCTCGACCCGCATCCGCAGCCGGCACCCGGACTTGGCCGCGTTGGTCGCCAGCTCCGAGACGATCACCTGGGCGTCCTCGACCAGGTGCTCCAGGCCCCAGACCGCAAGCTGCCCGCGCACCAGCCGACGAGCGGCAGACACGGACGCGGCCCGATAAGGCAGGTCCACGCCGACCGACTCGGTACCGCTGGTGGCTGCGGTCACGGCGGCCGTTGGCTCGGCTCCCGAAGGCATGCCAGCAGTGAAGGCCATGGCGGAACTCCTGGTTGGAGTGTGGTTGAGGGTTGGCCGGTGCCAGGCTCGGAACACAGGACGGGCCTGACACCGGATGCCGTCCCCGAGAGGAGGACGACCTCGCGTAACCAGTGAACGACCGTCAGCTGCGGGCCGGTGAGGCAAAGTACGGGTGCCTCTGGTCCGGGTGCGACCGGAAAACTTGACCGCCTCATTACCCGACCCCCTGCACACCACGTCACACCGCAACTACGTTGATCGCATGGTGGCCAACGTCGCACTCCGCCTCCGGATGGCCGAACGCCGCATGACGAAGGCAGAGTTAGCCCGCGAAGTGAACGCCGAGGTCGAGATCCTCACCGGGAAGCTCGGCACGGTGTCAGAGCGCACGGTCCACAACTGGCTGACTGGTCAGACCCGTTGGCCGCCTGCGAAGATCCGCCTTGCGCTCACGGCAGTATTCGACTGCCCGCCCGAGGAACTGGGCTTCGTCCCCACAGGACGGGCCCGAAGCAGCACATCGGAGGAAGACGTGAGGCGACGCGACTTCGTAGCAGCCGCCGGAGGCACCGCCGTGGCCGCACTCACGGGCGCCGCGGCCGGACCACGTCGGATCGGGATCGGCGACGTCCAACAGTTGCAGGCCCGCTTCGCCGAGGTCGTCGCCAGCGACCACCGCCACGGCGGTCGCCTCAGCATCGAAACCCGGGCCGGCCAGCTGGCCGACGAAGCCCTCGCCCTCCAGGAGCGCGGCACCGCTACCCAGCGGATCAGGGCTCAGCTGTATGCCAGCGCGGCCTCCTTCATGTCGAGCGCGATGTGGGCCGCCATCGACGGCCGCCGCTTCGACGCCGCTCTCCAGCACCATCAGAAGGCCGCCTCCCTGGCAGCCATGTCCGGTGACTCGTCCATCCAGTTCCGCATCTGGTCCCACGCCGGCAGCCTCTACCGCCATCTCGGCCGACCCGGCGACGCGCTCGCGGCCAACGACGTAGCACGCAGCCTGCCCATCTCCCGGCGCGACCCGTTGTTCGCCTCCCTCGGACACGCCCGCCACGCGGCCATCCACGGCCTGACCGGAGACACCAATGCGGTGCGACGCTCCCTGGGGCACGCGCAGGAGGCCCTTGACCGAGCCGACTCCGGCGCTTCCCGCCCACTGTGGATAACAGCCTTCTACGACCAGGCCGAACTCGACTCCCTGGCCCTCGCCGCCTACCTCTCAGCCGGCAGTTGGGAGGAAGCGGAAGCTCACGCGCACCGCAGTATGGCGCTTCGCCGGGGCGCCATGCAGCGCTCGCACGCGATCACCACCGTCCGCCTCGCCCACGCCCAGCTCGGCCAGGGCGACCTCGAACCCGCTGTCGTCACCGCCATGTCGGTCCCGGCGGAGGTCTCCGCCCACCCCCGCGTCACCGGCATGCTGAACGCCTTCGGCGCCAAGCTGAGCGACCTGGCCGATGGCAGCAACCTGGCCCGCTCTTGGGCCGAGTACGCATACAACGCCAGGAGGACCACCGCGTGACGATCGAGCTCCGCCACCACACCGACCTCATCGCACAGGCCCGCCAGGACCTGCTGGACGTCTACGCCGACGTGCGGGCGCCCCTCCTGCACCTGGCCAACTACCGCGTCCAGACATTCGCCGAGCGCCTCGAGCGGCACGCCGCCGAGCCCGGCTTCGAACTCGTCCTCGGCTACGACGGCGACGTCCCGGTCGGCTACGCCTACGGCAACACCGCCGACGCCGACGACCGGTACTGGAAGCGCATGACCGAACCGCTGCCCGACGGCTTCACCGACACCCCCGTGCTGATCATCAAGGAGATCGGCGTCCGCACCCCCTGGCGCGGTACCGGTACCGCCCGCCGTATCCACGACGAACTCCTCGCCCACCGCGCCGAGGACCGCGTCACCCTGATGGTCAATCCGCTCGCCGGGGACGGCAAGGTCCAGGCCCTGTACGAGTCCTGGGGATACCAGGCCATCAACAGCCAGCAGCCCTCGCCTGACTCGCCCCGGCTCACCGCCATGGTCCGCCCACGCTGACTCCAGCGCAGGAGCGCTGCAATGTCCAGCGTGATCGGGCGCGAGCCAGCTACGTAGCCATGGCCGGCTTCCTTCTGCACCAGGTGCGACACCTTCTCGGACCCCTTGACCACGCTGACGCGTGCACCGACAACGGCTCTGAGCATGCCCGAATCCTCGCAGGTCAGACTCGGTTTCGCGGGTTGGGAAACTTCTGCCTCCCGCGACCGCGACCTGTTCCAACTGGTCGACGACGCCCGCGCGGTGACGGTGCTGTACCCGGCGAAGGGCATCGGCGCGGCGCAGCGCATGGACGACGCGGCGCTGCTGGAGAAGTACGGCGTCCCGGGTTCGTCCTACGCCGACCTGGCGGCGCTGCGCGGCGACGCGAGCGACGGTCTGCCGGGTGTGAAGGGAATCGGCGAGAAGACCGCCACCGATGGCGCTCGAGTCGCTCGCCGACCGCTGGGGCCTGGGCACTTCGCTGACCCGGGTACTGGAGGCGCTGGCCGCCCGTTAGAACCGACGTGCCGTCAGGCGACCACATCCGCCGGGCGGTTGTGGGCGCCCTTCCGTGACGGGACGGCCTAACGGCCTAGATGTAGCCCTCGCGCAGGGCGTAGGCCACCGCGTGGGCGCGGTTGCGGAGTTGGAAGCGGGTGGTGACGGTGTGGATGATGTTCTTGATCGTCCGCTCCGAGTAGAGGAGCTTGACGGCGATCTCCCCGGTGTCCATGCCGTCGGCGACCAGGCGTAGGACGTCGACCTCGCGGGGCTGCATGCCGTGGTCGGCGGGGCTGTTGTCGGGGCCGTCGCCGGTGTGCCGGCGGCCCACGCAGCCGAGCAGTTTGCCGAGCAGGTCGGGGGGCAGGTCGCCGTGGCCGCGGACGGCGGTGCGGACGGCTTGGCGCAGGCGTTCGCCGGTGACCTCGCGGCGCCACAGGATGGTGGTGACGCCGAGGGAGACGACGTTGAGCAGTTCGGGCTCCTGGATCCGGTCCAGGATCAGCACCACGTGCGTCCGTTCGGCCTTGACCAGCCGGGACAGGCCGGCCAGGGCGGCCTCGTCGAAGGTGTCGGCGACCAGCAGGGCGACGCCGGTGCCGGCCGGCTGGTGGTCCTCCTCGACGAGCGATATCTCCGGGCACTGCCGGAGGTAGCTGACCACTCCGGCCCGGGAGAGCGGGTCCAGGGCGTGGACGGCGACCGGGATCGGGCGGGCGGTCTGTGCCGGGATCGTTCTGGTGGTCTGCGTCGGGATCGTTCGGGTGGTCGTCGCGCGGACGTCGTCGGCGTACTGCAGCACGGCGCTGGATTCCTTTCGTTGCGCTTGGCGGTGCGCCCACCGCCCCCCACGAGCGGTGGCGCACCGTCAGAACCGGTCGGCTGGCGTCGTCCGCACGAGACGCCGTCTCTCCTCCTCCTGCGGCCCGGCTGGTCCGCGGGAGCTCCCGTGTCCGCCGGAGGGCCGGCGGACATGTGCACCGAGTGCAAGCTATCCGTCGCCGGTCAATAAAAGATTGACGGATCCGCATCCGCGTCATCGGTTCCCGTTCGGCGGGAAAAGTTTTTCCGGGCCCGCCGGGCGGGCGCGATCCGCGGCACGGCCGTTTCCGCGAGCGGGCATGGCGGAATCGAATGCGCGCGGGCGCGTGGCCGACCGGGTTCCGTCCGTGGCGGTGGAATTGCGTCCGCCCCGGCGCGGCAGTCGGCCGGTCCGAACCGCTACCTTCTGACAATGACGGAAATCGGAGAGCCCCACGGCACGTCGGCCCCGGAGCCGGACGGTGGGGCGGGGCTGCGCCTGTGTCTGCTCGGGCCGGTGCAGGCCTGGTGCGGGGAGCGCGAGTTGGAGCTCGGTCCGCCGCAGCAGCGGGCGCTGCTCACCGCGCTGGCGCTGCGGGCGCGCCGGATCGTGTCGGTCGACGAGCTGCTCGACGCGCTGTGGGAGGAGCCGCCGGCCCGGGCCGCCGCCATCGTGCGGACGTACGTGTCGCGGCTTCGGCGGGTGCTGGAGCTGGACCGGGTGCGCCCGGCGGTGCTGGTGTCCTCGGGCAGCGGCTACGTGCTGCGGCTCCCGGCGGAGTGCGTGGACGCCGAGGTGTTCGAGGACCGGGTCGCGGCGGCGGGCCGGGCCCGCGCGCTGGGGGACGTCGCCGGGGCGCTCGGGCTGCTGCGGGAGGCGTGCGGGCTGTGGCACGGCGAGCCGCTGGCCGGGCTGCCGGGGCCGTTCGCCCAGGCCCACCGGGCCCGGTTGGTCGAGCGCCGGCTGAACGCCGTCCAGGCTTGGCTGGAGACCGAGTTGGAGGCCGGGCGGCACGCGGACGTGATCGGTGAACTGACCGTGTGGGTCAGCCAGTACCCGCTGCTGGAGCCGATGCGCGAGCTGCTGATGCTGGCGCTGTACCGCAGCGGGCGGCAGGCCGAGGCGCTGGGCGTGTACGCGGACGCCCGCCGCACGCTGCTGGAGCAGCTGGGGGTCGAGCCGGGGCCGCGGCTGCGTGAGCTGCACCTGGGCGTCCTGTCGGGCGATCCGCTGCTGGCCGCCCCGGCCGCGGTGACCGCGCCGGCGGGCGGGCCGGGCGGCAGGCCTGTCGCATCCGTGCAGGTCGCGCCGGCCCAGCTGCCCGCCGACATCTCCGACTGGACCGGCCGGGACGAGCTCTGCGCGGCGCTGTGCGCGGACCTCGCGCCGGGCGGTCCGGCCGTGCCGGTGGTGGGGGTGTCGGGCCTGGGCGGGGTCGGCAAGTCGGCGCTGGCGGTGCACGTCGCGCACGCGGTGGGCGGGCAGTACCCGGACGGCCAGCTGTACGTGAACCTGCAGGGGTCGGGGGCGTTCCCCGCCGATCCGGGCGAGGTGCTGGCCGGTTTCCTCGGTGCGCTGGGTGTGGCCGACGCGGCGATCCCGCAGGGAACGGCGGAGCGGGCCGGCCTGTTCCGGTCCCGGGTGGCGGGTCTGCGGGTGCTGATCGTGCTGGACGACGCCCGCGACAGCCGGCAGATCGGGCCGCTGCTGCCCGGCAGCCGCTCTTGCGCGGTGCTGGTGACCAGCCGGGCCTGGCTGTCGGGGATTCCGATGACCCGTCAGGTCGCCCTGGAACCGCTGACCTCGGAGGAGTCGGTGCGGCTGCTCACCGCGATCGCCGGGGTGTCCCGGGTGGCGGCCGAGCCGGCGGCGGCCCGGCGGGTGGCGGAGGCCTGCGGGTTCCTGCCGCTGGCGGTGCGGACGGCGGCGTCCCGGCTGGCGGCCCGCCCGACCTGGCAGCTGTCGCACATGGCGGACCGGCTGGCCTCGGAGCGGCGGCGGCTGGCCGAGCTGGAGACCGGGGAGCTGGCCGTCGCCGCGTCGTTCCGGCTCAGCTACGACCAGCTCGACCCGGAGACCGCCCGCGCGTTCCGGCTGCTGTCGCTGGCGGACGGCCCAGGCGTGTCCTCGGCGGCGGCCGCGGTGCTGCTGGAGCTGCCGGAGCCGGCGGCCGAACGGCTGGCCGAGGCACTGACCGACCTGGGCCTGCTGTCCTGCCCGTTCGCGGGCCGCTACCAGTACCACGACCTGCTGCGGCTGTTCGCCCGCGAGCTGGTCCGGGAGGTGGACGGGGACGCCGCCGGGCGGGCCGCCGTCGAGCGGCTGCTGCGGCACTACCTGGCGACGGTGGCGGGCCTGTACCGGGTGGTCCGGCCCGGCTACCCGTTCGCGGACCTGGTGGCGGAGGTCGCCCAGTCGGAGGTCGCCCAGTCGGAGGTCGCCCAGCCGGAGTTCGCCCAGCCGGAGTTCGCCCAGCCGGAGTTCGCCCAGCCGGAGTTCGCCGAGCCGGCCTTCGACGGGCCCGCGGAGGGGCTGCGCTGGGCCAGGCAGGAGATCGCCGCCGTGCTGGCGGTCGCGGAGCAGGCCACCCGGGATCCGGACGGCCCGCTGGCGGTGGTCGCGGACCTGACGCTGGTGCTGATCCAGCTGATCGACCTGGGCATGGCCGTGCCGGAGCTGTGCGACCTGGCCGGACGGGTCGCCGAGGCCGCCCACGCCGCAGGCCTGCCGGAGAGCGAGGCCCGGGCCCGGTACACGCTGATGTGGGCGCAGCGGGAGTTCCAGCGCACCTGGCAGGCCCGGTCCGAGGCGGGCCGGGTGGTCGCGCTGGCCCGGCGGACGGGGCAGACGGCGCTGCTGCCCGGCGCGCTGGTCGTGCAGGCGCTGACCGGCCTCCCGCACTGCACGGACGAGGAGGTGACGGCCTGGTGCGACGAGGCGATCGCGCTCAGCGCCGAGTTGGGAAACCCGTCCTCGCACGCCTTCGTCGAGGGGATGGCGGCGCTGGCCGACCTCGCCGTGGGCCGGCCGGAGTCGGCGCGGCGCCGGGCCGAACGCAGCCTGGCGACCTTCCGGGAGCTGGGCGACTTCGTCGGCCAGGTGCACATGCTGTACGCGCGGGCGACGGCGCTGCACGGGATGGGGCGGTACGAGGCGGCGTGCGCGGACTACCGGGAGTGCCTGGGGGCGCTGCTCGCGCTCGGTGCCCGGGACCGGATGCCGGGCGTGCTGGTGGGCCTGGCCGAGTCCTGCCGGGCCGCCGGGCTGCCGACCCAGGCGCTGGAGGCTGCCGAGCAGGCGCTGGCGATCGCCCGGAAGGTCGGCCTGGAGCACCGCCGGGCGGACGCCGCGGCCGCCATGGGGCGGGCGCTGTTCGACCTCGGGGAGCGCGACCGCGGCCAGGTCTGTCCGGCGTAGCCGGGCCTTCCGGGGCGGCCCGAATTCGAGGGCCTTCGCCGACTCGGGAGCATCTCCATCGCAAATCCGTTATCTTCCCGAGATATTCGGCGCAGGGTGCGCAACGATCATCACGAATCAATTTCGAAGCGGGCGCCCGGGCGGCGAATAGGCGTTCCGGAGATCAATCGGTCGGGCCGGGCTCCGGTGCACCGGACTTCGGGTACGGAAGTCGGGTCGTGCCTGCCGTAGACGATTCCTGGCCGGATTCCGCGCGTGCGTTCTCCGTTCACCCGGAGGGCTCTGCGGCTCACTGGAAGCATTTCGCCCCGGGGCAGGGCCGGCTGCCCCATCGGGCAGTGTCGGCGGGCGGCGGGGACGGGCCGGGGGCGGTGCGTTGACACCCCGCATTGGTCCAGTCCACTGTGGTGAAACCAGGCCATCCACGTTGCCGCCACAGCCCTCCGCCCCCGCCGGCGAGCCCGTCCAGGACGGTACGGCGGGCCGGTCGGGGCATCTTCTCCTCGCTCGACTGCCAGGCGCCGCAACGAATCTGACGATCAGACGGAGATCCCCACACCATGCAACGAGTCTGCCTCGCCCTGCCCACCATGCGAGCCTGCCCCGGCACCATCGTGGACCTCGCCGAGGAGGCGGCCTACGCCGTCGAGACGTTCGGGGCCGAAGTCCACCTCCTGGTCCTCGACACCACCGAGGACGCCGAGTTCGCGAAGAACGCGGACGCCGTGGCCGCGCTGGCCCCCGTCCCCGGCGTGTTCGTCCACCACCTCGGCAACGAGGCGCAGCGCGAGTTCTTCCGCGACGTGGCGGAGCGCTCCGGCGGTGCCGACCCCGGGCTGCTGCTCGACCTGATGCTGCCGTCGGACGTCGCGTACGGCTCCTGCGTCAACCGGATCTTCCTGGGCGCCGCCGCCCTGGGCTGCACCTCGGCGCACCTGCGCAACGACGACTTCGACTACCAGGTCGTCGACGGGAAGAAGATGTTCCCGATCCACCACGAGCTGCTGTCGATCGGCAAGCCGGCCGGGGAGGCGCTGGCCGGGGTGGCCCGCTCCGAGCTCGACCCGGCGGACGCGGACAAGCCGGTGATGCTGGTCAGCGCCGCCTTCATGGGCGAACTCAACGTGGACATCGGCGAGATCAACGAGCTGGACCCGGAGGTCTACCGGGACCTGGTGCGACTGTGGACGCCGCGGGTGTGGACGCGGGAGGAGCAGGACGCCATGGTGGACATCTCCTTCAAGGGCGCCGAGCACGAGACCTTCGACAGCGACGACTCGGTGCTCGGCGTGCCGGACATCTGGGACGTCTACATGTGCAACGTCGCCCTGGACCACCGGGGTTACGAGGTGCTGCCGCTGGTCCCCTCGCTGCGCACCATCGGCAGCGACTACGCGCTGCTGCACGCCCTGGTGCACTCCAAGCTGCCCGCCGTCATCCACAAGCGGCACATCGTCAACTACTACACGCCCGAACGCCGGATCGGCACCGGGTTCCTCTCGTACCAGCTGCGCTTCGTGAAGATGCTGCTCTCGATGCTGTACCTGTACCCGGTCTACGGCCAGATGATCGACCTCGGCACCGGACTGCTGGACGAGCGGCACGAGTTGAAGGTCGAGCCGATCCTCGGCCTGGTGCGCAGCACCTTCGACCTGGACCGGGACGTCAACGAGCAGTGCCTGGACGAGGTGGACCGCCTGTACCGCAAGCTGGGCGGCAAGTACGCCGAGCTGGCGGACGTGGTGGCCGGTCAGCGGCAGCAGCTGCTGGACGAGGCCCGGGAGGACGCCGAGCGCTGGGCCGTGCTGATCGAGGCCTGGGCCCCGATGGTGGCCGCCGCCCGCGAGCGGGGGCTCGCCGGGTGAACGAGGAGTTCCTGATCCGGCAGCTGGCCGACGGGGACTGGGACGCCGTGGTCGCGCTGGAGCACGACGCCTACGCGGCCGACGGCCTCTCCGAGGGCCGGGAGGCGCTGCAGTCCCGGGCCCGCTGCTCGCCGGAGACCTGCTACGTGATGGAGCGGCACGGCACCGTCCGCGGTTACCTGCTGAGCCTGCCGTACCCGCCGCTGCGGTGCCCGGACCTCGCCGTGGCCGAGGCCGGGGCGTTCGAGTCGGACAACCTGCACGTGCACGACCTGGTGCTGGCCGAGGAGTTGCGCGGCCGGGAGCTCGCCGCGGACCTGATGGAGCACGCGCACGCGCGGGCCGCCGCGGCGGGCTTCGCGCAGATCTCGATGGTCGCGGTGCGCGGCTCCGACATCCTGCTGCGCTTCTACGGCTACCGCGCGCACCGGGAGGTGGCCGTGCCCGCGTCCTACGGGCGGCGCGCGGTCTACATGTCGAAGTCCCTGGGCTGACGGCGGTGCGTACTGGGCCCGACCGGCTTGACTGCCGGTCGGGCCCTTGCCGCTGTCGGTCAGGCCCAGTGGTGCCGGCGGACGGTGAAGGGGCGGTCCTCGTCGGCGGCGACCGCCGCGCGGAACGGGCCCGGGACGGGGACGTCGGCGAGCCGGAGCGGGCCGGGGCCGAGCGGGCCCGGGTCGGGCAGGCGCAGCGGGGAGGGCCCGGCCAGCGGGAGGCCGAGGCCCTGGGCGAGCCGGCCGCCGTACACCTTGACGCAGGCCTCGCGGCGGCACCAGAGCCGGGTGAAGCGCTCGGCACCGTCGGCCGGGGTGGGCGCGTCGAGGACGAGTGCCGCGTCGGCGGGCGGGAAGTGGCGGCGGGCGATCCGGGTGCCGACGCCGGGCGGGCGGAGCTGCTCGACGTCCGCGCCGACCTGGCGCCCGTCCGCGATGGCGAGCAGCGCGAGGGCGCCCGAGGCGGACCAGTTGACGTCGATCCCGCCGCCGCCCGCGGGGCTGGGCTTGCCGTGCGGGCCGCGCCGCCACGTCAGGTCGGCGGGCGCGACGGCGAGCCGTTCGGCGACCAGCAGTCGGACGGCGCCCCGGACCACGGTGAAGCGTTCGCCCTGCCGCGGGTCGTGGGCCCGGTCGGCCCGCTGCCGCTCCTCGGCGTCGAGCAGGCCGTACAACTGGCGGACGACGGCCGGGGGCTGGTCGGTGGGGATGCTCCAGACGTCGATGACGTCGGTGGCGGCGGTGGCGGTGGCGGCGGCGGTGCTCACGGCAGGGTCAGGGTGCTGAGCCGGCCGAGGCGCCGGTCGTGGTCGGCGACCAGCAGCGGGCCATCGGCGCCGCGCTCGGCGAGGCGGTCGGCGAGCAGGCTCCAGACGCCGGTGAACGGCTGTCCGGGGCTCGCCGCCCCGGCGGTTTCGGGGCTGCCGTGCGAAGCCAGCTCGGCGGCGAGCAACAGCTTTGCGCCGGGCCCGAGTTGGCGGTGTTCGTCGAGGACCGAGCGCAGCGCCCGGGCGCCGTCCGGCTCGGCCTGCTGACGTACCCGCAGGCCCTCGCCCGGGGCCTCCTCGCAGACCAGGACGACGGCGCGGTGCTCGGCGGGCAGCTCGACGGGCTCGGCGGGTTCGTAGTGCAGGGCGCTCTGTTCGGCGAGCACGATCACGGCCCGCCGGCAGCCGCCGGTGCGGTGGTGGGCGGCGGCGATCCGCAGGGCGGTGAAGGCGGTGGCGCTGCCCTGGTCGCAGACGGCGAAGGCGGTCGGCTGCCCGGGGCAGTGGCGGCTGAGTTGGAGCGAGGCGGGTGCGGCGGGCCGGACGTCCGGGGAGGAGAAGGCGAGGATCAGCAGGTCGGCGGGTTCGCCCCCGGGCAGGGCCTGTTCGAACAGGCCGGCGGCCATCGCGCCGTAGTCGTGCCCGGCGCCTCCGGTCAGCAGGTCCTCGCACAGCGGCAGGCCGTACGGGCGGACCAGGTCGGCGGTGAAGGTCCGCAGGTCGGGGTGGAGCGCGGCGGCCGAGTGGCCGTCGAATCCGGCGGCGACCGCCCTGGTCACGCGCAGGCCGCGGGTCTCGGCGGGCATCGGTCAGTCCTCGTCGGCGTAGTGCCCGACGACGTAGTCGGTGAGGCTGTCGATGGTGCGGATGTCGTCGATGGCGAGGTGCTCGACGTCGACCTGGATGGCGAGCGTCTCCTCGATGTCCAGGACCAGTTCGACGATGCCGGAGGAGGTGAGGCCGTAGTCGTCGAAGAAGCAGGCGTTCGCGGGGATGTCGGCGAGCTCGACGCCCAGGACGCGCGGCAGGACGTCCTCGATGCCGCGCCGGATGCGGCCGCGCACCTCGGGGTCGACCGACTCGGTGGTGGGCAGGGTGGATTCTGACATGGATGGACCGTCCGGTGGTGGGTGGCGAGGAACAAGGATGCGTCAGTGCCGCAGCAGTCAGTGCCGCAGCACCATGGCCGCGAAGGTGGCGCCGATGCCGGCGGCGGCGATCAGGTAGTGGTCGCCGGGCAGGAGCGCTCCGCCGGTGGTGGCGGTGCGGAGGTTGATGAAGGCGTCGGCGGCGAAGCTGTGTCCGACCGTGAGCACGTTCTCCAGGACCACCTGCTCGACGGGGTAGCCGAGTTGGTGGCAGATCATCCGCCAGGAGGCCTGGTTGACGTTGTGCGGGAGCAGCAGCGCGATGTCGGAGAGGTCGAGGCCTGCCTGGTCGAGCGCGGCCTGCACGGTCTCGATCATGGTGGGCTGGTACTCCCGCTGGTAGCGGACCAGCAGCTCCGGGTCCTCGGCGGGTCGGCCGTAGAACTCGGGGCGCTGGCGGACCGCGTAGGAGAGCACCCGGTTGCGGTCGCCGTCGGGGCTGACCAGGCAGGCCGTCGAGGCCTCGGCGAAGATCGTGGTGTCGGGGACGAGTTGGGCGTCCCGGGTGAAGGTCTTCTCCCCCGCCAGCACCAGGGCCAGCGCCGTCGGGTCGCCGTCGTCGGCCAGCAGTCGCCCGGCCAGGTCGACGGCCAGCAGCGAGGCGGCGCAGGCCTGTTGGGTGACGGTGAACGCGTCGGCGTGGGTGAGGCCGAAGCGTTCCTGGAGCTGGTGCAGGGGGTTGAGCGGGTAGGGCACGGCGACCGGTGTGTTGCGGGCGTGCAGCAGGTACCGGACGCGGTGTTCGTTGCCGCGCAGTTCGGGCAGTGCCCGGACGGCGGCGTCCAGCAGGTCGAGCAGCGTCCCGTCCGGGTCCAGGCGTACCTGGTCCAGGCCGTGGAAGCGGCGGAAGAGTCGGAGTTGACGTGGGGTAAGGCCGATCCGGGCGCCCACGTCCTCGATCGATTCGAGTCGTGGGGGGAGGTGGACGGCCACTGCCTCCAGTGCGGTCACGCCGGTTAGTATTCCCACGCTCTGCGGGTCGCACAAGCGATCACCGCCCTGGAGCCCCCTCCCTCACCCCCGTTGCCGTCGAGCCGGTGGAGCCTTCCGATGACTGATCCCCAGCATTCCTCCGTATACCCAGAAACCGTTTCCGGCCTGGCCTCCGGGCCGCCCGGCGGCTTGGATCCGGCGCTGCTGGCCGCGCTGGCCGAGGCCGCCGACGCTCTGCCCGAATGGGCAGAGTCGCTCGCCCCCGGGGACCGACTCGACGGTGATCTCGCCCTGGACGAGAGCGAGTTCGCCGCCCTGGACGCGCTGCTGCGGGAGCGTTTCGGCGCCGACCTGGGCGCGCTGCGGGCCGGCCTCGGCCTGGACGGCCTGAGCGCCCTGACCGTCGGCGACCTGGCGGAGCTGGTGCGCCGATGAGCCGCTTCCTGCTGGTGGTGCCCCCGCTGGCCGGGCACGTCAATCCGGCGGCCGGGATCGCGGACGAGCTCGCCGCGCGCGGCCACGAGGTGGCCTGGACTGGCACCGAGACGATGCTGCGGCCGCTGCTCGGCCCGGACGCCCGGATCTTCGGCACCGGCAACCGGATGTTCCGGGCGATGGGGGGCCACGGCCTGGCCTCGCTGCGTTCGCTGTGGGAGGGCTTCGTCGTCCCGTACGCCAGGTTCACCCTGAAGCCGTTGGACGCGGTGGTGCGGGAGTTCCGGCCGGACGCGCTGCTGGTGGACCAGCACACCCCGGCGGGCGCGCTGGTCGCGCACCGGCATGGGCTGCCGTGGGCGACGCTGGCGCCGGGGGCGATGGAGCTGGGCCGCCCGTACCGGCACCTGCCGCAGGTCGAGGCCTGGACGGCGGGCCTGCTGGCGGGGCTGTGGGAGCGGGCCCAGCTGCCCGCCGACGAGTTCACGGACCCACGCTTCTCGCCGCACCTGCTGCTGGCCACCACCGGCCGGGCGCTGCTCGGCCGCGAGCTGCCAGCGCTGCCGCAACTCGCCCTGGTGGGACCGGTGCTGACCGCTCGTCCGGCGGATCCGGCGTTCCCGTGGGAGCGGCTGGAGTGGGCGCGACTGAAGTGGGCGCGGCTGGAGCCCGGCCGGCGCACCGTGCTGGTCACCATGGGGACGATGTCGGACGCGGTCGGCGCGGACTTCCTGCACCGCACCGTCGAGGCGCTGGCGCACCTCGGGGACGTCCGGGCGGTGATCGCCTCGCCCCGGGGGGCACTGCCGGCTGCCCTTCCGGACTCCGTCGTGGTGGTCGATCGGGCACCGATCCTGGAGCTGCTGTCCAGGGGCGGGTTGGACGCGGTGCTCTGCCATGGTGGGATGAACACCGTGGTCGAGTCGCTGGCGCACGGTGTCCCCGTGCTGGCGGCGCCGATCCGCAACGACCAGCCGTTCGTGGCGCAGCGGGTCGTGGAGGCCGGGGCCGGCCTCCGGGTCCCGTTCGCCCGGGTCAGTCCGCCGGTGATCGCCGAGCGGCTGCGGCGGGTGCTCGACGAGCCCTCCCACCGGACGGCCGCCGAGTCGATCGGTCGTCAACTGCTATCCGGCGGTGGGGCGTTGACCGCCGCCGACCGGATGGAAGCGCTGGTCGCCCCCTGATACCGCCTCACGCCCGCCAACTCCCGCCATTTGCACGGGGGTTGGCGGGCGCGAGCCCCCACACACCGTCCCAGCCCGGGAGTTCTGGTTGATCAAGACCAAGGGACTTCGCAAGTCCTACCCGTCCGGCAAGCACGGCCGCACCGTCGTCGACGCCGTCCGCGGCATCGATCTGGATGTCCGGGCGGGCGAGATCTTCGGCTTCCTCGGCCCGAACGGCGCCGGGAAGACCACCACGCTGCGCATGCTCGCCACGCTCATCCGCCCGGACGGCGGCGAAGCCCTGATCGCCGGCGCCGACCTGCTGGCCGACCCGGCCGGGGTCCGCCACCGGATCGGCTACGTCGCCCAGGGCGGCGGCACCGCCGACGCGGTCACCGGCCGCGAGGAACTGGTGATGCAGGCCCGGATGTACGGCAGCCGCAAGGCCGACGCGCTGCGGCAGGCCGAGGACGCCCTGAAGGCCTTCGACCTCACCGAGTTCGCCGACCGCCACTGCTGCACCTACTCCGGCGGCCAGCGCCGCCGGGTGGACATCGCCCTCGGCGTGATCCACTCCCCGAAGGTGCTGTTCCTGGACGAGCCGACGGTCGGCCTCGACCCGGCCAGCCGCGGCCAGGTGTGGGCCGAGATCAAGCGGCTGCGCACCGAGGGCATGACCGTGGTGGTGACCACCCACTACCTGGACGAGGCCGACGCGCTCTGCGACCGGGTCGCCATCGTCGACCACGGCCAGATCGTCGTCGAGGGCACGCCCGAGGCGCTCAAGCGCGAGATCTCCGGCGACGTCGTCCTGCTCGGCCTCGCCACCGGGGACGCCGAGCCCGCGGCCGACGCCCTGCGCGAGCAGCCCTCCCTGCACCGGCTGGAACCGGGCGAGGACGGCCTGCGGCTCTACCTGGACGACGGCGCGGCCGCGATCCCGCAGCTGCTGAGCGTCCTGAACGGGGCGGGCATCGTCCCAGGGACGGTGCAGCTCCAGCGGCCGAGCCTGGACGACGTCTTCCTGGCCCGCACCGGCCGCTCCATCGAACAGTCCTGACGAGAAATCCCTGGGGTCCCTTTCGTGAAGCTCGCCCGTGACACCTGGCTGGTCTTCCAGCGGCAAGCACTGCTGATGTGGCGCACACCGATCTGGATCGTGATCGGCATCACCCAGCCGGTCTTCTACCTGCTGCTGTTCGCCCCGCTGCTCAAGAAGGTCCTCGCGCCCATGGGCGCCACCAGCTACGCCGAGGCCTACCAGATCTACGTCCCCGGCCTGTTGGCGGTGCTCTGCATCTTCGGCGGCCTCTACACCGGCTTCAGCCTGCTCGGCGAACTGAAGGCCGGCATCATCGAACGCTCCCGGGTGACCCCCGTCAGCCGGCTCGCCCTGCTGCTGGGCCGGGCGCTGCGCGAAATGGTCGGACTGCTCGTCCAGGCCATCATCATCACGCTGGTCGCGCTGCCGTTCGGCCTGCGGGTCGACCCGCTGAGCCTGCTGCTGGCCTACGTCCTGCTCGCCCTGCTGGCCCTGATGACCTCCGCCATCTCGTACGGCATCGCGCTGGCACTGCCCAACGACGCCGCGATGGCGCCGGTGGTGAACACCATCGCCCAGCCGATCGGCCTGCTCTCCGGCGTACTGCTGCCGCTGGCCCTGGCGCCGATGTGGCTGCAACGGGTCGCGGAGTGGAACCCCTTCTACTGGGCGGTGGAGGGCATGCGGGCGCTGTTCTCCGGGCACCCCGGCGACAGCGTGGTCTGGCAGGGGCTGCTGATCGTCGCGGTGCTGACCACCGCGGCGGTGTTCTACTCGGCCAGGCTGTTCTCGGCCCGGATCCGGTAGCCGCGAACGCGCGGAAGGGGAAGGGCCGCGGCCCCTCCCCTCTTTCCGGCGGGTGATCGTTTCCCTGGTTCTCAGAGTCGCGCCATCGTCCTGGCCGACCTCGGCACCGTCCGCCTCCGCCAGGACGACGTGGATGGCGCCCTCACCGCCTGGAGCGATTTCTCGACCCCGCGGACGGCATCCGCTCCATCAAGGTGCAGGACGCCATCCACGACATGCGGGCCCGCCTGTACCGGCTGCGTGACGTACCCGGTGTTGAGGAACTGGACGAACGAGCGTCAGCACTAGAACAGGTGGACACCCGATCGGGCTGACCGGTGCCGTACCACGGAAGTCCCGCCCGATCACACGGATCGGACGGGACTTCGTGAACCGCTCCTGAGCTGACTCCAGCACAGTCGTTCTTCAGGGTTCGGCGTGTTCAGCTCGCGGCGGCCCGGATGAATTCGGCCAACCGGGCCACTCCTTCCGCTGTCTGACGCTCGCTCAGGGCGCTTATCGACAGCCGCAGTCGGCGCTCGCCGCCGCCCGCCGGGTAGAACGGGGCCATCGGCGTCCAGAGCACGCCGTGTTCGCGGGCGCAGCGTTCCATTGCTGCTTCGTCGGCGGTGAACGGCACCTGGAGCACGGCGAAGAAGCCGCCCTCCGGTTCGTTCCAGGAGACGCCGAGCCGGGCCCGTTCGGCCGGCGGGAAGTGTCGCTCCAACTCCCGTAGCAGGGCTGCCAGGTTGGCTGCGTAGTGGGTGCGGGCGGGGGCGTTGGCTTCGCGCAGTCGGCAGTCGTGGTGGAGCAGCATGCCGCCGATGACGGCCTGGCTGAGCGCCGGGGTGTTGACCGTCGTCATGCTCTTCAGCTTGGCCAACTCGTCGGCGAGCAGGGTCGTCCGGCCGTCCGGGGCGAGTACCCGCTGGTCGGCGACGACGTAGCCGAGCCGGGCGCCGGGGAAGCAGGTCTTGGCGAAGGAGCCGAGGTAGATCACTTGGCGGCGCCGGTCCAGCGCCTTCAGGGTGGGGCGCTCGCCGGGCGCACCGGGCTCGCGGGTGAAGAAGCCGTACGGGTTGTCCTCGATCACCAGCAGCCCTTCCTCGGCCGCTGTCTCCAGCAGCCCGGCCCGCGCCGCGACCGGCATGCTGGTGCCGGACGGGTTGGCGAAGTCCGGGACGACGTAGAGCGCGCGCGGGCGGCGGCCGGAGGCGCGGACGGCGCGGGCCGCCTCGCGCACGGCCTGCGGGTCGGGGCCGCCGTCGGGGCCCTCCGGGACGGGGACGGTCGTCAGGTCGAGCAGCCGGGCGGCGCCGGTGACGCCGACGTAGCAGGGCGAGCTGACCAGCAGGACGTCGTCCGGCGTGGCGCAGAGCGCGCGCAGCACCAGCAGCATGCCCTCCTGGGCGCCGACCGTCAGCACCAGCGACTCGGGGGCGACGTGCAGCCCCTCGTCGTTGGCGAGGGTGCGGGCGACCAGGTCTGCGATGATGCCCTTGGTCGGCCCGTACTGGAACAGCGCGGTGCGCACGGCGCTGCCGCTCAGGCCGCGTTCGGCGAGGTGGGCGAGGTAGATGCCCAAATAGGTGTGGACGTCCTCGGGCTCGAAGAAGCCCTCGTGCGGGCGGCCGGGGGCGAAGGAGAGCGCGTCCGGGTAGCGCTCGGTGACCTCGTTGAGGAAGGTCATCGCGTCCAGCAGCGGGTCGGCGAGGCTGGCGTGCAGCTCGCCCAGCGGGAGCGTGGTGGTTGTCATCATCGGAGGGCCTCGCGGAGTCGGTCGGCGGCGTAGTGCTGGGCGTCACTGCCGTCGTCCAGGACGCCGGCCATCGCGAAGAAGCCGTGCGGCATGCCTTCGTAGCGGCGCAGTTCGACGGGGACGCCGGCGGCGCGCAGGGCCTCGGCGTATGCCTCGCCCTCGTCGCGCAGCGGGTCGTACTCGGCGGTGATCACGGTCGCGGGCGGCAGGCCGGCCAGCGAGGGGGCGCGCAGCGGGGAGGCCAGCGGGTTCGCGCCGTCGGCCGGGTCGGCGAGGTAATGGCCCCAGTACCAGGCGACCGAGCGGCGGTTGAACAGCAGCGGGTCGTCGTGCTCGCGGACGGACGGGGTGTCCGCGGCGTGGTCGGTGTTGGGGTAGACCAGCAGCTGGTGCCTGATCGCCGGGCCGCCGCGCTCACGGGCGGCCAGCGTGAGCGCGGCGGCCAGGTTGCCGCCGGCGCTGTCGCCGGCGACCGCGATCCGCTCGGCGTCGGCGCCCAGTTCGGCGGCGTGCGCGGCGATCCACTCGGCGGCGGCGATCACGTCGTGCACGGCGGCCGGGAAGGGGTGCTCGGGGGCGAGCCGGTAGCCGACCGAGACGGTGACGCAGCCGACGGCGTTGGTGAGGCGGCGGCAGATCGCGTCACTGGTGTCCGGCGAGCCGAGGGTCCAGCCGCCGCCGAACAGGTAGAGCAGGACCGGTAGTTGAGCGTCGACCTCGGGGCGATAGACCCGTAGCGGCAGCGGGCCGCCGGGGCCGTCGACGGTCAACTCCTCGACCGAGCCGACCGGTTCCGGATTCCCGGCGGCGGCCCGGATGTCGGCGAGATCCGCGGCGCGAGCCTCAGCGAGAGTACGGGTGTACAGCGGCGGCGTACCGGCGGCGGCGCGCTGCGCGCGCATGGCCTCGGCCTGGGGGTGCAGTGGCAAGGGACGTTCCTGGGGGTCGGTACGGATTGGGGTGCGAAAACACTTCAGCGGGCTTCGGGAACGACCGCAGTGCGGTCGAGCTCGGCCAGTCGAGGGCGGCCCAACAGGGCGAGGGTGTCGTCGAGTTCGGCCTTGAGGAGGTCGAGGACCTGCCCGGCGCCCCGCTCGCCGTCGGCGGCGAGGCCCCAGAGGAGCGGTCGGCCGATCAGGACGGCGCGGGCGCCGAGGGCGACCGCGAGGGCAACATCCGTGCCCGTCCGGACACCGCCGTCCAGGAGGACGGGCAGGTTCGGCGGTACGGCGGCGGCCACTTCGGGCAGTGCGGCGAGGGACGGGAGGGCACCGTCGAGCTGGCGGCCGCCGTGGTTGGAGACCAGGACGGCGTCGACGCCGTGCTCGGTGGCGAGCCGGGCGTCCTCGGCGGTGAGGATCCCCTTGAGGACGATCGGCAGGCGGGTGCGTTCGCGCAGCCAGGCGAGGTCGGCCCAGGTCAGGGTGGGGTCGAACTGCTCCTTGGCGTGGTCGGCGATGCCCGAACTGCCGTGGCCTGCGCGGTGGCTGGCGGCCATCACGGCCTGGTCGACGTTGACGGCGCGGATGTGCGCGGGGATCGCGAAGCCGTTGCGGGCGTCGCGCAGGCGGCGGCCGATCCGGGGGGCGTCGACGGTCAGCATCAGGGCGCGGTAGCCGGCGGCTTCGGCGCGTTCGACCAGGGCGGCCAGCGCGTCGCGGCGGCGCAGCCAGTACAGCTGGAGCCAGAGCGGGCCGGTGGCGGCCTCGGCGATGGATTCCAGGGTGCGGCTGGCGAAGATCCCGGCGACCATGAGGGCGCCCGCGCGGCCCGCGGCGCGGGCGGTGGCGACCTCGCCTTCGGGGTGGAACAGCTGGTGGTAGGCCATCGGGGCGATGCCGATCGGGGTCTCCAGCCGGCTGCCGAGCAGGGTGAGGCGCTGGTCGGTGGCGGAGACGTCGACCAGGGTGCGGGGGCGCAGCCGGCACTGTTCGAACCGGGCCCGGTTGGCGGCGAGGGTGCGTTCGGCGCCGCTGCCGCCCTGCACGAAGTCCCAGATCTCGGCGGGGAGTCGGTCGCGGGCCGCGCGTTCGAAGTCCGCCAGTTCCAGTGCGTCCAAGGGTCTGCCTTTCCGGGCAGGCCTCGGTCGGGCCCGCTCCGGCCCGGCAGCGTAGGAGGCCATGCCCCTGATGGTCTAGACCTTGCCCGGCTCGGACGCCTGTGTAATCGTCGGAAAGCCGAAACCGACCCCGTTCGTCGTGAACGGCGTCCTTCCAACCTCCCCTTCGTGGAGTGGCGTTGACCGAATATCCCGCTCTCCCCGCCCAGCCGTACGAGGCCGCCGAGGCCCCGCACGACTGGGTGGACCGTTACCTGCTGGCCGGCCCCGCCGACCAGGAGTGCCTGCGCTTCGGCGCCCCCGTGGACCGGGCCGCGCTGCGCGCCCTGGTCGCCGGGCAGGCCGCCCGGCTCACCGCCGCCGGTCTGCACCGCGGCGGCACGGCCGCGCTGCGGCTGGCGCCCTCGCTCGGCTACGTCGCCGCGCTGCTCGCCTGCTGGCAACTGGGCGCCCAGGCCGTCCTGTTGGACCACCGGCTCACCGACCACGAGGTCGCGCTCGCCGTCGAACGGCTGGCGCCCGAGGTGCTGGTCGAGTCGGCGCACGGCCCGGCGGCGGCGATGCGCGGCTTCGCCGAGACCGACCCGGTGCCGGTGGCGCTGCCGAACGGCCGCCCGGCCGCGACCGGCCACGCCCTGGTGCAGCTCAGCTCGGGCTCGACCGGCCCGGCCAAGGTGATCGCCCGCACGGCCGCCGACCTGCTGCGCGAACTCGACTGCTACGCACGGCTGGAGGCGTTCCCGAAGGCCGGCGAGCGGGTCGTCCTGCTCTCCTCGGTGGTGCACGTCCTCGGCCTGGTCGGCGGGCTGCTGAACAGCCTGCACGCCCGGGTGCCGCTGACCGTCCCCGAGCGGATGACCACGGCGGGCATCCTGGCCACCATCGCCGCGGACGACCGGCCGACCACCGTGATCGGCGTCCCGTTCCACGCCGAACTGCTGGCCGGAGCCACCAGCCCGCCCCCGCTGCCGCAGCTGCGCCGGATGATCGTCGCCGGCGAACTGGTCCGCCCGGGCCTGCCCGCCGCCTTCACCGACCGGTACGGCGTGCCGCTGGGCACCATGTACGGGATGACCGAGCTCGGCGTCATCGCCACCGACCTCGACGGCACCCTGCACCCCGAGGCCGCGCCCGTCCACGGCATGGACCTGCGCGAGGACGGCGGCGAACTGCACATCGCGATGGCCGCCTCCCCGTATCCCGGCCTCACCGACGCCACCCGCTGGTCGGACGGCCGGCTGCACACCCGCGACGCCGGCCGGGTCGACCCGGCGACCGGCCGGATCACCGTGCTCGGCCGGCGCGACTCGCAGGTCTCGATCGGCGGCCTCAAGGTCGACCTCAACGAGGTCGAGCACACGCTGGCCGCCCTGCCGGAGGTCCGCGAGGCCGTGGTGGTCTTCGCGGACGGCGCCATCGAGGCCTACCTGGCCACCGAGACCGCCGCAGGCGGCGGAGCCGCCGGAGCCGGCGACCGGGCCGACGCCGACCCGGCCGACGCCGACCCGGCCGACGCCGACCCGGCCGACGGCGACCCGGCCGACGCCGTCCGGGACGCGCTGACCCGCGAGTTGGCCGCCTTCAAGCGGCCCCGGCAGCTCACCTTCCTCCCGGCGCTGCCCCGCACCGCCACCGGCAAGCTCGTCCGCGACACCGCCGCGCTGCGCGCCGCCGCGGCCGCCGCACCCTGATCCACCGCACCGCACGCACCGAACCCCGACCCCGAACCAGTACGAGGAGCACCACCATGCAGGAACGCATCCACGAGTTCGTCGTCGCGGCACTCGCCGGGATGAACTACGACGTCGACGGGATCACCGGCGACACCGACCTCGGCCCGGCCGGCCTCGACCTCGAGTCGCTGGCGCTGGCCGAACTCTCGGTCCAGGTCGAGGACGAGTTCGGGGTCAAGTTCGAGGTGGAGGAGATGGAGACCACCGCGCTGATGACCCTCGACCAGTTCACCACCGACGTGGCCCGCCGGATCGCCGCCAACACCGCCGCCACCGCCGGTACCGCCGCGTGAGCACGACCGTGCTGCCGGACCGGGCCGCGGTCGTGGCGATGCTCGCGGCGTTCGGGCAGCGGGCCGCGGAGAGCGTGCCCGAGAACCTCGGCTCGCTCGAACTCACCTGGCTGACCGCCGAGTTCGAGCAGCGCTACGGCATCGAGCTGGACCTCTCGGACGAGCAGTTCGCCGCCGTCCGCACGGTGGACGACGCCGTCGCGGTGCTGCGCGAAGCCGTGGTCTCGGCAGCGCCCGACACCGGCGGGGTCGACAGCGCCGCACCCAACAGCGCCGCGCCCGACAGCGCCGCACCCGACACCGGCAGGGTCGACACCGGCGGGGTCGCCCGGTCATGAGCAGCAGCGCACCGTCGGCCGCACGGCCGGTGTTCACCGGCCTCGGGGTGCTCAGCGCCTTCGGCGCCGGGCTCGCCCCGCTGGCCGCCGCGACGGCGACGGGCGGGGCCGGGTTCGCCGAGGTGACCCGCTTCGACGTCGCCCGGCGCGGCACCCGGCGGGCGGCCCTGCTGGCCGACCCGCCGCCGCTCGCCGACGCGGTGCTCGGCGCCGTCGCCGATGCCTGCGAGCAGTCCGAACTCCCGGCCGGCGCACCGCTGTTGCTCGCCCTGCACAGTGACCTGCGCACCCGCGAGGTCGCCGCGGAGGTGTCGAAGGGCGCCGTCGCCCTCGGCCTGGCCGGGGTGACCCGGGTCTACACCGGCGCCTGCGTGGCCGCCGCCACCGCGGTGGCCGACGCGGCCGCAATGGTCGGCTCCGGCCGGCATCCCCGGGTGCTGGTCGCGGCCGGCCACCTGGTGGAGCCTGGCGTCTTCGCGGCCTTCGACGCGGGCCGGGCGCTGGCCCGTGACGGCGAACTGCGACCGTTCAGCACCGGGCGCAGCGGCACCCTGCTCGGGGACGCCGCGGTGGCCGTGGTGGTCGAAGCGGCTGGCGCCGCCGCCGGGCGCGGCGCCCGTCCGCTGGCCCGGCTGGCCGGCTGGGGCCGCTCCGGGGACGCGCACCACGTCTGCCGGCCGCGGCCGGACGGCGCGGGCGTGGCCCTGGTGGCCCGGTCCGCGCTGGCCCGGGCGGGCGTCGCCCCGTCCGAGGTGGGCTACGTCAACGCCAACGGCACCGGTTCGCCGATGGCCGACCTGGCGGAGGCGCGGGCGCTGCGCGAGGTGTTCGGCGACGCATTGGCCGGGTTGCCGGTCAGCTCCAGCAAGTCCGTCCACGGGCACACCCTGGAGGCCTCCGCGCTGCTCGAACTCGCCGTCACCATCGGCGCGTTGAGCAGCGGGCGGCTGCCGGTCAACGCCGGCTGGCGGGGCCCGGACCCGGAGATCGGGCTGAACCTCGTGCTGGGCCCTGTGGACGCCCGTCCCCGCTACGCGCTGAGCCTCAACTCGGCGTTCGGCGGCGCCAACACCGCGCTCCTGGTGGCCGCCGCGTGAACCACCTGCGCACGCTCGCCACCGCGAGCTGGGCCGACGGCGAGCCGCCGCCCCCGCTGCCCGGCTTCTCGGCCTCGACCTTCAACCCGCTGGTCGCGGCCGTCGCCGAACGCTGCCTGGCCGCGCACTACGGCGAGCCCGGCGAGCCCCGCCGTACGGGTCTGCTGCTCGCCAGCGCCGGGGGCGACCGCGCCACCGCGCTGGCCATCGACACCGGCGCGGCGGGGCGCCGGATGCCTCCGCTGCTGTTCTTCCAGTCCAACCCGAACGCCGTCCTCGGGCACATCGCCGCCCGCTGGGGCCTGACCGGCCCGGTCGTCGCGATCAGCCCCCCGGTGGCCGCCGCGCCCGGCGAAGTACCGCCGGACGCACTGGAGTTGGCCGCCCTGCTGCTCGCGGACGGCGACGCCGAGCAGGTCCTGGTCATCGCCGCGGAGCAGACCGAGCACACCGCCGAGCGGACCGAACAGGCCGATCAGACCGAGCTGGCCGCCGGGGAGGCCGCAAGCACCGGCCACGCCACCGCCGTCCTGCTCACCGCCGTCACCGCCGTCACCGCCGCCACCACCGCCACCGCCGCCTGAGCGCTCGTCCGCGCGCACCCGCTTTCCGACACCCCGTCCGCGTACGCGTCCCTGGACGCCGCACCGCACCCGCATGGTCAGCACCATGGGAGGGATCCATCACCGTGAGCATCCGCAGCATCCGCAGCCTCCTGGCGAACGACCCGGACGTCGGCGCCGGGAACGTGCTGACCAGCAGGATCGCCCTGGGCATCGGTCTCGACGACCCGCGGCTGACCTTCGACACCCCGGTGGACGGCCACGCCGCCCGCGAGGCCCTCACCCTGCGCGAGGCCGACCGCGCCGTCCGGGCCCGGGCGGCCGCGCTGCACGCCCTCGGGGTCGGCCGGCGGGACGTGGTGGTGGTGTACACAACCGCCGCCGCCGACCAGGTGCTGTCCTTCCTGGCGCTGGCGCGGCTCGGCGCGATCCCGGCGCTGCTCAACCCCGGGGTGGAGGGCGAGCGCGCGGCCCGCTACATCGCCCGTCTCGGCGCCGTCGGCATCCTCACCGACCCCGCGCACCGGGCCGAACTGGCCGGGTACGACCCGGCGGCCCCGGTGCTCGCCGACGCCGCCGACCTCGGCTCCGGCGACCCGGACGCGGCGCCCGCCCCGTACCGCCACCACCCGGACGACCCGATCGCGATCACCCACTCCTCCGGCACCACCGGGATGCCCAAGGCCGTGGTGCACTCGCACGCCAGCCTGTACGCGTCGATCCGGCACCGCGCCACGCTGCCCCGGCCGCAGGGCATCGACCGGGTGCTCAGCGCGCTGCCCGCCGCGCACGCCGCGACGCTGATCGCGCTCAACCTGGCGCTGAGCTTCGACTCCGAACTGCACCTGATCTCCCGGCAGACCGGCCCGGCCGTGCTGGAGGCGATCGAACGCTGGCAGCCGCAGAGCGTGTTCGGCTTCGCCACCAGCTGGGCCGACCTGGCCCGGCAGGACCTCTCCGCCCGCGACCTGTCCTCGGTCGGCCTGTGGTGGAACACCGGTGACTGCGCGCACGAGGCGCACATCCGCCGCCTGATCGCCCAGGGGTCGCGCGAGACCGTCACCCGCGAGGGCCGGGTCCGCCTGCCGGGCTCGGTGTTCGTCGACGGCCTGGGCTCGACCGAGATGGGCCACTCGCACTTCCACATCACCCACGCCCCCGGCACCGAGAAGTACGGCCGCTGCGTGGGCCGGCCGCACACCTTCGTCGACTGCGAGGTGGTCGGCCCGGACGGCGAGCCGCTCGGCCCCGGCGAGGTCGGCGAACTCGCCACCGCCTCCCCGACCCTGGCGCCCGGCTACTGGAACGACTCGGTCACCACCTACCGCACCCGGCTGCGCGGCCGCTTCCTCACCGGCGACCTGATGTACCGGGACGAGGAGGGCTACTACTACCACGTCGACCGGCTGGTCGACTCGGTCGACCTCGGCGGCGGCCGGCGGCTGTACACCGCGATGTCCGAGGAACGGGTGCTGGCCGACGTCCCCGGCGTGCTGGACTGCACGGTCGTCGCGGTGAAGGACGGCGACCGGGTGGTCACCGACGTGCTGCTGCTCGCGGACGGCGCCGACCGGGCCGTCGACCGCACCGCGGAGGTGGTCGCCGCGCTGGACGAGCACACCGCCGCCACCGTCCGCGCGGTCCTGGTAGTCGACGACGCGGACATCCCGCTCGGCCCGACCGGCAAGGTCCGTAAGGTCCTGCTGCGCGAGCGCCACCTCACCGCAATGACCCCGGCGGCCGCCGTCCCGGCCGGCGCTCTCCCGGCCGGCGCCCGCTCGGCCGGCGCCCGCTCGGCAGCCGCCCGATGACCCGCGTCGGACGGCCGGGCGCCGTCGTCACCGGCATGGGCGTGGTCACCTCGCTGGGCCGCAAGCCCGGCGAGGTCTTCGAGGCGCTGACCTCCGGGTTCAGCGGCATCACCGCCGTACCGGAGGGCCACGTCGCACACGGCTGGCTGCCCGCCGCCGGGATCGCCCCGCACATCGACGGCCGCGAGGTGCTGCCGCCGACCGAGACCCGATGCGTCGACCGCTTCGCGCTGCTGGCGATGGCCGCCGCGGACGACGCGCTGACGGACGCCGGGCTGGTCGTCGGCCGCGACGTCGACGCCCGCCGCACCGCCGTGGTGCTGGGCACCGGCGGCGGCGGCCTGGAGACCTACGAGCAGCAGGCGCAGCGCCGCCAGGAGCGCGGCCGGCCTGGCGTCAGCCCGTACATGCTGCCCGGGATGCTCTCCAACATGGCGACCGCCCGGATCGCGATCAAGCACGACATCCGGGGCTTCAGCACCGCGATCGTGACGGCCTGCGCGGCCGGCGCCCAGGCGGTGGCCGAGGGGCTGCGGCTGATCCGGGCCGGCGACGCGGACGTGGTGGTGTGCGGCGGGACGGACGCCTCGCTGCACCCGACGATCGTCTCCGCCTTCGCCAACGCCCGTGCGCTGGCTGCTGGTTGGGAAGACCCGACGCAGGCGTCCCGGCCGTTCGACGCCCGCCGCAACGGCTTCGTTCTGGGCGACGGCAGCGCCGTCCTGGTGCTGGAGAGCGCCGAACACGCCGCCGCCCGGGGCGCGGCCGGGTACGCCGAACTGATCGGCTGGGGCTCCAGCACCGACGCCCACCACCCGACCATGCCCCGCCCCGACGGCGAGGGCGCCGCCGACGCCATGCGCACCGCCCTCGCCAACGCCGGCCTGGCCCCGTCCGACATCGGCTACGTCAACGCGCACGGCACCGGCACCAAGCTCGGCGACATCGCCGAATCGGCCGCGCTGAACGCCGTGTTCGGCGAACACCGGCCCGCCGTCAGCTCCACCAAGGGCGCCACCGGCCACCTGCTGGGTGCGGCCGGGGCGGTGGAGGCCGCCGTCACCGCGCTGGCCGTGGCCCGCGGCCTGCTCCCGCCGACCCTCAACCTGGACGAGCCCGACCCGGCCTGCGACCTGGACCACGTCCGCGGCGCCGCCCGGTCGGTCCGGCTGCGGGCCGCGCTCAGCAATTCCTTCGCGTTCGGCGGCCACAACACCAGCCTGATCTTCGGGCCGACGCCCACCGGAACCGTCAAATAGCCCGCCGCGGCCTGCCATCTTCTTTCTCAACTCCGCTTGCAGGGAGTCCAGTTGTCGATCCAGACGATCACCCATGTCGAGTACCACTGCGCCGACGTCGCGCAGACCGCCGCCGAGCTCCAGGCCGGCTTCGGCTTCCGGCGCGACGCCGAGCAGCCGGTGTGGCAGCCCGGCGTGCGGGCCGTCCACCTGATCCAGGGCGGCATCCGGCTGCGGCTGCTCTCCAGCGAGCTCACCGACCACCCGGTGGCCCGCTGGGTCGAGCGGCACGGCGAGGGCGTCGCCGTGCTGGCGCTCGGCTGCGCCGACCCGGCGGCGGCGCTGGAGCGGGCCGAGCGGCACGGCGCCGAGGTGCTGGACCGCGCGGGCGCGCTGATCGCTGGCTTCGGCGACACCGCGCTGCGCTTCGTCCCGCTGCCGGACGGCGCCCCGGAGACCGTTGGCGGCGACCTGTTGGACGCCCTCGACCACGTCGCGATCTGCGTGCCCGCCAGGCGGCTCGCCGAGTCCGTGCGGTTCTGCGAGGCCGCGCTCGGCATGCGCCTGATCTTCGGCGAGTACATCGAGGTCGGCGAGCAGGCGATGGACTCCAGCGTGGTGCAGAGCCCCTCCGGGGACGTCACCTTCACCCTGATCGAGCCGGACACCGGCCGCCGGGCCGGACAGATCGACACCTTCCTCGCCGATCACGACGGCGCGGGCGTCCAGCACCTGGCGCTGCGCACCGACGACATCGCCACCGCCGTCCGCGCGGCCCGCTCGCACGGCGTCGAGTTCCTGACCACCCCCGGCGCCTACTACGACGGCCTGGCCGAACGGCTCGGCGACACCGCGATCCCGGTCGGGACGCTGCGCGAACTGGACGTGCTGGTCGACCAGGACCACGGCGGCCAGCTGTTCCAGATCTTCGCCCGCTCCACCCACCCCCGGCGGACCTTCTTCCTGGAGCTGATCGAGCGCCAGGGCGCAGGCACCTTCGGCACCGCCAACATCAAGGCCCTGTACGAGGCGGTCGAGCGCCAGCGCGCCGCCGCCTCCGTCTGACGCCCGACGCCCGACGCCTGACGCCCGACGCCCGACGCCTGCCCCGCACCCGTCCTCCGAGGAGGAGCACCCCGTGACCGTCGCACCCGCGTTCGTCCTGACCCCGGCCGAGACCGCCCTGCTGCCCACGCCCGCGGAGGTGGCCGGCTACCGCGAGCACGGCTGGTACCTCTCCGGGAAGCTGTTCACCGACCAGGAGATCGACACCCTCCAGGCCGCCACCGACGACTACTACGAGGGCCGGCGCGACCGTACCCTCGCCGTCCGCCCGCCGCGGCTGGCCGCCTGGGAGCCCGCGCACGGGCAGGTCCAGCGGCACAACGACTACGTGCACTACGAGAGCGACGCGATCGCCGCGATCCTGCGCAAGCCACTGGTCGGTGCCGTCGCCGCGGTGCTCGCCGGGGCCGAGGAGATCCGGATCTTCCAGTCGACCCTGATCTTCAAGCCGCCGGTGCCGGAGGAGCCCTCCAACCAGGTGCCGTGGCACTTCGACAAGCACTACTGGCACACCTCGACCTCGGACGACATGCTGACCGCCTTCATCCCGTTCCACGACTGCGGGGTGGAGAACGGCACCATCACCATGGTCGACGGCAGCAACCGCTGGGAGGAGCTGCCCTCCGAGGAGGACGCCACCCGGCACTTCGCCCAGCGCGACCGCTCCGAGCTGGAGTCGATCCTGGCCGCCAACGCCGCTCACAACGGCGCCGAGGTGCGCAAGGTCCCGGTGGTGATCCCGCGCGGGCACATCAGCTTCCACCACTGCCGCACCTACCACGGCAGCGGCGCCAACCTGGCCGACTTCCCGCGCCGGGCGATCTCGCTGCACCTGCAGGACGGCGCCAACGAGTACCGCCACGCCACCCGCCCGGACGGCTCCCCCGCCGCGTACAACCACGACGTGCTGGTCCGCCGCACCGCCGACGGCCGCCCCGACTACGCCGACCCGGAGATCTGCCCGGTCATCTGGCGGGGAGCCCGGTGACGGACCTGCCCACGCCGGACCTGCCCACGCCGGACCTGCCCGGCTCCCGCGACCACCACCGCGACCACGACCCGGTCGACCGCGGCCACGACCACGACCACGACCACGACCCGGTCGGCCTCGACTCCCCCGCCGGGCGCTACCGGATGCTGCGGCTGATCCGCGGCTTCGAGGAGCTCGCGCTCGGCCTGGTGAAGTCCGGGGAGATCACCGGCGGCATCCACCCGTACATCGGGCAGGAGGCGGTGGCGGTCGGCGTCTGCGCCGCGCTGCGCCCGCAGGACCGGATCACCTCCACCCACCGGGGCCACGGCCATGTGCTCGCCAAGGGCGCGGCCCCGGACCGGCTGCTGGCCGAACTGCTGGGCCGCACCGGCGGGTTGAACCGGGGACGGGGCGGCTCGATGCACGCCGCGGACTTCTCGCTCGGCATCCTGGGCGCCAACGGCATGGTCGGCGCCGGCGGTGCGATCGCGGTCGGCGCCGCCTGGTCGGCCCGGCAGGCCGGCGAGGACCGGGTCGCCGTCGCGTTCTTCGGCGACGGCGCGCTCAACCAGGGCGTCCTGCTGGAGTCCCTCAACCTGGCCGCGATGTGGCGGCTGCCGGTGCTGTTCGTCTGCGAGAACAACGGCTACGCCACCACGCTGCCGGCCGCCACCGCGGTGGCCGGCAGCGCCACCGGCCGGGCCGCCGCCTTCGGGATCCCCGCCGTCGAGGTGGACGGGATGGACACCGAGGCCGTCCGCACGGCGGCCGCGGAAGCCGTCGCGCGGGCCGCGGCCGGCGGCGGACCCGGCTTCCTCGAGTGCCGCACCTACCGCTTCGAGGGGCACCACACCATGGAACGGCTGATGAAACTGCGCTACCGCACCCCGGAGGAGGTCGCCGGCTGGCGCGGCCTCGACCCGCTGCCGCGCGCCGCCGCGCTCCTGCCGCCCGGCCTGGCCGAGCGGCTGGACGCCTCGGTGGCCGAACAGCTGGCCGCCGCCCGGCAGTTCGCGCTCGGCTCCGAACTCCCGTCCCCCGATGGCGCGTTGGAGTACCTCTACGCGGACGGGCTGCGTCCGAGGGCGGGGTCCGGGGCATGAGGCTCTCCTACACCAAGGCGCTCAACCGGGCGCTCATCGACGCGCTCGCCGAGGACCCGGCGGTCTGCGTGTTCGGCGAGGACATCGGCGCCGGCATGGCCGGCCCCACCCTCAAGCTGCTCGACCGCTTCGGCCCCGGCCGGATCGTCGACACCCCGCTCTCCGAGCAGGCGTTCACCTCGATGGCGATCGGCGCCGCGCTGACCGGGCGGCGGCCGGTGATCGAGTTCCAGATCCCCTCGCTGCTGTTCCTGGTCTTCGAGCAACTCGTCAACCAGGCCCACAAGTTCTCGCTGATGACCGGCGGCCAGACCGGCGTCCCGCTGACCTGCCTGGTGCCGGGCTCCGGCTCCCGGGACGGCTGGGCCGGGCAGCACTCCGACCACCCGTACAGCCTGTTCGCGCACGCCGGGATGAAGACCGTCGTCCCGGCCACGCCCACCGACGCCTACGGGCTGCTCCGCTCGGCGATCGCCGACCCGGACCCGGTGGTCGTCTTCGCCCCCGCCGGCGCCCTGCCGGTGCGCGAGACCGTGACCTGGGAGCTCGCGCCGATCCCGCTCGGCTCGGCCCGGATCCACCGCGAGGGCACCGACGTCACCGTGGTCGCCGTCGGCCACCTGGTGCACGACGCGCTGGCCGTCGCCGAGGAGCTCGCCCCCGAGGTCTCCGTCGAGGTGTTCGACCCGCGCACCCTGTACCCCTTCGACTGGACGGCGCTGGCCGCCTCGCTGGAACGCACCGGCCGGCTGGTCGTCATCGACGACTCCAACCGCAGCTGCGGCATCGGCGGCGAGATCATCGCCACCGCCGCCGAGGAGATGCGCCTGATCGCCCCGCCCCGGCGGATCACCCGCCCGGACGGCACCGTCCTGCCGTTCGCCCCCGCACTGGACCGCGCCCTGCAGCCGAACCGCGACCAACTGCGCGACGCCGTCCGTGCGGTGATGAAGCAGCAACAACCCTCGTGCGGCAAGGACCGGGGACAGTGAACCTGACCGCCGAACTCACCTCCCTCAGCCCGGCGTTGCGCTCCGCCCTGGCGGCGTCCGGCGACGACCGGATCTTCTACGACCTGGGCGGCATCACCCGTCGCTACACCGCGCTGCGGGACGAACTCCCGGGCGTCGCCGTCCGGTTCGCCATGAAGGCCTGCCCGGTGGACGAGGTACTGACCGAACTCGCCGCGCTCGGCGCCGGTTTCGACGCCGCCGGCCCGAACGAGATCGCCCAGGCCCTGCGCACCGGCGTCCCCGCCGAGCGGGTGCACTACGGCAACACCATCAAGTCCGACCGGGGCGTCGCCGAGGCCCACCGTCTGGGCATCCGGGACTTCGCCACCGACAGCCTCGCGGACGTCGCCGCGATCGCCCAACACGCCCCCGGCGCCCGGGTGTTCTGCCGGCTCGCCACCAGTGGCACGGGCGCGCTCTGGGGCCTGAGCCGCAAGTTCGGCTGCTCGGCGGCCGACGCCGTCCGCGTGATGACCGCGGCCCGCGCCGCCGGACTGACCCCCGCCGGACTCTCGGTGCACGTCGGCTCGCAGCAACTGACCGCCGAGGCCTGGACGGCGGCCTTCGACCTGCTCGCCGACGTCATGGTGGAACTCGAACGGGACGGCATCCGCCTCGACCACGTCAACCTCGGCGGCGGCCTGCCCGCCCTCGGCTACGTCGACCGCTACAGCGCCGCCCTCGAACCCCCGCTCGACGAGATCTTCCACACCGTCCGCCACGGCCTCGACCGGCTGCGCCGACTGCACGGCGGCGGCCTGCGGTTCGTCCTCGAGCCCGGCCGCCACCTGGTCGCCGACCAGGGCGCGATCCGCACCCACGTCTACCGCCTCACCGACCGCCAACAGCCGGACGGCGAGCGGGAACACTGGCTCTACCTGGCCTGCGGAAAGTTCAACGGCCTGTACGAGATGGACCAGGTCCAGTACCGCCTGGTCTTCCCGACCCACCCCGACGAAGACCGCGTCCCCGCCATCATCGCCGGCCCCACCTGCGACAGCGACGACACCTTCCCCCACGGCCACACCACCGGCCGCGTCCCCGTCCCCCGCACGGCAGCCTCCGGCGACCCGGTCTGGATCCTCTCCAGCGGCGCCTACGCGGTCAGCTACCTCACCCAGGGCTTCAACGGCTTCGACCCCCTGCCGTACACGGTCCTCCCGCCCGACGCCTGACCTCGACCGAGGCGCCCCCGACGCGAGCGAGCCCGGCCACTTGTGCGAATGGCCGGGCCCGGGGTGTCGAAAATGTGGTTACCCGACGGACGAGTAGGCAATGATGCCGCGGCGCATGCCGTCGACGGCCTTGCGGGCGGTGCGGCGGAGTTCGACGTTGTCGCCGGCGGCGTCCTGGATCTGGCCGAGGACGTCGATCAGTTGCTTGGTCCAGCGGACGAAGTCACCGGCGGGCATGTCGGCGTCGCGCAGGACGGAGTCCAGGTCGTGGCCGAGCGCCCAGCGGTAGGCGGGCCAGGCGAAGCCGAGGTCGGGTTCGCGCTGGCCGACGCCCTCGGCGGTGGAGATCTTGTGCTGCTCCTCGAGTGCGTCGAGCTTGCCCCAGATCCGGACCATCCGGCCGAGCGCGTCCTTGGCGCCGCCCTCGGGGACCCGGGGGGCGGTGGCGTCGTCGGACTGCCGGGCCTCGTAGACCAACGCCGAGGCGCAGGCGGCGAGTTCGGCGGCGGCGAGGCCGTCCCAGATGCCTTCGCGGATGCACTCGGAGGCGAGCAGGTCGAGTTCGCCGTAGAGCCGGGCCAGGCGCTTGCCGTCGTCGGTGACGGTGTCGCCGCTGAGGTAGCCGAGGTCGGTGAGCAGGCCGCAGACCCGGTCGAAGGTGCGGGCGATGGTGTGGGTGCGGGAGCGCATCCGGCGTTCCAGCAGTTCGGTGTCGCGGTGCAGGCGGTGGTAGCGCTCGGACCAGCGGGCGTGGTCCTCGCGTTCGTCGCAGCCGTGGCAGGGGTGCTGGCGCAGGGCTGCGCGCAGCCGGGCGATCTCGGGGTCGTCGGCGGCGGCGGCGCGGCCCTTGCGGAAACGCTCGGGTTCGAGGTGGCCGGCCTTGGTGCGCAGCGCGGAGGCGAGGTCGCGGCGGGACTGCGGGCTGCGCGGGTTGAAGGACTTGGGGATGCGCATCCGGTCCATGGCGGCGACCGGGTGCGGGAAGTCGATCATCGCGAGGCGCTTGACCTGGCGTTCGGCGGTGAGCACGACGGGGCGCGGCCCGTCCTGGTAGTCGGGGTGACGGGGGCCGCTGCGCCCGTGCCGGCCGCGGACGTCCGGCGGCAGGCCGGGGTCGAGGACGAGCGCGAGGCCGGCGAACTTGCCGGTGGGGACGTGGATGATGTCGCCGGGCTTGAGCTGCTCGATGGAGTCGATGGCGGCGGCGCGGCGCTGCGAAGAGCCTTCGCGGGCGAGTTCGTTCTCGCGGTCCTTGAGTTCCCGGCGCAGCGACATGTATTCGTCGAAGTCGCCGAGGTGGCAGGTCATCGACTCGCGGTAGCCGTCCAGGCCTTCTTCGTTGCGCTGGACCTGACGGGCGATGCCGACGACCGAGCGGTCGGCCTGGAACTGCGCGAAGGAGGTTTCCAGCAGTTCGCGGGAGCGGTGGCGTCCGAACTGGCCGACCAGGTTGACGGCCATGTTGTAGGACGGGCGGAACGACGACTTCAGCGGGTAGGTGCGGGTGCCGGCCAGGCCGGCCAGCGCCTCCGGGTCGAGGCCGCGCTGCCACAGCACGACGGCGTGGCCCTCGATGTCGATGCCGCGGCGGCCGGCCCGGCCGGTGAGCTGGGTGTATTCGCCGGGGGTGATGTCGGCGTGGGTCTCGCCGTTCCACTTGACCAGCTTCTCCATGACCACCGAGCGGGCGGGCATGTTGATGCCGAGGGCGAGCGTCTCGGTGGCGAAGACCGCCTTGACCAGGCCCTTGACGAAGAGTTCCTCGACGACTTCCTTGAACCGCGGCAGCATGCCGGCGTGGTGGGCGGCGATGCCGCGCTCCAGGCCGTCGAGCCACTCGAAGTAGCCGAGCACGTTGAGGTCTTCGTCGGGGATGTCGCGGCAGCGTTCCTCGACGAACTGGCGGACGGTGAGGCGGTCGGCCTCCCGGTTCAGCCGCAGGCCGGAGTTGAGGCACTGCTGGACGGCGGCCTCGCAGCCGGCCCGGCTGAAGATGAAGGTGATCGCGGGCAGCAGGCCCTCGGCGTCGAGGCGGTCGATCACGTCGACCCGGCCCGGCGTCCAGACCCGGCCGGGGCGGCCGGCGGGCATCGAGCGGCCGCGGCCGCGGGCGAACCTGTCCCGGCCGCGGTCGCTCTCGGAGCGGGCCAGGCGCACCAGTTCGGGGTTGACCGCCTTGGCGGGGTTCTTCAGGCTGCCCTTGGGGCGGCCGTCCCGGTCCGGGCTGGCGAACAGGTCGTACATCCGGTTGCCGGCCATCACGTGCTGCCACAGCGGGACGGGGCGGTGCTCGGAGACGATCACCTCGGTGCCGCCGCGCACGGTGTCCAGCCAGTCGCCGAACTCCTCGGCGTTGGAGACGGTCGCGGACAGCGAGGCCAGGATCACGGATTCGGGGAGGTGGATGATGACCTCCTCCCAGACGGCGCCGCGGAACCGGTCGGCGAGGTAGTGCACCTCGTCCATCACCACGTAGCCGAGGCCGTCGAGGGCGCTGGAGCCCGCGTACAGCATGTTGCGCAGCACCTCGGTGGTCATCACGACCACCGGCGCGTCACCGTTGACGGAGTTGTCACCGGTGAGCAGGCCGACCTTGGCGGCGCCGTAGCGCTTGACCAGGTCTCCGTACTTCTGGTTGGACAGCGCCTTGATCGGCGTCGTGTAGAAGCACTTGCGGCCGGCGGCCAGCGCCAGGTGGACGGCGAACTCGCCGACGATGGTCTTGCCGCTGCCGGTGGGGGCGGCGACCAGGACGCCCTTGCCGCTCTCCAGAGTCTGGCAGGCGCGGACCTGGAAGTCGTCGAGCGGGAAGTCGTACAACTGCTGGAAGCCGTAGAGGGCCGTTGCCTGCTCCTTGGCGCGCTCGCGGGAGGCCGCGTACCGCTCGGCGGGGCTGAGCTGCTCTTCGGGCATGGGGTTGCCGTGCACTGGCGTCACCTTTTCTTCCCGTGGGTGTGGCTGGACGGGGGCGCAGACGGCGACGCCTGCGGCTGCGGGGCCGTGGCCTGGGACGGCGACGGGGCGCGGCGGGTGCTTGGGGTGTGGTGATCGAGCATCTCAGCCTGAGATTACCCGTCTGGAGTGACATCAACATCAGACTTTTCCGGCAGCTGAAACGGGTTGCGGTCGGGCGGTGCGAAGCGTGATCGGACGGGTGCCGGGGGTGATCGGGAAAGGGCGCGCGGATCGGGTGGAGTGGAATGCGGGCGGGGCGCGCGGATCGGGTGGGTTGGAATGCAGGCGGGGCGCGCGGATCGGGCTGGACGGGGTGCGGGGCGGGGTCCTGGTGGGGTTCCGGCGGGGTGTCCCGGCGGTTCGGAAAACCGGGTGCGGGTCGAACTCACGTTCCGCTAGCGTCCTCGCCGTGGCCAAGTTGAACCAGATCATCGCCGTGGAAAAAGGCGTCAAGTCGAAGTCGTTCCAGGAGCTGACGCAGGCTCACCAGGATCTGCAGAAGCCCGCGCTGCTGGCCGGTATCTCCCGGTCGTACCAGCCGAAGGACGAGGAGGGCGAGCAGTTGCCGCCCGAGTCGACGCGGGTGCAGGTCAAGGCGGAGGACGTGCTGCGTGCCACCGCCACCACGCTGACCCGGCTGTTCGACGTGACAGCCACCAAGGACTGGGCCAACACCGAGGCCCGGGCGGACGTGGTGGTGGACGGGCGGACGCTGGTGGCCGGCGCGCCCGTCACCTACCTGCTGTTCCTGGAGAAGCAGTTGACCGACCTGCGGACGTTCGTCCGCAAGCTGCCGGTGCTGGACGCCGCCGAGTCCTGGTCGCACGACCCGTCCTCGGACGCGTGGAAGACCGAGGCGGTGCGCACCATCCGCACCAAGAAGGTGCCGCGCAACCATGTGAAGGCGGAGGCGACGGAGAAGCACCCGGCGCAGGTCGAGGTCTACTACGAGGACGTCGCGATCGGGTACTGGACGACCGTGAAGTTCTCCGGCGCGCTGCCCGCGCGGCGGGTGAACGAGCTGCTGGAGCGGGTGGAGAAGCTCCAGCAGGCGGTGCAGTTCGCCCGCGAGGAGGCGAACGCCGCGGAGGTCACCGACCGCCGGGTCGGCGACGCCGTTTTCGGCTACCTGTTCGGGTAGCCCCATGAGCCCCCCGGGTGAGACCGGGGGTGGCGCGAAGAGCGCAAGCTGACACTGAAGTTGAAGCTGACTTCGGGGTACAAGGTGGAGGTTCGAGTCCTCCCCCCGGCACCAACACGCGCCGGGGTGGCCCAACTTGGCAGAGGCAGCCCCGTCAATCTCAGACTCTCGCTCAAGTCTCAGCATTCGCCGCCGAGCGCCGGATCGACCGGTCGAGGGCCGGTAACGTCGGATGCGGGTTCGACTCCCGCCTGCGCCTCTCCGCGGCGCGGTAGCTTCAATGGCAAAGCACGACGTTGTGAGAGTGACCCTCGGCCTTAAACGTGCCGGCGCAGAGCAATTGGGTGGCACCGCAGGGGCCCGGGAGCTGGATACCGCTCCCGGGCTCCGTCACGTTTTGGGGGCGGGTTCGCCGTCACGTTTCGGGCGCGGGCGCGTCGTCACGTCGCGGGGGCGGGCGCGTCGTCACGTTTCGCGGGCCAGGTGCGCCGTCACGTTTCGGGCGCGGGTGCGTCTCGTTTCGGGGCGGCCGCGTCGCACGGGGTGAGCGGTTCGGGCGGCTCCGACGCGTTGATCTATGCGGAGATGATCCGCGCGTAGATGATCTGGTCGGCGGTTTCGAACGTGATCAGCCGGAGCCGCTGCGGAAATCACACTCACGTGAACTGTTCACATCCAGAGTTGCAAATGTCTTCATGTGGTCAGCGAATCGGCCTCGCTCGATCGACTTCCGACCAGAGTCGAACGATTGCGATCACCAGATGGCCGCAGTGCGATCCGGTTCCTACAGTCGTGCCACCGAACCCCACGACAGGAGGACAGGCGATGGCGAATCTCGAGACCTCGCTCAAGGAAGCCATGACCATCGAAGGTGCCATCGGGGTGGCCCTGGTGGACTACGGCAGCGGGATGGCCCTGGGCACTCTCGGCGACGGCGGGGAGATCGATCTGAATGTCGCCGCCGCTGCCAACACCGACCTGGTGCGTGCCAAGATGCGGGCGATGGAGATGCTCAACCTCCACGACGACGGCATCGAGGACATTCTGGTCACCCTGACCGGGCAGTACCACCTGATCCGCCCGCTCACCACGGCCGGCGGGCGAGGACTGTTCCTCTACCTCGCGCTCAACCGCAGCCGGTCCAACCTGGCAATGGCCCGGCATCAGTTGAAGCGGATCGAGGCGTCCCTGGAGGTCTGAGCGCGGGCGGCGGCCTGCGGGCCGCCGGCGACAAAGGGGAGGAAGCATGCCCGTACCGCTGTACCAGGCCAAGGCCGAGTTCTTCCGGATGCTCGGCCATCCGGTCCGGATCCGAGTGCTCGAACTACTCCAGGCGGGGCCGACGCCCGTCCGCGACCTACTGCCCGAGCTCGAGATCGAACCGTCCAGCCTCTCCCAGCAGTTGGCCATCCTGCGCCGCTCCGGCCTGGTCACCGCCACCCGCGAGGGATCCACCGTGGTCTACGCGCTGGCCGGCGCCGACGTCGCCGAACTGCTGCGCACCGCACGCCGGATACTCACCGAGCTGCTCGCCGACCAGGGCATGCTGCTGGAAGAGCTCCGCGCGTCCCACTGACCACCCCCGACGGGCCACCCTGCCCCCATCCGGATGGCCCGTCAGTGGTGTTCGGTCACGCAGTTCGCCCGGCCCACCCGGCCCACCCGGTCCGCCCGGTCCGCCCGGTCCGCCCGGATCAGGACTCGGCGAGGGCGAGTGGCAGGCACACCGCGCAGACCGTGAACATCTCTGTCCCGGACGAGGTCGAGATGGTCGCGGTCCACATGTTGTCGCCCGACGGGAAGCTGTCGCCGGCGGCGGTGCCGTCCGAACTGAAGCCGCCACCGGTGATGGTGGTGTCGTCGGGGCACTGCGCGGTGCCGGTGAGGGTCTCGTCCATCGAGAGCGACTCGTAGACGATGATGGTCGGCTGGAGGAAGTCCTCGTCCTCCTCGCCGAGATCACCGGGCTCACCGCCGGGCTTGTTGCAGCCGCTCGAACAGCCCCCGTGGCCACCGCCGTAACCGCCGCCGCGGACGGCGGCCTGGGCGTCCGCGGCGAACGCGGTGGTGACGAGGGCGGCGGCCGCCAGGGGCAGGCCGAGACGGCAGAGTCGGCGTCGCATGGTGGGCTTCAAGGTTTCTCCAAAGCCAGAGGGAAGATCGCGAGTTCGGCACCGAAGCCGTCCGCTCGGACGTCCACCCTGACGTCCACCCTGACGCCCACCCTGACGCCCACCCTGACGTCCACCCTGACGTCCACTCGGGCGTTCGCCCAGCCGTTCGCTCGCGTAACCACATGCGACCGCTCGGCTACTCGTTCGGCTCGGCCTCTTCCGCCCTCCGGGTACACCTCCAGGAACCGCCCCCGGATTGCTCCGGACGCGAGGGCCGATGCTGTGTGACATTTCACACGTCATACTTCTAGCCGAATCACGCCCTCCCCGGCCACCATCGGCAGGTGACCCACACCGACTCCTTCCTCGCGCTGAGCGCCGCCACCGGCCGCTTCAGCTACGGCTCGCCCCGCGCGGTCACCCTCGCCGCCGACGCGAGCCGCGCTCTGTTCCTGCGTTCCACCGGCCCGACCGACCCGGTCGAGCGACTGTGGAGTTATGACCTGACGATCCATCAAGAGCGCCTGCTGGCAGACCCATTGGCGCTCGCGCCCGCCCGCACCGGCGCGGTCGCGGACCTGCCTCCGCTGGAGCGTCGCCTGCGCGAACGGATCCGGTTGTGGGCGCCCGGCATCGGCTCGTTCGCGGCCACCGCCGATCTCGCCACGGCCGTCTTCGCCCTCGACGGCCGGCTCTTCCGCTGCGAGACGGCGGCCGGCGCCTGCACCGAACTCCCGGTCTCGGCGCCCGCGTTCGACCCGCGACCGAACCCGGACGGTTCGCTGGTCGCGTACGTCGCCGACGACGCGCTGTACCTGGCGCCGGGCGGCCGGCTCAGTCCGGCGGACGGGGCGCGCTGGGGTGTGGCGGAGTTCGCGGCGGCCGAGGAACTGGGCCGTTCCCGGGGCCACTGGTGGTCGCCCGACGGCACCGCGCTGCTGGCCGCCAGGGTGGACGAATCGGCGCTGCCGCTGCGGCACTTGGGCGACCTGGCGCACCCGGAGCGGACGCCGGACTCGTTCGCCTACCCGCAGGCGGGCGGCCCGAACGCGGACGTCCAGCTGTGGGTGCTGCGCCTGTCCGGCGCCCGCACCCGACTGCGCTGGGACGAAGCCGAGTTCCCGTACCTGCTGGCGGCCGACTGGGAGGGCGACGGGGAGATCCTGCTGACCGTCGCGGACCGGTTGCAGCAGCGAGTGCTGCTGCTGAGCGCCGACCCGGCCACCGGCATCACGCGTGAACTCTCGTGCACCGAGGACGAGTTCTGGGTGGACCCGCTGCCGGGCACCCCGCTGCGGCTGCCCGACGGTCGGGTGCTGACCTCGGCGGACACCCCGGCGGCGCGCGGGCTGGCGCTGGACGGCAAGCCGCTGACGGACGAGCGGCTGCAGGTGCGCCGGGTGGTCGGACCGTGGCAGGGCGGCCTGCTGGTCGAGGCGGGCGACGGCGACCCGGCCGACCAGCACGTGTACCTGCTGGACCCGGACGGCGGCATCCCGGAGCGGCTCACCGAGGGCCCGGGCGTGCACGCGGTGGCCGCACACGGCGAGGGCGTGCTGCTGCTCGTCTCGGCCACCCTCGACGGCGTCCGGCGTGAATTCCGTCAGCACGGCGTCCGCACCGGCGAGCTCCCCGCCCTGACGGCCGAACTCCCCTACCGGCCGGAGCCGTTGCTGGCCCGGGTGACCGAGCACGGGCTGCCCACAGCGGTGCTGTACCCGCGCGGGCACGTGGCGGGGCGCCGGCTGCCGGTGCTGCTGGACGTGTACGGCGGCCCGGGCTACCAGGCGGTCGCGAACGAGCCGCGCCGCTGGCAGCTGAAGCAGTGGTGGGCCGACCAGGGCTTCGCGGTGGTGACCGTCGACAACCGCGGAACGCCTTTCGTGTCACCGGAGTTCACCCGGGCGATCTTCCGCCGCTTCTCGCAGGTGGCGATCGACGACCAGGTGGCGGCCCTGCACGCGCTGGCCGCGGCGCACCCGGATCTGGACCTGTCCCGGGTGGGCGTGCGCGGCTGGTCGTACGGCGGCTACTTCGCGGCGCTGGCGGTGCTGCGCCGTCCGGACGTGTTCCACGCGGCGAGCGCGGGTGCGCCGCCGACCGACTTCCGGCTGTACGACACGGCGTACACCGAGCGGTACTTGGGGCTGCCGCAGGAGAACCCGCAGGGGTACGAGGCGGACTGTCTGCTCGCCGACGCGCCGTCGCTGACCCGTCCGCTGCTGCTGATCCACGGGCTGGCCGACGACAACGTGCACCCCTCGCACACGATGCTGCTGTCGCAGGCGCTGACCCGGGCGGGCCGTCCGCACGCGGTGCTGCCGCTGCCGGGGGTGAGCCACATGCTGCCGGACGGGGAGCTGGAGCGGGTGGCGGCGGTGGAACTGGACTTCCTGCGCAGGGAGTTGGGGATGACCTCTTCCACCTGAAGCATGACATGTGAAATATTACCGACCATCCCTTTACCTTTCCTTCCGCTAAGGAGCGGGTCTCTTGCGCAGACTCCCCACAGCCCTCCTGGCTGCGCTGACCACCGGCGCGATAGCGCTGACCGCCGTCCCGGCGTTCGCCCAACCGTCGTCCCCCGCAACGGAGTTGAGCACTGAAGGCCGCGAGGCCCCGCCGTCCCCGCTGCCGCCCCAGGAGAAGGCCCGGCAGGCGCTGAAGACGCAGGCCATGGAGCAGGTCAACCAGGGCAAGGTCGCCAAGAGCGACAAGGGCACCACCCCGGCCAAGGTGAAGATCGGCAACGACTACGTCCAGCTCGCGCACCAGCGCACGGACAAGGTGTTCGTGATCCTGGCCCAGTTCGGCGACCAGGTCGACAACTCCACGCTGTACAACGGAAAGCCGCGCTACGGCGGCACCCCGGGCCCGCAGCACAACCAGATCCAGCGGCCAGGCGCGGACGACACGCACACCTACTGGCAGAGCGACTTCAGCCGCGACTTCTACCAGAAGATGTTCTTCGACGACACGCCGGGCGCGAACTCGATGCGCAACTTCTACCGCACCCAGTCCTCGGGCCGGTACGACATCGAGGGCACCGTCACCAACTGGGTCACCCTGCCCTGGAACGAGGCCCGTTACGGTTCCAACAAGGGCCCGCAGGGCGGCGGCGGCTGGACGCAGGCGCAGGAGTTCGTCCGGGACGCCACCAAGGCCTGGTACGACGGCGAGATCGCCAAGGGCCGCTCGGCGGCGGACGTCAAGGCGGAGCTGGCGCAGTACGACGTCCAGGACCGCTACGACTACGACAAGGACGGCAACTTCGACGAGCCGGACGGCTACCTCGACAACGTGATCGTGGTGCACGCCGGCGTCGACGAGACCTGGGGCGGCGGCGCGCAGGGCTCCGACGCCCTTTGGGCGCACCGCAGTTGGACGTTCCCCGACCCGTCCGGGCAGACCGGCCCGGCGGGCAACCGGATCGGCGGCGCGCCGGTCGGCGACACCGGCCTGTACGTGTACGACTACGTGCAGGCGGGCGAGAACAGCGGAGTGGGCCTGTTCTCCCACGAGTTCGGGCACAACCTGGGCCTGCCGGACCTGTATTCGACCAACGGCGGCGACAACTCCGTCAGTTTCTGGTCGCTGATGTCCTCCGGCTCGTACCTGGGCAAGGGCCGGAACACCACCGGCGAGTACCCGGGCGACCTGGACGCCTGGAGCAAGTTGCAGATGGGCTGGCTGAATTACGACGAGGCGCAGGCCGCCACCCGTTCCAGCCACACCCTGGGCGTCTCCGGCTACAACACGGACCAGGCGCAGGCCGTCCTGGTGCACCTGCCGCCGGGTTCGACCACCACCACGCTGGCCGACCCGTTCGAGGGCGGCGCGCAGTGGTGGAGCGACACCGGTGACAACATGGACGCCTCGCTGGCCCGCACCGTGGACCTGACCGGCGCCACCGGCTCGGCCGCGCTCGACACCGCGGCCTGGTGGGACACCGAGCAGGACTACGACTTCTTCACGGTGGAGGCCTCGGCCGACGGCGGCCGCAACTGGACGCCGCTGCACGGCACGGTGGACGGACAGCCGATCGGCGACACTCCCGCGAACACCCCCGGCCTGAGCGGAAGTTCGGGCGGCTGGCGCCAGCTGCACCTGCCGCTGGACGGCTACCTCGGCAAGCAGGTGCAGGTGCGCTTCCACGTCACCTCCGACACCAACACCCACGGCAAGGGCGTGCTGGTGGACGCGGTGAAGCTGACCGCGGACGGCGCGGTGCTGCTGGCCGACGGCGCGGAGGGCGGCCCGGGCGACTGGGCGGCCGTCGGGTTCTCGGTCATCCACGGCAAGGACGCCGTCAAGCAGCACCCGCGGGCGTACCTGGTGGAGAACCGCCGCTACGTCGGGTACGGCGCGTTCCTGAAGACCGGCCCGTACAACTTCGGGTACTCGGGCGTGCCGAACAAGTCCAACGTGATCGACAACTACCCCTACCAGGAGGGCGTGTTGGTGTGGCTGTGGGACACCTCCTACGGCGACAACAACACCGTCGACCACCTGGGCGGCGGCCTGATCCTGCCGGTGGACGCGCACCCGAAGGCGCTGCGGTTCGCGGACGGCTCGACCACCAACGGGCGTTCGCAGCCGTACGACGCGACGTTCTCGCTGAAGAAGACCGACGCGTTCACGCTGCACAAGGCGGGCGTGGCGACCAAGGTGCCCTCGGAGCCGGCGGTGCCGGCGTTCGACGACCGCCACGGCGTGTACAGCGACCCGGCGATCCCGCAGCTCGGGGTGAAGGTGCCGGACACCAACACCCGGATCGAGGTGGTCCGCGAGACCCAGGGCGGCAAGCTGACCACCGTCCGCGTGGGCCCGGCGTCCTGATACCGGCGCCCTGAACCCCTGGCCGGCCGACGGCTGTTCCTCTTGTAAAGCTTCCTTTAGAAAGCTAGCTTTACATCCATGAGCGAACAGCCGTCGGCCGTCCGGCTGACCGACCCGCGCGCCCTGCGCGCCTACGCCCACCCGACCCGGATGGCCCTGGTGGGCCTGCTCCGGGTGCGCGGGCCGCTGACCGCGACCCGCGCCGCGGAGCTGCTCGGCACCGAATCGGTCGCCAGCTGCTCCTTCCACCTGCGCCAACTCGCCAAGTACGGGCTGGTCGAGGAGGCCGGCGGCGGACGCGGCCGGGAGAAGCCCTGGCGGGCCACCGCCACCTTCACCAGCTGGGAGTCCTCGCCCGCCGACCCGGAGCAGGCCGCCGCCGTCGACACCCTGCAACGCGCCGTGCTGAACAGCTACTTCGCCCGCGCCACCGCTTGGCTGGAGCACCGCGCCGAGGACACGCCCGAGTGGCGCGAGGCGATCGGCTTCGGCGACACCGTGGTCCGGGTCACCCCCGGGGAACTCACCGAACTCCTCACCCGGATCGAGGAGTTGACCCGCCCCTACCTGGAGCGCACGGACGGCCTCCCCGAAGGCGCCCGCCCCGTCCAGCTGATGCAGCTGGCCGTGCCGACGGACGTACGGCAGTGATCAGCCGCCCCCGGATACCCGAGCTGCTGCGCGATCCGGCCTTCCGCCGCTACTGGAGCGGACAGACCATCTCCTCCCTCGGCGACCAGATCACCCTGCTGGTGATCCCGCTGATCGCGGTCTCCGCCCTGCACGCCGACGCCGCGCAGATGGGCTACCTGGCCGCCGCCGGCTACCTGCCGTACCTGCTGCTGTCGCTGCACGCGGGTGGCTGGGCCGACCGCTACGGGCGGCGGCGCCGGGTGATGATCGCCACCGACCTGGGCCGCGCCGCGGTACTGCTGACCGTCCCGCTCGCCTGGGCGGCGGGCGTGTTGACGCTGTTCCAGCTGTACGCGGTGGTACTCGCGGTCGGCACGCTGTCGGTGTTCTTCAACGTCTGCAACCCGCCGCTGTTCGTCGCGCTCGTCCCCGCCGACCAGTACCTGCGCGGCAACGCGCTGATCAACGGCAGCCGCGCCGTCTCCTACGTGGCGGGCCCGGGCCTCGGCGGTCTGCTGGTCCAACTGCTGGCCGCGCCTTTGGCGTTGGTGGTGGACGCGCTGTCCTTCCTGGCGTCCGCACTGTTCCTGCGCCGGATCGACCCGGCGGAGCCGCCGCCCGCCGAGGCCGGGCGCGGCTCGGCGGGCGAGGGGCTGCGCTGGATCCGCCGCTCCCCCGTGATCCGGGCCGCGCTGCTCGGCACCGCCACCGTCAACCTGTTCACCTTCGTCATCAGCGCGTTGTTCATCCTCTTCGCCACCCGTGAACTCGGTTTCAGCGCCGGCCTGTTGGGTTCGGTGCTGGCCGCCGGCGCGGTCGGCGCGCTGCTCGGCGCGGCGGTCACCGGACGGCTGGCCGCCCGGATCGGTGTCGGGCCGGCCTTCCTGCTCGGCCTGGTGCTGTTCCCCGCGCCGCTGCTGCTGATCCCGCTGGCCGGCGGCTCGACCGGCACCGCCGCCGCACTGCTGTTCGGTGCCGAATTCCTTTCCGGTGTCGGTGTGATGATCCTCGACATCTCGGGTGGGACGATCTTCGCCGCCTGCATCCCGGACGCCCTGCGCTCCCGGGTGTTCGGCGCCTACCAGGCCGTCAACTACGGGGTGCGGCCGCTCGGTTCACTGCTCGGTGGTCTACTCGGCTCCACCCTGGGCCTGCGCCCCGCACTCTGGATTGCCGCGATCGGAGCGGTGGTCTCCGGACTGTGGGTGCTTTTCTCGCCGATCCCGCGCCTGCGCGAACTCCCCGTCCAGGAAGGGCCGGTGGATTCGGACGAACGGGCTGACCAGGAGGAACGGACCGAACAGTCGGTCTGACAACGGATCGGGAGGGCGAGGCACCATAGCGCATTCGGGCATATGCCCGATGGATATGGCCGAAAGTCTCGCCCTCCGGGGGCCCCGCCGGTAGCGTTGCGTCCCGGTCAGACTACCGCAGGTGAAAGCGGTGGCCAGGGACGCACCGTGCCCCGCACGGTGGGGAGGGAATGCGGTACGTGCCCGGTATCGAGGAATGCCTTGCGGAAGCCATGGGGATCACCGGCGCCCTGGGGGTCAGCCTGGTCGACTGGACCAACGGTCTGGCCATCGGAACCGCCGGACTGGGCCCCGACGGCGACCACGAGGTCGGGGCCGCCGACGCCACCGAACTCGCCCGGGCCGTCACCCAGACCCCGTCGTTCGCCGACCCGGACTCCGGTGCCCCGCCCGCCGAGGACGTCATCGTCACCTCGGCCGGCAACTACCACCTGATCCGCTTCGTCCCCGCCGCCTTCGACGCGAACGCCTTCCTCTACCTCCGGCTGGACCGCGACCACGCCAACCTGGCGATGGCCCGGCTCCGCCTCGCCGCCATCGCCGACCGACTGGTGCTCAGCTGATGTGGCCCACCGATACGCTCACCGCGCCCGCCGCAACACCCACTCCTCCTCCGACCGTCAACACGCTCCCCCCGCGCCTCCTCCCGCACCGGGTCCCGCCGCCGGCCCGGCACGTCGCACCGCCGGCCCGCGCACTCGCCGCCGCGGAGCTCACCCCGGCGACGCCCGTCCCGGCAACACCTGCGCAAGCCGTCATTCCGCCGATGCCGACCGTACCGCCACTACTGGTCGCCTCCCCACTGGCAGTGCCCCAACTCACCGCCGCCGCACCACAGTTGATACCAAGAACGCGACGCACCCAGGCCGCTCCGCTGCCGCGCCGCCGACGTTCCAGCTGCGCGCCCGCGACCACCTTCGAGGCCGCGCTCACCGACCTCGCCGCCCAGGCCGCCACCGGCGTCCTGCACGGCCCGGACGGCGCGGTGCACCTGGCGGCCGGCCTGGTGGTGCACGCCGAGTCCGCGCGCGGCGCGAGCGTCGGCCACCTACTCACCGGCGCGGGCCGGATCACCCTCCGCGCCTGGGAGGAGAGCGTGGCACTCGGCGGCGGACACCCCGCCGACCACCTGCTCGCGGCCGGCCTGGTCGGCACCGGCGAACTCGAACTCGCCCGCCTCGCCGCGACCTTGGACGGCGCCCAGGACGCGCTCGCCCAGCACAGCGTCGAACTGCGCTTCGACCCGGCCGCCCGCCCGGCCTTCCAACTCGCCCGCCCGCTCTCCGTCCTGGAGCTGCGCGGCGCGGTCGGCCGGCGGCGCGCCCTGCTGGACGCCTGCTGGCCGTCCGCCGAACTCGACTCCGTCCCGCCGGTCGCCACCGGCGCGGCCCCGACGCGCCGCACCGCCGTGCCGCGCCGCCGCCGCCAGGCGCTGCTGGCCGCCGCCGACGGCATCCGCACCGTGCCCGAACTGGCCCGGCTGCTGGGCCGATCCACCTTCGGCACCCTGCTGGACGTCCGGCAGCTGGCCGCCGCCGGGCTGCTCGCGTCCGGCCGGCCCGCCGTCCTCCCCGACCCGCCACCGGCCGCCGGGCCGCAATCCGCGCCGCCGGACGTGCTGGGGCGTGCCCCAATGCCGCCCGGTCCGCGCTCCTACGACTCCTCGGACCCGGAGGTGGGCCTGCTGCTCCGACTACGCGCCGCTCTGGAGGCCCTGTGACCGCCCTGCCCGTCCGCCCCTGCCCGTCGTCCGAGTCATGAAGCGCACCTTTCGTCAACTGGCCGCAAGGAGGACACCCGTGCTGCCCGAAGCCGAGGTGCAGGCCGAACTGCGCGGCCTGCGCTCCCGAGTCCCGCACCTGACGGGTTCGCTGGTCGCCACCGTCGACGGCCTGGTGGTGGCCCACGACACCAGCGCCCTGGAGGCGGAGAGCGTGGCCGCGCTGACCGCCGCCGCGCTCGGCGTCGGCGCGCGGCTGACGGAGGCCACCGGGCAGGGCGCCTTCCTGGAACTGATCACCCGCGGCGAGCGCGGCTACACGGCGACGTACGCCGCCGGCTCGTACACGGTGCTCACGCTGCTGGCCGGCGCGCAGGCCAACGTCGGCCGCCTGCACCTGGAGGCCCGCCGGGCCGGGGCACGGATAGCCGCCCTCGCCGACACAGACCTGGACCGCAGCCCGCTCTGACCCCCTCCCCTCCCCCTTTGACGCTCATCTCATCTCTGCACCACCCTGGCCCGTCGATCTGACGTGCCGTCAATTCGCTTACTGGAAGAGGTACTTGCACGATGGCTGCTGTGGAAACCGCGCTCAAGGACATCATGGGGTCGATCGAGGGCACCATCGGTGTCGCCCTGGTCGACTACAACAGCGGGATGGCCCTCGGCCTGCTCGGCGGCGGCCCCGACCTGGACCTGAACGTCGCCGCCGCCGGCAACACCGACGTGGTCCGGGCCAAGCTGCGCGCGATGGAACTGCTCAACCTGAACGAGGCGATCGAGGACATCCTGATCACCCTCTCCTCCCAGTACCACCTGATCCGCCCGCTCACCTCCCGCTCCGGCAAGGGCCTGTTCCTCTACCTGGCCCTGGACCGCCACCGGGCGAACCTGGCGATGGCCCGCCACCAGCTCAAGAAGGTCGAGACCGACCTGGAGGTCTGACGCTCGGCCGGCGCGGCTGGGCCTGCCCTGCACTCGGCCGGCGCAGGGCCGGCTGGGCCTGCTTCGCGTTCAGCCGGCCCTGCGCAGGGTGAGCAGGCCCCCGGTGGGCACCCGGACGGCGAGTTCCGTCCCGTCCACCGGGGTCTGCGCCCGCGCCACCTCCCCGCCCAGGCAGTCCTGGACCAGCAGGTCGACCCGGCCCGGCGCCCGGTCGAAGTCGATCCGCACCAGGGTGTCCGGGTCGGCGTTCGCTACCAGCAGCAGCCGCCAATCACCGGCGGCGTGCAGCGGCAGCGGGGCGTAGCGGCCGAACGCGAGCGCGCCGGGGCTCCGCGCCTCGATCACGGGGTACGCCAACTCGGGCCGGTGCGGGCGCAGTTCGCTTTGCTGGAGCAGCTCGCGGTGCTCCTTCATGACGCCCAGCCAGAACCTGAGCGCGGCCAGTTGCTCGGGGCGCTGCGCACCGAGGTCGACGGAGACCTGGGCGGTGGCGAACAGGACCGACTGGAGCAGCACGGCGATCTGTTCCGGGCTCTCCTCGGGGTGCCAGGTGAGCGGGTCGGCGTGCACGGCGAGCGGTCCGGCGGTGAGTCGCAGGTCCGCGGTGCGGACCCGGTTCTCCACCGCGTTGTGCGGGCAGTCGGCGGCCCGGACCATGGTGGCGTAGGGCCACAGGCCGGGGCCGAGGTAGTCCTGCCGGTGTTCGACCAGCACGTCGGGGCGGGTGGCGCGGAGCCGTTCGTCGAGGGCGGCGAGCAGTTTCCGCACGCCTTCGGCGACGGTGGCGCAGTCCGCCTCGGGTGAGGCGGTGTGGGGTGCGGCGCCGGGTGCGGGCCGGCGGGCGAAGGTGTCGACGAAGTCGACCTTCAGGCCGTCGACGCCGTACTTCTCGACGGCGGCGGCGAGCCGTTCGACCTGGTGGGCGCGGACGGTGGCGCTGCGCGGGTCGAGCAGGTGGGTCTCGAGTTGCGGCAGGTGGGCGAGGGTGTGGCCGGCCAGTCGTTTCGCCGCTTCGCTGCGGTCGCCGACGAACGGGACGGCGTGCCACAGCAGGTAGTTCAGGCCGAGGGCGCGGATCCGGGCGACGTGCGCGGCGAAGTCCGGGAAGTCGGTGGGGGCGGGCTGCCAGTCGCCGGTGGTGGCGTAGGAGCGGGTGCGTTCGTCGGTCTGCCAGCCGTCGTCGACGATCAGGGTGCGGAAGCCGAGCGGGGCGGCGAGTGCGGCGAGCCGTTCGACGTCGGTGGCGGCCATCGCCAGGTGCAGCGCGTACCAGGTGCAGAACACCGGCTCGAACGCGGCGTCGGGCACGGTCCGGACGGGCGCGAGGGTGGCCCACCATTCGGCGCACTCCCTTACGGTGTCGGCGAAATGACGACCAGTCAGGTCGAGCCGCAGGGCGGTCCGGGGGCCGTCCTGCTCGATCCACCAGCTGTAGCGTCCGGTCTCCTCGACGGCGCCTTCGCCGATGGCGACGGGCCGGACGAGTTCGCCGACGGCGAAGGTGCACAGCGCGCGGTCGCCCGGACCGACCAGGCTGCCGACGGGCGCGCCCTTGGGCAGTGACGCCTCCCGGGGTGTCGCCCAACTCGGGGGCAGCCAACGGGCGTTGGTGTTGGGTGTCCAGTAGCCGGTGGCGCCGGTGCAGGGCAGCTGCCACTCGATCCGCAGGCGCGCGTCCGATTCGGTGGTGGACGCCTCGATCAACAGCACGCCAGCGGCGTCGAGTTCGGTCACCGTCACGGCCGGGGCGCTGTCGCTCCCGACCGCCGTCACCCGGACGGCGAGCGGGCCGGCGTCGACGATGCAGTAGGTCTCGGTACGGCCGGACGGCGGCGCGGAGCCGTCCCAGGACAGTGTGGTCACGCGGGGTTTCCTTTCGCAGGGGTGGTCCCGCCCCGGCCGGCCGCGGAAGCGGTAGGACGGCCGGCCGGGGCGGGTGTTCGGGGTGCGCCGGCGCAGCAACGCGGCACGCCGGTCAGCGGCGCAGCGGCCCTTCGCAGGTGTAGTCGGCGGTGCCGGCCCGGCCGCCGGGCCAGATGTCGACCTTGCCGAAGTAGCAGTTCATGTCGTCGAGGTTGTTGGTGACGCCCTTGGTGCGCTCGAGGACGAAGTGGTCGACGGTGCCGGACATGTCCTTGAACACCTGGTCGGGGCTGCTGGAGTCGGCGAGGTTGGCGGTGATCCGGCCGGTGCAGACGAAGCGCATCGGCTTGTTGTTCCAGTCGCCGTTGTCCTTGCAGTCGGGGGTGTTGTAGGTGGCCTTGGCGAACGCGTCCCGCACCTCGGAGGGGTAGGCCTGGGCCAGGTACCCGTTGGGAGTGAACTTGGTGCTGGGTACGGCGAGTTGGTCGATCTTCTTGATCTGCTGGTCGAGGAACGCCGAGTACTCGCGGTCGAGGTTGCGGTCGGCGCCGAGGCGGGTCCGCCAGGCGTCGTAGCCGGCCGGGTCGTCGGCGCGCTGGTAGCCGTACATCTCGCGCAGCAGGGACGGGTGGGCGGTCCACAGGAACTCGAAGAAGGTGCCGGCGTAGTTGTAGAAGTGGAAGTCGGGCTTGTCGGCGTAGCGGGCGTGCAGGATCTGGTCGACGGTCATCCGGGGCAGGCCGGCCGCCTCGTCCTGGGCGAGCTTGTTGACCAGGGCCTTGCGGACCTGGATGCCCTGGTCGCGGGTGGCGCCGTCGAAGAACTCGGCGGTGCCCTCGTCCATCGCGGTGGTCCGGTCGTCGGCGTACCAGCGCTCGTCGCCGTAGTAACCCGGCACCGCCCAGCGGCCGTTGAGGTAGTGCGTGTACTCGTGGCGGAACAGCTCCTCCAGCGTCAGGTACGACTCGGCGCTGGTGCGCTGGTAGGTGTAGAAGGTGGCGCCCTTCTCGATGTAGATGCCGCCGTTGCTGGTCTCCATGCCGGTCAGCAGGGGGTGGTAGACCTCGTAGTCGGCCCGGGACGCGTAGAGGTGGATGTGCAGGGTGGAGTTGGTGTCTCCGGCCAGCGGGGCGTCGGTGCCGAGGACGCGGAAGAACTGGGTCTTCACCTGCTTGCTGGCGTAGTACATCTGGTCGACGGTGGCCTTGTCGAGGCCGGTGCGCACCTCGATCGCGCCGTTGTCGTACTTGTACGTGTACGGGAAGAGGCGGGCCTCGAAAGTGTCCTTGCACACCCTGAACTGGGCGCACACGCCGTAGGTGTTGGCCCAGCCGGCCGCCTTGATCCACGGGGCGGAGTACTCGCCGAAGGTGTTCCTGGTGTCCGTCAGGAGCGGGCCGATGTCCGCGGTGATCTGCGACTTGAGGGCGTCGAGTTCGCCGAGCCGGCCGTACTCGGCCATCGCGTCGCGGGCCACCCATTCGTTCGGGGTGCCCTTGAGGTAGCCGGCGGTGGCGAAGCCGCGCAGCAGGGCGCGGTGGGCGGGGTCGGCCGCGACGGCGGTGGTGTACGCCTGGTCGCGGTTGTTGATGCCGAGGTAGTTGGCGGTGAGCGCGGCGAGCACGCCGCCGCCCCACTGCGGGACGGCGACCAGCGGGCTGCCGGGGCCGAAGTGCGAGAGCAGCTGCTTGAACAGCGGCAGGTTGTGCTCGCGGATGGCGGTGGCACCGGCCACGATGCCCAGTTCGCGCATGACCAGGCCGGCCTCGGGGGTGGCGTCGAAGGCGTGGCCGCTGGCGAGGTGGGCGTCGATGGCGCGCTGGACGGCGGTGGTGGTGGGTGCGGTGGTCAGGTCGATGCTCTTCTGCGCGAAGTCGTGGAAGACGGCGGCGTGCAGGAAGTACCAGAGCCGGTACAGGGCGGGGCTGTTGGTTCCGGCGAGGCTCTGCGCCTTGGCGGCGACGGCCTGCACGTGCGCCGGGTCCATGGTGGTGGCGAACCGGGCGTCCCAGGTCCACAGGGTCCCGCCGAGGCAGGCCTCGGTGACGGCGGGGTCGGCGAGGAAGTCGGCGAGGCCCTGCGGGGAGAGGGCGGTCAGGCCGTTCAGGTCGCAGCTGACGCCGGCCGCGGTGCTCGCCAACTCGGCTGCGGTGGGGGCGGGTTGGCCGACCTTGGGGGGCAGGGCGCCGGGGATGTGGTCGCCACCGAGGCTTCCGCCGCCGGGTGCGGGCGCGGCGGTGCCGGCCTGCGGGGTGGCGCTGCCGAGGTGTTCGGCCTCGTCGTACGCGGTGCGCTCCGCGGGCGCGGGCACGGGCGCGCCGGCGGGGGCGGCGGGCACCGGGTCGGCGGCGACGGCGTGGGTGCTCTGGAGCACGGGCAGTGCGAGGGTCACGGCGATGGCTGCGGCCAGCAGGGTCTTGCGGGGTGATCGCACGGTGGGGGTGCCTTTCGTCGGGTGGGGGCGCGCTCCAACAGGCCCCGTCAGGGGCGCGAGGAACTGCGTGGGTGACCGTGCGCATCGGTCGGCCGCGCAGTTCCTTGCGTCCCTCGCGGAGCTGGGGGCGGGGCGGGGGCTGGCACGTCTGTGGGGCGCGCAGTTCCTTGCGTCCCTCGCGGAGCTCCGGGGTGGGGACGGGAGGGAGCAGTTCCTCCGCTCCCGTCCCCTGGTGCGCTATTCCTCGGGGAAGTGGCAGGCGACCTGCCGGGTGGGGGTGTCGTGGGTGAGCACCGGCGCCTCGGTCCGGCAGATGGCCTGCGCCTTGGGGCAGCGCGGGTGGAAGGTGCAGCCGGGCGGGGGGCTGGCGGGGCTGGGCGGGTCGCCGAGCAGGACGATGCGTTCGCGGGTGCGCTCGGCGACGGGGTCGGGCAGCGGGACGGCGGAGAGCAGCGCCTTGGTGTAGGGGTGGGCGGGTCTCTCGTACACGTCCGCCTTGTCGCCGAGTTCGACGATCCGGCCGAGGTACATGACGGCGACCCGGTGGCTGAGGTGTTTGACCACGGCGAGGTCGTGCGCGATGAAGACGTAGGCGACGCCGAGTTCGGCCTGGAGGCGTTCCAGCAGGCCGACGATCTGTGCCTGGATGGAGACGTCGAGGGCGGAGACCGGTTCGTCCGCGACGACGAGTTCCGGGCGGGTGGCGAGGGCCCGGGCGATGCCGATGCGCTGGGCCTGGCCGCCGGAGAACTGGTGGGGGTAGCGCTCCAGGTGTTCGGGGGCGAGCCCGACCAGCCGGATCAGGTCCCGGACTTCCTCGCGGATCGTCGCGGCGGACGCGCCCTGGGCCCGCAGCGGGGCCGCGATGATCTGCTGGACGGTCTTGCGCGGGTTGAGCGAGGCGAACGGGTCCTGGAAGATCATCTGGAACTTGCTGCGCAGCGGCCGCAGTTGGCGTTGCGGGGCGCGGGTGATGTCCTGTCCGCGGTAGCTGACCTGCCCGGCCGTCGGGTCGAGCAGGCGGACCAGCATCCGTCCGGTGGTGGATTTGCCGCAGCCGGATTCGCCGACCAGGCCGAGGGTTTCGCCGGGGCGGACGTCGAAGCTGACGCCGTCCACGGCGCGGACGCCGGGGAGGCGGCGCAGGGCGCCGCGTGCGCCGGGGAAGGTCATGCCGAGGTTCCGGACGCTCAGCAGGGCGTCGGGGGCGGCTGGTTCGGCGCGGGCGGCGAGGTGGGCGGTCTCGGTGGTCATGCGGTCACCTCATCGAGGACGCAGGCGCTGCGGTGGCCGTCGGCGACGGCGCGCAGCGGCGGCCGGTCGCCGGTGCAGCGGGCGTCGGGCGCGGCGGCGTAGACGGGGCAGCGGGGGTGGAAGGCGCAGCCGGCGGGCGGGGCGAGCAGCGAGGGCGGGGCGCCGGGGATGGAACGCAGGTCGGCACCGTCCTCGGCGTCGAGGCGGGGCAGGGAGTCGAGCAGCCCGCGCGTGTACGGGTGCCGGGGCGTGGTGAACAGCGTTTCGACGGGGGCCTGTTCGACGGCGGAGCCGCCGTACATGACGAGGACGTCGTCGGCGGCGCGGGCGATCACGCCGAGGTCGTGGGTGATCAGGACGAGGCCGAGGCCGCGTTCCCGCTGGAGGCGGGTGAGCAGGTCGAGGACCTGGGCCTGGACGGTGACGTCGAGGGCGGTGGTGGGTTCGTCCGCGATGATCAGGTCGGGTTCGCAGGACAGCGCGAGGGCGATCATGGCGCGTTGGCGCATGCCGCCGGAGAACTGGTGGGGATGTTCGCGGGCCCGGCGGGCGGGTTCGGGGATGCCGACGTCGCCGAGCACGTCGACGGCGTGGGCGTGGGCGGCCCTGCGGGTGCCGCCGAAGTGCTGGCGGTAGGCCTCGGCGATCTGGTCGCCGACGGTGAAGTAGGGGTGCAGGGCGGTGAGGGCGTCCTGGAACACCATCGCCATCTTCCGGCCGCGCAGAGCGCGGAGTTGTTCGTCGGGGGTGCCGATCAGTTCGACGCCGTCGAGTTTCGCGGAGCCGGTGACGGTGGCCCCGCGGTGCAGCCCCATGACGGCGAGGGAGGTGACGGACTTTCCGGAGCCGGATTCGCCGACGATGCCGAGGGTGCGTCCGCGTTCGACGGTGAAGTCGATGCCTTTGACAGCGCGGACGGTGCCTTCCGGGGTGGGGAAGTCGACGGTCAGGTCGCGTACGTCGAGCAGCGGGTGGGGGGTCATGACAGCCTCGCCCTCGGGTCGATCCAGGCGTAGACGAGGTCCACGACCAGGTTGGAGGTGACGATGAAGAAGGAGGCGAGCAGCGTCACGCCCATGATCACCGGCTGGTCGGACTTGTTGAGGGAGTCGGCGAAGAGTTTGCCGATGCCGGGGAGGCCGAACAGCGATTCGGTGATCAGGGCGCCGGCCAGCAGTCCGCCGAGGTCCATGCCGAGCATGGTGGCGACGGGGGTGAGGGCGGGGCGCAGACCGTGTTTGCCGACCACTCGGCGTTCCGGCATGCCCTTGGCGCGGGCGGTGCGGACGTACGGTTCGGCCATCGTCTCGATGACGGAGTTGCGGGTCATCCGGGCGTAGATGGCCGCGTTCAGCAGGGCGAGGGTGATCCACGGGAGGATCAGGTTGGTGACCCACTGGCCGGGGTTCTCACCGAAGGCGATGTACCGGGGGTACGGGAGGATGCCCGCCACGGTGACGACCGCGTAGAGCAGAATCATCGCGGTGAAGTAGACCGGCAGGGCGGCGATGCCGATGGTACCGACCATCAGAGTGCGGTCGATCCAGGTGCCGCGGCGCAGGGCAGAGATCACGCCGGCGCCGACGCCGAGGATCAGCCAGAGCGCGGCCGCACCGACCGCGAGCGAGACGCTGGTGGGGAGCCTGTCCATCATCAGCGCCCAGACGGGCTGGGCGGATTGGAAGGAGTAGCCGAAGCAGGGGAAGCCGCACTGCACGGCGTAGGGACCGGTGCCGAGGGTCTGCCCGGTGAAGATGCCGGTGACGTAGTGCCAGAACTGGACGATCAGGGGGTCGGCCAGTCCGAGTTGCTGCCGGACGAGTTCGATGCGCTCGGTGGAGCAGTCCTTGCCGCAGAACTGGGCGGCGGGGTCGCTGGGGAGCAGGTAGAAGACGGCGAAGGTGAGCGCGCAGACGATCAGCAGGGTGGCCGCCATCGCGGCGAGCCGGCGGAACACGTATCCGATCATGCCCGGCTGCCCTTCGGGTCGAGGGCGTCCCGCAGGGCGTCGCCGACCAGGGTGAAGGCCAGGACCACCAGGAACAGGCAGGCGCTGGGCAGGATGAAGAACATCGGGTCGACCTTGTAGTAGAGCACCGCGTCGGAGATCATCTGGCCCCACGAGGGCGTGGGCGGGCGGATGCCGACGCCGAGGAAGCTGAGCGCGGCCTCGGTGCCGATCAGGCCGGGGACGGCGAGGGTGACGTAGACGATGATCGTGCCGGTGAGGTTGGGCAGGATCTCGCCGAACAGGATGCGGACGCTGCTCGTGCCGCTGGCCCGGGCGGCCTCGACGTATTCGCGGTGCTTGAGCGAGAGGGTCTGGCCGCGGACCACGCGGGCGATGTACGGCCAGGAGAACAGCGACATGACGCCGACCAGCAGCAGGACGCGGTTGACGTCCCGGGCGACGGAGAGCAGCGCGATCATGAAGATCAGGCTGGGGAAGGACATCATGACGTCCATGAACCGGCTGATCAGGGCGTCGATGCGGCCGCCGAAGTAGCCGGCGGTGATGCCGAGGACGGTGCCGATCAGGGTGATCAGGACGGCGGCGCTGAAGGCGACCAGCAGGCTGATCTGGGCGCCGTAGAGCAGCCGGGCGAAGATGTCGCGGCCGAGCAGCGGTTCGACGCCCAGCCAGTGCTGGGGGCTGATGCCGCCGAGGGCGCCGCGGGGCAGGCCGCCGAGGTAGGGGTCGACGGCCTTCTTGTCGACGGTGTCGGGGCGGGTGCCGCTGATCGCGGTGAGCAGCGGGGCGAGCAGCGCGGCGAGCACGAAGAAGGCGATGATGCCGGCGCCGACGAGGGCGGTCTTCTGCCGGCGCAGGCGGTGCAGGGCAAGCTTCCAGGGGGAGGCGGGGGTCTCGGCGGTGTCCGAGGCCCCCGCTCCCCCGGCCGGCGCCGGGGCGAGCGGGGTCGTCGTCATGGTGGTGGACTCCCGCTCTAGTTCACGGACTTGAGGCCGATGGCGGCGTAGTCGAGCTGGCCTGCCCAGACCGGGTGGGCGTACGCGCCGGCGATGTTGGAGCCGACCAGGACGGGCTTCCTCGCCCAGACCATCGGGACGGCGGGCGAGGCGTCCATGATCTTGGCGTCCAGGGCGAGCCAGGCGGCGTTGGCCTTCTGCAGGTCGTCCAGGCCGGCGATCCGGTCGAGTTCGGCGTTGACGGCCGGGTCGTTGAACCGGGTCATGTTGCCGTTGTTGCCCTTGTCCTTGATGGCCCGGCCGTCGAAGATCATCGGCAGGAAGGTGGCGGCGGACGGGTAGTCGGGGCACCAGCCGAGGCTGGTGAGTCCGGGCTGCTTCTCCTTGTCGCCGACGATCGAGTTGACGGCGGTGGGGTCGACGGTGGTGATGGTGACGTCCACGCCGGCTCGCTTGAGTGCGGCCTGGATCGCCTCGGCCTGCGGCTTGCCGCCGGTGGAGGTGACGAAGTCGGTGGAGAAGCCGTTCGGGAAGCCCGCCTCGGCGAGCAGCTGCTTGGCCTTCTCCGGGTCGCCGCCCGGCTTGATCCCGAAGTGGTCGACGGGGGTGCCGCCGGTGATCACGGGGGGCAGGTAGGTGGTGGCGATGTCGTTGAACGCGGGGCCGCCCATGGCGGCGGCCATGGACTCCTTGTCCACCGCGTACTGCATGGCGAGGCGGACCTTGGCGTTGTCGAACGGCGCCTTGGTGGTGTTCATGTCCAGCTTGGTGGTGCAGCCCGCGTTCTCGCTGATCAGGCGCTTCTTCACGTCGGGATTGGTGAGCACCTCGGAGATCTTCGAGGGCAGCAGGTCGACGTAGGAGACGGCGTTCTTGTCGTCGCCCTGGTCGGCGATCAGCCGGTCGGCGATGCCGCTGCCCTTGAGGGTCTGCTCGACCACGATCTTGTCGGGGTACGCCTTGCGGACCGGGTCGGTGGCCTGGTCCCAGTGGGTGTTGCGGACCAGCACCATGCGCTTGCCGCGGTCGTAGCTCTCGATCTTGTACGGGCCGGAGGAGACCGGGTGGTTGGAGTAGTTGGCGCCGGTCTCCTTGGCCTTGGGGACGGGCGCGAAGGTGGGCAGGGTGGCGGTGTAGCCGAACTCGGCGACGGGGCGCTTGAGGTGGAAGACGATGGTCTTGGCGTCGGGGACCTCGATGGCCTCGTTGCCGAGCCGCTCGCCGCCCAGCGGGCCCTTGTAGCCGGCCGGGGCGTTCAGGTAGCGCACCGCGTAGTCGGGGCCGCCGGGCAGTTCCGGCGAGTACGACCGCTCGACGTTGTACTTGATGTCGTCGGCGGTGATCGGGGTGCCGTCCTCGTACTGGAGGTTGTCCTTCAGGTGGAAGGTCCAGGTCTTCGCGCCGTCGCTGGGGGTGCCGAGGTCGGTGGCCAGGTCGGGTTCGACCTTCAGGCCCTCGGCGCCGGGGGCGGCCCTGAAGGTGGTCAGGGTGCGGTAGAGCATGCGCACGCCGACGTCCATCACCGGCATGGTCCAGTTGCGGGCGGGGTCGAGCTGGTCGAAGTCCTGGTTCGACAGGATCGTCAGGGTGCCGCCCTTGACCGGGGTGCCGCCGACGATGCCGTTGCCCTCGGTGGTCACACCGTGCTGCCCGCTGCCGTCGTCACCGCCGTTGCTGCTGCTGCCGCACGCACTGAGGGCGAGGGTGAGGGATGCCGCGATGGCCGCCGCGAGGGCGGCGTGGGTACGCCTGTTCATGTGTATCTCCGGAACTGGGGGTCGCTCAACGGGGATCGGGAATCACCGAGGAACCGGTGCCGCCGGGGATCAGTGCCGCCGGGGTCTGGCCCGCCCTGAGGTGTGACCTGTAACATAGTAATGTGAAATTGCACTGCGCAATGAGGCGCCCGGACCGTTACCGAGCCGTGTCATTGCCCGCCGCTCAGCAGTGCAATTTCCTTATCCCTCACCCCAGTTGTCCAGGTATCGACCCCGCTCGGAGGAACCCCCTTCCATGGCCGACCAGCCCGCACTGAACACCGGCAGCCACGACCTCCCCGTCTCCCCCGCCCTGGCGGAGTACATGTCCGACCGGTGGGCCGCCACCCCGCTGCCCGCCGACCTGCGCGTCCCCGGCCACGCGTACACCCCGGGCCGCCGGGCCCGGATCGCCGCCGCCTTCCCCGGCGAGCGGCTGCTCGTCCCCGCCGGGCAGTTGAAGGTCCGCAGCAACGACTGCGACTACCGCTTCCGCCCGAACAGCGCTTACGCCCACCTCACCGGCCTGACCGGCGAGGAGCAGGTCGGCCACGTCCTGGTGATCGAACCCGACGGCGAGGCCGTGCTGTACCTGCGGCCCCGCTCCGACCGGGCCGACGGCTCCGGCGCGTTCTTCCGCGACCGCCGCTACGGCGAGTTCTGGGTCGGCCGGCGCGCCGACCTCACCGAGGCCGCCAACCTCACCGGCCTGCGCACCGCCCACCTCGACGACCTGCCGAAGCTGTTCACCGGCTCCACCCCCACCCGCATCCTGGCCGGCGTCGACCCCGCCCTCGACGCCGCGCTCGGCCGCCCGTCCGCCGACCACGCCGGGCGCGACGGCCAACTCGCCGCCGCCCTCTCCGAGTTGCGCCTGATCAAGGACCCGTGGGAGGTCGAGCAGCTCCAGCTCTCCGTCGACCACACCGCCGCCGGCTTCGCCGACGTGGTCCGCGCCCTGCCCGCCGCCCTGCGCCACCACCGCGGCGAACGCATCCTCGAGGGCGCGTTCAACGCCCGCGCCCGCGCCGAGGGCAACGGCACCGGCTACGAGACCATCGTCGCCTCCGGCGCGCACGCCTGCGTCCTGCACTGGATCCGCAACGACGGCCCGCTCGACCCCACCCAACTCCTGCTGCTCGACGCCGGCGTGGAGTCCGACACCCTCTACACCGCCGACATCACCCGCACCCTCCCGCTGTCCGGCACCTTCTCCTCCGCCCAGCGCGACGCCTACGAACTCGTCCTCGCCGCCCAGAACGCCGGCATCGCCGCGCTGCGCCCCGGCGCGTCCTTCCGCGACTTCCACCGCGCCGCGATGCGCGTCATCGCCGAGGGCCTCTCCGACTGGGGCGTCCTGCCCGTCCCCGCCGAGCAGGCGCTGCGCGAGGACTCCGGCCTGTACCGCCGCTACACCCTCTGCGCCAGCGGCCACATGCTCGGCCTGGACGTCCACGACTGCGCGAAGGCCCGCGCCGAGACGTACCTGGACGGCGTCCTGGAGGAGGGCATGGTCCTCACCGTCGAACCCGGCCTCTACCTCCAGCCCGACGACCTCACCCTGCCGCCCGCCCTGCGCGGCATCGGCATCCGCATCGAGGACGACCTGGTCATCACCGCCGACGGCGCCCAGCTGATGTCCGGCGCCCTGCCGCGCACGGTGGACGGCATCGAGTCCTGGATGGGCGAACTGCTGGCCTGATCAGCGGAGGGCCGGACGGCCCCGGGTGCCGGGGCCCGACGCCCCCGACCGATCGCCGCGAGGTCGAGGCCCCCGGCCCGGCACCCGGTGATCCGACGGTCGCGGGTGTCGGCCCGGCTCCGGCGATCGGTCACCCCGCGCACCCTGACGGATCACTGGCCCGATAACCGGGTGATCCGACAATCGCTGCGTGCGTAGGCTCGGCTCCCGTGACCGATCGCCGCACCCACATCGCCCGAATCCTGGCCGGACTCCCCGACCTGACGGACGTCACCGGCGTCTCGGCGATGGCCGAGGAACGGCTCGCACAGGGCGACGCCGCCTTCCTCGCCGACCTCGGCCTCGCCCTCGCCGCGCGCCTCGATTCCCCCGGGGTGGCGTGGCAGTACCGGAGCGTCTTCGACCGCCTGGTCCGGCTGCTGGCCGTCACGCCGGGCGCCGAGAACGTCCGCCAGGCGCTCCGCCTGCTCGCCGCCGCACCGCGCAACGGCCGGAACGGCGACCGCCTGGCGGCCTCGCTGCTGGCGTCCGGCCACCGGCCGGCCGACCTCGCGGCGGCGTTCGCCGGGCCCGCTTCGAACGAGCTGCGGGCCTGCCTGGTCCACGAGTTGGTCCTGCACGGCGTCGACCTCTCCTCGATCCCCCGGATCTCCGCCTGGGCGACCGCCCCGCACTTCACCCACCACCCGCTGGGCGCGCTGCCCCTGACCCGCTCCCCGCTGGAAGCCTTCGCCGACCTGCCCGGCTACAGCGCGCAGGGCGGCTGCCACGCCATGCCCTACGGGTCCCTGGACAGTGAGCAGTTGACGACCCGCCGTACCGCCGCCGCGCTCCCGCCCGCCACCGAGAGCACCACCCCGGAGCTGACCGCAGCCCTCGGCCGGGCCGTCGCGAACTGGGCCGAGGAGTCCAACGGCCGCATCGAGGCCCGGGTGTTCGAGTTCGCCACCCCACTGCCCGTCGAGTCCGTCCCCGCCGCACTCCTCACCCTCGGCCTCGACTGCCTCACCGACACCAAACCCTCCACCCTCTCCGTCAGCACCTGCCCACCGGCCGACGCCTGGCGCGTCCTGTTCGCCGCAGCCTCCACCGGCGGCGCCTACAACTCCGGCGCCCACGGCGCCTACGGCCGCCTCGCCGCCTGGCAGTCCGTGGCCGCCCTGACCGACGCCACCCTCCCCACCGCCGAGGCCCGCGCCATCGCCTGCCACTGGTTCGGCTTCGACGCCCCCACCCCCTGGTTCCACGACATCGCCTGGGACTTCGGCCTCGCCACCCTCACCCCCGACGGCCGCCGCCTCGCCGTCCTCGCCGCCACCGACACCGACTGACACCCACCCTCACGGCGCGTACCGCAGCACCACCACGTCACCCACCGTCTCGGCCCCCAGCAACCTCATCCGGTGCGTGCTGCCACCCGGAAACTCGGCCGGATACACAAAACGCGGCGCACCCGCCTCACCGACCAGCAACGGCGCCACCGCCAGCTGAATCTCGTCGGCGAGGCCCAACGACAAGAACTGCGTGTGAACCCGACCGCCGCCCTCCACCATCAGCCGCCGCACCCCACGAGCCGCCAGATCCTCGAGCATCGCCCCGAAATCAACGGCGTCGCCGGTGCTCACCACATCGGCCAGCCCGTCCAGGCTGTCGCCCAGCTTCAACGCACCGGCGTCCGTGGTGTAGACGACCTTCTCGCCCCCGAAGTGCCAGAACTTGAGCCCCCGATCGAGCCCACCCCCCGCCGTCACCGTCACCTTCAACGGATACTCCGGCTTCCCAGCCGCCACCCGCGCAGCCCGCCGCGCCTCACTGTTGACCAACAACCGCGGATTGTCCGACCGCAGCGTGTTCCCCCCGACCAGAATCGCATCCGACTCCGCCCGCACCTGATCCACCCGATCGAAGTCCGCCGCGTTCGACAGCAACAACCGCTCCGCCGAGGTGTCGTCGATGTACCCGTCGATCGAAGTCGCAACGCTCAACAGCACGTAGGGCCGCTCGGCCATGGTGGCTCCGTTCTCCGCGGATGGACCCCGACGGTCCTCGGGCATGATCACACGCCGTCCCGCACACGGCGCCGAAATCCCCCGCACCGGACGGAACGATCACGACACACTACGACCATGACCGACTCCACCACCGCCGCCATCAGCGAACACATCCGCGCGTTCAACCACCGCGACGTCGCCGCACTCATGAACGGCTTCACCGACGACGCCGTCTGGATCACCGGGACCACAGTCGTCCGCGGCCGCGCCGCCCTGACGGAACTGTTCACCGACGCCATGGCCGAACTACTGCCGACCTTGACGATCCAGAACCTCCTGGTGACCACCGATCACGCAGCCTGCCAGCTCATCGAAACACTGACCGTCGCCGGCGAGGAACGCGTCTACTCCATCGCAGGCTTCTACCACCTCCGCGACGGCCTCATCACCTCAGCCAAGATCTACCGCGAAGGCACCGCCGACGTCACCTGACCACCACCGCCCCGCCCTACCCCCCCACGGCCCGCGCGTCACCGCCGCCGCACCACCCTCCCGCGCACTCGCATGCGCCGCACCCACCCAAAGACGCGTCCCCGCAGCACCGTCACGCCGAGCGGCAGCAGCCCCGAAACTCCCCGCCCCTACCCCGCGCGCAGCGCGTCCCCCCACAACCCGCGCGTCACCTCCCCCGCACCACCCTCCCGCGCACTCGCATACACCGCACCCACCCAAAGACGCATCCCCGCAGCACCGTCACGCCGAGCGGCAGCAGCCCCGAAACTCCCCGCCCCTACCCCACGCGCAGCGCGTCCCCCCACAACCCCCGCGTCACCTCCCCCGCACCACCCTCCCGCGCACTCGCATGCGCCGTCCCCGCCCAAAGATGCATCCCCGCAGCATCGTTACGCCGAGCGGCGGCAGCCCTGAGCGGTTGGGTCAGGTAGTGCACCTCCGGGTACGCCGCCGGCGCGTGCCCGTCGTGGCGGGTGATGAACGCGTTGCGGAGCGCCCTCGCGGGGCGCCCGGTGAAGGCGCGGGTGACGGTGGTGTCGGGGAGTTCGACGAGCGCCCGCCGGTGTGTGGCCGTGGCGCCGGATTCGTCGGTGCGCAGGTACGCGGTGCCGAGTTGGGCGGCGCTCGCACCGGCCCGCAGCGCGGCAGCGATCGCCGCGCCGTCACCGAGGCCGCCGGCAGCAATGAGCGGCAGCGACGTCACTTCCCGCACAGCACCCAGGAGTTGAAGCAGCGGAACAGTACCGGGAACGTCCTCCGCACGATGGGTGCCACGGTGCCCGCCCGCCTCCGGCCCCTGAACGACCAGCGCGTCGAGACCGAGCGCGGCGGCGGCACGCGCCTCCTCGGGGCTGGTGACGGTGCCGAGTTGGCGGATCCCGGCGGCCCGCAACGCGTCGGCCTCGTCGCGGCGGGGGAGGCCGAAGGTGTACGAGACGTACGCGACGGGCTCGCGCAGCATCGCCTCGAGTTTGGCGTCCCAGCCGTCCCGGTCGGCGGGAATCTCGGTGGGCAGTTCGACGCCCCACTGTTCGGCTTCCGGCCGCAGCCGCTCGCGGTAGGCGGCGACCGGCCCGGGGTCGGAGGGCGGCGCGGGGACGAACAGGTTGACGCCGAACGGGCGTTCCGTCAGCTCACGGGTGCGGCGGATCTGTTCGATCGTCCCGTCGACCGTCCGGTACCCGGCGGCAAGGAAGCCGAGGCCGCCGGCGCCGTTGACGGCCGCGACCAGTTCGGGGGTGCTCGGCCCGCCGGCCATGGGGGCCGCGATCAGCGGCACCTCCCAGTCGAACGCCATGCCGTTCCCTCGCCTCCGTACGCACCGACCGCGGTCGCTCCCCACCCTACGTCCGCGGTGGATTGCGCCGACGGCCATTCAGCGGGGGTCGGCCGGTGCTTCAGGACCGGTAGTCGCAGTTCCGCACCTCGGTCGACCCGCCACTGAACCAGGAGCCCGTGGCCGTTGCTCATCGGTTGCCGGAGCAAGGGCCACTCCGAAATACTCCCCGGATGCTGTTGACCTGGATCGCCGAGGTGGCGGACGAACCGCTGGTGCTGGAGCCGGCCGACCGCCGGGTGGAGTGGGAGACCAACACCTGGTGGCTGAGCACGGACGACGAGGACCGGCGATCGCTGTCCGTACCGGAGGTGGTCGCCGCCTTCGAGCGGACCGCTTCCCGTATCCGGGAGCGCATCCGCGAACTCGACTACGCCGGGGTGGCGACCTTCTACGTGTGGCATGACGAGCAGGCCGGGCAGCTCCGGTGCTCCACCGGGTCGGTGCCCGCCGAGCAGTTGCCCTTCGGCGGCGCGTTTCGGCCGGTCGGCGACCTCCGGCCGGTCGTCGAAGGGTATCTGCGCGACGACACTCCGGGCCTGACTCCCTGGACGGACCCCGAAGTCGTCGACGACGACTCAGCGCCCGCCCCGGAGTTCCCGCCCTTCCCGGTGTGGGTGCGCAGCGTCGGCGCGGCCTGTCTGCACGGCCGGACGGACGCCGACGGATAGCGTGACGGGCGTCACATTCGCGGGGCTGTCACATTCGGGGAAGCAGCGGGGTCAGTCCTTGCGGAAGCACACACGACAAGGAGCCCGACCGTGGACGCACGTCTGAACTACTTCGGCAACCCGCTCGCCGGGAAGATCCTCAAGCACATCAACTCGGCCGGCGCCGCCATCGGCGGCTCCTCGCTGCCGGCGGCGACCCAGGAGTTGGTGAAGCTCCGCGCCAGCCAGATCAACGGCTGCGGCTTCTGCACCGACATGCACACCAAGGACGCCACGCACGCCGGCGAGACCCAGCAGCGCCTGAACCTGGTCGCCGCCTGGCGGGAGGCGACCTGCTTCACCGACGCCGAGCGCGCCGCGCTCGAACTCACCGAGCAGGGCACCCGGATCGCGGACGCGGCGGGCGGGGTCAGCGACGAGGCCTGGGCGGAGGCCGCCAAGCACTACGACGAGGAGCAACTGATCGCCCTGGTCGGTCTGATCGCGCTGATCAACACCTACAACCGGGTCAACGTGATCATCCGCCAGCCCGCGGGCGACTACGTCCCTGGCCAGTACGCCTGACACACCGCCACTCCCCTGCCGTGACGCCCCCGGGCGTCACGGCAGGGGCGTCCGCGCAGCCAACGCGGCGGCAGCAACCCGCACCTCCGCCTCCCATACGACGAACACCTCGGGCGGCCAATGCCCGACGCAACACGAGCAGTAGTCGGACAGCAGCCCGAGCAGCGCCTCCTCGTCCTCCTGGCTCGCGCCGAACGACTCCCGGTACATCACCGCCTCGGCGAACTCCCCCGGCGCCAGGCTGCCCTCCCCCACCCGGCCGGCGAGCTCGCGCAGCCACCACCGCTCACCGTCCGCACAGCTGGGGAACGGCACCCCGAGCTCGTCCAACGCCTCCCGCAGCAACGGCTCCAACTCGGACGCCGCCTCCCGCCGCCCCCGCCCGGCCAGGTCGTACAGCGCCGGCGACTCGTATCCGTCGGCCACCAACTCGGCGGCGGCCATCGGAAGTTCACCGGTAGCCAACTCACCCGCCCGATACCGCAGGGCGACCGCCCGCACCCGACTCACCGCGCCTCCGCCACGAGCGCGGCCGCGGCGGCCCGCACCTTCGTCTCCCACGCGGCAAGCAACTCCGGCTCCCCGACGGCGATCAGGTCCTCGACACACCACTGACAGCAGCCCTCCCGCACCGCGATGGAGAACCGCAGCTCCGGCCCCTCCTCCGCGTTGTCGATGTCCAACCCGGTGACTTCCCCCACCAGGTCGGGGAGCGACACGATCTCGCCGGAGACCAGCCGGGCGGCAGCGTCCCGCAGCGCCCACCGCTCGGCCTCTGCCAACTCGAGGCGCTCCACGCCCAGTTCGTCGAGCACCAGGTACCACAGCTGCACCAGCTCGGCACTCCGCTCACCCCCGCTCCACCCGGCCAGCTCCCGCAGCGCCGGCGAGTCGTGGCCCTCGGCCAGCAACTCCGCAGCGGCCATCGGAAGGTGCTCGGGCCAGAGCCGCCCGGCCACCTGACGCATCGCCATCACCCGCAAAGAGTCCATGACCCGCACCCTGCCAGCCCTGCCACCCTCCTGACCAGCAATTTTCCCGGCGCGGGACCGGCCGGTCAGCCGTGGCTGGTGTCGATCACACAGAAGCGGTTCTCCTCGGTGTCGGCGAGGACCACGAAGTCCGGATCCTCGGGGTAGCCGTCCCACTCGACGCGCTGCGCCCCGAGGCCCACCAGCCGCTCGATCTCGGCGGCCTGCTCAGCCGCATCCCCGGCGTACAGGTCGAGATGAACACGCGGACGCTCCTGCACCGGCGTCTCGCTGCACCCGAGCGCGATCTGCACCCCGCCGCCCCCACCGCCCGGCACCAGCACCACCCAGCCGTCCTGCGCATCCTCCCGCGGCACGTACCCGAGCGCCTCCCCCCAGAACGCCGCCGCCCGCGCCACATCCGAAGCGCCCAGCACCACCGACCCGACCGTCACCATGCCGCCGATTCTCGCCCACCCGCCCCCCGTCACCTCACCGCCCCCGCGCCACCCACAGCACCAACGCGATGACAGCATCGTCCGATGAGCATCCTCATCACCTTCTTCACGGCCCCGGACGACACGTCAGCCGCCGCCGTCCTCCCGACCGGCCCGGGGCGGGCGTTCGAGTCGGTGTCGTTCGGCGGATTCGACCCCGAGGAGGCCGCGGTCGAGTGGGAGCACCTGCTGACCGGCGCCGACCCCGATGGCCTCCTGGACGCCGACGAGCCCCGGACCGTCGCCGACCACGGCGACGACGACAGCGGATGCCTGGTCTTCGCACTCTCGCCCCGCCTGTCCACCGCCCTCGCCACCGCCGCCCCCGCCACCCTGCGCAGCGCCGCCACCGCCTGGACCCACCTGCGCGCGGAGGACGGCGAGCACATCGACGCGGACATCGCGAGCGCGATCATGGACGACCTCGCCGCCCTCGCCACCACGGCCGCGGGCGAGAACCACGGCGTCTACTGCTGGATCGCGTAACGGCCGAGCGCCGGCTCGCCGTCTTCAAGCGAATCAGCGCCGCCGGTACCGCCCCGCCATCGCGTCGAACACCTGCTTGCGTTCCCACCGTCCGTCGCCGTCCAGCGTGCGCACCACCCCGTACGAGCCGAGGTCGCGCAGGCCGGGTTTGTCGTAGGAGGCGAAGGTGTACCAGAACGCGGCGCCGACGCCCTCCTCCTCGAAGACGTCGAGCAGGTCGGCGAAGCAGCGGACCTGTTCGGTCTCGTCGGGGACGGCACCGGGCGGTACCTGCCAGGCCATGCCGCCGAGGTCGGTGGCGCCCCGGTAGGCGCAGGTGCCGAACTCGGTGACGGCGACGGGTTTGCCGTGGGCGCGGGCGGCACGGAGCTGTTCGCGGTAGTCGGCGGCGTTCTGCGCGGAGCGGTAGGCGTCGAGGCCGACCAGGTCGAACGGGGTCCAGTCGACGGGCTCCCACGGTCCGGACGCGTAGCCGACGGGGCCGGCGAACTCCCGGCGGACGGCGCTCGCGGTCTCGGCAAGGAAGGCGTTGAGCCGTTCCGGGACGGGGCCGAGCGAGAGCCACCAGTCCAGGTCGGCGGTGGTCATGGCGTGCAGCCGGTCGAGGTGGGTGGCGCCGGGCAGGAACCCTTCGGCGAACACGCTGAGTTCGCAGCCCGCGACGAACACCACCCGGGCGCCGGTGCGGCGCAGCGTCTCGGCGCGCCGGGCGCAGTCCGCGAAGAACGGCAGCAGCGCAGCGGGCGGCAGGTCGGCGGGGAACGGCGAGTACCACACCTCGAGTCCGGCGTCGGCGGCCAACTTCGCGGCCAGGTCGAGGCGTTCGGGGTCGCCGCCGGTGATCCGGACGGCGTCGCAGTGCAGTTCGTCGGCGATCGCGGTGAGGTCGTGGCGGACCTGGGCGGGGTCGAAGTGGCGGCGGGTGAGGCGTTCGCCGGTGAAGGTGCCGGTGTCGTAGGTGATGCCGAGGGTGCGCACGGTCAGTGCTCCGCCGTCCGGTCGAGGCCGTGTTCCAGCAGGTCGAAGGCGAGTTCGAGGTCTTCGGCGAGGGTCTGTCCGGCCTGGTCGGCGGGGGTTCCGGCGACCAGGCGGGCGAAGTGGCGTTCCTGCAGGACGGAGAGCGAGGCGGCGATCTGGGCGGCCATCAGCGCGCCTGCCGTCTCGCCGTGTTCTTCGGCGAGGACGTCGGCGAGTGCCTGTCGCTGCCGGTAGCGCAGGCTGTCGGCGGCGGCCCGCAGGGCGGGGCTGGCCTGGATCACCCGGACCCGGGTGAGCAGCGCGGGCAGGTCGGCGACGGGTCCGGCGGCCAGGGTGCGGTGGTGGGCGCGCAGGGCGTCGAGGGCGTTCTGCCCGTCGGGGCGGCCGGCGACGATCGTGGCCAGGTCGTCGCCGGCGACGCCACCGAGGACCAGCGACTCCTTGGTGGGGAAGTAGGCGAACAAGGTCGCCCTCGCCACCTCGGCGGCGAGGGCGATCTCGCCCATCGTAACGTCCTCGAAGCCGCGTTCGGCGAACAGGCGCAGGGCTTGTTCGGCGATCCGGCGTCCGGTCCGTTCCTTCTTGAGTTCCCGCAGTCCGACCATCCGCTCAGCATATCCAGACCAAGTACAAAATCATACCCAGTCCGAAAATAAGGGCTCAGCGATCCACGGGCCTGATCAGCCCCGCCGCCAGACCCGCCGCGACCGCAGAGGTGCGGGAGTCGACGCCGAGCTTCTCGTACACGTGCACCAGGTGGGTCTTCACGGTGGCTTCGCTGATGAACAGCCGCTTGGAGATCTGCCGGTTGGGCAGCCCCTCGGCGAGCAGCTGGAGGATCTCGGCCTCGCGCGGTGACAGCGTGGGGCGCCCGGCCCGGACCCGGCCCAGCAGGCGGGCGGCGACGGGCGGGGCGAGGACGGTCTCGCCGCGGGCGGTGGCGTGGATGGCGGCGGCGAGGTCCTCGGGCGGGGCGTCCTTGAGCAGGTAGCCGGTGGCCCCGGCCTCGACGGCAGCGAGGATGTCGGCGTCGGTGGAGTAGGTGGTGAGGACCAGGACGGCGGGCGGGTCGGGCAGCGCGGTGATCCGCCGGGTGGCTTCGACGCCGTGCATGCCGGTGCCCATCTGGAGGTCCATCAGCACGACGTGCGGACGCTGCTCGGCCGGGAGCGTGGCGAGCAGGCCGAGCGCGGCGGCCCCGTCGGCGGCCTCGCCGACGGCGGTGACGTCGGGCAGGTCGTCGACCATCGCGCGCAGGCCGCGCCGCACCACGGGGTGGTCGTCCACCACCAGCACCCGGATCACCGCCGCACCCCCGCGAGCCGCACCCCTGCCGGTCGGCCCCCTGCCGGTCGGACCTTTGCCGGTCCCACGCGCAGCGCAGTGCCGGTGGGCGGCGACGGACGGGAACGGCCCGGCGGCGCCTCGACAGTCCCGGTCGGCGGGTCGATCGCGCGCAGCGGCAGGGTCGCGGCGACGGCGGTGCCCTCGCCGGGCGTGGATTCGACGGTGAGGGTGCCGCCGAGCGCGGCGATGCGTTCGTGCATGCCGTGCAGCCCGAAGGAGCCGGGGGCGGGTGCGGTGGCGGGGTCGAAGCCGGTGCCGTCGTCGTAGACGTCGAGGGTGACGGTGTCGTCGAGGTAGCCGAGGGTGACGGCGATGTGCTGGGCGGCGGCGTGCCGGACGGCGTTGGCGAGGGCTTCCTGGGTGAGGCGCAGCAGGGCGACTTCGGCTTCGACGGGCAGGGGGTAGGGCTCGCCGTCGAGGTGGAAGGCGGCGTCGGCGCCGTCGGCGAGGCGGCGCAGCGCGTCGGCGAGGGTGGTGTCGTCGAGTGCAGGCGGGGTGAGGGCGTGGACGAAGCGGCGGGCCTCGGCGAGGTTCGCGGAGGCGGTCTGTTCGATTTCGCGGAGCAGCGCGGTGGCGTCCGGCGGGGAGTCCGGCAGTGCGGCGGCGCTCTCCCGGGCCAGCAGCACGATGCCGGACAGGCCCTGGGCGAGGGTGTCGTGGATCTCCCGGGCCAGGCGCTGGCGTTCGGCGAGGCGGCCGGCTTCGCGCTGGCTGGCGGCGAGTTCGCCACGGGTGCGGACCAGGTCGTCGATGAGTTGCTGGCGGGCCCGGCTCTCGCGGTAGAGGGCGGCGTAGCCGTAGGCGGTGAGCAGGGCGACGACGACGCCGGCGAGCGGGCCGAGCACCTTGGCGGTGGTGAGGCCGCCGGGGGTGGTGGTCTGTGCGGCGATCACGGCGCCGGTCAGGGTGGCGACGGCGGGCAGTGCCCAGCGCAGTGGCAGGACGTGCAGGCAGACGAAGTACAGCGGGAACGCGAGGTAGCTGAACTCGGGGTGGTGCAGGGTGAGTTCGATCCACAGCAGGGAAACCACGAGCAGCCACACGGCACCGAGGGCGCGCGACTCACGGATCTGCCGCATCAGACCACCGGCGGCGTAGGCGGCGGCGAGTGCCCCGGCGCAGGCCCAGCCGGCCGGGCCGAGTTCGCCGGCGGCTGCGGCGCGGATCAGCAGTACGGCGAGCAGCGCGAAGAACAGGCCGTGCACGGCGAGGTTGGCCAGCCGCAGCGCGGGCGTCGGGCCGACGGGTGAGCGGTGCGGCTCGGGTCGCGGCTCGGTGCGCGGCGAGGACGGTGATGGTTCGGTTCGGGGCACGCTGTCCGAGGGTACGGGGCGTCGGCGGCCGGTCGGCGCGGCACGGCATCAACCTTTCGATGGATTTTCGGGTGCACCGCTCGGACGGTGCGTACTCCGCCCATCTCGCCGATGGCAGGGCGGGCGAAAAACGCGAAGGTGGAGTGGTCTCGTCCAGTGTCCTTTCGGAAGGTTTCCCGTGTTCGTCGCATTGCGTGACATCCGTTTCGCCAAGGGGCGGTTCGCCCTGATGGGTGCGGTGGTCACTCTGATCACGACCCTGGTGGTGTTCCTCTACGGCCTTACCGGCGGCCTCTCGTCGGCGGCGTCCTCGACGATCGCCGAACTGCCCGTGGACGGCGTGGTGTTCGGCGCGCCGGCCGGCGCGGAGCCGGAGGTGTCATTCGCCTCCAGCACGGTGACGGCCGACCAGCAGGCGAAGGTCGCCGCGGCCCCGGGCACCCGGGACGCGCACTCGCTGGGCGTGGCGATGACGCGGCTGACGGCCCCCGACGGCGCGGCCTCGGTGAGCGTGCTGGGCACCGATGCGGCGCTGCTGCCGCCGGTGTCGTCCGGTGCGGCGCCCAAGGACGGCGAGGTCGCCGTCGGCTCCGACGTCGCGAAGCAGTACCACCTGTCCCCCGGCAGCCAGGTCACCCTGGGCGCGGAGAGGCTGACGGTCAGCGCGGTCACCGCGGAGCGTTCGCTGTCGCACGCGCCGAGCGTGTGGACCACCCCGACGACGTGGCAGCAGGTCTCCGGCCAGAAGCAGCCGACCGCGATCGCGGTGCACGGCACCCCGAAGGACCTGCCCACCGACCTGAAGGCGGTCTCCCGGAGCGACGCACTCGCGGGCATCAACGGGTACTCGGCGGAGCGGGGCAGCCTGCTGATGATCCAGGGCTTCCTGTTCGCGGTCAGCGCCCTGGTGATCGGCGCGTTCTTCACGGTGTGGACGGTGCAGCGCCGCCCCGACATCGCGGTGCTCAAGGCCGTCGGCGCCTCCAGCGGCTACCTGGTGCGCGACGCCCTCGCCCAGGCCGCGGCCGTACTGGTGGCGGGTTCGCTGCTCGGCGGGGCGATCGGCGCGATCGGCGGGGCGATCGCCTCGGCGGCGGTGCCGTTCGACGTGGGCGTGCTCACGGTGGCGGTGCCGGTCGGCGCGATGGTGGTGCTCGGCCTGCTGGGCGCGGCCCTCGCAGTGCGCCGGATCACCGCCGTGGACCCGCTCGCCGCGCTGGGCGCCAACCGATGACCGTCGTACCTCTCTTCCCGAAGGACCTCGCCATGACCACCACCGCCGTCCGCACCGGCCTCGCGCTGAGCGGCGTCACCCTCACCTACCCGGACGGCGAGAGCCGGCTGACGGCCCTGAACAACGTCGAGCTGTCCGTCGCCCCGGGCGAGTTCGCGGCCATCGTGGGCCCGTCGGGCTGCGGCAAGTCCAGCCTGCTGGCAGTCGCCGCGACGCTCCAGCGCCCCGACACGGGGCAGGTGCTGATCGATGGCGCGGACGCGGGCGCGCTCAGCGACAAGGAACGCACGTCGCTGCGCCGCGAGCGCCTGGGCATCGTCTTCCAGCAGTCGAACCTGCTGGCCTCGCTGACCGCCGTGGAGCAGCTCCTGGTCCTCGAATCCGTCCGCGGCCGCCGCCCGGCCGCGGCCCGGCAGCGCGCCGAGGACCTGCTGGAGTCGGTGGGCCTGGCGGGCCCGAAGCAGCAGCGCCGCCCGCACCAGCTGTCCGGCGGCGAGCGCCAGCGGGTGAACATCGCCCGTGCCCTGTTCGGCGACCCCTCCGTTCTCCTGGTCGACGAGCCCACCTCCGCCCTCGACCACGAACGCGGCGCCCAGGTCGTCGACCTCCTCGCCGAGGTCACCCGCACCCACAACACGGCCACCGTCATGGTCACCCACGACCGCGACCTGCTGAGCCGCACCGACCGGGTCCTGGAGATGCAGGACGGCCGCCTGACGACCCGCTAGGCCTGGCGGCGACGCCGGGCCGGCGGTGGCATGGGCATGGGCATGGGGATGGCGAGCATTGGACTGCCCGCAGGGCTATGCCGCCGCCCACCGCACGCCCAGCAGGTCGTCCAGCGCCCGCTCCCCCGCCGCCGTCACCCGCACCGCCCGGCTGTCGGGCCGCCGCTCCACCCAGCCCGCCGTCAGCGCGTGCCCGCACAGCGCGGCGCCGACGGCGCCGGCCAGGTGCGGGCGGCGTTCGGTGTAGTCCAGGCAGGCACGGACGGCGGCACGGCGGCCGGGGGCGACGGAGATGCCCGCCCCGGCGAGCCAGTCGGTACCGGCCTGGGTGAGGGCGAGGCCGTGGCGGTCGTCCAGCAGGCCGCGGGCGGTCATCGCGTCGGTGACGGTGACGCCGAGCGCCCCGGCCAGGTGGTCGTAGCAGGTGCGGGCACGGGCGAGTTCGGCGTCCCGGCGGGCGGCGCGCAGCGAGGTCGCGGCGGGTGGCGTTCCACCGGTGAACTGGGCGAGCGCTTCGACGAGTTCGGCGGCGGTGGGCCCGGCGAGCCGCAGGTAGCGGTGGCGGCCCTGGCGTTCCTCGGCGAGCAGCCCGGCGGCGACCAGCCGGTTGAGGTGGCCGGTGGCGGTGGGGGCGGCCACCTTCGCGTGCCGGGCGAGTTCGCCGGCCGTCCAGGCCCGCCCGTCCAGCAGGGCGAGGCAGATCGCGGCCCTGGTCGGGTCGGCGAGCAGGGCCGCCGTGTCGGCGAGCCGGCGGGCGCTGAGCTGGGTGTCCACCCGTCCATGGTGCCGCGCGGACACTTCGGCGCGGGCCGAAGTGTGCCCGGCCTACGGTCGGCGCCATGCACAAAACCCCGCCACACCGCACTTCCCTGACGCACCGCACCTCCCCGACGCACCGCAGCTCCCCGACAGATCGCGCTTCCCTGACGCACCGCGTGGTCGAGCCGCACATCCTGTACTTCGGCACGCCGGTGGTGCTGCTGAGCACGCTCGACGCCGACGGCGCGGTCAACCTGGCGCCGATCTCGTCCGCCTGGGCGCTGGACCGCACGGTGGTACTGGGCCTCGGCCCGGACGGCCAGACCTCCCGCAACCTCGCCGCCCGCCCCGAACTGGTGGTCAACGTCCCCGGCCCGGGGCTGTGGCGGCAGGTGGAGCTGCTCGGCGGCACCACCGGCCGGGCGGACGCGGCGCACTTCGTCCGCGACAAGTTCGCCCACGCCGGCCTGACGGCGCAGCCCGCGGAGCTGGTGGCGCCGCCCCGGGTCGCCGAGTGCCCGCTTCAGCTGGAGGCCCGGGTGGCGGACCTGCGGGCGGACGCCACCGGGGAGTTCCTGGTCGCGGAGGTGCAGGTGCTGCGGGTGCACGCGGCCGAGTCGATCACCGTGCCGGGCACCGACTACGTGGAGCCGGCCGCGTGGAGTCCGCTGGTGTACAACTTCCGGCACTACTTCGGTCTGGGCGCGGAACTCGGCCACTCCTCGCACAGCCGCACGCCCCGCACCTGACAGACGGGCCGCCGGTCAGCGGCGGGGCAGGCGCAGCACGCTCTCGGTCTGGGCGCGGAACTCGGCCACTCCTCGCGCAGCCGCACGCCCCGCGCCTGACAGACGGGCCGCCGGTCAGCGGCGGGGCAGGCGCAGCACGCTCTCGGTCTGGGCGCGGAACTCGGCGACTCCTCGCGCAGCCGCACGCCCCGCCCCTGACAGGCGATCAGCCGCACGCCCCCCGCCTGACGCCGATCAGCCGCGGCCCTGCTCGCCCGCCGCCCACAGGTGCCGGATGTGGCCGAGGTGCCGGGTCATGCACTCCTCGGCGGCCTTGGCGTCGCCGGTGAGCAGCACGTCGAGCAGTTCGAGGTGCTCCTCGGCGGAGGAGACCAGCTCGCCGCGCTGGTCGAGCCGGTTGAGGCCGTACAGGCGGGAGCGCTTGCGCAGGTCGCCGACGGTCTCCACCAGGCGGGCGTTGCCGGCGAGGGACAGCAGGTCGAGGTGGAACTTGCGGTCGGCCTCCAGGTAGCCGATCAGGTCGTGCTTGCGGGCGGCGGCGACGATCGCCTCGGCCTGCGGGCGCAGCGCCTCCAACTGCTCGGCGGTGGCGGCGCGGGCGACCCGGCCGACCGTCGGGACCTCGATCAGGGCGCGGATCTCGGTGAACTCGTCGAGGTCGCGCTCGCTGAGTTCGGTGACCCGGAAGCCCTTGTTGCGGACGGCCTCGACCAGGCCTTCGCGGGCCAGGTCGAGCATCGCTTCCCGGACGGGGGTGGCGGAGACCCCGAAGTCGGCGGCCAGCGCGGGCGCCGAGTAGACGACGCCGGGGCGCAGTTCGCCGGAGATCAGGGCGGCGCGCAGGGCGTGGGCGACCTGGTCGCGCAGCCGCTCCTGGACGGAGATGAGGTTGCGGGGCTTCAGGTCGGACATGGCGGTTCCTCCGGTGTCAGCAGAACCCCATTGTACAATGTCACGTTGCTCAGAGTGAACGCCTCGGTCCGCTTTCGCCGGGCGGGCCCGTGAGCTCGTACTGGGCCGCCGCCACCGCCAGATCCTGCCAGGCCATGCCGACGCTCTTGAAGAACCTCGGCCGATCATGACGGACAACCGCCGTCCCGGTCACCAGTTCCGACAGATTGATCAGCCTTTCCTCCGCCGCCCCGGCCATCAGCAGGTCCCCCGCCTCCCGCCGGGCCACCGCGCGCGCCTCCACGAACAGGTCGGCGCGGCCCACCAGTTGGGCATCCACCTCACGGGCGTCCGGCTCGTGCGAACCCACCGCCGCGACCACCGCCCCGTCGGGCACCAGCCGCCCGTCGAACAGCGGGGTACGCGCCGTGGTGCAGCACACCACCACGTCCGCCTTCGCCACCGCCTCCGGGCCGCCGACCGCCGCGCTCAGCCCCAACTCGGCCGCATACCGCGCCAGTTGATCCGCCGAACCCGGCCGCCGCGCCACCACCGTCACCCGCTCCAGCGGCAGCACCGCCCGCAACGCCGCCACATGCCCGAACGCCTGCGGGCCCGCACCGAACACCACCAGGTGCGCGACGTCCGGCCCGGCCAGCTCACGCACCGCCAGCGCCGTGACGGCCGGCGTGCGCAGCGCGGTGAGCGCCGCACCGTCCAGCAGGGCCACCGGCCGCAGCGTCGGCCCGTCCAGCAGCAGATAACTGCCGGTGATCCGGGGCAGCCCGGCCGCCGGGTTCGCGGGCGCCACCCCCGCGATCTTCACCCCCGCGAACGCGCCGGTCGCGGCGGGCATCAGCAGCAACTCCCCGGCCGGCACCGGCACCGCCGACCGCTGCGGGCACCGCTCGACGTCCAGCCCGTCCAGCAGCATGCCCTCCAACGCCTCGACGGCCGCCCGATGATCGAGCGTCAACTCCAACTGGTCGATCACAGCAGGCCCGGTCACAGCAGGAACCCCGCTCCGAGCATGTCGTCACTGTCCAGCACGAACCGGTGCTCACCGGTCCGGTGCGCGGCACCCGTCACCTCGGTGACCGCGCCCTCCAGCCCGTACGCGCGAACCCGGCCGGTGAACACCGTGCCGATGATCGACTCGTGCCGCAACGTCTGCTCCGACCGCAGCGCCCCCTCGTCCGCGAGCAGCGCCAGCCGCGCGGACGTACCGGAGCCGCACGGCGAACGGTCGATCTGCCCGTCCGCGAACACCGTGACGTTGCGCTGATTCGGCCCCGAGGGCGCGTCGGCCAGCTCGTCGTACAGGATGACGCCGTAGACGCCGTCCCGGTCCTGCGCCAGCGCCGGATGCCCCTCCAGCGCGGCCCTGATCTCCCGCCCCGCGGCGGTCAGCGCGGGCAACCGCTCGGGAACGACGGACAGCCCGAGCGCGGCGGCCGGCAACGAGGCGTACACCGCCCCGGAGTGCGCCAGATCGACCGCCACCGACCCACCGGAGACAGCCAGTTCGACCTTCCTCGCCAACACCCGGGTCGGCACATTGCGGAACGTCACAGCAGTCGTCCGCCCAGCACGCCGGTGCACGGTCGCACTCACCCGCCCGGACGGCACATCGATCCGCACCAGCGCCGTCCCGTCGTCCGGCGCCGCCACCCGCCCGGTGTCCACCGCCCACGCACCGAGCGCCATCGTCCCGTGCCCGCACGCCGTCGAGTACCCGTCCTTGTGCCAGAACAGCACCCCGAAGTGTGCCTCGTCGTCATCGGCCGGAACCACGAACCCGCCGTACATCCCCGCATGCCCGCGCGGCTCCCGCGTCAACAACCGCCGCACATCGTCCAACGCCCCCCGCCGCGGCGAAGTCGCCGTCCCACCCGCCCCAATGGCAATCGCCCGCCGCTCGGCGACGCTGTCGCCGGGCACGGGCGGAAGACCACCGGTGACGATCCGGAACGGCTCACCGGCGGTGTGATAGTCGGTGGTGGTGATGTTCATCAGTACTCCACGACAAGACGCACGCTGACAACGGACAAAAACAACAAACGACCAACCCGGCCCCGAGACGCCAACCCCACGCCGCGCGAAGCCGACCACTGGACCACAAGCTCGCGCCGACCACCCGCGCGACAGCACCCTCGGCAACCCGACGCCGGGGGCACGCAGTTGACACAACCCGCCCCCGCCCGACCTGCCGACACCCGCACCAGCCGCCCTGTCAGGGGCCGCCGACCGCCGCACGGCATCCGAACACCGACCCGAACGGCGCGGCCCGACCGCCGGCAGGCCAGCCGAACGCCCGCCCGCCCGGCCGCCCGGCCGCCCGGCCAGCCGACCGATCGCCCGACCGACCGACCGTCACCAACTCCCCGGCCGCCGCCCCCCGTTCGGGCGCCCAGCGCTCACGCCCCGCCGGGCGCTCCGTCTCAGCTCCCGCCCCCCGGCAGCACACTCACCGTCCGCGAAGCGGTGTAGAAGTCGAGCGCCGCCCGCCCCTGCTCCCGCCCCCCGTACGACGCCGCCTTCGCCCCGCCGAACGGAAGGTGGAAGTCCACGCCACTCGACGGCGCGTTGATCCGAATCATCCCGGCGTCCAGCCGGTCCGCCGCAGCCAGCGCGACGTCCAGGCTCCGCGAGTGAACGGACGTCGACAGGCTGTGCCGCGTCTCGTTGGCCAGCGCGATCGCCTCGTCCAGGTCCTCAGCGGCCACCAGCACCGCCACCGGCCCGAAGAACTCCTCCCCGGCCAACGGGTGTTCCGCAGGAACGCCTTCCAGCAGCGTCGGCTCCAGGTACCAACCGTCGCGTTCCGCCCGCGCGCCGCCCGCCAGCGCCTTCGCGCCGGCCGCCTTCGCACTGTCGATCGCGTCGGTGAGCCGGTCCAGCGCCTGCCGATTGATCACCGGCCCGCACACGGTGGACGCCGCTCCCGGGTCGGCCGCCGCAACCTCCCCCAGCGCCTTCGCCAACGCCTCCGCCAGCGGCTCGTACGCGTCGCCGACGGCGATCACCCGGCTGGTCGCCGTGCACTTCTGCCCCGCGTACCCGGCGATCGCCGACGCCAGGTGTGCGGCCGCCTGCGCAATGTCCGCGTCCGGCAGCACGATTGCGGCGTTCAGCCCGCCCATCTCGGCCTGCACGGGGACACCGCGCCCGGCAGCAGCGGCAACCACCTGCCGCCCGACAGCGGTCGAACCGGTGAACGACACCACATCCGTGCCCGCCACCAGCGCCGCGCCCTCCTCCCCGCCGCCGGGAACGACCGTCAGCACCCCGTCCGGCAGCCCGGCCTGGCCGGCCAGTTCGGCGAGGCGCAGCGCGCACGCGGTCGCTTCGGGGGCGGGCTTGAGCACCACCGCGTTGCCGACGGCCAGCGCGGGCGCGGCCTTCCAGGTGGGGATCGCCAGCGGGAAGTTCCATGGCGTCACCAGGCCCGCGACGCCGTACGGCCGGCGCCGGGTCAGCAACAGGCCCTGCCCGGCGGCGGGTTCGTGCACCTCGCCGGAGGGGGCGAACGGCGCCTGCGCGTAGTACCGCCAGATCGCGACCGTCCGCGCGACCTCGCCTCGCGCCTCGGCGACCGGCTTGCCGACCTCGCGCACCGTCAGCGCCGCCAGCTCCTCGGTGGCCGCCTCCACGGCCGCCGCGACCTTTCCGAGCACCGCCGACCGCCCGGCCGCGCCGAGCGCCCACCACTCCCGCTGGGCGACCCGTGCCCGCGCGATCGCCTCCTCAACTCCCTCCGCTCCCACAGCAGTTACCGAAACCACCAAGTCATCGGGGTTGGCAGGGTTGTACGAGTCGACGGTGCTCACAAGCACATACCTTTCGCTTCAATACCAAATACAGCTACAGCAGGAACCCGGCCGGAAACGGATCCGTCGGATCGAGGAAGTACTGCGCCGTCCCGGTCACCCAGGCCCGGCCGGTGACGGTCGGCACGACAGCGGGCTGCCCGGCCACCGTGGTCTCCTCCACCAGGCGGCCCACGAACGTCGTACCCAGGAAGGAGTCATTACGGAAATCGGCCCCGAGCGCCAACTCGCCCCGAGCGTGCAGCTGCGCCATCCGCGCGGAGGTGCCCGTCCCGCACGGGGAGCGGTCGAACCAGCCGGGGTGGATGGCCATCGCGTGCCGGGAGTGCACCGCGTCCGAACCGGGGGCGAGCAGTTGGACGTGGTGGCAGCCGTGGATGGACGGGTCCTCGGGGTGCACGGGGCGGTGCTCGGGGGAGGCGTTGATCGCGTCCATCATGGCGAGCCCGGCGGCCAGGATCTCGCCCTTGTGCTCGTGCGCGAACGGAATCCCGAACTGCTCCAGCGGCAGGATCGCGTAGTAGTTGCCGCCGTACGCCAGGTCGTACGTCACCGTGCCGTACCCGGGCACGTCGAGCTTGCGGTCGAGCGCCACCGAGAACGACGCCACATTGCGGATCGTGACAGCCACGGCCGCGCCGTCCTCGACCTGAACCTCGGCAACCACCAGCCCGGCGGGGGTATCGAGACGGACAGTCGTCACGGGCTCGACCACCGGAACCATCCCGGTCTCGACCAGCACGGTGGCGACACCGATCGTCCCGTGACCGCACATCGGCAGCAGGCCCGACACCTCGATGTACAGCACCCCGAAGTCGGCGTCCGGCCGGGTCGGCGGCTGCAGGATCGCCCCGCTCATCGCGGCGTGGCCGCGCGGCTCGTACATCAGCAGGGTGCGGAAGTGGTCCAGGTGCTGCTGGAAGTGGGCGCGCCGCTCGGCCATGGTGGCGCCGGGGATGGTGCCGAAGCCGCCGGTGATCACCCGAGTGGGCATGCCCTCGGTGTGCGAGTCGACGGCGTGGAAGACGTGACGGGTCCGCATCGCGGGATTCCCTCCTGACGGCTGGTGGTCCGGCCCGGACCGGGCGAGCTCGCCCGGTCCGGGCCGGTGCTTCAACTACCTGCGGCCCTGGGCTACTTGTGGCCCTCGGCGAGCGCCTTCTCGGTCGCGGCGCGCACGGCGGCGTCGATCTCGGGGCGCAGCGGCAGCCGCGGGGCGCGGGTGGGTCCGCCGGTGCGGCCGGCGATGTCCATGGACAGCTTGATGGCCTGGACGAACTCGGTCTTGGAGTCCCAGCGCAGCAGCGAGTGCAGCGACTTGTAGAGCGGCAGCGCGGTCTCCAGGTCGCCGGCGACGGCGGCGTGGTACAGCTCGGCGCTGGTGGCGGGCAGCGCGTTGGGGTAGCCGGCGATCCAGCCGACCGCACCGGCGACGGCCAGCTCCAGCAGGACGTCGTCGGCGCCGATCAGCAGGTCGAGCCCGGGGGCGAGTTCGGCGATCTCGTAGGCGCGGCGGACGTCGCCGGAGAACTCCTTGACGGCGACGATGTGCCCGGCGGCGTGCAGGTCGGCGAGCAGCGCGGGGACGAGGTCGACCTTGGTGTCGATCGGGTTGTTGTAGGCGACGATCGGCACGCCGGCGGCGGCGACCTCGGCGTAGTGGGCGCGCACGGCGTCGTGGTCGGCGCGGTAGGCGTTCGGCGGGAGCAGCAGCACGGAGCCGGCGCCGGCCTCGGCGGCCTGCTCGGCCCAGCGGCGGGACTCGGCACTGCCGTACGCGGCGACGCCGGGCATCACGCGCGAGCCGTCCCCGGCGGCTTCGACGGCGGTGGTGACGACCTTGGCGCGCTCTTCGGGGGTGAGGGTCTGGTACTCGCCGAGCGACCCGTTGGGGACGACGCCGTCACAGCCGTTGTCGAGCAGCCAGCGGACGTGCTCGGCGTAGGCGTCGTAGTCGACGCTGCGGTCCTCGCGGAACGGCAGCGTGGTGGCGACCATGATGCCGCGCCAGGGGCGGGCGGGGTCGTGGGCGGTGCGAGTCACGGGGATCTCCCTCGATATGATGTGTGACATTTTACAAATCCTCGACGAGGGCGCAAGACCCCCGCCGACCTCTACTCCGACAGCTCCGACAGCTCCGGCGACTCCGGCAGCTCCGACGAACCGTCCTGCTGCGCCAGCTGGGCCAGCGGAACGGGGCAGGACAGCGGCCGGCTGTCGGGCCCGCCGAGCGGCCCGCCGGACAGACAGGCCACCGCGGGCCCGCACATCCGACCCTGGCACCAGCCCATGCCGGCCCGGGTGAGCAACTTGACGGTCCGCGCATCGGCGGCGCCGAGTTCGGTGACGGCCTCCCGGACGGCCCGCGCCGGGACTTCCTCGCACCGGCAGACGTCGGTGTCGTCGGTCACCCAGCCCGTCCAGTCCGGCCCCGGCGCGTGCGCGGCCGCCATCAGCGAAGCGAACTCCCGCCGACTCCGCCGGACCCTCAACTCCCTTGCAGGAGCAGGCTTTCCGGCCACCGAGTGAGCGGCGAGCACCCCCTCGGCCAGCGCCAGGTCCGCGCCGCCGACACCGCAGGTCTCCCCCGCGGCCCACAGCCCGGGCACACTGGTGCGCTGCTGCGCGTCCACCCGCAGCGCGGCGGTGTGGTCGGCGGTGGTGACGGTGGCCGCGCCGAGCTCGACGGCCAGGTCGATCTGCGGCACCAGCCCGTGCCCGACCGCGAGCGCGTCGCACGCGATCCGCCGCTCGGTGCCGGGCACCGGCTTCCAACGGGCGTCCAGCCGCGCCACGGTGACGCCGGTGACCCTCTCGTCACCGTGCGCCTCGACCACGGCGGCCCGCCGGCGCAACCGCACCCCGTGCCGCAGCAACCGGGCCGCGTGGTCGGCACCCTCGACAAGCTTCGCCGGGTTCCCCGCCAGCACGGGCAGCCCGCGCGCATAGCCGAGATACGCCGTCGCCTCCACGATCGCCGGAATCCGCGCCCCGGCCGCCGCCAGCGAGGACGCGGCCGCCAGCAGCAACGGCCCACTGCCCGCCACCACGACCCGCCGCCCCGGCAGCACCAGCCCCGACTTCAACATCGCCTGCGCCCCGCCGGCCGTCACCACCCCGGGCAACGTCCAACCGGGGAACGGCAGTTGACGCTCGTACGCACCCGTGGCCAGCAGCAGATGCCGCGCCTCGACGGTGACCCGGTCGCCGCCCTCCGGGCCCCGGGTGGCATGCAGCCTCCACCCGTCCCCGCCCCGCTCGGCGGCCCACACGTGATGGCCGGCCAGGTGATCGACCAACGGCGACGCCACCAGCCGCTCCCGCAGCCCCGCGAACGTCCGCCACCCGTGGTGCAGCTTCTCCGGACGCGCCGCACCCAACTCGGTCGCGGGATGCCGGTAGTACTGCCCACCGAGCCGCGCCCCCGCATCCACCAGCGCCACCCTCAGCCCGAACCCGGCAGCGGCATCCGCAGCCGCCAGCCCCGCCGGACCCGCACCGATCACCGCCAGGTCGTACTCAGACCGCGAGTTCATCACGCCCGTGCCCCTCCTGCGTGCTGACGACGTCGCCGTCCTCGGCAGTCACCAGGCACAGCCGCTGATTGGGCCGCCCGTTGACGGTCGCCAGACAGTCGAAGCACTGACCGATCCCACAGAACGCCCCGCGCAACCGCCCACCCACCCGGGTCCGCCGCCACGCCACCACCCCGTCCGCCCACAAAGCCGCCGCCAACGTCTGCCCCGGCAACGCCTCCACCGCCCGACCGTCGAACGAAACCACCCGCACCGCCCCGGGCTCAGCACCCACCAGATCAAGCGGATCCATGCTCACACCTCCCGAACAACACCGAATTCCCCAACCACCCCGCACCCGGAACCCGCCGGCCACCCACCAGCGGTCCCAACCGGGCCACCTACTCCTCCCCCGCGCCCTCGAACCGCTCCGGCCGGAACGGCCCCAGCTCGAACCCGGCGTCAGCTCCCACCAGTTGGCGACTGATCAGCAACCCCGTCGCCGGCGCCAGCCCGATCCCCGCCCCCTCGTGCCCGCACGCGTGGTACAGCCCCGGCACCCTCGCGTCGTGCCCGATCGCGGGCAGGTGGTCGGGCAGGTACGGACGGAAGCCCCGGTACGCCCGCTGCACGGCCACCGTCCCCAGCACCGGAAACAGCGCCACCGCCTGCGCGGCCAGCCGCCGCAGCACCTCGGGGCTGAGGGTCCGGTCGAACCCGACCCGCTCCCGGCTGGCGCCGATCAGCACCGGACCGGCGGGAGTGCCCTCGACCACCGCGGACGACTGCAGGTCCGCGGACCCGGAGGCGACGTCCGCGACGTAGTCCGCGGCGTACACCTTCCGCCGGACAATCCGCGGCAGCGGCTCGGTGACCAGCACGAAACCCCGCCGCGGCAGCACCGGCAGCCGCACCCCGGCCAGCTCGGCCACCGCCCCGCCCCAGGTACCGGCCGCGTTGACGACCGCGGGCGCAGCGAGCTCCCGGCGCTCGGTGACCACCCCGGCGATCGCCCCACCGGGGCCACGCCGCAGCGCGGTGACGGCCTCCCCGAGATAGCTGTCGGCACCGGAGGCCCGCAGCAGGTGGGCCGCCGCCAGCGCGGGCTGCACCTGCGCGTCCTGGGGGTACAGCACCCCGCCGGGCAGCCCCTCGGCAAGGTGCGGCTCCAGCTCGCGCAGCGACTCCGCGGCAACGGCAACGGCCTCCACCCCGGCCTCGCGCTGCTTGGCGGCGAAGCGGTTCAGGGCGTCCAGCCCGGCGGGCGCGGAGGCGACCACCAGGCCGCCCTTGGGCTCGTACTCGACCCGGTCGCCGAACTCCTCCGCGAGCTCCCGCCACAGCGTCACCGACAGCATCGCCAGGTCGAGCTCGGGGCCGGGTTCCTTGTCGGAGACCAGCAGGTTGCCCTCGCCGGCGCCGGTGGTCCCGCCGGCCACCGGCCCGCGGTCGACCACGGCGACCCGCAGCCCGGCCCGGGCCGCGTAGTAGGCGCACGCGGCACCGACCACACCGGCACCGACCACCACAACGTCGTAGGAGGTTTGCTTCAGCACGCCAGTAATATGTCACATGTTCAGAATCACCGACAAGCCCCCCACCAGCCCGAATCCACCCCCGGGCACTCGCCGAAGACGCCGAACGGCCCGAAAACGCCGAACGGCCCCGGACCGTCAGGTCCAGGGCCGTCAGCGGGGCAGTCCCCGCCTGTCAGGTGATGTCGTCGATCTGGTCGCGTCGCCCGGCCTGCACCGGCTCGACGCCGCCCACCGTCTCCGCGTCCTCGACGGCGTCCACCGTCAGGTCGACGTGGGAGGCCTCCTCGTCGTCCAGCAGTGCGTCGGGGTTGCGGGCCAGCTTGCGCTTGTCGTTGAGCAGCGCGAAGCCGGCCGACAGGAAGTACAGCAGCCAGATCGGCGCGGCCAGCGCCAGCATCGACAGCGGATCGGCGGACGGCGTGGCGAAGGCCGCGAACACGGTGATGCCCATCACGAAACCGCGCCACCAGCCCAGCAGCCGCTTGCCGGAGAGCACCCCGACCACGTTCAGCATCGCCAGGAACAGCGGCAGCTCGAAGCCCAGGCCGAACACCAGCACCATGCGGGTGATCAGGTCGAGGTAGGTCTCCACCGGCACGATCGACTTGACGCCGTCCGCGATGAAGCTGATCAGCATCTGCGCCGTGACCGGCATGATCACGTAGGCGAGCACCGCGCCGGCCAGGAACAGGGGGGTGCCGAGCGCCAGGAACGACACCGAGTAGCGCTTCTCGTGCCGGTGCAGGCCGGGCGACACGAACTTCCACAGCTGGTAGAGCCAGACCGGGGTGGCAGCCACCACGCCGGCGGTCAGAGCGACCTTCAGCGCGACGGTGAACGGCGTGGTCAGACCGATGTTGGAGATCTCCACGCACTGCTTCAGCCCGGCCGGCAGCGACCCGTCGGGGTTGCACGCCGGCAGCGGCTTGATCAGAAAGTCCACCAGCTCCCTGTGGAAGAACGCCGCGGCGATCGTGAACACGATGATCGCCAGCAGTGACTTGACCAGCCGGTTGCGCAGCTCGCGCAGGTGGTCGGCGAGCGCCATCCGCCCCTCAGGGTCCTTGGGCGCTTTGGTCGTCTTGCTCAACCCGGTCCTCGAATCGTGCGCTCGTCGGTGGTGGTCGGAGTGGTGGTGCGGGGCCGTACGGTTCAGGCGGCCCGGTCGGTGCGGGAGGCCCCGGAGGCGCCGGGGGCGGACTTGACCACCCGCTCCGGCTCGGCAACAGCGGCAGCAGGCGCCGCCGCAGACCCCTGCGCACCGGCCGTGAACTCGCCGCGCAGCGCCTTGCCCTCGCTCTTGAGGATTCGCAGGGACCGCCCGAGCCCCCGCGCCACGTCGGGCAGCCGCTTGCCGCCGAACAGCAGCACGGCGAACACCACGACGATCAGCAGCACGCCAGGTGACAGGATCCGCATCGGAGCTCCGCCTTCCTTGTCCGGGAGGTCCGGGAGGTCAGGGAGGCAGGGCTCCCCCTGCGCGATGGTAGCCGCTCGGGGTGTCGCAGCGGGAACCCGGTCCCCAACCATCAGTGACCGGGCCCACTCCCCCGCGCGCTCAGTCCTTCTCCGCCGCCCGCCGCAACGCGGCAACCGCCCCGTCCACCTCGCGGGTCAGCGCCCGCGCGTCCAGCCACAGCCGGACGGCGAGCACCCCGAGCACCAGCAGACCGGCGGTGGACAGCAGGACGGCACCGACCAGGGTCCAGTTCATGCGCTTGCGGCCTTTCCTATCCGTCCACCGGCAGCAGCCGCATGGTGTGCACGCCGGCGGCGGTGAGCGCGGCGACGATCCGCTCCCCGGCGATCTTGCGGACGGACGCTCCGCAGGCCGGGCAGGTGAAGCTGTAGAAGGTGCGTTCCCTGCTGGCTCCGAGCGCCAGCCGGAACTCGGGTGCCGGGAGTTCGACCTTCTCCCGGCACTGCGAGCAGTACACCTTGAATCTGGTGCCCTCGGTCACGTGGTTCAGACCTGTCCGTCCCGATAGTGCTCCAGCGCGGCCAGCGCGGCGGTGCGGGCCTGTTCGGCGAGCTGCGGCGGGGTGGTGATCCGGCCGTCCCGGCCGAGCCGCAGCGCGAGGGTGCGCAGGCCGGACGGTTCGGCGGAGCGCAGGGTGATCCGCAGGCCGCCGTCGGGGAGTTCCTCGGCGCTGTCGTGGGTGTAGTACTCGGCGACCCAGCGGCCGCCGGGGCCGACCTCGACCACCACCTGCGGGTCGTCGGCGCCGGGTGCGACCAGGCCGGCGGACAGGTCGCGGGGCTGCATCCGGGGCGGGTTGGCGGGCTCGTCGAGGACCTTGATCTCGGCGATCCGGTCGAGCCGGAAGGTGCGCCGGTCCTCGGAGGTGCGGCACCAGCCTTCCAGGTAGGTGTGGCCCTCGGTGACCAGCCGGATCGGGTCGACCTCGCGCTGGGTGAGCTCGCCGCGGCCGTGCGACCAGTAGCGCAGCCAGATCAGCCGGCCTTCGCTGAGCGCCCGGTCGATGTCGGCGAACACGGTGCCCTCGGCCTCGAAGGTGACGCCGATCCGGGCGGCGGACTCGGCGCTCTCGCCGGCCGCGTCCTCGATCTTGGCGACGGCCCGGGTGAGCGCCTGCCGGTCCCGCTCCCGCAGTCCGGGCAGCCCGGCCACGGCGCGGGCGGCGACCAGCAGCGCGGTGGCCTCGTCGGCGGCCAGCCGCAGCGGCTGGGCGACGTCGTCCACGTTGTGCCACCAGATCCGCTCGCCGTCGGTGTCGATGTCGAGCAGGTCGCCGCCGCGGAAGGACGTGCCGCACATCGGCAGCACGTTCAGGTCGCCGATCAGTTCGCGCTCGGTGATCCCGAACGCCCGCGCCACCTCCGCGACCTCGGCCCCGGGGCGTTCGCGCAGGTAGGTGACCAGCGACAGCATCCGCCGCGTCTGATCGATCGCGTTACTCATGCCTGCACCTCCGCGAGACCGGCGACGGCACGCAGCCGGTCGATGACGTCGGCCCGCAGGTCCTCGGGGCCGATCACGATGACGTCGGGACCGTACTCGGCGAGGTCGGCGCCCAGGCCGTTGCCGTACGGGATGTCCAGCTCGTCCCAGTCGGCGTCCACCGGCCGGGTGTCCAGCGCACGCTGGCGCAGCGGGTACGCGGCGCCCCGGCGGACCCGCACCACGGCGACCGCGGTCGCGCCCTCGCCCGCGAACCGGGCGACCACGGCACGCACGTCGACGTGCTCGGGGACGTCGCCGGTGAACGCGCCGGCCCGGGAGCGGACCTTGCCGGTGATCCGGGAGAGCCGGAACACCCGGGCGGAGCCGCGGTCGCGGTCCCACCCGGCCAGGTACCAGTGGCCGCGCCAGCACTCCAGCGCCCACGGTTCGACCGACCGCGGCTCGGCGACGGCGGCGCCGGCCTTGCGGTACTCGAACGTGACGGGCCGCCGGTCGCGCGCGGCGGTGAGCAGCGGCTCGAACGCGGCCTCCCGGCCGGGGATCCGCGGCTCCAGCGCACCGTGTTCCCGCTCCTCGGCGAACGGCACGCCGGCGGCCCGCAGCTTCTGCAGGGCGCCGCTGGCCGCGCCGGACATCTTGGCCTGCTGCCAGACCCGGGCGGCGAGGGTGAGCGCGGCGGCTTCCTCGGCGTCCAGGGCGATCTCGGGGAGGCGGTTGCGGTCTCGGCGGGCGAGGTATCCCACTTCGCCGTCGAGCGCGTTCTCGTCCACGTCGATGATCAGTCCGAGTTCGCGCAGGTCGTCCTTGTCGCGCTCGAACATCCGGTTGAAGGCGTCCTCGGAGCCTTGTTGCCAGGCTTCCCGGTACGCCTCGACGGATTCGCGCAGCTCTTTCTTGGAGAGCGGACGCCGGGTGTTCATCAGGCACAGGGCGAGGTTCATCAGCCGCTCTGCCTTGGCGATCGCCATCGCTGACCTTTCCTCCGTTCGGGGGTGACCCGCCGACCGTACCGGTACGGACACGCTCCGCGAAAGCCGAACCCCCGGCTCCGAGCGGAACCGGGGGTTCGGTGATGCGTCCGAGGTCAGACGCCCAGCAGGTCCACCACGAAGATCAGGGTGGAGCCGGCCGGGATCAGCGGGCTCGGGGACTGGTTGCCGTACGCCAGGTGCGGCGGGATGACCAGCTCGCGGCGGCCACCGACGCGCATGCCCTCGACGCCCTGGTCCCAGCCCTTGATGACGCGGCCCTTGCCCAGCGGGAAGCGGAAGGTCTGGCCACGGTTCCAGGACGCGTCGAACTCCTCGCCGGAGGCGAAGGTGACACCGACGTAGTGGACCTCGACGTTCGCGCCGGCCTTGGCCTCGGCACCCTCGCCGACCTTGATGTCGCGGATCTGGAGCTCGGTCGGGGCGTCGCCGCCCGGGAAGTCGATCTCCGGCTTGGTCAGGCTCACTGTTGCTCTTCTCGTTCGGTTGCGTGAACGGTGCTCATCCTAGACAAAAGCGGCGGCCGGTCAGTCCTCGCCGCCGACGCCGGCGTCCAGGATGTCGATCACGAACACCAGGGTGGAGTTCGCCGGGATCGAGCCGCTGGCCTGGTCCTTGTACCCCAGCGAGGCGGGGATGACCAGTTCGATGCGGCTGCCGATGTTCTGGCCGACGACGCCCTTGTCCCAGCCCTCGATGACGCCGCCGGCGCCGGTGGCGAAGGTGAACGCCTGGCCGCGGTCGAGCGAGGAGTCGAACTTCTTGCCGTCCTTGTACAGCGCGCCGGTGTACTGGACGACGACCTTCTCGCCGCTCTCGATCTTGCGGCCCTTGCCCTGGATCAGGACGTGCGACTTCAGCTCGGTCGGGTCGGCGGCGCCGGGGACCGGGGTGATGTCGAACGGCTTCTTGCCGTTGTCCTTGACCTGCGGCATGCCGGCCGGCGGCGGGGTCATCTCGCCGCTGAGCACCGCGTCGGGCGCGGTGGCCTGCCGGATGTCGAGCACGAAGACCAGGCTGTCGGTGGCACCGATGCCGAGCTGCGAGTTGCCCTGGGCGCCGAACGCGGCGGCGGGCGGCGCGACCACCAGCACCCGGCTGCCGGCCTTGTGCCCGGCGACGGCCTTGTCCAGGGCCGGGATCAGCTTGCCGGAGTCGGCCTGGAACAGCTGCGGCTTCCCGGCCTTCTCCCCGTACGAGCCGGGGATCTCCTTGCCGGTGTTCCAGTCCATCGCGGTGTAGTCGACGGACACCCAGTTGCCCTTTTCGACCTTGGCGCCGCTGCCCGCGGTCAGCTCCTTGACCACGAAGGTGCCGTCCGGCTTGTCCTCCGGCACGGTGATGGTCGCCTTGGAGCCGAAGTCGCCGGTCACCGTGGGCAGCGCCTTGGCGCTGTCCTTGATCGGCGGCACCGGCTCCTGGCTGGGCGTGTCCGAGGCGGCGGGCTTCACCGCGTCGGACTTGCTCGCGGGCTTGTCGTCGCCCTTGTTGACCTGGTACATCGTGATCGCGGAGCCGATCAGCAGCACCGCGAGCACCGTACCGAGGATCGCGCCGAGGCGGCCGGAGCTGCCCGGATCCTCGTTGTAGCCCGCCTCGGACGGGTCGACCTTGCGCTGGGTGGAGGCGAAAACCTGCGGGGCCTCGGCGGCCCCGGCGGCCGGCGCGGAGGGCGCCGGCGGAGCCCAGCCGGCCTGGGTCAGCATTTCGGCGGGGACCACGATCGACTCGCGGTCTCCCGGACGCTGCTGCCCGTTGTTGTCGGCCCCGCCCGGGCTCGACGGCTTCTCAGACATGACTCCCCAATTCATCTCGCCCGACGACGCGTGTACCACTGGTGCGGGGCAGCAGTATGTCAGGTCGGAATGAGAGCCGGTCAGCCCGACCCTGGCCCCGCTGCCAGGTGGCAATCAGACAGCTTCCAGGATGTCGATCACGAACACCAGGGTGGAGTTCGCCGGAATCGACCCGCTGGCCTTGTCGCCGTAGCCCAGCGACGGCGGAACGACCAGCATCACCCGGCTGCCGACGGTCTTGCCGACCAGGCCCTGGTCCCACCCCTTGATCAGGCTGCCGGTGCCGACCTGCAGCGCCTGCGCCCCGCCGTGGCTCCACGAGGAGTCGAACTGCTTGCCGTCGGCCCAGGTCACGCCGGTGTACTGGACCACCAGGGTCTGACCGGACTTCACCTCCGGGCCGGTTCCCTTGATCAGCACGTACTGCTGCAGGTCGGCGGGCGGCTGCTCCCCCGAGGGAATGGTGATGGTGGGCGCGGCCTTGCCGTTGTCCTTGACCTGCGGCGCGTTCGCTGGCGGCTCGGTGACCTGCCCGGAGACGGTGGAGTCCTGCGGCACCGACTGCATGATGTCCAGCACGAACACCACGGTGTCGTCCTTGCCGACACCGAGCGCCGTCGAGCCCTGGGAGCCGAACCCGGCAGCCGGCGGGGCCACCACCACCAGCCGGCTGCCGACCTTCTTGCCCTCCACGCTCACGTCGAACGCCGGCACCAGCTGCCCGCTGCCCGCCTGGTACAGCTGCGGCTTGCCGCCGGAGTCGTAGGAACTGGTCAGGTCCTTGCCACTGGTCCAGTCCTTGGCGGTGTAGTTGACGGTCACCCAGTCGTTCTTGTTGACGACCGGCCCGGTGCCCTCGGTCTCGGTGCTCACCACGAACTGCCCGCTCGGCTGCCCGCCGGGCAGCGTGATCGTCGCCTTCGAGCCGAACTCCCCACTGATCGTGGGCATCGGCGAGGCGGACGCCACCGGGCTCGGCACCTCCACCGGGGAGGCCGCCGCCGAGGGCGTCGCCCCGGCGGTCTTGCCGGAGCCGCTGCCGCACGCGGTCAGCAGCACGGCGGCGAGGGGAACGGAGAGCAGGCAGGCGATTCGACGCATGAGGCCAGCGTATGGCCCGATTCGTCCGGTCCGTCGGAGGCACTCGGGCGCGCCCCCGACGGACAGTCAACGTCACATTCCGGCGATCAGCTTCTCCACCCGCTCGTCCACCGACCGGAACGGGTCCTTGCACAGCACGGTGCGCTGCGCCTGGTCGTTCAGCTTCAGGTGCACCCAGTCGACGGTGAAGTCGCGGCGCTGCTCCTGCGCGCGCCGGATGAAGTCGCCGCGCAGCCGGGCCCGGGTGGTCTGCGGGGGCACCGACTTGCCCTGGAAGGTCAGCAGGTCGTTGGTGACGCGCTGCGCCTGGCCGTTCTTCTGCAGCAGGTAGAACAGGCCTCGGCGGCGGTGGATGTCGTGGTACGCGAGGTCGATCTGGGCGACCCGCGGGTTGGACATGGTCATCTGGTGCTTGGCCCGGTACTTCTCGATCAGCTGGTACTTCATGATCCAGTCGATCTCGGTGCCGACCTTGCCGAGGTCCTCGGTGCGCACCGCCTCCAGGGTGCGGCCCCACAGGTCCAGGACGCGGGCCACGGTGCCCTCGTTGAGGCCCTTGCGGTCGGCGAACTCCAGCGCCTTGGTGTAGTACTCCTCCTGGATCTCCAGGGCGCTGGCCTCCCGGCCGTTGGCGAGCCGGACCTGGTGGGTGCCCGTCAGGTCGTGGCTGACCTCACGGATCGCCCGGATCGGATTCTCCAGCGTCAGGTCCCGCATCACCACGCCGGCCTCGATCAGCCGCAGCACCAGGTCGGTGGCGCCGACCTTGAGCAGGGTGGTGGTCTCCGACATGTTGGAGTCGCCGACGATGACGTGCAGGCGGCGGTAGCGCTCGGCGTCGGCGTGCGGTTCGTCGCGGGTGTTGATGATCGGGCGGGAGCGGGTGGTGGCGGAGCTGACGCCCTCCCAGATGTGCTCGGCGCGCTGGCTGACGCAGTAGACGGCGCCGCGCGGGGTCTGCAGCACCTTGCCGGCGCCGCAGATCAGCTGGCGGGTCACCAGGAACGGGATCAGCACGTCCGCCAGCCGGGAGAACTCGCCGTGCCGGGCGACCAGGTAGTTCTCGTGGCAGCCGTAGGAGTTCCCGGCGGAGTCGGTGTTGTTCTTGAACAGGTAGACGTCGCCGGCGATGCCTTCCTCGTGCAGCCGCCGCTCGGCGTCCACCAGCAGGCCCTCGAGGATCCGCTCGCCGGACTTGTCGTGGGTGACCAGTTCGACGACGTCGTCGCACTCGGGGGTCGCGTACTCGGGGTGGGAGCCGACGTCGAGGTAGAGCCGGGCGCCGTTCTTCAGGAAGACGTTGCTGCTGCGGCCCCAGGAGACGACACGGCGGAAGAGGTAGCGGGCGACTTCGTCCGGCGACAGGCGGCGCTGGCCGCGGAAGGTGCAGGTGACGCCGTACTCGTTCTCGATCCCGAAAATTCGGCGGTCCATATGGCGACTCTTCTCTGTGGGAAGCTCCGTGAAACCCTTCGGTGCGGTGATGGATCGTCAGGCGGCCCACCAGGCAGGTGGCGGGCCGCCGGACGCGGTGGTCATTCGGTGTCGGACGCCTCGTCCTCGTCGGTGGCGGCGCTCTCGTCGCCGCTGAGCAGCCGGGACAGCTGGCTGCCCAGGATGCGCTTGAACTTGCGCTGCTGGACCCGCTGGCGGTCGAGGACGGCGACCTCCAGCTGTTCGGGCGTCATGGTGCGCGGGCTGCCGCCGTTGGGGTCCCGGGCCAGGCCGTCGACGGCGAGCTTGAGCGCCTCGGCGAGGGTCAGGCCGGCCCGGTGGCGCTGGCCGAGGTAGTTGCCGATGGAGTCGGCGTTGCCGCCGACCACGACGGCGTTCTTCTCGTCCACCACCGAGCCGTCGGGGGTGAGCCGGTAGATCTGGTCGTCGGCGTCGGTGCGGCCGACCTCGGCGACGATCAGCTCGACCTCGTAGGGCTTCTCCCCGACCGAGGAGAAGATGGTGCCCAGGGTCTGGGCGTACACGTTGGCCAGGCCGCGGGCGGTGACGTCGGCCCGGTCGTAGGAGTAGCCGCGCAGGTCGGCGTAGCGCACGCCGCCGATCCGCAGGTTCTCGAACTCGTTGTAGCGGCCGACCGCGGCGAACGCGATCTTGTCGTAGATCTCGGAGACCTTGTGCAGGGCGCGGGAGGTGTTCTCCGCGACGAAGACGATGCCGTCGGCGTAGGTCAGCACGACCACGCTGCGTCCGCGCGCGATGCCCTTGCGGGCGTACTCGGCGCGGTCCGCCATGGCCTGCTGGGGCGAGACGTAGAACGGGGTGGACACCGCCGGTCTCCCTTCGGGTGGTTGAGGCGGATTCAGAGCAGCGGGGCCTGCGGGCCGTTGGGGTGCTCGCGCCGCTGGTCGGTGATGGACACCGCGATCGCGGTGACCTCTTCCTCGCTGAGCCGGCGGAAGCCGTCCTCGGTGATCAGCGTGACGATCGGGAAGATCTTCCGCGCGAGGTCGGGCCCACCGGTCGCCGAGTCGTCGTCGGCGGCGTCGTACAGCGCCTGGACGGTGAGGGTGGCGGCCTGCTCGGCGGTCATCCCCGACCGGTAGAGCTTCTTCATCGAGCCGCGGGCGAACACCGAGCCGGAGCCGGTGGCGGCGAAGCCCGCGCGTTCCTCGGAGCGGCCGCCGGTGACGTCGTAGGTGAAGATCCGGCCGCGGCCGAGGTCGAGGTCGTAGCCGGCGAAGACCGGGACGACGGCGAGGCCCTGCATGGCCATCGCCAGGTTGGACCGGATCATGGTGGTGAGCCGGTTGGCCTTGCCCTCGAGGGAGAGCACGGTGCCCTCGATCTTCTCGTAGTGCTCGAGTTCCAGCTGGAACAGCCGCACCATCTCGATGGCGAGGCCGGCGGTGCCGGCGATGCCGACCGCGCTGTACTCGTCGGCCGGGAAGACCTTCTCCATGTCGCGCTGGGCGATGACGTTGCCCATGGTGGCCCGGCGGTCGCCGGCGAGCACCACGCCGCCCTCGAAGACCGCGGACACGATGGTGGTGCCGTGCGGGGCCTCGACGACCATCCCCTCGGGGAGGGTGCGCCGCCCCGGCAGGAGGTGCGGCGCGTGGCTGTCGAGGAAGTCGAGGAACGAGGAGGAACCGGGGGTGAGGAAGGCAGCCGGTAGACGCCCGGTGCCACTGAGGTTGGCTTCCACACGTGTCCTTCCAGATCGAAGATCCAAAGTTGGAGTTGTGCCCCGGACCCTACCCGCTCCCGGGGCCTGATCCACGTCCTTGGACGACGGGCCGTAGAGAAGGCGAGGCCGCAGGCGCGCTTTGGGCATGCCTGCGGCGCTCGCCGTGCTCTTTTCCGGTGGAAAGGGGTTGCCCCCTCTCACTCGCCGCCCTTCTGCACGAATCCGCGCACAAAATCCTCGGCGTTGGATTCCAGCACTTCGTCGATTTCGTCCAGTACCGCGTCGACGTCGTCGCTGAGCTTTTCCTGCCGCTCCTTGAGGTCGTCCGAGGCCTGAGTTTCCGCGGCCTGCTCCTCGACCTCCTCGGAGGAGCGGCTGGCCCGCTGCTGGCCGCCGCCGGTGTCCTTCTCCGCCATTTTCCTCACCCCGCTCGCTCGGTGTTCCGGTACAACGCTCGCTGCTCACCTGAATGATTCCCCGTCGGGGAAATGTTCACCCGTGGTGATCGAAAAGTTACCCGCCGGACAGGACCCGAACCAGGTCCTCCGCGGTGCGGCACCGGTCGAGCAGCTCCTTGACGTGTGCCTTGGTGCCGCGCAGCGGCTCCATCGTGGGCACCCGCTGGAGGGTGTCGCGACCGGGCAGGTCGAAGATGACCGAGTCCCAGGACGCGGCGGCCACGTGGTCGGCGTACTGCTCCAGGCAGCGGCCGCGGAAGTAGGCGCGGGTGTCCTCGGGCGGCTCGGTGACGGCGCGGCGCACGTCGTCCTCGGTGAGCAGCCGCTCCATCCGGCCGCGCGCCTCCAGGCGGTTGTACAGCCCCTTGTCGGGGCGTACGTCGCTGTACTGGAGATCGACCAGCTGGAGCCGGGGGCTGTCCCAGTTCAGGGCGTCGCGCTGGCGGTAGCCCTCCAGGATCTCCTTCTTGGCGATCCAGTCGAGCTGCCGGGACAGGCTCATCGGGTCGCGCTCCAGCCGGCCCAGCACGTCCTCCCAGCGGGCCAGCACGTCCATGGTCTGGTCGTCGGCGTCCTGCCCGAAGCGGTCCTCGACGTACTTGCGGGCCAGCTCGCAGTACTCCATCTGCAACTGGACGGCGGTGAGCTTGCGGCCAGAGCGCAGCGACACCAGGTGCTTCAGCTCCGGGTCGTGGGAGACCCGGTGCAGGGTGCGCACCGGCTGGTCGACGGCGAGGTCGACGGCGATGAAGCCGTCCTCGATCATCGACAGGACCAGCGCGGTGGTGCCGAGCTTGAGGTAGGTGGAGATCTCGGAGAGGTTGGCGTCGCCGATGATGACGTGCAGCCGGCGGTACTTCTCGGAGTCCGCGTGCGGCTCGTCGCGGGTGTTGATGATCGGGCGCTTGAGGGTGGTCTCCAGGCCGACCTCGACCTCGAAGTAGTCGGCGCGCTGGCTGATCTGGAAGCCGTGCCCGCCGCCCTCCTGCCCGAGCCCGACCCGGCCGGCCCCGCACACCACCTGGCGGGAGACGAAGAACGGCGTGAGGTGGCGGACGATGTCGGCGAACGGGGTGGCCCGCTGCATCAGGTAGTTCTCGTGGGTGCCGTAGGAGGCGCCCTTGTTGTCGGTGTTGTTCTTGTAGAGCAGGATCCGCTGCCCGTTGGGCAGCTCCAGCGCGCGGACGGCGGCCTCGGCCATGATGCGCTCGCCGGCCTTGTCCCACAGCACCGCGTCGCGCGGGTTGGTGACCTCGGGGGACGAGTACTCGGGGTGCGCGTGGTCGACGTAGAACCGGGCGCCGTTGGTGAGGATGACGTTGGCCAGACCGATGTCCTCGTCGGTGAGCTGGCTGGCGTCCGCCACGTCCCGGGCCAGGTCGAAGCCCCGGGCGTCGCGCAGCGGATTCTCCTCCTCGAAGTCCCAGCGGGCGCGGCGCGCCCGGTGCATCGCCGCCGCGTACGCGTTGACGATCTGGGACGAGGTGAGCATGGCGTTGGCGTTCGGGTGGCCCGGCACGGAGATGCCGTACTCGGTCTCGATCCCCATCACGCGCCGTACGGTCATGCGGCCCTCCTGACCCTGTCGGTACTGCCGGTGCAGACGCGCCGTCCGGCTGCGGAGCCCTGCGAGCGCCGCAGCCGGACGGGTGGTTCGCGTACTACAGGTACTGCCCCGTGTTGGCGACAGTGTCGATGGAGCGACCGGACTCGGCGCCCTGCTTGCCGGTGACGAGGGTGCGGATGAACACGATCCGCTCGCCCTTCTTGCCGGAGATGCGGGCCCAGTCGTCCGGGTTGGTGGTGTTGGGCAGGTCCTCGTTCTCCTTGAACTCGTCCACGCAGGCGGCGAGCAGGTGGGAGACGCGCAGACCGCGCTGGCCGTGGTCGAGGAAGTCCTTGATGGCCATCTTCTTCGCGCGGTCGACGATGTTCTGGATCATCGCGCCGGAGTTGAAGTCCTTGAAGAACAGCACCTCCTTGTCACCGTTGGCGTAGGTGACCTCCAGGAAGCGGTTCTCCTCGGTCTCGGAGTACATCCGCTCGACCACCGACTGGATCATGGCGGCGACGGTGGCGGGCACCGAGCCCTCGTGCTCCTTGACGTCGTCGGGGTGGAACGGCAGCGAGTCCTTGAGGTACTTGGAGAAGATGTCCTTGGCCGCCTCGGCGTCCGGCCGCTCGATCTTGATCTTGACGTCCAGCCGGCCGGGCCGCAGGATCGCCGGGTCGATCATGTCCTCGCGGTTGGAGGCGCCGATCACGATGACGTTCTCCAGGCCCTCCACGCCGTCGATCTCCGCCAGCAGCTGCGGGACGATGGTGTTCTCCACGTCCGAGCTGACGCCGGAACCGCGGGTGCGGAACAGCGACTCCATCTCGTCGAAGAAGACGATGACCGGCGTGCCCTCGCCCGCCTTCTCCCGGGCCCGCTGGAAGACCAGGCGGATCTGCCGCTCGGTCTCGCCCACGTACTTGTTGAGCAGCTCGGGGCCCTTGATGTTCAGGAAGTAGCTCTTGCCCTGCGGCCGGCCCGTCACCTCGGCGACCTTCTTGGCCAGCGAGTTGGCGACCGCCTTGGCGATCAGCGTCTTGCCGCATCCGGGCGGGCCGTACAGCAGCACGCCCTTGGGCGGGCGGAGCTCGAACTCCTTGAACAGGTCGGCGTGCAGGTAGGGCAGCTCGACCGCGTCCCGGATCTGCTCGATCTGGTTGGCCAGGCCACCGATCTGCCGGTAGTCGATGTCCGGGACCTCCTCGAGGACCAGTTCCTCGACCTCGGACTTCGGCACCACCTCGTACACGTAACCCGAGCGCGGCTCCAGCAGCAGCGCGTCGCCCGCCCGCAGGGTGAGTTCGCGGAGCGGCTCCGCGAGGCGCACCACCCGTTCCTCGTCGGTGTGCCCGACCACCAGCGCGCGGTCGCCGCCCTCCAGCAGCTCCTTGAGCGTGACGATCTCGCCGATCCGCTCGAACGCCATCGCCTCGACGACGTTCAGCGCCTCGTTGAGCATCACCTCCTGGCCGCGGCTCAGCTCGTCCAGCTCCACGCTGGGGCTGACGTTGACCCTGAGCTTGCGGCCGCCGGTGAAGATGTCGGCCGTGCCGTCCTCGTTCTGCTCGAGGAAGACGCCGAATCCGGCGGGCGGCTGGGCGAGCCGGTCCACTTCCTCCTTGAGGGCCACGATCTGGTCGCGGGCCTCGCGCAGGGTGGCGACGAGCCTCTCGTTCTGGGCGGTCACGCCGGCCAGGTTGGTCTGCAGCTCGACGATCCGCTCCTCAAGCACCCTTGAGCTGCGCGGAGAATCGGCGAGCCGGCGCCGAAGGACGGCGATCTCCTGCTCGAGGTAGGAGACCTGCGCGGCCTCGTCGGACCCCCGTGCGGGCCTGCCGGCGCTGCGGTCGTAGTCGTCATCGTTGGCTGCCACGGTCCTCACCTCCTCCTGGGGGAGCTGGACGACCCAAACCTACCTGGGACCAGGGTCATGTAAACCCCTAGATCAGAAAGATGGATCGGGCGTGTCCGATGTTCGCCCTGCACGCTTCCCCTCTGACAGAGGAGATGCCCACCCCTCAACGGTTCAAAGCAGCGCGGATGTATCGTGACAGGAATGTCCCCGAATGCGGGGCGACCAGAGCAGAAACGGCAGGGGCAATGGCGGGGACGGGCGAGGCACTCGAAGTCTGGATCGACCAGGATCTGTGCACCGGGGACGGGATCTGTGCGCAGTACGCGCCCGAGGTCTTCGAACTCGACATCGACGGACTCGCCTATGTGAAGGGCGAGGACGACGAGTTGCGGCAGCAGCCCGGCGAGACGGTGCCCGTCCCGCTCACGCTCCTTCAGGACGTCGTCGACTCGGTGAAGGACTGCCCGGGCGACTGCATCCACGTCCGCCGTGCCGCCGACGGCGTCGAGGTCTACGGTCCGGACGCGGACTGACGAACCGTCAGGCGGTGTGGGCGGCGGTCCGGGTCTCGGTCTTCGCCCACACCCCGCCGGTGGACTTCGTCCACACCAACTCCACCGCCACGTCCGGCGAGAAGCGCGGTATGTCGTCGGAGGAGTAGCCGCGAGCCGCGCCCCGGATCGAACCGTCGGAGCGGATCGCCAACTCGGTGAGCGTGTAGCCGTCCCGGTCCGAGAGCAACTCGACCGGCCTGCCGGCGCCTTCCACCACGAACATCTGGTCCGGCGGCGTCCCCATGTCGGCCTGGCAGTGCGCCGCGAGCACCCCGAGCGGCTTCCCGTCCACCACCGCCGACGCCTTCAGACTCACCGCGACCGGGAACGGCCCGCACTCCATGGGCAGTTGGACCTTCGACAGATCCACCTCCGGCACCACCGCCTCGGCCTGATGACCCGTCACCACGGCCCCGGTCGCCGAGTTCGCCCCGAGCGCCCCACCCACAACAGCGGCACATCCCGCCGCAACCAGCACCCAGTGCTTCAACCCCGACTGCGCATGCACCACGAACTCCCCTTCCGGTGTGGGCATTTTCGCACAGTGGGAAGTGTGGGCGAACAACCAGGGGCGGAAGCGGGTGGATGCGAAAACAGGGGCGCGGGGAACTGCGCGAATCGGAAGGCGCCCGTCCGCAAGGTCGCGACGCGGGCAATGACTTGCCGTTGATCGCGACCTTGCGGACGTGCGTTCCTTGCTCGCGCAGTTCCCCGCGCCCCTGGTAGCCGAATTTCTCAGCTCAGGTCGCGGCCATCATGTGCGGCCGCTTCCCGTTGCGCCTTGCGCACCGCAGCCCGCTCCGCGAGCGTCAGCTCGGGCTCGGCGTTGTCGTAGTCCTCGCCGTAGGCGCCCTTCGCGGGGCGGCGGCGGCGGAGCGGGGGTTCGACGCCGTCGGCCAGGCGGCGAGCCGTGAGCAGGAAGCCGGTGTGGCCGATCATGCGGTGGTCGGGGCGGACGGCGAGGCCTTCGAGGTGCCAGGTGCGGACCATGGTCTCCCAGGCCTGCGGCTCGGTGAAGGTGCCGTGTTCGCGCAGCGCCTCGACGGTGCGGGACATCTGCGTGGTGGTGGCCACGTAGCAGCAGATGAGGCCGCCGGGGACGAGCGCCTTGGAGGCGACGTCCAGGCACTCCCAGGGGGCGAGCATGTCGAGGATGACGCGGTCGACGTCGGTCTCGACCAGGTTGTCCTGGAGGTCGCCGACGGTGAGCTTCCACGCGGGGTGCGGGCCGCCGAAGTAGCGTTCGACGTTGCTGCGGGCGATGTCCGCGAAGTCCTCACGCCGTTCGTAGGAGGCGAGCATGCCGGTGTCGCCGACGGCGCGCAGCAGGTAGGTGGACAGGGCGCCGGATCCGACGCCCGCCTCCACCACCCTCGCGCCGGCGAAGATGTCGGCCATCGCCAGGATCTGCCCCGCGTCCTTGGGGTAGATCACGGCAGCGCCGCGCGGCATGGACAGGACGTAGTCGGGGAGCAGGGGGCGCAGCGCGAGGTACGGGACGTTTCCCGTGGTGCGGACGACCGTGCCCTCGGGAGCGCCGATCAGCTCGTCGTGCGGGAACGCACCCTTGTGGGTGTGGAATTGGTTCCCGGCCTGGAGCGTGAACGTGTAGTGGCGGCCCTTGGGGTCGGTCAGCTGGACCTGGTCCCCGACCTGGAAGGGCCCGCGTCGGCGGGCGGCACCGGTCGGTTCGGACATGGGGGCCATCCTACGGGAGCCGGAGGGCCGTCCCGACCACATGATCGGTTCAGGCGCCCGGCCGCCCGAGTACGGCGGCGGTGAGGCGGCGTTCGAGGTCGGTGAGGGAGAGCACGCCGTAGACGGTGCCGTCGGCGCGGACCACCAGGTATTCGGAGGCGGGGGCGCGGCGCAGGGTTTCCAGGATCTGTTCGCCGGCCAGGTCGACGGGGATGGTGTGGCCGGGTTCGAGGTCGCGGGAGACGGCGGAGACGGCGACCCAGGGACGGCGGTGTTCGGGGACTTTGCCGACCGCGGATTCCTTGACCAGGCCGGTGGGTTCGCCGCGGCCGTCGACGACCACGAGGGCGCCGGCGTGTGCCTCGTGGGCGCGGCGGAGGGCCTCGCCGAGGGGGGTGTCGGCGGTGACGTCGATGCTGCGGCGGGCCAGGTCGCGGACCTTGAGCCCGGGCAGGACCTCCTTGAGGCGGGCGTTGCGCAGCGAGTTGCCGGCGCCCTGCCAGATGATGAAGCCGAGGATGGCGGCGAGGACGCCGTCGAGCATGGCTTCGCCGGTGGAGCGTTCGGCGTTCTGCGCGGCGCCGATGACGGGCAGGCCGAGGACGACGGCGATGGCCAGCGCGCGGCCGGTCCAGACGGCGGCGAGGGTGCCCTTCATGGGGTTGCCGGTGACGGCCCAGACGACGGCGCGCAGCATCCGTCCGCCGTCGAGCGGGAGGCCTGGCAGCAGGTTGAAGGCGGCGACCACCAGGTTGGAGATCATCAGGCCGGCCAGCAGCACGCCGGGGACGGTGGCGGGTTCGACGGCGCGCAGGCCGGCCCAGAAGATCCCGGCCAGTACCAGGGAGAGCAGCGGGCCGACGAGGGCGAGCCAGAACTCGCGCCAGGGGCGGTCGGCCTCCTTCTCGATCTCGGAGATGCCGCCGAGGAACTGGAGCTGGATGCGGCGCACGCCGAGCTTGTAGCGCAGGCCGACCAGGGTGTGGGCGAGTTCGTGGACCAGCACCGAGCCGTAGAAGGCGACGGCGAAGGAGAAGGCGAGCAGGTAGCGGGTGGCGCCGAGCTCGGGCAGGACGTAGGCGAGCCGGCTGCCGAAGATCCAGGTGATCAGTGCGGCGACCAGGAACCAGGACGGGGTGACGTAGACGGGCACGCCGAACGGGCGGCCCATCAGGATGCCGCCGCGGGGCGGTTCGCCCCTGTCCGGCGAGTCCGGTGCCCCGGGTGCCCGCCCCTTGGTGTCGTTCACCGTGCTCCCTCCACCCTCCGCCGACCCTCTGGTGCCCCGCACGCTACGTGGATTTCGCGTTCGCGACGTGGGTGCCTCGTACGCTACGTGATCTCCGGCCCACTGCGGCGGCGCACCCCGCTCTCCTTATGCCATACCCAGCTTCTCGACCCGTTCGCCCATGCTGTCCGTCCGGTGCAATAGGGTCGGGGCATGCAGCAGACCGACCCCACGCCCACTGCCCGTCCGGCGGCCGCGCCGACCGGGCTGTCGCCGTCCCGGGCGGGTGACTTCATGACCTGCCCGCTGCTGTACCGGCTGCGGGTGATCGACCGGCTGCCGGAGCCGCCGAGTGCGGCGGCGACCCGGGGGACGCTGGTGCACGCGGTGCTGGAGCGGCTGTTCGACCACCCGCCGGTGGAGCGCACCCCCGAGCGGGCCCGGGGGCTGCTGGCCCCGCAGTGGGAGCGGTTGCTCGGGGAACGGCCGGAGCTGGCCGATCTGTTCCCGGATGACGCCGGGAAGCTGGCCGCCTGGCTGGGCGATGCCGAGAAGCTGGTGGAGAAGTGGTTCCGGCTGGAGGACCCGACCCGGCTGCACCCGGTGGAGCGGGAGCTGTACGTGCAGACCGCGCTGGCCTCGGGCCTGCTGCTGCGCGGCTACATCGACCGGGTGGACGTCGCGCCGTCCGGCGAGGTGCGGCTGGTGGACTACAAGACCGGCCGGGCGCCCTCGCGAGACTTCGAGGGCAAGGCGATGTTCCAGATGAAGTTCTACGCGCTGGTGGTCTGGCGGTGGAAGGGCGTGCTCCCCAAGCGGCTGCAGCTGGTGTATCTCGGCGGCGGCGGCGACGTGGTGACGTACGACCCGGACGAGGCCGATCTGCTGGCGGTGGAGCGGAAGCTGGAGGCGCTGTGGGAGGCGATCTCGGCGGCGGTGGCCACCGGTGAGTTCCCGGCGACCCGCAACCGGCTGTGCGACTGGTGCGACCACAAGTCCAGCTGTCCGGAGTTCGGCGGCACTCCCCCGCCGTATCCGCTGCCCCTGGCTACTCTGACCAATCCCCGCAAGGAGTCGTAGGTGACGATCCGTGTGCTGCTGGTGGACGACCAGCCGCTGCTCCGTACCGGTTTCCGGATGATTCTGGAGGCGGAGTCCGATCTCGTGGTGGTCGGCGAGGCGGGCGACGGGCAGCAGGCGCTGGACCAGGTCCGCGCGCTGCAGCCGGACGTGGTGCTGATGGACATCCGGATGCCGCGGATGGACGGCGTGGAGGCCACCCGCCGGATCGCCGGCCCGGACCGCAGCGGCCCGGCGAAGGTGCTGGTGCTGACCACCTTCGACCTGGACGAGTACGTGGTGGAGGCGCTGCGCGCGGGCGCCAGCGGCTTCCTGCTGAAGGACGTCCCGGCGGAGGAGCTGGTGCAGGCGATCCGGGTGGTGGCGGACGGTGCGGCGATGCTGGCCCCGTCGGTGACCCGCCGGCTGCTGGACATGTACGCCACCAGGCTGCCGTCCGGTGACGAGGCCCCGCCGCAGGCGCTGACCGTGCTGACGGAGCGCGAGGTGGAGGTGCTGCGGCTGGTGGCCCGCGGGCTGTCGAACGCGGAGATCGCGGCCGAGCTGTTCGTCTCCGAGACGACGGTGAAGACCCATGTCGGCCACGTGCTGACCAAGCTCCAGCTGCGCGACCGGGTGCAGGCCGCGGTGTACGCATACGAGAGCGGCCTGGTGCGCCCCGGCGCCCTGTAGGTCCTCTGGAACGGCCGACGGCCCGCCACCCCGGTTTGGGGGTGGCGGGCCGTTCTGGTGGCCGTACGGCCGGGCGAAACGTTACTTCTTGCCGGTGCGGCCGATCTCCCAGAAGCGGAAGCGGCTGGTGTTGTCCACGGTGCTGTCGACGCCGGTGACGCCGGTCCGGTACACGTAGAACGACTTGTTCTGGTACAGCGGGACCATCGGCACGGCGTCGGCCAGCCGGTTCTGGATTATGGCGTAGGCGCCGCCGCCGGTGCGGTCGGTGAGCTTGATCGATTCCGGCACCAGCTTGGTGCTGATCTGCGGGTCGTCCCAGTTGTTGTGGAACGCGCCGCCGCCGACCACCAGCGGGGTGATGTAGTTGTCCGCGTCGACGTAGTCGGGGGTCCAGCCGATCAGGTAGGCCTGGTAGCTGTTGTTCGACCAGTTGGCGATGAAGGTGTTCCAGTCCGGCTCCTGCTGGACCGTCACCTGGAACAGGCCGCTGGCGTCCAGCTGCTTCTTGACGTTCTCCAGCTCGGCGGCGCCGGCCCGGGAGCGGGACCAGGTCAGGTTGAGCTTGACCGGGGTGCTGATGTGCGCGTCGGTCAGGATCTTCTTGGCCTTGGCGATGTCCGGCTCGCCGTACTTGTCGAAGAAGGCGGTGTTGTGGCCGACCACGCCGGCCGGGACGACCGAGTACAGCGGCAGCACGGTGCCCGCGTACACGTCGTGGGCGAGCGCCTTGCGGTCGAGCAGCTGGGCGACGGCCTGGCGGACCGGCTGCTTGCCGCCGACGTCGTCCTTGGTGTTGAACACCAGGTAGAAGGTCTCGCCGCTGTCGCCCTCGGCGACCCGCAGGTTGCCCTTGCCGGACTGGTCGTCGTTCTTGATCTGGGCGGCCGTGGCGGGCTCGAGGCTGTTGTCCGCGACGTCGACCTCGCCCTTGTCGAGGGCGGCCTTCAGCTCGTCCGCCTTCTCGTAGTAGCGGACGGTGAACTTGCTGTTCTCGGGCTTGCCGGCGCTGCCCTTGTAGGTCGGGTTCGGCGACAGCGTGACCTTGGCCGGGCTCTTGCCGTGGTTCTCGATCGCGTCGATCTTGTACGCGCCGGAGCCGACCAGCTTGTCGTTCTCGAGCAGCTTGTCGGCCGGGAAGACCGTGTGGTCCACGATGGCGCCGGCCGGCGAGGCCAGCTTGGCCGGGAAGACCGCGTCCGGGGTCTCCAGGTGGAAGGTGACCTCGCGGTCGCCGTTGGTCTCCACCGACTTGATGGTGGAGAGCAGCGGGAGCGGACCGGCCGGGTCGTTGATCTTCTTGGTGCGGTCGATCGAGTACTTGACGTCCTCGGCCGTCACCGGGTGCCCGTTGGTGAACTTCAGCCCGGTCTTCAGCGTGCAGGTGTACGTCATCGTGTCGTTGCCGGTGAACTGGCACGACTCCGCGGCGTCCGGCTGCGGCAGGGTCGCGCCGGGCGGGAAGGCCAGCAGCGACTGGAAGGAGTTGTTGAGCACCAGCCAGGAGCCGATTTCGTAGGCGCCGGCCGGGTCCAGCACGGTGGTCCCGTTGGTGGTGCCCAGGGTGATCGCAGCACCGTTGTCGCCGCCGGTGGCAGCCTTCTCCACGGACGCGCAGCCGGCCGCCGTGGTGGCGACGAGCGCGGCGCAGCTGAGCACGGCCAGGCGGTTGGGCGTAGTCATGCGGGGTGGTCTTCCTTACTGCGTGCGGCCGGCCGACGCCGGAGAACCGGCCGGCCGCGGGGTGGGGCGGCCGGCGCAGGTCTGGTACGACGCGCGGGCGCCCCCGGCCGGGGTCTGACGGCGGTGGGCGGCGGCGCGGGATGGCTACTGATCGGATGTAGCGTGCCACATCGCACCGGGTCGGTCACCGACTGTTCGAACAATGGGTCGGCGAGACCCGGAAAGCTACCCACCGGGAACCGACGAGTTGTCAGCCAATGCCCGATTTCACACCTGCTGCCGGATACGGTCCGCGTACCCACGGACGCGGAGGGGAACCGGAAAACCGCATGAAGGAGACGAAGGTCACACCCGGGCGCCGGCCAGGGTGCGCAGCAGGTCGAGGTCGACCTGCTCCAGCGAGGACAGCACCAGCCGGCCGGGGCCGGGCTCGATGGTGGCGATGGAGGGTACCGCGATGACGGGGCAGCCCGCCGCCTCGGCGGCGGCGACGCCGGTGGGGGTGTCCTCGACGACCACGCAGCGGGCCGGGTCGGCGCCCAGGCGGGCCGCGGCGGTCAGGTACGGGTCCGGGAAGGGCTTGGTGCGCGGGACCTCGTCCCCGGCCACCGTGAAGGCGAAGTTCTGCGCGCCCAGGCTGCGCAGCACGATGTCGATGATGTGCCGGTGCGAGGCGGACACCAGGGCGGCCGGGATGCCGTGCGCGGCGAGGGTGTTGAGCAGGCGCTCGGCGCCGGGCATCAGCGGGACGCCGCCGTGCAGCAGGTCGACGAAGCGCTGGTTGATCTGGGCGCCGAGGTCGGCGGGGCGGATGGCCGCGCCGGTGCGGGTGAGCAGGTAGTCGATGACGCGGGTCATCGGGCCGCCGACCACGTGGGTGCGGTCCTCGGCGGTGAGGTGGTGGCCGAGTTCGGCGAACAGGTCGACCTCGGCCTGCCACCAGAAGTCCTCGGTGTCGACCAGGGTGCCGTCCATGTCCAGCAGGACGGCCTGCAAGCCGCTGCCGTCGCCGTCTCCGCCGACACGGATCGGGGTCGAGACCGTCGTCATGCGCGCCGTCCTTCCGGGTGGTCGTCCGGAGCGCACCGCGTCCGGGGATGGCACAGGCCGGCCCGCTGGTGAGCGGACCGGCCCGTTCAGGATCATCAAGAATACGCCCGCCGGGGCGGATTGCACCGGGCGCCTGCGGGGCGAACGGATGATCTGTGGTGGAAGTGTTCTACCGGGCGTTGAAGTACTTGGCCTCGGGGTGGTGCAGGACGATGGCGTCGGTGGACTGCTCGGGGTGCAGCTGGTACTCCTCGGAGAGGATCACCCCGACCCGTTCGGGCCTGAGCAGTTCGGCGATCTTGGCGCGGTCCTCCAGGTTCGGGCAGGCGCCATAGCCGAGCGAGAAGCGCGCGCCGCGGTACTTGAGCGCGAACATGTCCTTGACGTCCTGCGGGTCCTCGTCGCCGAAGCCGAGCTCGTAGCGGACCCGGGCGTGCCAGAACTCGGCCAGTGCCTCGGCCAACTGCACGGACAGGCCGTGCAGTTCGAGGTAGTCGCGGTAGGAGTTGCCGGCGAACAGCTCGTTCGCGGCCTCGGAGATCCGGTTGCCCATGGTGACCACCTGGAGGCCGACCACGTCGCGCTCGCCGCTCTCCTCCGGGCGGAAGAAGTCGGCCAGGCACAGGCGGCGGCCGCGGCGCTGGCGGGGGAAGGTGAACCGGGTCAGTTCGGAGCCGTCCTCGCGGTAGAGGATCAGGTCGTCGCCCTTGGAGTTGGCCGGGAAGTAGCCGTAGACGACGGCGGGCTCCAGCCAGCCCTCGGTCTGCAGGCGGTCCAGCCAGCCGCGCAGGCGCGGGCGGCCCTCGGTCTCCACCAGCTCCTCGTACGACGGCCCTCCGGAGCGGCCGCCCTTGAGGCCCCACTGGCCCTTGAACAGGGCGTCCTCGTCGAGCCAGGAGGCGTAGTCCTGGAACGGGATGCCCTTGATGATCCGGTCGCCCCAGAACGGCGGAGTGGGGACGCGGTTGTCGACGGCCACGTCGGAGCGGATCTGGCCGAGGTTGACCTCCTCCGGCTCCTCGACCTCGACCCGGGCGTGCCGGCGCTTGCGCAGCTCCGGCAGGACGACGCCGGGGACGCCGCGCTTGACGCCGATCAGGGCGTCCATCAGCCGCAGGCCCTCGAAGGCGTCGCGGGCGTAGCGGACCTCGCCGTCGTAGACCTCGTGCAGGTCCTGCTCGACGTAGGCGCGGGTGAGGGCGGCGCCGCCGAGGATCACCGGGAAGTCGGCGGCCAGGCCGCGCTGGTTGAGCTCCTCCAGGTTCTCCTTCATGATCACCGTGGACTTGACCAGCAGGCCGGACATGCCGATCACGTCGGCCTTGTGCTCCTGGGCGGCCTCGACGATCGCCGACACCGGCTGCTTGATGCCGATGTTGACCACGTTGTAGCCGTTGTTGGACAGGATGATGTCGACCAGGTTCTTGCCGATGTCGTGGACGTCGCCCTTGACGGTGGCCAGCACGATGGTGCCCTTGCCCTCGCTGTCGGACTTCTCCATGTGCGGCTCCAGGTGGGCCACCGCGGCCTTCATCACCTCGGCGGACTGCAGCACGAACGGCAGCTGCATCTCGCCGGAGCCGAACAGTTCGCCGACCACCTTCATGCCGGACAGCAGTGTGTCGTTGATGATCTCCAGCGCCGGGCGCTCGGTCAGCGCGGCGTCCAGGTCGGCCTCCAGGCCGTTGCGTTCGCCGTCGATGATGCGGCGCTGCAGGCGTTCCTCCAGCGGGAGGGCGGCGAGCTCCTCGGCCTTGGAGGCGGCGCTGGAGGCGGCGGAGACGCCCTCGAACAGCTGGAGCAGCTTCTGCAGCGGGTCGTAGCCCTCGCTGCGGCGGTCGTACACGAGGTCGAGGGCGGTCTGCCGGCGGTCCTCGGGGATGCGGTTCATCGGGAGGATCTTCGCGGCGTGCACGATCGCGGAGTCCAGGCCGGCCTCCACGCACTCGTGCAGGAAGACCGAGTTGACGACCTGCCGGGCGGCCGGGTTGAGGCCGAAGGAGATGTTGGACAGGCCCAGGGTGGTCTGCACGTCCGGGTGGCGGCGCTTGAGTTCGCGGATCGCCTCGATGGTCTCGATGCCGTCGCGGCGGGACTCCTCCTGGCCGGTGGCCAGGGTGAAGGCCAGGCAGTCGACCAGGATCGAGCTCTCGTGGATGCCGTACTCGCGGCCCAGCTGCTCGATCAGCCGCTCGGCGATGGCGACCTTCTTGTCGGCGGTGCGGGCCTGGCCGTCCTCGTCGATGGTGAGGGCGATCAGGCCGGCGCCGTGCTCGCGGGCGAGTGCGGCGATCTTGCCGAAGCGGGTGTCGGGGCCGTCGCCGTCCTCGTAGTTGACGGAGTTCAGCACCGCGCGGCCGCCGAGCATCTCCAGGCCGGCCCGGAGCACCGGCGGCTCGGTGGAGTCGAGCACGATCGGCAGGGTGGAGGCGGTGGCGAGGCGGCCGGCGATCTCCTTCATGTCGGCGACGCCGTCGCGGCCCACGTAGTCCACGCACAGGTCGAGCAGGTGGGCGCCCTCGCGGATCTGCTCGCGGGCGATCTCCACGCAGGTCTGCCAGTCGGCGGCGAGCATCGCCTCGCGGAACTTCTTCGAGCCGTTGGCGTTGGTGCGCTCGCCGATCGCCAGGTACGAGGTGTCCTGCCGGAACGGCACCGCCTGGTACAGCGAGGCGGCGGCCGGCTCGGGCTTCGGCTCGCGCGGCGTGATCGGCCGGCCCTGCACCCGCTCGACGACCTGGCGCAGGTGCTCGGGGGTGGTGCCGCAGCAGCCGCCGACCAGCGAAAGGCCGTAGTCCCGGACGAACGCCTCGTGCGCGTCGGCGAGTTCGGCGGGGCTGAGCGGGTAGTGGGCGCCGTCCTTGGTGAGCACCGGCAGGCCCGCGTTCGGCATGCAGGACAGGCCGATCTTGGCGTTCTTCGCCAGGTAGCGCAGGTGCTCGCTCATCTCGGCGGGGCCGGTGGCGCAGTTCATGCCGATGAAGTCGATGGAGAGCGGCTCCAGCGCGGTCAGCGCCGCGCCGATCTCCGAGCCCAGCAGCATGGTGCCGGTGGTCTCCACCGTGACCTGCGCCAGCACCGGCAGGTCCAGGCCTGCCTCGGCGAGGGCGTCCTTGCAGCCCAGCACGGAGGCCTTGGTCTGCAGCAGGTCCTGGCTGGTCTCGACCAGCAGGGCGTCGGCGCCGCCCGCGATCAGGCCGGCCGCGTTCTGCCGGAAGCCCTCGCGGACCGTCTCGAAGGTGGTGTGGCCGAGCGTCGGCAGCTTGGTGCCGGGGCCGATCGAGCCGAGCACCCAGCGGGTGCGGCCGTCCTTGGCGGTGTACTCGTCGGCGGTCTCGCGGGCGATCCGGGCGCCGGCCTCGGACAGCTCGAAGATCCGGTCGGAGATGTCGTACTCGCCGAGCGCCGAGTGGTTGGCGCCGAAGGTGTTGGTCTCCACGCAGTCCACGCCGACCGCGAAGTACGCGTCGTGCACCGAGCGGACGATGTCGGGGCGGGTCAGGTTGAGGACCTCGTTGCAGCCCTCGAGCTGCTGGAAGTCCTCCAGCGTCGGCTCCTGGGCCTGGAGCATCGTGCCCATCGCTCCGTCGGCTACCACCACCCGGGTGGCGAGGGCCTCGCGCAAGGCGGTGGCGCGGTCCTGCTGGGTGGACGCGGATACAACGGTGGCCATGAGGCTGCTCCCTGAGTGCGACGGCTGTCGGCTATGCGGCCCCCCTTGACCGGGGACGCACCCGGTCAGGGTATCCGCCCGACGGCGGTGCGATGGAACCCATTTCGCATCGTGGGCGTCCCCATCCACCGGAAGGGAGCCCATCCATGCCCGCTTCATCGCGTTCGAGCAGGTGGCGTCACCGTGTCCGTGCCCTTGGGCCGTCCGTATGGCGGACGGTGCCCGCCCGGGCGCGTCGCCGTTGGAGCCGCCGCACCCGCTGGACCCGGCGCCGCCGGGTGGTGACGGCGTGCCTGGTGGTGCTCGCGATGCTGGTGGTGCCGGTGGTGGGCGCAGGGCTGGCGCTGCGCTGGTACTACTCCGGCGACCCGGCGGTCGACGCCCGCACCCGCGGCCGGGACGCGATCTGGCTGGGCCACGCCTGGGTGGACGGGCGGCGCACCGACGCCGATCTGACGATGCTGGCGTCGCGGGTGCGCGGCACCGGCATCCACGACCTGTACGTGCACACCGGCCCGCTGGAGCACGACGGTTCGCTCGATCCGAAGCTGGCCCCGGGGGTGGCCGGCTTCCTGGAGCGGGCCCGGGCCGCGATGCCGGGGGTGCGGATCCAGTCCTGGCTGGGCGACGTGGTCGCGCCGGAGAAGGTCGGCCTGCACCTGGACCGGCCGGACGTGCGGGAGCGGATCACCGCCTCCGCGAAACAGGTCCTCGACCTGGGCTTCGACGGCGTCCACTTCGACCTGGAACCGGTGCACAACGACTCCCCCGGGTTCCTCGCGCTGCTCGACCAGGTGCACGCGCTGACCGCCGCCAGGGGCGTGCCGCTGTCCATCGCCGCGCCGCAGATCGAGCCCGTCCCGATGATCGGCCGGGTGACCTTCGCGCTCACCGACCACGGCAAGTGGTGGAGCGCCGGGTACTTCGCGCAGGCCGCGCGGCGGGTCGACCAGGTCGCGGTGATGTCCTACGACACCTCGATGCCGGTGGAGTCGCTGTACGGCGGCTACGTCGCCCGGCAGACCGAGCTGGCGCTGGCCAACACCCCGCCGGGGACCGATCTGCTGATGGGTCTGCCCGCGTACTGGGACGACACCCCGGCCCACCGGGGCGACGCCGAAACGGTCCGCGCCGCCGTCCGCGGCGCCCGCCTCGCGCTCGGCCCGGGCTCGCGGCAGAACTTCGGGCTGGCGCTGTACGTGGACTTCGCGGCGACCCCGGACCACTGGGCGGCGTACCGGGACGGCTGGTGCCTCTGACCTGGTGCGATCCGGCCCTCCGGCCCCCGGTGCGCGGGACGGTCCGGAGGGTTTCCTAGCATCGCTCCCGGCACCGCCGCGTGGGGACGGGGCCGGCACCCAGGAGGAACGAACGTCCATGCAAGCCCGGAAGATCGGCGCGGCGGCAGCCGCCGCCGCGGTGGCGGCGCTCGCCGCCCGCGACCTGCTCCAGAAGAAGCACGCACTGCTGAGGAACTTCCCGGTGCTCGGGCACGCCCGGTACGCGCTGGAGACGATCGGGCCGGAGCTGCGGCAGTACATCGTGACCTCCAACGAGGAGGAGCGGCCGTTCAGCCGTGACCAGCGGAGCTGGATCTATGCCTCCGCCAAGGAGGAGAACAACTACTTCGGGTTCGGCACCGAGGTGGACGTCGCTCAGGCGCAGGGCCGCGCCTACCTGAAGCAGCGCACCTTTGCCGGGCCGCTGCCGGACGGGCACGACCCGCAGGCGCCGCTGCCGTCGGCCAAGGTGCTGGGCGGGCCGCGCGGGCGGGCCAAGGCGTTCCGGCCGGGCAGCGTGGTGAACATCTCCGCGATGAGCTTCGGCTCGCTCTCCGGCGCGGCCATCACCGCGCTGAACAAGGGCGCGGCGCAGGCCGGCGCGATGCACAACACCGGTGAGGGCGGCCTGTCGCCGTACCACCGCAACGGCGCCGACCTGGTGCTCCAGCTCGGCACCTCGTACTTCGGCTGCCGCAACGAGGACGGCACCTTCAACCTCGACAAGCTCAAGGACGTGGTGGCGGGGGCGCCGGTCCGGGCGATCGAGATCAAGCTGTCGCAGGGCGCCAAGCCGGGCCTGGGCGGCATGCTGCCGGGCGCGAAGGTGACGCCCGAGATCGCGAAGATCCGCGGCATACCCGTGGGCGAGGACTGCGCCTCGCCGTCGCGGCACTCGGCGTTCGGCGACGTGGACTCGATGCTGGACTTCGTCGAGCTGCTGGCCGCCGAGACCGGCCTGCCGGTCGGCATCAAGAGCGCCGTCGGCGAGCTGGACTTCTGGCAGGAGCTGGCCGAGCGGATGGCGCGCGGCGACCGGGGCGTCGACTTCGTGACGATCGACGGCGGCGAGGGCGGCACCGGTGCGGCGCCGCGGATGTTCGCGGACTCGGTGTCCCTGCCGTTCCGGATGGGCTTCTCCCGGGTCTACGGCACCTTCGCGGAGCTGGGGCTGACCGACGAGCTGACGTTCATCGCCTCCGGCAAGCTCGGCCTGCCGGAGAACGCGGCGGTGGCGTTCGCGCTGGGCGCCGACATGATCAACGTGGCGCGCGAGGCGATGCTGTCGATCGGCTGCATCCAGGCCCAGAAGTGCCACACCGACAAGTGCCCGACCGGCATCGCCACCCAGAACCCGTGGCTGGCCCGCGGCGTGGACCCGGTCTCCAAGTCGGCCCGGGCGGCGGTCTACCTGCGCACCCTGCGCAAGGAGTTGACGAAGGTCTCCTCGGCGCTCGGCGTCGCCCACCCGTCGCTGATCACCGCCGAGGACATCGAGGTACTGAACGGCGACTACGAGGCCCGCACCCTGGCCGGCGTGTACGGCTACAAGGAGGGCTGGGGCGAGCTCGGCCCGGAACTCGCCGCGGAGATCACCGCCCTGATGACCGGGCGGGCTTCTGCCTGACGCGGTGTCGTCGGGGGGGACGGGTATCCCGTCCCCCTCTCCGCCGCTGGGGTCAGCGCAGGTCGAACACCAAGCGGGCCGAGACCCTGCCCGCGAGCACGTCCTCGAAGCAGGAGTTGACGTCCTCCAGCTTGCGGGTCTCCCGGATCACCTTGGTGCGGCCCAGCCCGTGCAGCCGGAACACCTCCGCGAGGTCCTGCCGGGTGCCGACGATCGAGCCGATCACCTTGGTGCCGTTCAGCACCGTCTCGAACACCGGCAGCGTCAGCTCGCCCTCCGCGGGAAGCGCGACCAGTACGAGGGTGCCGCCGCGGCGCAGCGAGTCGTAGGCGGCGCGGAAGGACGCGTTGCTGACGGCCAGTGAGACGGCGGCGTCGGCGCCGCCGAGCTTGTGCACCTCTTGCGCGACGTCCTGGGTGCGGGCGTCGATGACGTGGTCGGCGCCGAGGTCCTCGGCGAGCTTCAGTTTGTCGTCGGTGATGTCCACCGCGACGGTCTCGGCGCCGAAGATCCGCGCGTACTGGAGCGCGAGGTGGCCGAGGCCGCCGATGCCCGAGATCAGCACCCGGGTGCCGGGCCGGGCGCCGGCCAGCTTGACCGCCTTGTACGTGGTGACGCCCGCGCAGGACAGCGGGGCGGCGTCCATCGGGTCCACGCCGTCGGGGACGGGCACCACGTAGTCGCCGTGCGCGAGGGCGTACTCGGCGTAGGCGCCGTCCACCGAGTAGCCGGAGTTGTGCTGGGACAGGCAGAGCGTCTCCCAGCCGGTGACGCAGTAGTCGCAGCGTCCGCAGGCGTCGGCCAGCCACGGGATGGCGACCCGTTGGCCGACCTCGACGTGCCGGACGTTCGAACCGGCCGCCTCCACGATGCCCACGCCCTCGTGGCCGGGCACGAACGGCGGGGACGGCTTGACCGGCCAGTCGCCGCGGGCGGCGTGAATGTCGGTGTGGCACAGGCCGGAGCACTCGATCCTGACCAGCACCTGGTGCGGCGCCGGGGTCGGCACCTCACGTTCCTCGATCTCCAGCGGCTCGGTGAAGTCCCGGACCACAGCTGCCTTCATGGCCTTCTCCCCTCGCAGAACGGTAAATCCGATAGACGGAACCATCTCTGCGGATCAGCCTGGTGGTTCGGGCGGGGAACCGCGAACGGGCGCGCCGACCACGGCGGAGATCCCCCCGCCGACCTGACGGCCCGTCAAGGTAGCGTTGACCAAAGCCCGGCATTTCCAGGCGGGTTGGGCAGCAACGCCGCCCGCCGCACACCACTCGGGCACGGAGGAACCATATGCCCCGCACACTCCTGCGCACCGCCGGAACCGGACTGGCGCTGCTCACCGCCGGCCTGCTCCTGGTCGGCTGCGAACCTGCCAAGCACGCCAAGGCCGCACCGCCGCCCAGCCCCTCCCCCACCGTCTCGACCACCGCCCCGACCCCCGCCGCCAGTACCCCGTCGACCCCGCAGCTCGACGACTCGTACTTCGCCGAGGGCAAATGCGCCCGCGCCCTCAACCCGGGCGGCAGCGGCACCACCTCGCACTACGAGATGGTGCCCTGCGACAGCCCGAACGCCGAGGCCAAGGTCACCAAGCGCAGCGGCACCCTGACCGGCGTCGCCGCCGCCCTCCCGCACGGCGCGGACTGCCCCGACGGCACCGACGTCGCCCTCGACCTCACCCAGAACGCGCTCACCAACGTCGCCCGCAACAAGTCGGCCTGGGCCTGCCTGCGCAACCTGCACGACCCGCACCCGGGCGACCCCGGCGGTGGCGGCGGAGTGGGCATCGTCGTGGGCGACTGCGTCTACGCCGTCAAGAGCGCCAGCGGCTCCGACAGCGTCGCCGAGACACGCTGCGACGGGAAGGGCGACCACAAGCCCGAGTACAAGGTCGACAAGGAGTACGTCAAGCAGACCGTCAGCCTCAAGGGCAGCACCGAGCACACCTGTCCCGAGGAGGCCACCGTCTCCTTCACCATCCCCGCCCCGCCCGGCACCCTCGCCATGAACCCGACCATCGCCTGCGCCGAACCCGTCGACTGAGACCCGGTGCCCGTCCGCTCACGGCGTACGCTTGGGCCCCTTGCCCGGCCACGGGTGGCATTCAAAGCCCGTAGGCTGGGCAGGTAGGGACCTGGGGGCGGCAGTGCCCCCGCCACGCACGGAGGGAGATGCCGGGTGATCGAGCTGGAAGACCTGCCCGAGTTGATCGACCCGGTGATGATCTGCGCCTTCGAGGGCTGGAACGACGCCGGCGACGCGGCCTCCGCCGCGCTCGGACACCTCGACGAGACCTGGGGCGGCAAGGTGTTCGCCGCGCTCGACGCCGAGGACTACTACGACTTCCAGGTCAACCGGCCCACCATCTGGCTCGACGGCGGAGTCCGCCGGATCACCTGGCCCACCACCAGACTCTCGGTGGTCCGGGTCACCGAGCCCAAGCCGCGCGACCTGGTGCTCGTCCGCGGCATCGAGCCCAGCATGCGCTGGCGCTCCTACTGCAACGAACTGCTCGGCTTCGCCCACGAGTTGGGCGTCGAACTGGTCGTCGTCCTGGGCGCGCTGCTGGGCGACACCCCGCACACCCGGCCGGTCCCGGTCTCCGGTGTCACCTCCGACGCGACGGTGGCCCGCAGCCTCGACCTCGAAGAGAGCCGCTACGAGGGCCCCACCGGCATCGTCGGCGTCCTCCAGGAGGCCTGCGCCCACGCCGGCGTCCCCGCCGTCACCTTCTGGGCCGCCGTCCCGCACTACGTCTCCCAGCCGCCCAACCCCAAGGCCACCCTGGCCCTGATCAACAAGCTGGAAGACCTCCTCGACCTCCGCATCCCCCCGGGCGAACTCGCCGACGACGCCCGCGCCTGGCAGCTCGGCGTCGACCAGCTCGCCGCGGAGGACTCCGAAGTCGCGGAGTACGTGCAGCAGTTGGAAGAGGCGCAGGACACCGCGGAGTTGCCGGAGGCATCCGGGGACGCGATCGCCCGCGAATTCGAGAGGTACCTGCGGCGCCGCGAGAACCAGGGGCCGAAGGGCGAGAAGCCCATCACTGGGCACGCGACGGAACGGCCCAAGGACGAGGAAGACGAGTAGCCGCACAGCGGATCGGCCCGAGGACGGTGGTTCTGTCCTCGGGCCGATCTGACTGTTGGGTGCCTTCCGCTTCGCGCAGTTCTCCCCCAGCCCTAGGGGGCTGGGAGGTGCCCCCACGCGCCCCTGTCTTCGCACCCACCTGCCTTCTACAGGGCTACGCCCAGGAGCGCGTCGACCGCGCGGGAGACCAGGCCCGGGGCGCCGGTGTCCTCGCCGCCGTCCGCGTGGGCGGTCGCCGCCCAGCGGTCCACCGCGGCGAGGGCCGCAGGGGCGTCGAGGTCGTTGGCGAGGGCCTCGCGGAGCTCGGCGAGCAGTGCGGTGGCCGGGGGGCCGTCGGGGCGGGAGACCGCTGCGCGCCAGGTGGCGAGGCGGGTGAGGGCGGTGTCGAGGTCCTCGGCCGTCCATTCCCAGTCGCTGCGGTAGTGGTGGGCGAGCAGCGCGAGCCTGATCGCGGCGGGGTCGATGCCGTCGCGTCGCAGGGCCGAGACGAACACCAGGTTGCCGCGGGACTTGGACATCTTGTGGCCGTCGAGGCCGACCATCCCGGCGTGCACGTAGGCGCGGGCGTAGGGGTGGGTGCCGAGGGCGACCTGGGCGTGCGAGGCGCCCATCTCGTGGTGCGGGAAGGACAGGTCGCTGCCGCCGCCCTGGAGGTCGAACTCCATGCCGAGGTACTTGAGCGCGATGGCGACGCACTCGATGTGCCAGCCGGGCCGGCCGTGGCCGAGTTCGGTGTCCCAGGCGGGTTCGCCGGGGCGGGCGGCGAGCCAGAGCAGCGCGTCGAGGGGGTTCTTCTTGCCGGGGCGCTCGGGGTCGCCGCCGCGTTCGGCGAAGATCGGCAGCATCTGTTCGCGGGTGAGCCCGGAGACCTCGCCGAAGTGCGGGTCGGACTCGACGGAGAAGTAGATGTCGCCGTCGACCTCGTAGGCGGCGCCGGAGGCGAGCAGCTGCTGCACCAGCGGGACGATCCACGGGATGGATTCGACGGCGCCGATGTAGTGCGCGGGCGGGAGCATCCGCAGCGCGGTCATGTCCTCGCGGAACAGCGCGGTTTCGCGGGCCGCGAGTTCGGTCCAGTCCTGGCCGGTGGCGACGGCGCGCTCCAGGAGCGGGTCGTCGACGTCGGTGACGTTCTGGACGTACAGGACGTCGTGGCCGGCGTCCTTCCAGACCCGCTGGACCAGGTCGAAGGTGTTGTAGGTGGCTGCGTGGCCCAGGTGGGTCGCGTCGTAAGGGGTAATGCCGCAGACGTAGAGCCGGGCGGTCGGGCCGGTGGGAACGACCTCTCGGACACTGCTCGTGGCGGTGTCGTAAATGCGCAGGGGAAGCCCCTGACCGGGCAGGGCGGGAACCTCGGAAGTGGGCCAGGCATGCATGGCACCGACTCTAACCGTGCACTGATTTGAAAGACCAACCTGTTGGCATGATCGGCTTGATTCCGCTTGTTCTCTGTTTCGGATCGGTATCAGACCGGCGGCCAGGGAATAGACGGCCAGTCAGCCGACGGCAGCGGATGCCGTCCGGAGGCCAGCAGCGCGCCGGTCCGGGCCCGCAGCGCGTCGAGTTCGACGGGGGTCAGGTGCGGGCGCAACCGCTCGCCGAGGGCGCCGTCGAGGTCGGTGGCGAGCCTGCCGAGGACGTCGAGGGCCTCGGCGGTGAGCGGGCGGTCGGCCCAGCCCCACAGCAGGGTGCGGAGTTTGGGCTCGGTGTGGAAGGTGACGCCGTGGTCGATGCCGTAGATCCGGCCGTCTGCGGCGGGCAGCCAGTGGCCGCCCTTGCGGTCGGCGTTGTTGAGGACGGCGTCCAGCACGGCGAGCCGGCGCAGCCGTTCGTCGTCGCGGTGCACCAGCCAGGCCTGGCGTCCGGCGTCGACCTCGGCGCGGACGATGGGGAGCCAGCCGTCGGCGGGCCCGTCCAGGGGCTGGAGGTCGAGGAGTTCGGGGGCGTCCGGGTCGGGTTCGATCCACAGCTGGACCATGCCGGGGCCGGCCGGGCCGTCGCGCAGGACGGTCGGCGGGATCAGCTGCCAGCCGGTGGCGGCGGAGACCTCGTGGGCGGCGATCTCCCGGCCGGCCAGGGTGCCGTCGGGGAAGTCCCACAGCGGGCGTTCGCCGGCGACGGGCTTGTACACGCAGGGGGCGGTGACGCCGTCCAGCGTGGCGGTGCAGTAGAGAACGGCGTTGGAGGCGTCGGTGACCCGGCCGTGGACGGCCAGCGCGCCCTCGCGCAGCAGGGCGAGGGCGGCGGGGGTGTCGGCGGCCAGTGCGGCGCTGGTGGCCGGGTCGGTGCCGGGGGCTTCCACGGCGCGCTGCTCGTTCAGCGCCGGTAGCCGTTCGCGCGGGGGCACAGGTGGCCCTCGGGGTCGAGCGGCAGGTTGCAGAACGGGCAGGGCTTGCGGCCCGCCTCGACCAGGTCGAGGGCGCGCTTGGCGAACACCCGGGCCATCGCGCCGCTGAGCCGCACCCGCAGCAGGTCGGGGCCGTTCTCGTCGTCGAAGACCTCGATCTCGTCCTCGTCCTCGGACTCCTCGACGTACGCCTGCGCCTCGATCACCAGGCACTCCTCGCGGGCGTCCCAGGCGAGGGCCATGGTGCCGACCCGGAACTCCTGCTCCAGCGGCAGGTCGAGCGGGGCGGCGTCGAGCAGGTCGACGGGCGCGGCGGCCGGGATGGAGGCGTCGCCGCCGCTGCGCCGCAGCGCCTCGTCGAGGACTTCCTCGATGCGTTCGGCGAGGGCGGCGACCTGGGCCTTCTCCAGCAGGACGCTGGTGATCCGGCCGCGCGAGGAGGCCTGCAGGTAGAACGCCCGGGCGCCGGGCTGGCCGACGGTGCCGGCCACGAACCGCTCGGGCTGGTCGTAGAAGTGGACCTGACGGGACACGCTGCTCGCTCCGGTACGGGGGTGTGCGGTCTTCTCGCCTCTCACCCTACGGCCAAACGGGCCTGCCGTGGGGCGCGGGTGGCGCGGATTCCCGGTGGGGACGGTGGGGCTGGTGCGGTGCCGGCCCGGCCGGGCTCAGACGGTGCCGGCGTCGCCGCCGAGCGGTGCCGGCCCGGCCGGGCTCAGACGGTGCCGGTCTCGCCGCCGACCACCGCGTCGTCGCCGACCGAGTGGCCGTGCGGGCGCGGGGCGAGCGAGGCCAGGGTGCCGGTGTCGCCGAGGCGCAGCAGGTACGGGCGGTTCGGGGTGTAGCGGATCGCGGTGACGGAGCACGGCTCGACGGAGATCCGCTGGAAGTGGTCGAGGTGCAGGCCGAGGGCGTCCGCGACGATCGCCTTGATCACGTCGCCGTGGGTGGCGACCGCCCAGAGCGCGTCCGGGCCGTGTTCGACGGCGATCTTCTCGTTCCACTCGCGGACGGCGTCCACGGTGCGGTGGCTGAGCGTGCGCAGCGATTCGCCGCCGGGGAAGGCCGCGCCCGAGGCGTGGTCCTGGACGGTGCGCCAGAGCGGCTCGTCGGCGAGTTCGGACAGCGGGCGGCCGGTCCAGTCGCCGTAGTGGCATTCGCCAAGCCGCTCGTCGAGGTCGGGCGGGCCGAGTTCGGGGCGGGCGGCGACCAGCGGTTCCAGGGTCTGGCGGCAGCGCTCCAGCGGGCTGCTGACCAGGCGGGCGACGGGCAGTCCGGCCAGCCGTTCGGGCAGGGCGGCGGCCTGCGCGCGGCCGGTGTCGTCCAGGTCGACGCCGGGCGTCCAGCCGGCCAGGATTCCGGCGGTGTTGGCGGTGGAGCGGCCGTGGCGCACGAGCAGCAGGGTGGGCATACCGCAAGCGTACGGGGTGCACCCCTCCCGGCGGCCCGGGGGTTCGGGTCACAATGGCGGGCATGATCGTGGATTGCGGCACTTACCGGGACGGGCGGCGCACCGAGGGACCGGAGGACTTCTCGGACGCGCTGGAGGCGGTCCGAGCGTCCGGCGACGGCTTCGTGTGGATCGGCCTGGCGGACCCGACGAGGGCCGAATTCGACCATGCCGTCGACGAGTTCGGCCTGCACCCGCTGGCGGTCGAGGACGCGTTGACGGCGCATCAGCGCCCGAAGGTGGACATCTACCAGGACTCGGTGTTCACCGTTCTGAAGACCGCCGGGTACCACCCGAAGGACGAGTCGGTCTCCATCGGCGAGCTGATGATATTTCTGGGCGACTCGTACGTGATGACGGTCCGCCACGGGCCGGAGAGCCCCCTCAAGGACCTGCGGGCCGACCTCGAGAAGCAGCCCGAACTGCTCGCCCACGGCCCCGCCGCCGTGCTCTACGCGATCTGCGACATGGCGGTCGACCAGTACCTCGACGTGGCCACCGAACTCCAGACGGACCTGGACGAGTTGGAGGCCGAGATCTTCTCCCCCGGCCGGGTCCGCGGCGCCGCCGAGCGCATCTACGCCTTCAAACGGCAGGTGGTGAACTTCCGCAAGGCCACCTACCCGCTGATGGAGCCCGCCCTGCGCTTCACCCGGACCGGCACCGCCGTCGGCGAGGTCAGGGTGCCCTTCGTCCCCGCCGAACTGCGCCCCTACTTCCGGGACGTCGCCGACCACCTGGCCAAGGTCAACGAGGTGGTGGAGAGCCTGGACCGGCTGCTCTCCGACATCCTCTCCGCCAACCTCGCCCAGGTCAGCGTCCAGCAGAACGACGACATGCGGAAGATCTCCGCCTGGGCCGCCCTGGCCGCCGTCCCCACCATGATCGCCGGCATCTACGGCATGAACTTCGAGCACATGCCGGAACTCAGCCAGCCCTGGGGCTACCCCGCCGCGCTGGCCGTGATGGGCGGCGTCTGTGTCGTCCTGCACCGCCTGTTCAAACGCGCGGGCTGGCTGTAGGCGCACCCACCGAAGGCCGAAAGGCCCGGCGGGGGTGCCGGGCCTTCGGGCCGATCGTCGGGACTGCCGCGGCCGACTCAGAAGCCGTTGGCGGCGTCGCGGGCCTGGGCCTCGGCCAGGCCGACGAGCAGGACGTGGCGCAGGAACGCGGAGTCGTTCGAGCTCAGGGCCTCGTTGACGAGCTTCTTGACCTCGGGGCCGCCGAGGTACATGGCCCGGGCAAGCCGCACCCGGATGTCGCTGTCGCCGATGGTGTCCAGGCCGGCCTGGAACGCCGCGAAGTCGTCCGCGCTCAGCGCCTGGGTGGCGGCCTCGGTGAGGGTGAGCGAGCTGCCCGGCCGGATCAGCCGGTCGATCACCTTCCGCCAGCGCTCGTCGTCGAGGAGCTGCGGGTACTCGACGTCGAGGAAGTAGTCGATCTCCGCGTCGCCGCCGCTCAGCGCCCTGTTCGCGGCCGCCGCGATCGGGCTGCCGGGCGTGGCCTTGGAGAGGATCACGGCCACCTTGACGCGCCTGTCGTCGCGGATGATCTGCGGCATCTCGACCTCGAGGAAGCGCTTGACGTCCTCGGCCGTGCCTGCCATCGCCGCCTGGGCGTGCTCGTAGAAGTACCGGCTGTGCCCGGGCTCCGCGATCACTGCCGCCAGCCGCGCCCGCAGCTCGATCTCCTCCTCCGGCGTGATGTCGGAGGAGAGCACGGACCCGGCGGCCGACTGTGACTGCGCGGCGGGCGCGGGCGTGGTGTCGGCCAGGGCCGGGGTGGCGCCGAGGACGGTCGGGACGGAGACCGCCGCGACGAGGACGGTAGTGGCGATCGAACGGCGAATGTTCAAGGTTCCCCCCAAGGAACAGCGCTCCATAAGACGCGTCGTCCGCCGCTGTGACGCGCTGTCACGGCGACGGACGAGGTGATCGTATCGAAACCACTTGCCCACTGCGGGGTTTTCTTGCCTTTTCCTTTACCTACTGTTCGACGCCGCGAGGGGGGTGCTGCGGGGCCGGGCCGACCCGAACGTTCGACAGGCGGAGCGTCAGGCCTGCCGCTGGCGGCGGCGACGGGCGGCCACCAGGGCGCTGCCGAGGGCCACGGAGGCCGCGCCGGTGGCGGCCAGGGTGCCGAGCGGGGCGTCGACACCGGTGGAGGCGAGGGTGCCCGTGCCGGAGGTGCCCGTGCCGGAGGTGTTGGTACCGGAGGTGTTGGTACCGGAGGTGTTGGTACCCGTGCCGGTGCCGGTCTGGGTCGTGTCGGACGCCGGGGTGACGGTGGTGCCGCCGCCCTGGCCGCCCTGGTTCGGGGTGGTGCCGCCGCCGGTGTTGCCGGTGCCGCCGGTGTTGCCGTCGTTTCCGCCGGTGCCGCCGCCGTTGTTGCCGCCGGTGTTGCCGCTGTTGCCGCCGCCGTTGTTGCCGCCGCCCGTCTGCTGGGCGTTGGCGGTGTCCCGGGCCTGGGCCTCGGCCAGGCCGGTGAGCAGGAAGGTGTGCAAGGCCTCGGAGGTGTTCGCGTCCAGGGCCTCACCGGCGGCCTTCCGGACCTCGGGCCCGCCCAGCGACATGGCCTGGGAGAGCCACAGCCGGGCGTCGTCGTCACTGACGTTCTTCAGGTCGGACCGGAAGGCCTCGGCGTCGTCCGCGCTCAGCACCTGGGCGGCAGCCTCGGTGATGGTGAGCGAGCTGCCCGGCCGGACCAGCTGGTGGAGCACCTTCCACCAGCGGTCGTTGGCGAGCAGCCTCGGGGCCTCGACCTCCAGGAAGTGGTCGATCGCCGCGTCGTCGCCGTCCAGCGCCTTGCTCGCGGCCTCCGCCAGGCGGCTGCCCGGCGTGGCCTGCTCCAGGATCTGCGAGACCCGGACGCGCTTGTCGCTGCGGATGATCTGCGCCATCTCGACGTCCAGGAAGTGCTTGACGTCCTCGGCCGTGCCGGCCATCGCCGCCTTGGCGTGCTCGTAGAAGTACCGGCTGTGCCCCGGCTCCTCGATCACCTTGGCCAGCCGGGCCCGCAGTTCGGCTTCCTCCTCCGGCGAGATGACGGTGGAGGGCGCGGGCGTGGCGGGGCCGGTCTCCGCCGGGGCGTCCGCCGCCGGGACATCGGCAACGGGCGCGTCCGGCTGAGACTGGCCGGTGGGGGCGGGCGCGCTGTCGGCAAGGGCGGGGGTGGAGCCGAGGACGGTCGGAGCGGAGACCGCGGCAACGAAGACGGCGGTGGCGATCGAACGGCGTATGCTCAAGGGTCCCCCAAGGAACAGTGGTTCAGAGGTGCGTCGCCCTTCGCCGGAGCGCACTGCCACGGCGGCGAACGCGGGTGATCGTATCGGAACCACTTACCCCGTCAAAACGCTTTCTTGCCAGCACCTTTACTCGTTGTTCGAGGGCCGGTGTTCGATCCGTCCAGGGCCGGACCCGGCCTCTCCGGGGCGTCACCTCCCGTGCGCCGCACGGCGATCCGCCCGTCGAGCGCCCGGGCGGCCCGGCGGCTGGACGACCCCCCCCCCCCGCCAGGAGGCAGCACTTCGCCCCGGCGAGGCTCCGAAGGGCCTGACCGGGGCGAGTGTCGGGCCGGCGGTTCTCGCGCGCCCCGGGGCAGCTGTGCCTAGCCCATCGACTCCCGCAGGGAACGGGGGCGCATGTCCGTCCACACCTCCTTGATGTAGGCCATGCACTCCTCCTTGGTGCCGGTCTTGCCCGCGGCCTTCCAGCCGGGCGGAAGCTCCCGGCCCGCGGGCCAGAGCGAGTACTGCTCTTCGTCGTTGGACGTGACCTGGTAGGTCACCTCGTCGTCCTCGGCCATGTCGGTCTCCGTTTCGTGCGGGTCAATGCCGACCCGAGCATTGCCCGTCGCGGTCACCCCGTACAGCCACGGTCAGCAGTTCGAGTGATCCATTGGAGATCTGCTGAGAAACGGAACTGAAGCGCGATAGAAGGCCGACCGTACGGCGGGCGCCACCGCTGCACGGAGATCGGGTGCGGGTCAGCCGAGGGCGTTCAGCATCGCGTCTTCGACGTGGTCGGCGGCGTTGCGGTGGCCGCGGGCGTTGGGGTGCACGAGGGACAGCTGGTCGGGGGGAGTGATGAAGCCTTCCACCCACTTGCCGGAGTCGCAGACGCTGTGGTCCCGCGAGGAGTCGTAGAGGTTGACGAAGCTCGCCGTCTTCTGTGTGCCGGTCGACTTCTCAATGGTCCTGTTGAGGGGTTCCAGAACGTCCTGGCGCAGCCAGTCCAAGTCCCCCTGGGTGACCGAGCCGAACTGGGACAGGTCGTTGTAGCGGCACTTGGAGGTGTCCTTGGGAACGACAGTGGGGTAGCCGACGGTCAGGATCCTCGCGTGCGGGGCTCGCTCGTGAAGCACGGCGAGCATTCGGTCGTACTGCTCGCGCACCTTGTTCAACCGGGCCGGGATACCGGCGGCCAGTTCGTCCTTGCACGGGGTGCCCACGCCACCGCTCCCCTGACCCAGCTCCGCGCACTTGGTGACGAACTCACCGAAGCCGAGGGTGTTTCCTCCCACGCCGACGGTGATGACGTCGGTGTTCGGGCCCACTGCCGCGGACTGCGGCGGGACCGGGGGGAACGGGTAGTCCGGATCCTCGGAGAACGGCGGCAGGTGACGGCCGAGCGGCTCCTGGGCTTCGTCGGTGACGTTCGCGATGGTGGCTGCGCCGCAGCTGACGTTGGTCAGCTCGACGAGCGAGCCGAGGTCACGGTCGATGACCTGCGGGTAGGACTGGTCGGTGCGCTCGCAGCCGTCCCGGGGGATCTCGAAGACGTCGCCGGCGGCGGGGATGACCCCGGCGGTGTACGAGTCACCCAGGGCGACCCACTGCCGGTCTACGGCGGCGGCGGGTTGCGCCCCGGCGAACTGCGCGGGGACGACAGCGCCGGCGGCAAGCGCTGCGGCCGAGCCGATCAGCGTCAGACGGGTACGGAAGCGCGCCACGATTCCTCCAGAGTTTTTGGCAGTCGGCACCGATTTGCCCGAAAAAGAGAGGCCGCCGCCGAATGTACTGGAGTGAACACAGGAAGTCATGAATGCGCCGCAAGCGAGCGCGCCTTCATCGGAGACCACGCATACGCGACAATCGGCAAGGCATTAAATCATTCCCGCTAAAGTGGTAATTAACTACTTATCAATTTCTTCGCGAATTCGGTTCGCCGACCCCCTACCATGCAGACGGATCACTTTCACCCCTGCGACCGCAAGGATGTGCATGCGTACGTCAGCGATTCATCGCGCAGCCGCCACCACAGTGCTCCTGCTGGCCGCCACCCTGCCGGCGATTTCGTCGCCCGCCCACGCGGCCAACGACGTCTGCCCCGATGTCGGAATGTGCTTCTGGTCCGAGAAGGACTTCCAGGGCCAGTTCAGGCGGGAGGGCCTGCCCATGGGGCGGTGCTTCGAGTTCCAGTCCAACTGGCGCGACGGAACCCGCTCCAGGACCTTGTCCTTCTGGAACCAGACCCGCTTCCAGCTTGAGGCATACAAGAACACCGACTGCTCCGGGCCGCCCAATTCCGTCTACCCGCCCGACACCGGAACGGGAAATCTCCACTCGGACCTACTGAGGTTCCGCATGGCACCGGTCTGCCCGTTCAACAAGACCTGCTTCTACCAGAACAGCGACTACACCGGCAAAATGTGGACCCGGGCACCCGAGTACTTCGGCCGCTGCATGGACGCGGCCAGCGCCGACGAAGTGCCCGCCCGCTCCGTCTACAACTTCCGCGGCTGGCCGATCGAGGTCTTCAAGGGCGACCACTGCATCGTCACGTACGTCGAGGTGGCCAAGTGGTCGTTCAAGCCGACCGGGTTCGATGCCGGGGCCTTCAAGATGCTCGACGGATAGCACCGCATCCCTGCGCAGGACGAGAGCGCCCACGGCGAAGGGCGCGAGGCACAGCACTGCCACCGCCAGGCCGGTGGTGGTGGCGATGACCCATGACCAGCGCGAGCGCCACCGCGACTGCCATGGTGCGGAACTCGTTCCACCTCGACCTTCGCCATCCTCGCTTTCGGGGGTTCAGCCCGCAGGTTCGGTGGCCGACTTGTGCAGCAGGTCGGCCGCTTCGGTGTGGCGCCGGTGGTTGAGGCCGACGAGCGCGCGATGGGCCGTGGTCAGCGCGGCCCGGGCCTCGTCGCGGCGTCCCTGGTGGTGCAGGGCGACGGCGAGGTCGAGCCGGACGGGCTCGCTCCAGGCCGGCATGTCGAGCGACTCGAACGCGGCCAGCGCCCGGCGCAGCGGCGGCTCGGCTTCGCTCCAGCGGGTCAGGGCGGCCAGGTCGCAGCCGAGTTGGTGCTCGGTGATGGCGAGGTAGACGGTGTGGAGTGTGGGGGTCTGGCCGGGGATCCCGGCGTGGCAGATGGCTTCGCTGCGGCGGTGGACCGTGAGCGCCTCTCCGGCTTCGCCCGCGTCGCGCAGCAGGGTGCCGAGGGCGTTCCAGGCGCTCACTTCCGCGAGCCGGCTGCGCGGGTCGGGATTGTGCTGGTGGCAGTCGGCGGCGGACCGCATCCGGGCGGTGGCCTCCTCCGTGCGGCCCAGGCGGTGCAGGGCTCCGGCTCCGTAGCCGAGGGCCCAGCCCTGTTGCAGGCGGTCTCCGGCGGCGAGCGCGGCGGCGAGGGCCCGGTCGGCGGTCTCCAGTGCCCGCTGGTGGTCGTAGGTGCGGAGGTTGTGCGCCCAGGCCAGGTAGTTGAGGTGGGCGGCCTGCTCGGCGCGCGAGCCGATGGCTTCGGCCGATGCCGCCGACAGCTCGAACACCTCGGTCCACTGCTCCCAGTGCTGGGTGCGGTCGGAGAACCAGTGCATGGCCTCGGCGGTGTCCACGACCTCGCGGTGCAGCCCGCGGTCGTGGGCGTGCCGCAGGGCCCACAGCCACTGCTCCCGTTCGGCCTCCAGCCAGGCGCGGGCCTGTCCGGCGTCGGTCGGTGCGGTGGACGGGTCGGGATCGCGCACGGCGGGGCGGTCGTGTTCAGCGTCGAAGTGCGCGGCGGCGGCCTCGGCCCGGGCCAGTAGCCGGCGGGCGGCCTGCGACCGGATCCGTTCGATCGCGGCAGGGTCGTCCTCCTCGACGAGCTGCTCGGCCGCGAACAGGCGCAGCAGGTCGTGGAAGCGGTAGCGGTCCGGCTGCGGGGTGGCTTGCAGCAGTCCCTGCTGTTCGAGGTCCTCGGCCAGTTGCCGTGCTCGGCGCAGGGGCAGGTCGGCGAGCAGGGCGAGGGTGTGGGCGCTGAAGTCCGGTCCTTGCGCGAGCGCGGCGCGACGCAGCAGTGTGCGTGCGGGGGGCGCGAGGCGGCGGTAGGAGAGGGCGAACGCCGCGCGCACCTCCAGGCTGCCGGCGCGAAGGGCGTCCAGCCGTCTTTCCTCGTCGGTGAGGTGCGACACGAGGGTGCCGATGCGTTCGGCCGGTCGCGCGGCCAGCCGTTGGCCGGCCACCCGGATGGCCAGCGGCAGCCGGCCGCACAGGTCGGCGAGATCGCGGGCGGCCTGTTCCTCGGCGGCGACCCGGTCGGCGCCGAGGATGCGGGTCAGCAGGCGGACGGCCTCCTCCCGGCGCAGCAGGCCGAGGTCCGTCCGGTGCGACGACTCCAGACCGGCCAGCGAGTGCCTGCTGGTCACCAGGGTCAGTGAGCTGCCCCGGTCGGGCAGCATCGGGCGTACCTGCTCCTCGTCCGCGGCGTTGTCGAGGAGGATGAGCAGCCGGCGGTCCGCCGTGAGGGTGCGCCACAGGCCCGAACATTCCTCGGTGCTGCGGGGAATGGCGCTCTCGTCCACCGCGAGGGCGCGCAGGAGCCTGGCCAGTGCCTCGCGCGGGTCGGTCGGCCGCTCGTCCGTGCCGCGCAGGTCGAGGCCGAGTTGGCCGTCGGGGTAGTCGGGTGCGAGCAGGTGGGCGACGTGGATGGCGAACGCGCTCTTGCCCAGGCCCGGTTGACCGGTGATCAGGGCGACGGGGGCCGGGCCGTGGTCCGTGTGGGAGGCCAACTCCCGCACGCTGTCCAGTGCTTCGGTACGCGCGGTGAAGTCCCGCAGGTCGCGGGGAAGGGCGAGCGTACCGGCGAGTGGCGCCGCGCGCACGGCGCGTGGGCGGCCCAGGGCGGCGGCGGCCTCCAGCGCGCGGGCGTCGTCCGGGTCCAGGGCCAGGGCCCGGGTGAGTGCCTCGACGGTGCGGCGCTGCGGCCCGCGGGCCCTGCCGCGTTCCAGGTCGGTGAGGGTGCGCACGCCGAGCCCGGCGGCGTGCGCGAGGTGTTCCTGGCTGTGGCCCGCGCGCAGTCGCAGTCGGCGCAGCAGTGCGCCGAACTCGCCGGGGGCGGTCACGGCCGGACGGCGGGCGCGATGCGCGGCGCCTGGCGGGTGAGCGGCACGACGGGCTCCTTACGGCGGGCGCCGGGACGGTTCGAGGACTGCGCCCCTGACCGTGGTGCCGGCCGCCTGCGCGGGTCGCGGCGGCGACTCTGTTGGCGCGTCGGCGGATGATGCGTCAGGAACATACCAGCGGGGCGCGCACCGGCAGGAATCGGCGGCCCGTACTTCTGCCGGTGGTTCCGCCGGGACGCGGGTGGTCGGGCCGGATACCTTCGCTCCTGCTCGAACCCGCTTCTCCGGACGGCTTGTTCCGGGCGCGGTGGCGGCCGGGCGCCGTCGTGGACCGTTCGCAGTCGGAGGTACCAGTCCGTGGCCGTTGAACTCCCCGAGCCGCTTCAGTGGGTCCTGCTCCTGCTGGCGGGTTGCCGTTGGCCGGAGGCGGACGAGGACCGGTTGCGGGAGATGGCCGAGCACTGCCGCCGGGCGGCCGAGGGGCTCAAGGAGGCTGCGCAGGGCGCGGATTCGGCGGTTCGGCGTGCTCTCGACGGGCAGCAGGGCGCCGCGGCCGACGCGCTGGGCGCGTACTGGGTCAGGTTCTCGGTCGGATCGGGCAGCGTGGACGACCCGGGCCGGCTCGGTGGTGTGGTCAACGCGCTGGACGGGATGGGCGACCTGCTGGAGCAGGTCGCCAACGCGGCGGAGACGGCGAAGATCCAGATCGTCGCACAGCTGGGCATCCTGGCGTTCGAGATCGCCACCGCCGAGGCCGAGGCTCCGGTGACCGCCGGTGCTTCGATGGCGCAGATACCGGCGTTCGTCGCGGCGGGCAGGACGGCGGTTTCGACGGTTTTGAAGACGCTGCTGAAGGAGACGCTGGCGATGGCGGCCAGGCAGGCCGCCCAGATGGCCGCGATCGACCTGCTCGCCCAGGGCATCGAGCTCGCCGAGGGGCACCGCCGGAACATCGACCTGAAGGAGCTGGGCCAGAACGCCCTCGCCGGCGCGATCGGCGGTGCCTCCGGTCACCTGGTCGGCAAGGGGCTGGGCGGCGCGGCCGGCCGGCTCGGCCTGGGCAGCGCCGCGCGGTCGCTGCCCGGGAAGGCCGCGATCGGCGCGGCCACCGGGGTCGGCGCCGACGCCGCCACCCAGTACCTGACCACCGGCAAGGTCGACACCTCCAGCCTGCTCGGCTCCGGCCTCTCCGGCGGCGCGGGCGCCGGCCTGCACGCCGGCGCCGCCTCGGCCAAGCACCATAGCGCCCCGCCCGGCCCCGGCGGCGGCCCGCACTCCGACCTCACCCGCGCCGGCGGGGACGGGGACCAGGACCGCCCACCGACATTCAACAAACCCGGCGCCGCCTCCGAAGGCAGCAGCTACCACGGCCCCACCGGCCCCACAAGAATGAGCGATCTGACTATGGATCCCGGGCCCCACGGCATGGGCTGCAAATACTACGAACCACCGAAGTTTACTCCTAGCCCGATTCCCCCTCCGAACCCATCGCACGGCCCGATCACCGAGTGGAGACCCCGGCCCGACCCGGCCGAACGGTACCACCGCTGGCTCGAATCGCGCGGCCGGAACAACCCGAGCGATCCGAGCGGACCCACCAGCAGCCCTCCGCACCCGAACGGGGACACCACCTGACAGCACCATCGGCTGCGTCAGGCGAGGCCGGCCCGCTCCAGGGCGTCAACTCCCGTGCGCAGGGCGGCGATCCGCTCGTCGAGCGTCCAGCCGGCGGGAGCAAGGGTCAAGGTGGTGACGCCGGCGGCGGCGTAGGCCTGCATGCGGTCGGCGATGCGGGCGGTGTCGCCGAGGAGGGCGGTGGCGTCGATGAAGTCGTGCGGGACGGCGGCCGCGGCGCCGGGCTTGTCGTGGGCGAGGTAGCGGGTCTGGACTTCGTCGGCGGCCTGCTCGAAGCCCATCCGGCGGGCGAGCTGACTGTAGAAGTTCTTCTCTTTGCTGCCCATGCCGCCGAGGTAGAGGGCGGTGTAGTCGCGCAGGGTGTCGGCGGCGGCGTGGATGTCGTCGCCGACCGCGATGTTGACGGTGGGGCAGAGGTCGAAACCGTCCAGACCGAGGCCGGCCTTGGTTCGGCCGGCGGCGAGGGCGTCCACGGAGAGGGCGGCGTGTTCGGGGGAGAAGAACAGGCCGAGCCAGCCGTCGGCGATCTCGCCGGTGAGTTCGAGGTTCTTCGGGCCCATGGAGGCGATGTACAGCGGGATGTGCTCGCGGACGGGGTGGACGGTGAGCTTGAGCGCCTTGCCGGGCCCGCCGGGCAGCGGCAGCGTCCAGTTGGCGCCGTCGTGGACGAGCCGCTCGCGGGACATCGCCTTGCGGATGATCTCCACGTACTCGCGGGTGCGGGCCAGTGGCTTGTCGAACCTGACGCCGTACCAGCCCTCGGAGACCTGCGGGCCGGAGACGCCGAGGCCGAGCCGGAAGCGGCCGCCGGAGAGGGTGTCGAGGGTGGCGGCGGTCATCGCGGTCATCGCGGGGGTGCGGGCCGGGATCTGGAAGATCGCGGAGCCGACGTCGATCCGTTCGGTCTTCGCGGCGACGTACGACAGCACGGTGGCGGCGTCCGAGCCGTACGCCTCGGCGGCCCAGCAGACCGCGTAGCCGAGGCGGTCCGCCTCCTGGGCGACGGCGATGTTGTCGGCGTCCAGGCCGAGTCCCCAGTAGCCGAGGTTGATCCCGAGTCGCATGTGCCCACTGCCTTCCGGTCCAGGTGGTGCGGTGAGAGTAGCCCCCGTGTCGGCGGTCACACTACTGGCCGGTAGCCACGTTGTCCCCACACCGCCCTGAACTGCTGCCCGGATGCCCAGGAAGCGACCACCCGCCCCGACCTTCGCCGACCTGGTGGCGGCCATGCCCGCACCGCCGGAGGACAAGCCCGAGGTCTCCTGCCACCCGATGCCCGTCGCCGACGGCTGCCACTGGCGTCTCACCCGCGGGCCGCTGGACGTTCGCCGGGCCAAGCGGCTCGCCGTCACCGCCGACCGGACGTCGATGGGAGTGGCCTACGACGACCGGGCCGGGCAGTGGCTCCCCCGCTTCCTCGGGGCGGACGATCGCCCGGCCGCCTGGCTGGCGGCGCGGGCCCGGTTCGGCGCCGCCGAGCTGCCCATCCACGAAACGCACGAGTTCACCGACGGCGACGGCCGCGTCCTGCTGTTCGTCGAGACGTACTGCTGAGCCTGTCGGCCGGGCGGGTCGTCCCGGGCGGCAACCGGTTTCGCCGCTACTCTCACGCACGTGGGGGGCACCGCCCCCGACCTGCGCCGTCGCGGGTGGCGCAGCAGGGTTGACGGAGGGACGCGATGCAACAGCGACAGCTCGGGCGCACCGGTCTGCGGGTCTCCCGGCTCGGCCTGGGCACCCTCACCTGGGGCCGGGACACCGACGAGCACGAGGCCGCCGAGCAGTTGAAGGCCTTCGTGGACGCCGGCGGCACCCTGGTGGACACCGCCGACGTCTACGCCGACGGCGGCGCCGAGTACCTGCTGTCCCGGCTGACCGACGGCCTGATCCCGCGCTCCGAGCTGGTGATCGCCACCAAGGCCGGCCTGCTGCCCGGCTCCGGGCGCCACAACAGCTCCCGCGGCCACCTGCTGAACGCCCTGGACGCCTCGCTGCGCCGCCTCGGCACCGACCACGTCGACCTGTGGCAGGTGCACGCGTACGACCCGGCGACGCCCACCGAGGAGACCCTGCACGCGCTCGACCTGGCGGTCTCCTCCGGCCGGGCCCGGTACGCCGGGGTGTGCCAGTACAGCGGCTGGCAGCTCGCCAAGTCCGCGGCCTGGCAGCGCGCTTCGCCCGGCCGCGCCCCGCTGGCCGCCGTCCAGCTCGAGTACTCGCTGCTCCAGCGCGGTATCGAACGCGAGGCGCTGCCCGCCGCGCTGGACGCCGGGGTGGGCCTGCTGGCCGGCTCGCCGCTCGGCCGGGGCGTGCTCACCGGCAAGTACCGGCACGGTGTGCCGGCGGAGTCGCGCGGCGCCGGCCAGCACCCCGCCGGGCCGGTCAAGCCGTACCTGGGCGAGACGTCCCGCCGGATCGTCGACGCACTGGCGACCGCCGCCGACGGTCTGGCCTCCACGCCGCTGAAGGTCGCGCTCGCCTGGGTCCGCGACCGCCCCGGCGTGTCGGCCGCCCTGCTGGGGGCCCGCACCGCCGCCCAGCTGCAGTCCTCACTGTCGGTGGAGGCCCTTACGCTTCCGAGTGAGATCCGCGCTGCCCTGGACGACGTGTCGGCCCCGGTGCACCGCTACCCGGACCAGGGCTGGACGGAGCTGTAGCCGTCCGGCCCGCTGAAGGAGCCTTCCGCATGACCACCCCCGAGGAGAGCCCGGCCCCGGCCGCCGAGCAGCACGCCGGTACCGTCGCCGCCCTCGCCGAAGCGATCCGGGCCGTCGGCCGGAGCGGCTCGGGCAGCCCTGACGAGCCGTCCGCCCCCGGCTCGTCCGCCGCGCCGCGCGCCGACGGCCCGACCGCCGACGCCCAGCGGCAGGCCGCGCTGACGGCCGTCGCCGAGGTGCTGGCGGCCGGCGGCGCGCCCGCGCAGCTCGCCCCCGCCGCGGTCGCCGCGCTCGGTGAGGACGCGGCCGAACAGCTGCGCGAGGACCCGTGGGCGGTGCTCTCGCTGCCCGGCGTCCGCCCCGAGCACGCCGACGGCTTCGCCCGCGGGCTGCTCGGCCCGAAGGCGCAGCCCGGCGACCCGCGGCGCGCCCAGGCGCTGGTGGCCTGGCTGCTGGAGCAGGCCGCGCTGCGCGGGCACTCCGCGCAGGAGCTCGGCGAGGTCTCCGAGGCGCTGCGCGCCCAGCACGTCCCCGACGCGGCGGGCGCGCTCCAGGCGGTGCTGGAGGACGGGCGGGTGATGCCGTTCCAGGAGGAGCTGCCGATGCCGCCCGGCAGCCACGACGAGGACGAGGAGCCGCCCGTCCGCACCCTGCTCGCCCTGGAGCGCCTGGCGCTGGCGGAGGAGAGCCTCGGCGAGGGCCTGGTCCGGCTGCTGTCCACCTTCGCGCCGGGCGAGGACACGGACGAGTTCGCGCCGGACGAGGAGCCGGTCGAGGACGCTGCCGAGGAGACCGTCGAGGAGGGCGCGGCTGCGGAAGCCCCAGTGCAGCAGCCCGGCCCGGCCGCGTGGGAGGCGGCGGCCGAGGCCGCGCCGTCCCGGTCAGCGCAGGAGCTGGTGCGCACCGCCGCCGGGTCCGGTCTAGTGCTGCACACCGGCGGCGAGTCGGCCCGCGCCGAACCGGCCGCGCTGCTGCACGCCGCCGCCGGGCTCGGCCTGCGGGCCTGGGCGGCGACCTGGACGGGTCAGGGCCGGGACGCGCTGGCCGCGCTGCTCCCCGAGGGCTCCCCCGCCGCCGACCGGATCGGCACCCTGGCCGAACTGCTGTACGGCGAGCGGCTGCCGCGCGCGGTGGACGGCACCCTGCCGCTGGACGTGCTGGTGGTGCTGGACGCCCCGCTGCTCGACGTGGAGACCGCCGCCACGCTGCTGGAGGCGCTCGCGGACGGCACCCGGCTGGTGCTGTCCGGCGACCCGGGCGGCCTGTGGTCGGCCGGCCCGGGCCGGTTCTTCGCCGACCTGCTGGCCGCCAAGGCGTGCCCGGCGGTGGCGTCCCGCACGCCGGACTTCGGGCCGATCGGCGAGCTGGTCTCGGGCATCGGCATCGGCGAGCTCCAGCCGGTGGACGCCCCCGACAAGGAGGTGGTGATCCTCACCGCCAAGGACGGCGGCGAGGCCGTGCACCGCGCCGTGCAGCTGCTCACCGACTCCATTCCGCGCGCCCTGTCGATCCCGTCCGAGCAGACGGTGCTGCTGACGCCTGGCCACGGCGGCCCGGCCGGCACCCGGGCGCTGAACGCCGCCGCGAAGGCCAGATTGAACCCCGGCCCGGGCCGGTTCGGCGGCTTCGACCCGGGCGACCGGGTGGTGCACTCCCCCGCGCTGGGCGTCAACCTGCCCGGGCGGGTGCTGGACGGCGACGCCGCCGGCCTGCACCTGGAGCTGGCTGACGGCGGGCGGCTGACGCTCTCCCCGCAGCAGGCCGCGAAGCTGCGCCACGGCTGGGCGATGACGGCCCATCAGGCGGTCGGCCGGCGCTGGCCGGCGGTGGTCGTGGTACTGCCGGAGGACGCGGCCGGGCAGCTGACCAGGCAGTGGGTGTACACGGCGTTCGGCCGGGCCGAGCGGCACCTGTCGGTGGTCCACGCGGCGGGCCCGGCGCTCGCCCAGGCGGTCGCCGACCGCCCCGCCGCCGACCGCACCACCCGCCTGCGGTCGGTCCTCACCGACCAGTAGGAAGCCGCTGCAGGAAGCCGCCGGGTGGACGGCGAAGGGCCCGGGCCGCCGATGCGTCCCGGGCCCTTCGCCCTCGGAGTTCCCGGGTCGGGCGGGTGGTCCGTCAGTCGTCCAGCTCGTCGTCGTAGACCTCGCTGACGTCGAAGCGGCAGATCAGCAGCTCCGGGTCGGCGCCGTCGAACGGCTCGGGGAGCCACTCGCCGGGCTCGGCGGGGTCGGTGGCCGACACCCACAGCGTGGAGTCGCCCTCCTCAAGGCCGAACTCCTCGGCCCGGGCGGCGATCTCGTCCGGCTCGTACTCGCCGAACAGCACGCCGATCGCCGCGGTCACCTCGGCCTCGCTGCCCCCGCCGGGGGTGAGCGCCTCGTCGACCCGTTCGGCCTGGGCACGCAGGCGCTTCGGGTCGGTGATCAGGTAGTCGCGGCGGATCAGCACGCTGATCGCCTCGGGCTGTTCGGGGCCCTGGTAACCCGTCCCGGACTCGTCGCCCGGGATCTCGAAGGGGGTGACCTCGTCGTAGACCTCGTAAAGGATCTGGTCGTAGGCAATGGCGGCCGCCGCGAGCTCCTCGTAGGCGTGCACGACGACCGGATCCCCGGGCTCGGTGGAGCTGGAGACGGCCTGCAGGTGGCGGTCGATAGCGGCCTTGACCGCCTCTGCGGCGGCCCGTACCTCGGTGATGGTCAGCTGCGCGGCATCAGACATGGTGCAGACGCTATATCCACCTGGCGACGACACGCACAGCGGTTGTCACCTACAGCCCTGAAAATCGGGCAAGTTCACCCTGGATGTCCGTTCCGCCCCTTTCTGTCACCGCGCTTCACGAGGGCGCTCCGGCCCTGTTGGGGACTCCTCGGCCGCGCATCAGCGCGGCCCGGGGCGGGTATCCCTACCGGAGGGGAAAACTGATTGACGGTCAGCTCCGCCCCGGGCAAGGCTCGTCCTGCCGCCCGGGGCGGTAAGGACCCGAACCGGCCACCGGCCGGCGGCGCGCCGTAGGCTTGCAGGCAGCACAGCAGCGGAGGAAAAGTCTTGATCCCTACCAAACCGGTCCGGCTTCCGGAGTACGAGTACCAGTCGCTTCGTCTGCCACGCGGCACGTCCCGCAACGCCGCGCGTCAGCTGCTCACCGACCACGCCGAGTACGGGCATTGGGAGCTCGACCGGCTCCGGCTGTATCCCGACGGCAGCCGGACGGTCCGACTGAAGCGGCGCATCATCCGGCAGGTCCGCTCCACCTGGTAGCGCGCGTGCCCGCGCCCGGGCCGCCCCGTCGAATCGTGCGACGGGGCGGCCCGGGCGCGGGTGTTTCCGGCGGCGGCCGCCGGGGCCGGGCGGGTTTGTTCTAGCGGCGGGCGAGGACCCGGGAGCGGCGGTACAGCACGCCGCCGCCGAGCAGCAGCAGGATGCCGGCCGGGGCCAGGATCTCCAGGCCGGAGGCGCCCGTGGAGGCAAGCTGCTGGCCGGTGTTGTCCGCGGCGGCCCGGACCTCGCCGCCCGCGGGGTGGGTGGCCGGCGGGGTGGTGCGCTCCGTCACGGGCGGGGCCACGGGCGGGGTGACGGGCGGAGTGACGGGCGGGGTGACGGGCGGGGTGACCGGTGGCGTGCACTCGCCGCTCGGCGGGGTGCAGCCCGGCGGCGGCGTCTCGACGACCGGGGTGGGGGGCACGACGGGCGGCGCGACCTGGTTGCCGCAGTTGTTGCCGAACGCCGGGTTGCCGAGGCCCACCACGTCGATCGTGTTGCCGCACGCGTTGACCGGCACGTCGACCGGCACCTGCGCCTGGTTCCCCGAGCCGACGCCCGGCGAGTTCGTGGCCGTCCCGCCGGCCGAGGCGCCCGTCCCGGACGTCCCCGAGCCGCCGGTGTTCGAGCCGGTGGATCCCGAACCGCCGTTGTTCGAGCCGGTGGAGCCGGTGCCGGCCGTGCCGGAGCCGCTGTGGTTCGCGCAGTTGTTGCCGTAGGCCGGGTTGAGCAGGCCGATCACGTTGAGGGTGTTTCCGCACGCGTTCACGGGGAGCTCCACAGGGACCTGCACCGCGTTCCCCGAGCCGACGCCCGGCGAGTTCGCGGCCACGCCGTGGGCGTCGGCAGTGGCGTGGGCGTAGCCCGCGGTCGAGGCCAGCACGCTGCCGGCGGCCATGGCCGTGAGGAGGCCTTTCCTGGCGACCTGTCGCATTGACTCCCCTTGTTTTCTCTGTCCGGTGGACTGATGCCGGTGGATTGCTGAACCGACTTCCGATGAATTCGGCATTCCGTCAGCCGGGACCACTCATCGATCCGATAGTCGGAATTCCATGCCGCAATTGCGGCAGCACTACGTTCAACGACCCTCGGTGGTGAAGGTTGAGCCAGTTGCAGTCAGTTCATCCGATCGGGTGAGGTCTCCGGTATTCCGGGAACCGCGACGTTCACCCGTACGGGGAGCCCCTTAACAACCCCGGACACGCGTCCGCCCCCGTACGGCGCAGAAGCCGTACGGGGGCGGGAGTTCAGGGCGTCGGCCGCCCCGTCGTTCGTCGACGGAACGCCGTCAGCAATCCCTTCAGAAGTTCGCGCAGCCGTTGCCGAACGCCGGGTTGAGCAGGCCGATCACGTTGATCGTGTTGCCGCAGACGTTGACGGGGACGTGCACCGGGATCTGGATCAGGTTGCCGGAGAGCACGCCCGGGGAGCCGACCACGGAGCCTTCCGCGTGCGCCCCGCCGTGCGCCGAGGCGACACCCGCGCCGGCGAGCACCAGACCACCGGTGGCGGCGGCGACGGCAGCGATCTTCTTGACCTTCATCTGACTGTTCCTCCTGGTCGTTTCCAGCCCGTTCCCCCGGGCTGCACACGGAAGAACGAAGGCCCGGCACCCGGGATGCGGGGCCGGGCCGACATTCACCCGTTGAAGTGATCAAGCGAACAGCTGATCGGCATCTCTCACGCTCGACTGCTTCTCATATTTTCCGGGATTTCCGGTGCCCTCACGTGCCGTTACGTGCCGTTACGTGCCGTTACGTGCCGTCGCGTGCCGTCAGGCCAGGTCGATGAAGCGGTCCAGCACCCGGACGCCGAACTTCAGGCCGTCCACCGGCACCCGCTCGTCCACGCCGTGGAACATGCCGGCGAAGTCCAGGTCCGGCGGGAGCTGGAGCGGGGCGAAGCCGAAGCAGCGGATGCCCAGGTCCTGGAAGGACTTGGCGTCGGTGCCGCCCGACAGGCAGTACGGGACGGCCCGGGCGATCGGGTCCTCGGCGCGCAGCGCGGTCTGCATGGCCTCGACCAGGGCACCGTCGAAGCTGGTCTCCAGCGCCTTGTCGTAGTGCAGGCTCTCCCGCTTGACGCGCGGGCCGAGCACGCTGTCCAGCTCGGCCAGGAACTCCTCCTCGTAGCCGGGCAGGAAGCGGCCGTCCACGTGCGCGGTGGCCTGGCCGGGGATCACATTCACCTTGTAACCGGCGCCGAGCATGGTGGGCTGGGCGGTGTTGCGCAGGGTGGTGCCGATCATCTTGGAGATGCCGCCGAGCACCCGGAGCGTCTCGTCCATGTCGTCCGGGTCGAGCCGGACGCCGAGCGCGTCGGAGAGCTCGTCCAGGAACGCCCGGACGGTCTTGGTGATGCGCAGCGGGAACTGGTGCCGGCCGAGCCGGGCCACCGCCTCGCACAGCTCGGTGATGGCGTTGTCGTCGTTCTCCATCGAGCCGTGCCCGGCGCGGCCCTCGACGGTCAGGCGCATCCAGTGCATGCCCTTCTCCGCCGTCTCGATCAGGTACAGCCGGGCCTGGTCGTTCACGGTGAAGGAGAAGCCGCCGACCTCGCCGATCGCCTCGGTGACGCCCTCGAACAGCTCGGGGTGACGGTCCACCAGGAAGCGGGCGCCGTAGGTGCCGCCGGCCTCCTCGTCGGCGAGGAACGCCAGCACCAGGTCGCGCGGGGGCTTGCGGCCGGTGCGCAGCCGGTCGCGGACCACCGCGAGGGTCATCGCGTCCATGTCCTTCATGTCGACCGCGCCGCGGCCCCACACGCAGCCGTCGGTGATCTCGCCGGAGAACGGGTGGACCGTCCAGTCGGCGGCGTTGGCGGGCACCACGTCGGTGTGGCCGTGGATCAGCAGCCCGGGACGGGAGCGGTCCTCGCCCTCGATCCGCACCACGGTGGAGGCGCGGCCCTTCGCCGATTCGAAGATCTGCGGTTCCAGCCCGAACTCGGCGAGCTGCTCGGCGACGTACTCGGCCGCCTTCCGCTCCCCCGGGCCCGAGCCGTCGCCGTAATTGCTGGTGTCGATACGGATCAGGTCACGGCAGATCTCGGCGACCTCCGACTCGGCCGTCACCGCGCGCTCGCTGCCCACACTCATCGCTCCCACCTAACCTCGGCCCGCCCGGCGCGGCTGCGGCCCGCGCCGCCCCGGCCCGGCCGGGAGCCGCGGGCGCCATCCCGCCATCCTCCCCCAGCACCCGCCCCACCCCAAGGGTGCGGCCCCGGACACCCCCGCTTTCGAAGCCCGGCCCACCCCACCGCCCCCGGTTTTGGGTCTACCAGGCGATCTTTGCTACTGTTGTCCATGTCGCCGCGGGGAACACCCCGCGAAGACAACACCTAGTCCGGGTGGCGGAATGGCAGACGCGCTAGCTTGAGGTGCTAGTGCCCTTTATCGGGCGTGGGGGTTCAAGTCCCCCCTCGGACACCAGCAGAGACCCCAGTCCATCTGGGGTTTTTTGCGTTTCCGGGCCGTGGCGTGACCAACCACGTGACCAACAGCCCCGGAAGTTCCCTGGTCAGATCAGGGACAACAGGCCGATCCGGCTCGCGCTGGACGCCGCCGGCTTCTTGGCCCCCTCGGCGCGACGACGGCCGTAGCGCGTCATCGTGCAGCCCGGCGAGTGGTGCCGGGCGTTGGCGGAGACCTCCACCGGGTTCTCCTTGTCGTCGAGATCGTTCGTGATCTTCTCCGCCCTCCAGTCGTGCAGCCGGAAGTCGCCCGGCAGGTGCAGCCGGTTCCGGGTCGTCCGCCAGCGGGCCGACACCTTCTCGGGGTCCTGCGGGCCGCCCGCCTGCCGCCCCTTCTGGAGCTTGAACCCGTCCCGAGCGAAGACCAGGCCGTGATCCGCCCAGGCCGCACCGAGGAGGGCCCTCTCCTGCTGCTGGCGCTCCCATTGCCACTTCAGGACGTTCATCAGTGCTTGGTCCACGTAGATGACCGCGTTGTCGTCGCCGTCCTTTGTGAGCTTGCGCAGCCGGAAGGTGTTGCCCTCCTCGACTACCGCCCAGGCAAGTTCAATCGAGCCCTCGTCCCCAGTTGATGAGGTCCCACATCCAGCCCAGGACTTCGCTGCGGCGGCAGGAGGTGGCCGCGTAGGAAGTCCACAGCGGCGCGTACCGCAAGCAGTGATGAGTCGGCCCATAGTCACAGGCCCTGTTGCCGCACGGCTTCCATATCTCGCCCAGGAAGTACGCCGTCTCCTGGTCGTTGAGGGTCGTGAAGTCCGGCTCCGCAGCCTTGATCTGACGCCCGGTCGACGGGTTCGCGATGTGCGCTGGGTTGACCTTCAACAACCCCCGTGTGCCGGTGATCGTCTCGAAGGCCGCAGAGATGGCGTTGTGGATGTGGCGAACCGACTTCGGCCTGAAGTTCCCCCTGATCTTGGACAGCGGGTTTCTACGCTGCGGGGGTGAAGTCGTGCCGCAGTCTTGCCCGGGTTTCAAATGGGGTGAGGTACCCGAGCTGGGGGTGCCTGCGGTGCCGGGTGCGGTTGTACTCGACCTCGATGAAGCGGAAGATGTCGGCCCGGGCCTGGGCTCGGGTGGCCCACACTGTGGTGCCGATTTCGGCCTTGAACAGGGCGAACCAGCTCTCCGCTGCGGCGTTATCGTAACAGGAGCCGACCCTTCCCATCGACTGTCTCATTCCCAACTCACTTATCACAGACCGGAATTCACTGCTGGTGTACTCGCTGCCGCGGTCGGTGTGCATGATGCAGCCCGCCTCCAACTGTCCGCGTCCGGCCGCCAGCCTCAGCGCGGCGACCGGCAGCTCGGCCCGGTGGTGGTCCGCCAATGCCCAGCCGACCACCTCCCGGGTGGCCAGGCCGATGCAGGTCGCCAGATACAACTTCCCTTCCCCGGTGACCAGTTCGGTCATGTCGCCGACCAGTCGCATTCCGGCTCTGGGGGCGGTGAAGTCCCGGCCGATCAGGTCGGTGGCGAACACGGCCCGCTTGGCCTGCCGGGTCAGCCCCCGACGCCTGCGGCGGGTGATGCCGGTGATGTCGTGCTCGCGCATCAGCCGCTCGATGCGTTTGCGGTTGGCCACCCGGCCGGCCCGCGCCAGGGCGGCGTGGATCCGGGGAACGCCGTAGGCGCCGCGCGAGCCGGCGTGCAGCACCCGGATCTCACCCACCAGCCTCTCCTCGGCCCGCTGCCGAACCCGCCGGGCCGGGGCGGTGGCGGCATGTGCGTAGTAGGTGGAGCGCGGCAGACCCAGGACGCGGCACAGAAGTGCCACGCTGAAGCCGCCGGGGTTCGTCTCGGTGGCCTTCTCCGCGTCGACGAAGGCGCACAGGGCGCCTACTTCAGCGTCTCCTGCGCGAAGAAGGCCGCGGCTTTTTTCAGAAGCTCGATGGTCTGCTGCTGTTCCCGGTCCTGCCGCCGCAGCCGGGCCAGCTCCTCGCGTTCCGCGCTGGTCAGGGCGCCGGTCGGGCCCTCGCCCCGGTCCACCTTCGCCTGGTTGACCCAGTTCCGCAGCCCCTCGGAGCTGACGCCGAGATCCCGGGCCACCTCGGTGACAGTCCTGTCCGAGGACAGCGCGAGCTCGACCGCGTCGCGCTTGAACTCGGCTGTGTACCGCTTGCTCCTGTTGCTCTGCTTGCTCACTACCTGGGCTGCTTCCTCCGGGACCATCCGTCCCAGTATCAAGCTGTCCAGGTCAGCGGGGAAGCTCACACCGTTGCAGTACTAGATCCAATACCGGTGACTTTGTGTGGTTTTGGTCGTTGGGCTGGTTGTGCCAAGGCCTGGACAGGTGAAGTCGTCGGCGGGTGAGCGGTTCTCGGACCG
>NZ_JBIALR010000011.1:0-60367 GCF_042873675.1 Kitasatospora sp. NPDC004614
GTGGAAGGCCTCGTACTGGGTGTACTTGGTCTTTCGCCCGGTGCGGCGAGAGTGCGTGCCAGGCGTTGTGGGGCAGGCGGGGGTTTGAAGACAGGTCCTAGGCCAGCACCTCGCGGAGGGTGCGCTCGCCGACGCCGCGCATCAGCGGGTTGTCCGCCGAGTGGGAGAGGAACACCAGCGCCAGCGCGAGCGCCCACCCGCGGGCCCGCTCCCAGGTGGCGTCCTCGGCCCGGCCGTACGCCTGTCGGAAACCGTCTCGCTCTTCCTCGGTGAACAGCATCCACGCCACCGACAGGTCGGTCGCGGGATCGCCGCCGGTGAGGTCGCCGAAGTCGATCACGGCGCTGATCCGGCCCTGGTGGACCAGGATGTTGGCCGGATGCAGGTCCCCGTGCAGCCACAGCGGCGGCCCGTCCCACACGGGCACGGCCGCGGCGGCCTCCCAGATCGCCAACGCGGCGGCGCGGTCGGCCGGTTCGAGGTGCGCCAGCGCGGCCCGGACGCCCTCGGCGCGCCCGGCCAGCGGGATCCCGCGGAACGCGTTGACTGGCGCCTCCGGCGGCGCCGGGGTGTGCAGCGCGGCGAGAAAACCGCCGAGCGCGGTCGCGGCCTCCCAAGGGGCATCGAACTCCGCCGGCGCCGCGATCCGCCCGGGCAGGAACGGCACCACGCTCCAGGACCACGGGTACTCGTCCGTCGGCCGCCCGACCCGCACCGGCGCGGGCACGGGCAGCGGCAGCCGTCCGGCCAACTCCGGCAGCCAGCGCTGCTCGTGCGCGACCAGCCCGGCCGCCGCCGCGCGCCGCGGCAGCCGAACGAGGAGGTCCTCGCCGAGCCGGCACACCAGGTTGTCCCACCCGTTGGCCAGCACCTCGACCGGCAGCCCCGCCAGCTCGGGGTGCTGCGCGTCGAGCAGCCGGCGCACCAGCTCGACGGAGACGGAGACCTCGGCGGCGGGCATGCGGTGAGCTGTCACACCGGAAACCCTACGGCGGCGGCTCGAGCTGTCAGCAGCCCGCCAGGACGTTGGTCAGGGCCGTCTTCTCGGCGGTGTCGACGGACAGGCCGTAGTAGTACTTCACCTGCACCCAGGCGCGGACATAGGTGCAGCGGTAGGAGGTGACGGGCGGCAGCCACTCGGCCGGGTCCTTGTCGCCCTTGGAGCGGTTGGTGCTGGCGCTGACGGCGACGAGCTGGGGGCGGGTGACGTCGTTGGCGAAGGCCTGGCGCTGGGCGGTGGTCCAGGCGGAGGCGCCGGAGTCCCAGGCCTCGGCGAGCGGGACGACGTGGTCGATGTCCAGGCCGGAGGCCGAGGTTATGGTGACGCCGTCGTACGGGGAGACCCAGGTGCCGGAGGTGGCGGCGCAGCTCGCGTCGGTGACCACGTTGGAGCCGTCGCGCTTGAGGACCGTCTCGCGGGTGTTGCAGGTGCCGGAGATGGTGATCCAGGTGGGGAAGAGGTCGCGGCTGTAGCCGGTGCGGTCCTCGGCCTTGACGGTGAGTTGGGCCAGGTAGCCGCGAGCGGTGGCGGCGGAGACCGGGGTGGGCAGCGCGGCTTGGGCGGTGCCGGCGTTGACCGTGAGGACACCGGTGGCGAGGGCCGCGGTGGCGGCGAGGGTGGCGAAGCGGCTGAGGAAACGATTCGTCACGGCGGGGAGCTCCTGAACTCGGCGGGGTGTGGTGCCGAGTCAGCGTGGCAGCCCGCGGTCTATGCGGGTAGATGCTCCGTCGTGAAGATTGCATTACCGTCTGATGGCCATATCAGCGGCTGATGTGAAGGTTCATCATCAACGGCCGGACGCACCCCTGCCGGGCCAACTCACCGCCCGCGCACGGCCGGACCGGTTCACCGCCCGCGCGCGGCCGGGCCAACTCACCGCCCGCGCACGGCCCGACCGCTCACCGCCCGCGCGCGGCCGGCCAGCGGTCGAGCGGGAGCGGGCCCCGGGAGCGGATGGTGCGGATCGCGAAGGTGGAACGGGCGTCCCGGATCGGACCGATCGCCAGGATCTCGTCCAGCAGCACCAGTTCGTAGGTGGCCAGGTCCGGCACGGCGATCTCCACCAGGAAGTCCGCCTCCCCGGAGACCACATGGCACGCCACCACGGCCGGAATCTCGGTCAGCGCCTGCTCGATCTGCCGCGAGGTCTCCCGCGAGTGCTGGTCGACCCGCAGCGAGACGAACACCGTCAGCCCCAACCCGACGCGCTCCCGGTCGAGTTCCGCCCGGTACCCGGCGATCACCCCGTCCGTTTCCAGCGCCTTCGTGCGGCGCAGCGCGGAGGACGGGGAGAGCCGGACGGCCTCGGCGAGATCGACGTTGGCGGTGCGGCCGTGGCGCTGGAGGTGCTCCAGGATGGCACGGTCGATGCGGTCGTACTGCTGGCTCGGCATGCCGTGCACCCTAATCGTCTTCACGCGGCAGATCCTGCCGTTTCGAGCACTCCGCACGGCGAAATTCGCCAGCGCGTGCCGCGCGATCGGGGCCACAATCGCCGCATGTCCGAGAAGACCACCGAAAGCCGTCACTCCCACCTGTCCACCGCCGCCGCGTCCGCGCTGTACATCGGGGCCCTGCTGGGCCCTAGCCTGCTGCTCCTCCCGGGGCTGGCCGCCCGCGCCGCCGGCCCCGCCTCACTACTGGTCTGGCTGGCCCTGCTGGTGCTGTCCGGGTTGATAGCCGTCGTGTTCTGCGCCCTCGGCACGCAGGTCGGTTCGACCGGCGGCGTCGCCGGGTACACCGCCGCCGGCCTCGGCGAACGAGCGGGCCGGGCGGCCGCCTGGTGCTTCCTCGCCGGCGTGGTGGCGGGCGCGCCGGTGGTCTCCCTGATCGGCGGCAGCTACGCGGCGGCGGCGCTCGGCATGGGCGAGTCGGCGGCGGTACCGGCGGCGCTCGTACTGCTCGGACTGGTGCTGACGGTCCGACTGGTCGGGGTGCGCACCGGCGCGAAGCTCCAACTGGTGCTGGTGGCCGCCCTGGTGGCCCTGGTGCTCTTCGCCATGCTCGGCTCCGCACCGCACGCCCGGGCCGCCAACTGGACGCCGTTCCTGCCGCACGGCTGGGCGGGCGTGGCCCGCGCCGCACCGCCGCTGATGTTCGCCTTCGTCGGCTGGGAGGCCGCCGCCTCGCTCACCACCCGCCTGCGCGACCCGCGCCGACAGCTCCGCCTGGTGGTACTGATCGCCTTCGTGGTGACGTCCCTGCTCTGCCTCGGCCTGGGCGCAGCCACCGTCGGGGTACTCGGCCCGGACGCGGGCGGCGCCGTCCCGCTTGCCGACCTGATGCGCGCCGCGATCGGCGACAGCGGCCGAATCCTCGCCGTCGGCGCGGCACTTGTCCTCACCCTCGCCGCCACCAACACCTACCTGACCGGCGCCGCCGAACTCACCGACGCCCTCCTCCCGCCCACCCCCACCCCCAGCCGCCGCGGCTCCTACGCCGTGGTCGCGACCACCGCCCTGACCGGCGGCCCGCTGATCGCCCTGGTCGGCTCGGGCGTCCTGTCGACCGACCAACTGGTGGCCGTACCGACCGCGCTCTTCCTCTCCGTCTACCTGACCTGCACGGCCTCCGCGATCCGAATCCTCAACGGACTCCCCCGACTTGCCGCCATGGTCTGCTGCCCCGCCGTCCTCGCCCTGGTCCTCGGCACCGGCTGGCCGGTCCTCGCCGTCGCCGCGGTCGCCCTCCTGGCAGCAACCCTCCCGGGGCGCGGTTCGATCTCCGCTACGCAGGACGCCCACCGGAACGAGCCCGAACTCACGGAAGGGAACGTGGTCCTGGCCTCGCACAACAGCCACTGAACCAACGGTGACGGCCACGCACACACCGCGCGGCCGTCCCACCCTCTCGGCGCCGCACCCACCTCCACACCTCGCCTGCCTGCTCACCCACTTACTAAGGGCTGTCCCGCTACTCCCACGGACCGGCAGCCGAGAGGTGTCGGTGGAGCCTGAGACACTCTGGTCCGTGCTGATCAAGGGATACGACTACGGGCCGCTGGTTGCGGGTGAGCGGCTGCTTGAGCGCGCCGGGTTCTGGTCCAATCACCTGCTGGCCATGTGCCGATTCACCTCGGGTGGGACCCGGCCGGAACCCGAGTGGTTCGGGGACGACGGCGCGGACACGGACGCCCTGGCCGAGGTCCTCCTGGACGACCAAGCCTGGCCGGCGTTTCGCATCCCGTTCCAAGGCGGTCACAGCGCTGTCGTCGTCTATCGGAACCTCATTGGTGACTCCGGGATCGACTACGTACTGACCCAAGCGGATTGGCCTCGGACGGAGGACCTGTCCAGCTTTGACGGCGACTGGTACGGCCCGGGCCTGTCCTGGCGCGACATCGTGAACATCGCAAAAACGCCGGACCTGACTGCACCCGGCGTCCATGACACCGCGGCCAGGCTCCTGCTTCTGCTGCCGCTGCTCGCCGACGACTATCTGCCGCCGGCAGCGCCCGCTCGGGTGAGCGCCGCTCTCACAGCCGTCGGAGCACCCGAGGACTCTGCCCAGGACACGGCTGACCATCTCCTTCGGAACAGGCGGCCTGCAGCCAGTCGCCGTGGTGGTGCCGGCTCCCCTCTGAGCGGCGGCAGCCACCGACACACTGAGCCGGACTCGGATGAGTCGGCCGTGTTGTGGACACTCAACCTGACTCGATCCCAGAGCGATGCTCTCGCCGACGCCCTGGGAAGTAGGCCTCGGCCGGGGCCAGCGTCTTGAGTGCCGCGAGCTGGCTCCAGGAGCAGTGATCACGGCTGGGATGATCTCGCCATGGCTGGTGTGATCACGGCGTCGGAACCGTCATGGATAGCCCCCTTCACGGGGCTGAGCCCGCGCGACTTCCGCAAGCTCATGGCAGTGCTCCGCCGAGAGGGCGCTGACACCGTGCGGCCGGGCCGGCCTTGGAGTCTTCCGCTGGAGGACCGGGTCCTTCTGGTCGCGGCCTACTGGCGGACCAACCTGACGCTGCGGCAGCTCGCACCACTGTTCGGCGTGTCCAAGTCGGCGGCCGACCACATCATCGACCACGTCGGCCCCCTCCTTGCGCTCAGGCCCCGGCGGCGGTTCCACAAGGACACCGTGCTGATCGTCGATGGCACCCTCGTCCCCACCCGCGACCACACCATCGCGGAGAAGTCGAAGAACTACAGCTACTCCACCAACCATCAGGTCGTCGTCGACGCCCACACCCGCCTGGTCGTCGCGGTGGGCACCCCCGTCCCGGGCAACCGCAACGACTGCAAGGCCTGGGTCGAGTCCGGCGCCAAGGCTGCTATCGGCCGGACCATCACCATCGCCGACGGCGGCTATCCCGGGACCGGTCTCGTGATCCCGCACCGCCGGCCCAAGGACGGCGAGCTCACCGAATGGCAGATCGAGCACAACCGCGACCACAAGCGGGTCCGGGCCCGCGTCGAGCACGTCTTCGCCCGGATGAAGACATGGAAGATCCTTCGCGACTGCCGTCTCAAGGGCGATGGCGTCCACTACGCCATGCTCGGCATCGCCCGCCTTCACAACCTCATCCAGGCCACGTAGACAGATCCCGCCGACGGGCGGATCACACCATCCGGACCCGTCCGAGATCAATTACGGGACGGCCCTTAGCCGTTGCTCTATCGAGCTTGGTGATCGTGCGTTCGAGTCTGCCGACTCGGTCGGGTGATCCTCTGGTCGGCAGGGCGTGAAAGTGGGGCCTCCCGCACAGCTCGTGGGTGTCGAATCCAGCCGAGCAACAGGAGGCCCCCGGTGTCGCAGTCTTCCGTGTCCGCGCCGTTGCCGTCCAACTCCGCACCTCTGTCGTGCGATTGCCTCGCTCACCGGTTCGGGAACGCCGGGGACCGGCGGCACAGGCGTCCGAGGTACCCCTAGGACATGACCGACGCGGAGTGGGCCGTCGTGCGCGACGCGATGCCCGTGCCCGCCTGGCTGGAGGGCCGGGGCGGGCAGCCGGAGGGCGACTGCCACCGGCAACTGGTCGGCGCGGTGCGCTACCTGGTCGCGGGCGGCATCGCCTGGAGGGCGGTGCCCGCGGACTTCCCCGTATGGGACCGCGTCTACGCGTTCTTCCGGCGCTGGCGGGACAAGGGCCTGGTCGCCGAGTTCCACGACCGGCGGGCCGTGATCCGGAGCCGGTCGCCGGGATCATCGACGCGCAGTCGGTGAAAGGATCACCCGGACCGCCGCGCGGCATCATCTCCGACATGTCCCTTCCCTGGCCGGTCGCGGTCAGGAACCGTCGTTGGTGGAGTGGAGAACGGCCTCAGCGATCTCGCGCACGCGATCCCGGGTGATGCCGGCCCTCTGTTCGACGGTGAGGGGATGGTCAGTCGGTTCGAGCTCGATGAGGGGACGCTGACCGATGGGCTTGGTGTGGAGGTTGGTCTTCAGGTTGACGGTGCTGGGCGCATAGATGGGAAGTACGGCTTCTCGGATTCACGCCCTGAAATGTCCCAGAGGTCTGCGGCGCGATGGCACCGTCCAAGCGCGCGGTGACGTGGCTGCGGAAGAACCGGGTACTGCTGCCGGGCGTCTCGGTACGGCAGGTGTCCGAAGCGCGTACGGCGGCCGAGCGGCGCCTGTACGAGGCGGCGGCCCGCGCGAACTGCCGGGCCGGTCCAGGCCGGGGCTGCCGAGGGCGAGCACGCCGTTCCAGCAGACCAAAGGGGCTTATCTGATCGCACATGCAGCTTCAAGCCCGCGCCGTCGGCCGCTTCGGCCTTCGTTCCGGCCATTCAGGTTGCTGCGGGGGTGACAGGTTGCCCCAAACTGCCGACAGTGGCAGGTGTCCGGAGGCCCTCGGGAGCTTGCCGGGCAGACCCAGTGTCATCAGTGATATCACCTACGACAAATGGGGCTCTTATGCGGAATTCGTTCACTCTCCGCGGTCGCGGCAAAGCACTGACTGTGCTGTGTACCGGCGCGGTGCTCGGTGGGCTGGCCATGACCCAGCCCGCTCAGGCAGCATCAGCCGAGACCTGTCGGACGCTGAGCGCGACGGTCAACAACTCGGCCGGGCAGGCCGGCGGACACGTCCAGGGGACCTTCTGCATCAACACCAGCACGTACAGCGCGTATCTGCACTCCGGCTACTACAACTACGTGGAGGACTACCAGGCGGACGGGGTGGCCGCACGCGCCTACGTTTCACATGGCGGGTTCACCAATGGCCCGCTCGGCACGGACAGCACCTCCACCTCAGGGGGCACACAGCTGGACGCCTGGGATTCGACCGGTTCGGGCTCTTCGCTGAGGCTGTATGTCTGCCTCGGCACCGCATTCCCCGGTAGTGCCGGAGCCCGATGCGCCTCCAGCAGCATGTCCGCATAACCCCGCCGCGGCGTGCGGCCCCTCCTTCCGGGATCGGCGAGGGGCCCAGGACCCCCGGGAACGGCGCGGGGCCGCCACAGACTCGGTGGCAGCCCCGTGCGCGTTGCTCACAACACCCCGGGGCCGAGACGCCCCGACGCGGGGACTCCAGCGCCATGCGGTTTGCCTCGCAAAGACGGCGAACGAGCACCTCGGCTTCATTGCGGACCAGGGCCCGTCGGCCCAGGTCAGCGAAGAAGCGGCCGCACAATGGACCCCGCTCCCGCGATGCCGTCGAAACCTTGAGCACCGCGGCTTCCCACCGGCCCGGACGGGATTCGTGTCAGAAGTCCGGTCTAGGTTTGGCCCGTGAATCACAGCACCTCCAAGGCCGGGGCGCCCCGCGAGCCTGGCTTGCCGCCCTACCAAGCAGTCCTGGCGGAGACTGATTGGGGTTCGCTCGAGACGGCTTTCGGGAACGGCGAGTGCCTTCCCGAAGTCCTGGCGCGGTTGCTGGAGCCTGATCCCAAGGTGCAGGTCACCGCGCTGTCGGAACTGAGTGAGCTGGTCGGCCATCAGAACACCATCTACGAGGCCACCGCCCCCGTCGCCATGTATGTCGCCGGCATCCTCGCCCACCCGGCGGCCATGACCCTCCGGCCGTATCGCAAGGTCCCCGTCCGCGCGACCTTGTTGAACTGGTTGGCCTCCACGGCCTACGACGCCTCCGACGAGATTGTCGACCGCATCGAGCAGTACTCCCCTGGCTTCCTCACCCCCGGCCCCACGCTGGCGGCCTTCCGGGACCTGCGCCCGATGCTCTATCGAGCCGTCGCGCCCTTCCTGCAGGACAGTCACGAGGACGTGCGCGAAGCCGCCGGCCTCGCCGCGCTCGTACTCGCCGAACACCCCGCGCTCGCCCAGCACCGCGATCACCTCGCCGTGCACGCGCGCCGCATCCTGGACACCGGCAGCAGCGCCCCTGACCGGCGCGTTGCCTGGAAGGCGCTCGAAGCATGGGGCCACGACGTCACCGACATTGAACCTCTTCGGGAGGAGCCCTGGGACTGCGGGCCACACAGCGACGGATGCGGCGATCTCGAACCTCCCTTCTGACGGACAGGCGGACGGTCCACCGGCCCAAAGATGTGCGGCCGCCGCCCAACCCCCGCGCCTCCCCGGCTGCTATAATTCCGAACGTCAACTGAGCCTTCTCGGCGCGGATTCCGATCCGCCGGGGAGGCTTTTTTCATGCCCGGAGCCGGCCCACGCCGCCCCGGCTGCCGCGTTCACCCCTTCCCAACTGCCAAGGGAGACCCCTGCCATGAACCCACGACCGACCACCGCACCCGCCATCTCCACCACCTCCAGCACCTGGCGACTCGGCGACCGAACCGTCAACCGCCTCGGTTTCGGCGCGATGCGTCTGACCGGCACCGCGCCGTTCCACCACGGCGTGCCGCGCGACCGTGAGCGGTCGATCGGTGTGCTCCGGCGGGCGGTCGAGCTGGGGGTGAATCACATCGACACCGCCGCGTTCTACTTCTCGGCGACGCGCTCCGCCAACGAGTTGATCAACCGGGCGCTGGCGCCCTACCCGGACGAGTTGGTCATCAGCACAAAGGTGTGGCCGGGCCGCGACCCGTCCGGCGCGTGGTGGTGGGCCTCCCCGGAGCAGCTGCGCGGCCAGGTCGAGGAGAACCTGCGTCAACTCGGCCGCGACCACCTGGATGTGGTGAACCTGCGGGTGCCGCCGAGCCGCCGGACCGGTTCGATCGGCGAGCATTTCGGTGCCCTGGCCGAGCTGCGCGACGCCGGGCTGGTTCGTCACCTCGGCGTCTCCCACGTCACCGCTGAGCAACTGGCCGAGGCGCGGGCCATCGCGCCGGTGGTCTGCGTGCAGAACCCGTTCGGGATCGGCGCGCCCCACGAGGACCGGGCACTGCTGCGGCTCTGCGGCCAACTCGGCATCGCCTTCGTGCCGTTCTTCACGATCGCCGGTGCGAGGCACGAGTCGGGCCCGGCCGCCGAGGAGCACGAGGAGGTACGCGCCGTCGCCCGCGCGCACGGCGTGTCCGTCGCCCAGGTCCGGCTCGCCTGGACCTTGCAGCAGGGGCCGCACGTGCTGGCGATCCCCGGAACCGGCGACCCGGACCACCTCACGGAGAACATGGCGTCCGGCGCCCTGCAACTCTCGGCCGACCAACTCGAACTCCTCAACTCCATTAATCCAGAGTCGAACTGACGGACCGTCATCGCTCGGGCATTCCGCCCGGAACGGGGAGTGGTTCACCGCCCCGTGGGGTTTGGGCGGGGTCGGGCAGTGCCAGGGTCTCGACAGCCGGAGGATCTGGCCATGGACCCTGCCCCGGGCACGTTCCCGCCGCCCGCCCCGCCGCTCCCCTACCTGCCGTGGCCACCACCACACCCATATCCGCACCCGCCCCCCTGGCACTGCCCGACCCCGAGCCCAAGCCCCACGCCCAGCCCCACACCCTCACCGACACCAACGCCAACACCACCTCCCACCCCCACGGAGACGACGGCCGCCCCGGCACCGCACGCGCCGACGCCCCGTCAGTCCCCGCACGCCAAACCGAAGCCGGCCTCGCACGCACCGACCCCGGCCCCGGCCGCTGTCGACGCTCCCCCGCCGGCCGCCGTCCAGCCGCGTCCGACCCTCACGCCGTCGACCGCGGTCGCCGCGCCACCGCCGGCGGCCGCGCCGGCCGCCCCGGCGGCGATCGAGCCGTCGGTGTGGGCGACCGTGCTGATGCTCACCGTCCTGCTGCCGGCGGCGCTCGCCGCGTTGGCCGGGCAGCATCTCGCGTTCTCCAGGAGGAACCGTTGAATCCCTCTCCGCTGCTCGGCGCGCTGGCCGCGATGACGCTGGCCGTCGGCTCCCTCGTGATCGCGCACCGGCTCCGCCCGCGGACGCCGGAGGGCGAGACGCCTCCGGACCCGCACCCGGCGCTGGGCGCGATCGGCTCCGGACTGCTCTCCGGGTTCACCCTGCTGACGGGGTTCCTGATCGCCACCGGGTGGGCTGCCCACAGCACCGGCATCGTCCCGCCGGACGGTCTGTACCTGGCGGACCTGGCGGCGGGCGGCGCGGTGCTGCTGTACCCGTCGCTGGCGGGTCTGCCGTTCACGCCCCGGTACGTGACGGCGGTGTGCCTGTTCGGCCTGCTGGTCGGCTACGTGATGGTGACGGCCGTCCAACTCCGGCCCTGAGCAGGGGAATCCCGCCCCGCCGGGCCCAGGGGGCGGGAGGGCCGGCGGGGCGGAACGGGCTCACGCGGTGGTGCAGGCGGCGCCGTTCAGGGTGAAGGCGCTCGGAGCGGTGTTGCCGCTGCCGTAGGTGGCCTGGAGCCCGAAGGCGGTGGACGCGCCGGCCGCCAGGGTGCCGTTGTAGCCCAGGTCGGTGGCGGTCACGGCGGCCCCGCTCTGGGTGACGGTGGCGTTCCAGGCGCTGGTGACCTTCTGGTCGCCCGGGAACGTCCAACCGAGCGTCCAGCCGGAGATGGTGGCGGTGCCGGTGTTCTTCACGGTGATGTCGGCGGTGAAGCCCCCGCTCCACGAGTTGGCCCGGTACGCGACCGAGCACGACGCCCCACCACTCGGCGGCTGCGACGTCGGCGGCTGCGACGTAGGCGGCTGGGAGCTGGGCGACGGACCGCTCGGGTCGGCCGCGTTCACCGCCAACTGGTAGGCGATGTCGGGCACGAAGGTACCGGCGGCGGCCGCGCAGCCGTCCGCCTCGCCCGGGGGCTTGACCCACAGGAAGGCGTCGACCGCGCCGTCCCCCGTGCTGGCCGTCGGGTAGTTGCCGATGGCGCGGCCGGACGGATCGCACCAGGTGCTGCCGGCCGGGCCGTTGCCGTTGCGGCTGGTGTCGATGACGGCGTGCAGGTTGCCGGGGTTGCCGAGCGCGGCGAGCACGTTGTGGGCGAAGGTGCTCTCCCCGGCCGTGGTGTTGAAGTTCGAGACGTTGGTGAAGAACCCGTCGGCGTTGAGCACGCCCGCGCCGCGCAGCCGGTTGGCCTGTTCGGCGGCGGAGTTCCAGGTGGAGTGCCCGCCGTCCAGGTACACCTTGGCGGCGGGGCTGGCGGCGTGGATGGTGGAGACGGCGCGCGCCAGCGAAGCGAAGCGGTCGTTCTGCTGCTGGGCGGTGAGGCAGGTGGTGAGCGCGATCGAGTCCGGTTCGAGGATCACCACGGAGCGCGAACTGCCCAGGCCCGCCGCGAACTTGCCGACCCAGGCGTCGTACGAGGCGAGGTCGGGCGCGCCGCCGGCGGACGCGCCGCCGCAGTCCCGGTTGGGGATGGCGTAGGCGACCAGTACGGGGGTCTGGCCGGCCTGCTCGGCGGCGGCGGTGACGGCGCGGACATCGGAAGTGACAGTCGTGGGGCGGTAGTTGCTGAACCAGATGCCCTGCGGCTGGCTGGCGACCCGCTTGGAGATCACCGGCGTACGGGAGTCGCCGGGGTTGGTGGCCACCCACTTGACGGCCTGGGACGCCGGGTCCCGGTAGAACTGGGTACCGGCGGGCAGACTGCCCTGCGCGGCAGCGTCGGCGCCGCTCTGCACGCCGGCCACCAGCCCGAACGCGGTGGCCGTGGCGGCCAGCGCGAGCGCGGCGGCACGGCGGGTGGGACGAGGGACGGTGCGGCGGGTGGGGCGAGGGACGGTGCGGTCGGGGATGTGCACGATGTCCTCCGGGGTGCTTGCCGGGGCAGGAGCGTGGGAGCGCTCCCGCAACGCGTCCGGCCGATGGTAGCCCCTCCAGGCGGGCCCGGCACCTCCCGAACTCCTTTTCCAGAAGCGCCTGTTGGCGCCTCCGCACCTGCTCCCACCTGCACCCGCGCCGGCCGTTCGGGGCCGCCGTGGAGAGCCCCGTCCGCGTGTAAGTTTCCCGGCCCGGACGTCGCGTACCGTTGGTCCGCGACGTACGAAGACCTGGGGAGGGCGACGATGCCCATGGTGGGGCGGGCGGTCTGGAACTCGGCGCTGGCGGCGCTGATCGCACCCGCAAACGCCGCTCCCCCGCCCGCGGTTGACACTCCCGACAGCCCGATGCCACTTGCGGTGGGGACTTGATCGGCCCTGGCCCCGGGGATCCTCGGCAGCCAGGCGGCCCATGTGCCGTTGGCCTTCGACAGCGAGCCGGTGCCCCCGGTGGGTGAATACGTGTACGCCGTGGACTATGGCACCTCGGGCTCGCTGAGGAGCGCCCACTCACCCACCGGCTTGCCGCCAGGGGAACGGAGCGAGGTCCGGCTCGACCCAGCCGGTCCTGGCCGGGTCGCTTGCCAGCGTCGAGGACCGGTAGAAGCGGGTGAGCAGCTTCTTGTCGAGCAGCGCGGGGTACTGGCCGGCGAAGGCGTCGAAGTCGGCCGTGTCCGCCTGCCCGGCGTGGTGGCCCACCAGTTCCACCCAGGCCCGACTGACGGTGGCGTTGTACTTCTGCGGGGCCCCCGCGTAACGGGCGGCGCGCCGGATGCCGTCGCTGACCAGGTCGACCGCCGTACTGGTGCCGTGGCGTCGGACGGCCAGCCAGGTCAGTTGGACGTGCTGGCGGTGCCCGAACCGCTCGGCGGTCGCCATCACCTCCCCCATCAGCTCGGCGAACGGCGAGGACTCCTTCTCTGTGCCGTTCGCGCCGGGGCCGGAGTGCGGACCGTGGTGGTGCGTGGTCATGAGCCCTCCTTGGCCAGCGCGTCCAGGACGGCGTGGAAGCCGGCGACTGCTTCGGCGGGCAGGCCGTCCAGCGCGCGATTCTCGATGCCGGTCAGGGTCCGGGTGATGACGACGGCCGCCGCGCGCCCGGAGTCGGTCAGCTCGATGAGCACCGAGCGGCGGTCGCCGGCGCGCGTGCCTCGGGTGATGTGGCCGCGGCGTTCCAGCCGATCCAGCACACCGGTGAGCGTCGTGGGGCGGGTGCCGACCGCGGCCCCCAACTGGGAGACGGTACGGCCCTGGCCGTCGGCGAGGTTGGCCAGTGCGTTGATCTCGGAGGCGGTCAGGTCGAGGTCGACGAGTTCGGTGGCGATCAGGTGCAAGGTGGCATGGGTCGCACGCTGCAAGGCCAGCAGCGCGGACCGACCCGGTGATACGGATTCGGACTTCACGGTTTCGGATAGTACGATATCGGAATACTTGACGGCAAGACGCTCCGATGCGATCTGCACGCCTTCGTCGCGGCATCCGCCGCCAGGGTGGCGGCCTCCGGCGCGGTGATCTCCCCGGTGGAGGTGTCGACCTGCCCGGCGGCCTCCTCCAGCACCACCTGCAGCGCAGCCGCGCGCTTCGGGCCGGCCCGCTCCACCTTCGGCGGGGTCTTCAACCTCGCCTTCGCACTCTCCCGCTCCAGCCGCGCCTGCCGCCCTTCGGCCGCGGCGCGGACCGCCTCAGCTCATCGGGCGGAGCATGTCGGAGAGCCTGGACAGATGCGCGCGATCCCGCTCCGTGTCCCAGCCGAATTCCGCCGCTCTTGCACCCCGCAGCTCGTCCACGACGGCCAGGAGCCACCCGGCGACCTCCGCGCGCTTCGGCTGGTCGAGGGTGGAGAAATCGACGCCGATCGAGCTCGCATACCGCTGGTACTCGTCGCGAACCGCAGGTGCGAGGCGCTCCATGGCCAGCTCACAAATGGTGTGCCAGCCGTACGAATTGGTGAACCAGTCCTCGCCGTCTTCCGACGTCACGATCGCGGACATCGCCGCCCTCCCCGGACGATCGCTCCATTCAGCACCCCGGCGGTCAGGAGTCGGCGCCTTTCCGGAACCGCTTCGCGAGCACCGGGTCCGACTCCCACCACAGGCCGTTCCCGTCACTCGCCTCCGCACCGGCCGCGGCCTCGCGCAGGGGGCGGAGTTCGGGCTCGCCCTCGGCGCGCACCCGGAACATCAGGCCGGGGACCAGGAAGAACACCGCGCCGAGCACGAGGAGGGACGCCGCCGCGAAGACCGGGGGAACGGCGGTTCCGGCCAGGACGGGCAGGAGGAGTGCGACGCGGAGTCCGGTCCCTCGGGCGGTGACCAGGAAGTCCCGGTCTTCCGCCACCTCCACGGTCACCGTGTTGGAGCTGGTGCGGTCCTTCCCCGTGACCTGCACCTGGTGGGTGCCGACCGTCGCCGGGAACCGCGCGCTCTCCCCCTGCCGGACCTGGCCGACCTTGGCCCCGTCGACGACGACGATGAAGTTTCCCGCCCGGCCGATCCCCGGCTGCTCCGCGCGCACCACGATGGTCCCGGTCATCAGCCAGCCCCCCCCCCTCGTTCTGATGATCATGTGTGAAACCGCGCCAGAGGATAGCGCCCGGCCGGCACGGGCAACAACTGCCCGGCCGGCCAGGGACGTTCACACCCGCGTCCCTACACTGCACGCCATGACCGACGCATCCACCACCGCGGGCCTCGGCCCCATTCTCGACCGGATCGCCGCCGGCCTGGGGCTGTCGCTGCCCGAGCCGGAGAGGTTCAGCCACCTCTACGCCAACTTCCACGACGCGGAGACCGGCGACCGGGCGTCGATCCGCGACTGGACGCCGGGCGCGGGGCCGACCGTCTCGCTGGCCCGCGCGAACATCATGCTCGCCAACGGACACGCCCCGGACCTCGCGGCGGCGGTGCCTGCGGTCGTGGCCTGGCTGGCGGGCGCCGAGCTGGCGGCGGTGCGGGAGATCGCACCGTTCCTGGTCGTCCACGACTGGGCGTTCGCGCACGAGCGCGAGCCGCTGGACGCGACGGAGCTGGCCTGGCAGCAGCGGATGGGCCGGTTCGACACCCAGCCTCCCCACTACCAACCGCCGGGCTACCGGGCGATGTTCGAGGCGGCGTTCGCCGAGCCGCGACTGCGCCGGCTGACACCGGTGACCAGTCATTTCACGCTGTGGTTCTCCGTCACGGAGTACCCGCATCAGCGGGTCGGGCAGACGGCCATCGAGCCCCTGCGCGACGGTACCTTCCTGGTCCGCGACGCGGGCCCGGCCGCCACCGCCGAGGAGGCCGTCGCGCTCGCGGTGGCGACCCTGCCGCCGGGGTACTGACGAAAGATCAGAGCAGGCCGTCCCACAGCTGCTCGACGATGACGGCCCACCAGTTCTCGGGGTCGCCGAACACCGTGCCGTCGAGCGCGGCCAGTTCACGCTGGAAGGCGTCCACGGCGAGGCCGGCGGCCTGCGGGTCGAGGCCGCGCAGGGCGGGGTGGCGGGTGGCGAGCAGGGACAGGCAGCGCAGGTACGCGGCGAGGTCGGTGTTGAGGTAGCGGCCGGTGCCGGTGTCGGGGTCAACGGCCCAGATCCGGCCGATGCCCGCTCCGGTGCCGGTGCCGCCGTCGCCGCACTGGACGGCGATCAGTGCGTGGCCGTCGTCGCCGAGGACCAGGTAGTCGGCGAGCAGGGAACGGGTCCGCTCGGGGACGCGGGCGCCCCGGCCGGTCGCGGCGAGGTGGTCGGCGACGGAGGGCAGCCCGGGCAGGTGGCGGAAGAACGACGGGACCTCGGTGGGCAGTCCGGCCTCGGCCAACGTGGCCGCGGTGGCAGCGGGGGCGGGGCCGGCGACGCGGTGGATCCGCTCGGCGCCGAACTGCGCGTCCAGCCGGGCGCCGAGTTCGCGGTCGCTCTCAACAGCCGCCGCGGGCACGGCGCGGGGGAAGGGGATCCGGTTGGGACGCGGCGGCGCGGGGCGCCCGGCCCGGCGGAAGGTGTCCTCGGTGGCGTCGGTGAGCTCGCGGACGCCGGCGGCCCGGCGGTCGTAGCGCGGACCGTAGGCGTGGCCGAAGTCGAAGGTGGCGTTGGGGAGTTCGGCGAGCAGCACGGGGGCGCAGTAGCCGCCGGGCAGTTCGCAGGGCCGCAGGTCGGTGTAGACGGACAGCACGTCCTCGGGGCGGACGCCCTGCTGCTGGAGGGTGCGCCAGGCGCGGACCTCGGGGTGGCCGGCGCCGGGGGTGGAGAGCTGGAACAGGCTCTGCTCCTCGCCGGCGGCGTCCCGGTAGGTGAGGACGACGGAGGTGCCGGGGCCGACCACCGGCGGGCGGGACGGGTCGTAGCTGCCCGCGCCGAGCTTGTCGCGGTAGAGCTGGACAACCTCGTCGACGGGCACCGACGGCCAGTGGGTGAGTTCGCCGGTCTCCCGGTCGACGACGGCGCAGGCGGTGCCGATCTCGGCGGGGGCGCGGCGTTCGCCGACGGGCCGGTCGGGTTCGGCGTCGGGGATCGGCCAGAGCACCCAGCCGAGGTCGAACTCGTGCACGCCGATCCGGTGCCACTGGTCCTCGGGCCGGGCACCGTTGATCCACTGGTGGGCCGCCTCGATGGCCTGCTCACGGGTCGTCACGCGGTCGTTCTCCTTCGGAGCCGGTTGGTCGGTGTTCACAGTAGTGGACGAGTGCCGGTCACCGACCGGCCGGTCGCAGGGCGGCGATGCCGTGCGCGTCGGCGATCAGCAGCAGGCCGTCGGGGGTGAGGTCGGCGCCGGCCAGTGGTGCGGCGGACAGGAACGCGGCGATCGGCCCGATGGCGCTGCCGTCGGCGGGGTCGCGCTGCCAGAGCCGGACGTAGTCGCCCCCGATGCTGAGCGCGAGGGTGCCGGCGGCGCGCTGGTCGTCGTCGGGGCGGGCGAGTTGCCCGGGGTCGGTGTGGTCGATCTCGCCGGTACGGGCGTCGTAGGCCGTCAACTCGGGCTGATGGCCGGGTCGGTGGGCGACCAGCAGGTGGTTGCCGTCGGGGCGGACGGCGGCGGTGACGGCGCCGACGCCGGTGAGCGGCCGGGCCCACAGGGTGTGCCAGGGCACGTCCAGGCCGGTGGTGTCGACGCCGGGGAGGCCGTCCTGGCGGGCGGCGTGGTCGAGCAGTGCGGCGCGCAGTTCGACGTCGAGTTCCTGGCGGGTGAACAGCGGGGCGAGGCGCAGCCAGGTGCGGCCGAGCGGTGGCAGCGCGGCAGCGTCGAGGCGGTCGACGGCGGCGCGCAGCCGGTGCTGTTCGGCGTGCAGCAGGAAGCCGGGGTCGGTGAGGAGTTGGTCGAGCAGGCCGCCGTGCAGGGCGTGTCCGGCGAGTTGTTCGCGGACGTAGCGGGGGGCGTCGGCCCAGCGCTGCGGCCGGTCGCCGTCGAGGGTGGCGAGCAGGGCGGTGGCGATCCGGCGGTGGACTTCGCGGGCGGTGCGGCCGAGGCGTTCGCGGATTTCGTCGGCGACGGCGGGGTGGACGATGCGGGCGCCGGGTCTGCCGTTGTCGGTGGTGGCGAGGTCGAAGAACGGGAGCAGCAGGTCTCGGCCGGCGGCGAGGGCGGGGCCGAGGTCCTTGCCGGCGACGGCGGACGCGACGGGCGCCCACAGCTCGAACGGCAGGGGTTCGCCGGGTCCGGCGAGGGCGAGCGGGGCGAGCAGGCGGCGCAGGGTCAGTTCGTCGGCGCCGCAGCGTTCGGCGTGCAGGTCGAGGGCGTCGCCGGCGCTGCGGGGCAGGGGCAGCGGGCCGGTGGGGTGGGCCTGGACGGACCAGCCGGCCAGCCGGACCACCAGCGGGCTGTCGGCGACGGCGGCCAGCTGGCGGGCCACGACGGGGTCGGGGACGGCGAGTTCGGCCTGCCGGAGCAGGGCGTCGGGGTCGCGCCACGGGTCCTGGTCGAGGTCGAGGATCCGCACCTGGCCGTCGGGGACGTCCTCGGCGAGCCGGGCGGCCTCGGTGCGGGGCAGGTCGGCGAGCAGGCGGACGCCGGGGTTGAGGGCGAGCGGCAGCAGCACCTCGCTGGTGACCTTGGCGGGCTCGTCGGTGCCGGTCAGCGTGCCGGCCCGGTCGATGTCGGCGAGGACCACGGTCTGCGGCTGCTGGGGGGTGCCGATTCCGGCGAGCACGGCGGGCAGCTGGTCCGCTCGGTCGGTGCCGGGGGCGAACCGGTCGGCGAGCAGCCAGCGCAGTTGGACGGCCTTCAGGCCGGTGGCGTCGAGGACGGGGGGTGCGGGCTGGTCGGCGGGCGGGACGGTGGACGGGTCGAGGGCGTCGGTGTCGATGAGGGCGCGGTGTGCGGGGTCGCAGAGCATCAGGAAGGCGGTGAGCAGCCGGGTGCGGCCGCTGCCGCTGTCGCCGGTGATCAGCACCGTGCGCGGCGCGTCGGCCGTGCCGGACCGCCAGGCCGCCAGGGTGCGCAGCGCTGCCGCCCGGCCGCCGAGGTGCGGGTGGGGCTGGTGGGCGACGGTGGTGTCGGTCACGTCGGTCTCTCCGGTCGGGGGAGTGGGCGGCGGGGAGTCAGGCCCAGGTGTCGGGTTCGAGGACGTACTGCCAGCTGTCGGTGGCGGCGGCGTCGGGGTCGATTCCGGCGAGGCGGGTGCGGAGTTCGGAGAGCAGGTCGTAGCTGTCGGCCTCGGTGGGCCAGTAGGCCGTCAGGTACTGGGTCTGGACGGCGACCATGGTGAGGAAGTGCTCCAGGGTGGTGCCGATCAGCGGCTCGCTGGGGCTGGTCGTGTCGGGCCAGTGCGCGGGCATCGTGCGGAGCACCCGGCCGTTGCTGCCGTCGAGCACCAGGTCGGCAGCGATCCAGCCGCCGAGCAGGTAGCACGGTCCGCCGCCGTCCGGGCGGTTGCGGGCGGGCAGCCCGTCGCCGGGGGTGAGCCAGTAGCCGGTGGGGCTGTCGACGGCGGGCAGGCCGACGGTGGCAAGCAGTTCGCGGGTCGGCCGGTGGGTGATGCCGTCCGGGACGGGGTCGATCCGGTGCAACTGCCCGGCGCCGAAGGCCTGTTCCAGCAGCTGCCGCAGGTCGGGCGTGTCGGCGGGGTCGTAGGGGCGGGGCAGCTGGCGGCCGAACGAGCCGACCGGCGCCACCAGTCGGTGCTCGGGCGCGTCGCGCAGCAGCGTGACGTCCGGCCGGACGGCGTAGGCGCCGCGCACCCCGGCCAGCACCAGCAGGTCGCCGACGGAGCCGACGGCATCCGCGTCGGGGTGGTGGAACAGTCCGAGCGGCGCACCGTCCGGACCGTCCAGGATCTCGGCGTAGCCGACCTTCTGACGTACCGTCAACTGGGCCTCGCCCGGCTCGAGTTCGTCGCCGTCGTCCGGGACCGACTCCCCCGTGGACGCGTCCCGGAGGAAGCGGTTCTCCTCCTCGTCCTCGATGACGGCGATGGGCCTGCCGCCCAGTTCGGCGGCCTGCACCAGGTCGATCTCCTCGGTGTGCCAGGGCTCGGTGCGGGGGGTGAACGCGCCGATCGGGCTCCACCGGGACCACACGGTGCGGAAGGTCAGCGGTTCGGGGCAGGCCGCGGCGAGCGCCTCGGCCCGGTCGAACTGCCCGCGGGTGTGGGCGTCGTGGGCGAGCCGGGCGATCCACTCGCCGTGCGGCGCGCCGGCCAGGCCGTAACCGACGAGGTAGCGCAGGGCGGCGGCGGGGGTGCCGTAGCGGAACGCGCCGTCGGCGTACGCGGTGCGCAGGGCCTCGGTCAGCGCGTCCTGCGGGACGTGCGCGAGGGCGCGGGCGTCGTCGAGCAGTTCGTCGAAGCGTCCGGCGGCGGCGGCGTGGCCGGGCAGCGAACGCGCCGCCCACGGCTCGGTCAGGTCGGCGGCCGACAGCTGCTCCGTCATCCGGGAGTGGAACGCGGCGGCCTCGACCGGGGCGTAACGCAGTTCCTCGACCAGGGCGGGACGGTCGAACCCGACCGTGCCGTCCGCCTCCCGCACCAGCGGCTCGGCGGCGAGCGTCAGCAGGTCGGCCTCGGTCACCAGGACGTCGGCGGCCCGGCACAGCTCGGCCCAGCCGGCCACCGGCACGCGGCGCAGCTGGGCGTTGGCCAGCGCCCGCAACGCGGACAGGGTCTGCGGCGGGACGGCGGCGGTCAGCGCCGCCAGTTCCTCCGGGCCCGTGCCGCCGGGAAGTCGGAGCACGTCCAGCCAGTACCCGGTGGGCTCGGTGGCGGGCGGTTCGGGGGGCTGCGACTGTTCGACGACCAGTTGCAGCCGACCCTCCTGCGCGGGGATGGCGAGCTCGGCGACCACCGCCCGGGCCTGGTCGGCCGCGCCGCCGGCCGCCGAGCCCGCCAGCTGGGTGTTGGCGAGCAGCACGGTGCGGGGCGTCCAGTCGCGGCGCAGCGCCCGCTTCAGTTCGTCCAGGCTGCCGAAGGTGCGCTCCAACACGCCGGTGCGGTCGATCAGTTCCTGCACCACGGAGTCGGCGCTGCGCCCGGCGAAGTCGATCAGGAGCGCCGCCGGGAACGCCTCGGCGATCCCGGCGAGCACCGCGCTCTTCCCGCTGCCGGCCGGGCCGGTCACGTGGAGCCGGCCCCGGCTGCCGTCCTGCAGTCGCTCGGTGGCGGCGGTGATCGCCGCCGTCACCGCCGTCTCGTCGCGCCCGGTCATCCGGCCACTCCCTTGCTCACTCGCTCATGTTCGTTCAGTGCTGCGGCCCGGCCGGAGCTGGGGGCTGACGGTGCTGCTCCATCCCCATCCAGGCCCGGCCCACCTTTGCCACGTGGTCGCCGAAGTCCCGGTCCATCTGCTGCTTGGCCGGGCCGGCCACGTCGGCACCCGCGTCCTTCTGATGCCGGTACCCGGTCGCATAGTAGACCGGCACGCCCGTCTGATCACGCGACAGATAGCCCGAGCAGTCCGCGTGACCTGGGCCGATGCCGCACGGCTCGCGCTCGGTGTAGAGGCTGAGCACCTCCGGTTGGTCCTTCTGGTCACGGGTGGCCTTCAGGTGGTCCATCCAGCCGCCGAGGTGCGTCTCGGAGTGCAGCGGCGTGATCCCGGCCCGCGGCTTGCTGGGCGGAACCGAGCTGTCCACCACGAAACTGACCTGCCGCGTCTTGGGGTCGTACACCTCGATCACCGCGTAGTTGCGCCCGGTGAGGTCCGGCCGGTGCACGGCCTGGTTGACCGCGGCCTGGATGCTGCGCGTCCCGAACGCCTGCTTGATGTCCGCACGGAGCTGCTGGTAGTCCGGCGACTGCTTCAGCCCCGCCTCGCCCTTGGACGTGCTGTGGTCGACGCCGCCGCGGCTCGCGGTGTCCGCCTCGCCCGGGCGGGAGCCGGCCACCCGCGGGTCGGCGTTGTACGGGTGGGCCATCGACTCGGGGCTGGCGCCCACACCGTGGTTCTGGTGGAACGCGTCGCTCATACGGCCCATGGCGGCGACCGCCGCGCCCTGCTCGCCCGGGTTCATGTCCTTGAACCCGGGCAGCTTGGCCTCCAGATCGGCCCGGGTGAACGTCTTCGGGCCGGCCTGCGCGTCGCCCTTGCTCTCGTCCAGCACCTTGGCGAGATCGCCGCTGGCCGCCCACTCGTTCAGCTTGTTGTAGACGCCGTTCCGGTCGATCTGGCGGACGTCGTTGGTCTCCCGCAGCCGAACCTGGGCGTCGTCCGGCGGGAGGTTGCTGTGCGTCTGGTTCTTGTCCTGCTTCGGGCCGAGATTCTCGTCGGAGCGGGCCGCTTCGTGGATCGGGTGGTCGGGGTCGTTCGCCCGCCGCTCGTCGATGACCTGCTTGTCGGTCTTGGGCGTGTCGTTGTGGTGCGACGGTCCGGCCTCGGCGTTCCCGTCCCCGCTGTGCTTCGGCTTCTTGGTGGGCGCGCCGCCCTCGGGGTCGTCCTCCGCCTTGTTCTTCTTGCCCGCCGGGTCTTCCGGACGCCGGTCGGGGGTGCCTTGGTCCTTGGCGCTGTGGTCCTTGGCGTTGTGGTCCTGGGTGCTGTGGTCTCCGGTCGGGTGGCGGTCGGGGTCGAGGGTGATCGCGAACACGCCGTGGTCACCGTTGTAAAGCGGCTTGTCACTGCGCTGGCCGGTCTGGTTGTCCAGGTAGGTGATCTTCCCGTCGTGGTTGACGACGTTCCACGCGTGGGCCCGCCCGTTGGCGTCCTGCGTGATGATCACCGCCTGCGAGCCGTGCCCGTCCCCGCGCAACTGGTCCTCGACCCGACGGAACGCCGCGTCCCCGTTGCCCATGTCCCGGAACGGCGCCCCGAGTTGACCCTCAGCCCGGTCCCGGCCGCCCCGCTCCCCCTCCGGCCCACCGTCGCGCCGCGGCGCGGCCGCCGTCGGATTCCCGCTGTACGTGTCGGCCGTCGACAGCGCCACATCGAGGCAGTTGTTGTCCCGCCCCGGCGCCCGGTGCCCGTCCCCGTTGACCGCCCCCGGCCAGTCCCCGTTCGGATCCGGATGCCGCTGCGGCGTCCCGTCCGGATTCCGCGGCACCCGGCTCTCCAGATCCACCTGATGCTGCGGATCCGGCCGGTCCAGCCCACCCGGCGTGTCGTACGGCCGACTGTCCGCGAGCGCCTCCGGCCGGTGCGCATGGCCGTCCGCGACCGGACCGTCGTGGTGCGAGGCGTCGGCGGAGTGCGAGGGGTCGGCGGTGGACGCGTCCGAGTGCGAACTCCCCGCCTCGGGGTGGTCAGCGCTCGGACGGTCGGTGTCGGGGCGGGCCGCGTCCTGGTGATCGGCGTCGTGACGATCGGCGTCGGGGTGCGTCGAGTCCGGGCGCGCGGAATCGGGGCGAGCACCGTCTGGACGCGCCGTGTCGGGGTGGCCCGCGTCGGGACGCGCCGTGTCGGGGTGGCCCGCGTCGGGACGCGCCGTGTCGGGGTGGCCCGCGTCGGGACGCGCCGTGTCAGGGCGCGAACCGTCCGGACGACCGGCGTCAGGACGACCGGCATCCGGGCGAGTTGAGTCGGGACGGCCCGCGTCAGGACGCGCGGAATCCGGGCGACCCGCGTCCGGCCGCGCACCGTCGGGGCGCGAAGCGTCCGGACGGCCGGTGTCAGGACGGCTCGCGTCAGGGCGGGTTGAGTCCGGACGGTCCGTGTCAGGACGTCCACCTTCGGGACGCGCCGCATCCGGGCGCCCGGCATCCGGCCGCGCACCGTCGGGGCGCGAAGCGTCCGGACGGCCGGTGTCAGGACGGCTCGCGTCAGGGCGGGTTGAGTCCGGGCGGCCGGTGTTCGGACGCCCGCTATCGGGACGCGTCGCGTCGGGACGCGCCGCATCCGGCCGCGTGGTGTCCGGGCGACCTGCATCGGGGCGCCCGCCTTCGGGGCTCACCGGGCCGAACCGGCCCGCGTCCGGGCGCCCACCCTCGGGGCTCACCGGGCCCAGCCGGCCCACGTCCGGGCGTCCGCCGCCGGAGCGAGCCGTGTCGGCCGCCGGGCGCGGCGTGAATGTGGAGTTGCCGTTGTGCTGTTGCCCCTGGTGGGCCGAGCCCTGACTCGGCACCGTCGGCGCGGAACCGGGTCCGGACGTCGCTCGGCCCGCACCCGCACCGGACGGAGCGCCGCCACCCGGCATCGCGCCACCGCCCATCGGCATGCCGCCACCCGGCACACCGGCCCCACCCGCAGGGCCGACACTCGTGCCGTCCGGGCCGGTCGTCGGAATACCGCCAACACCCGGCCGCTGGTCGGGACCGGCGTGGGGCGGCGTCGCCGTGGCGGTGGCACCGAGACCGGCCACGTCCAGACGCGGCGGCACCTGACCGGTGTGCGCGCCGGAGTCGGAGTCACCGTTCCGCTGGTCGCCGCCCCGGAACGGCGGCGCACCCCCGGCCGAAACGGGGCCCCCGACTGGCGGGCGCGAGTCGGCTCCGTGCGACGGACCCGACGACGAGTCACCCCCACGCGCCGGCTCGTGCCCGAAGCTGTCGCCCACCCCCGGCTGCGGGTGCACCGTGAAGCCCGGCTTGTGACTGGCGTCGCCGAAGTCAGTGGCGGCGCCGCCGTGGTACTGGACGCTCATCTGGTCCTGGACGATCTTGACCCCGTTGGAGTCCTTGACGACGTCGCCGTTCAACGAATGCTCGTCGAAGTCCAGCTTGTACTTGTGGTCGGGCCCGGGAGTCGGACCGTCATGCCCGCCCGGACGCCCACCATCGGTACCGGTCTGCGACGCACCAGCGTGCGACGGCCCGTGATGCTCAGGCCCACGCCCCGCGCCATCGTGCCCAGCCGGCCGACCCGCATCAACATCCGGCCGATGCGACGAACCATCATGCCCCTCCGGACGACCCACATCCGGCCCAGCCCCACGCGACGAACCGTCATGCCCCACCGGACGCCCAGCATCCGACTCCGACCGATGCGGCACACCATCCGTACCCGTCGGCGACGCACCAGCGTGCGACGGCCCGTGATGCTCAGACCCACGCCCCGCACCGTCATGCCCAGCCGGCCGACCCGCATCAACATCCGGCCGATGCCCCGAACCATCATGCCCCGCCGGACGACCCACATCCGGCCCAGCCCCACGCGACGAACCATCGTGCCCCACCGGACGCCCAGCATCCGACTCCGACCGATGCGGCACACCGTCATGCCCAGCCGGACGCCCACCGTCAGCCCCGGTCCTCGGCCCCCCGCCGTCCGCACCGGTCCGCGTGGAGCCGTCGTGTGACGACGGGCCGGACGGGCCGGACGGGCCGGACGCGCCGGACGGGCCGGACGCGCCGGACGCGCCGGCGGCGGCCTCGTGGCTGGGGGGCTGGTGGTCGGTGCCGAGGCGGGTGCCGAAGGGGTCGAGCGCCGGGCCGTGGTCGGCGCGTGGCGGACGGGGCGGCGCGGGCTGGTTCCCGCTGTTCGGCGCGTGGTGGTCCGACCCGCTGCCCGCCGAATCGGCGGAGCCGGACGAACTAGGCGTCGGACCGTTGCCGTTCCCACCGTGCTGCGAAGGCCCGCCGCTGGACGAACTCCCGCCCCCGGAGGACGAGTTCACGTGCGGACCACCCGACGGCACCGGCCCGGCCCCGTGCCCGGGAGACGACGCCCCGGCGCCCGAACCCGAATCCCCTCCCGAACGGTCACTCCCGGAGCGGTCGCCCCCACCCGAAGAGGAGTCCCCCGAGCCGTGCCCGCCCGAAAACGAATCCCCATGCCCGGCCGCATGGTCGATGCCGCTGCGGACGTGGCCGCCGGCCCGCGAACCGACGCCGTCGCGGAGGGCCTCGGTGAAGGTCTGGCCGGAGTTCTTGACGGAGTCGACGAAGTCCTCGGCGCCGCGCTTGGCCGTCCGCCCCAGGTCGTACCCGTTCTGCGCACCGAAGTTCTGGTTCACGGTCTGCGCGATCAGGTCGCTGATCATGCCCTGGATCGCCGAGACCGCCGGCTCCTTCAGCGTCTCCATGATCGCTTCCATCAGCGCCTGCCGAAGCTCCTTCAGCAACCGCCGCACAATCATCTTCGTCGCCGTCGTCGCCCCGACCGCGCCCAGCTCCGACAGACCCAGCGTGAACGGCGCAGCCGCCTGAGCGGCGATCAACTCCACGGCCAGCGCCACCAGTTGAGCGATCACGGCCACCTTGCACGTGACCACGATCACCGCCGCCGCGTCGAACGCCACAGCGATCAGCCGCGCCGCCGACGCCGCGTCCGCGAGATACCCGTCCGAACCGCCGCCGGAGAACTTCTCCCAGGTCTTGCCGAACGCGTCGATGCTGTCACCCGAGTTGCTCGACAGCACACCGTTCGCCGCGCTCGCACCCCGGTAGTGGAGCTCCTCCACCTGGTCCGCGAAGTCCCGCCAGACCTGCGCCGACTCCCGGAGCTTGTCCTCGTCCGCGGTCGGCCAGTCGAAGCCGAGCATCTCCAGGACCCACTCGACACTGCTCGGCAACATCAGCGACACTTCGCCAAACCCCCTGGACCTCACACGAACGAACGGACGGACCAACAGACGGACGGGCCGTCAACCGGCGCGAGGGCGCCGGAACGGACGCGGCGCCGGGCATCGGGCCCGCCGCGTCGAGAGCGGCCGGGTCAGTAGACCCTCGGCCGGTACAGCGCCCGGATCTGGCCGCCGACTTCGCCCTCGCGGGCTTCCAGGGTGTGGATGTTGCTCTCGTTCTGGCTCTCGGTGGCCTCGTGGCTGTCGGCCATGCTCTGCAGCTTGCCGCCGATCTCGCCGATCCGGGTGCCGAGGGAGTCCATCGACTCCTTCATGCCGTCGCGCAGGCCCTCGTAGACGATGCCGAACTTTTCGCCGAGGTCGTCGTCGCCCCAGGGGGGCGTGTCGCCCTGTTCGAGCGATTCGAGCCGGCCGGAGAGGGTCTGGAGGGCGGCGAGGAAGTCCTGACCGACGGCGGACATGTTCCTGCCCTCGATCCGGAGACTTGCCGAATCGACCACGATCTGCTGAGACATGCCCGCCCCCGACTTGCACCGCCGGGGTCGCTCGTCATGCTGGCCCCGTGAGTTCGGGACCCTCGGGCCGGCTTCCGGCGGCCGGGGGTCCGCTTTGGTGCCTGCAATCATAGGACCCAAATCATTTGCCAAGCCATGCCGCCTGCCGACTGTGCAAAAGCTTGTCACCACTCCTCCACCGCCCGACCGGTGGCCCGCGCTCCCCCGATCACCCCGCGGGGGCCCACCGGCCTTGACCGGCCCGGGAGTTCCGCCGACGGAGTTTCCGACCGTCCCTCATGACAGAGGCCCACAAAGGCCCCGCCACCAACCAACAATTCCCCCACAACTTCGTCACATGACGCCGACTCAGGCCGCGGCCCCGCCCGCACTCCCGTCGCGGCCCGCGTCGATGGGGAGGTCGGCGAGCCGCCACTCCAGCATCCCGTCGTCCAGCCGGATCGCCCGCCGCCCGCGCGCGGTGAGCAGCCGGACGGCGTCGTAGGCGAGGGCGCAGTACGCGCCGCGGCAGTAGACGACGACCTCGGCGTCCTCGGGGAGTTCGCCGATCCGCGCGACGAGTTCCTCGACGGGGATGGAGAGCGCGCCGGGGATGTGCCCGGCGGTGTACTCCTCGACGGGGCGGACGTCGAGGGCGACGGCCCGGCCGTCGGCGATCCGGGTCAGCAGGTCCTCGCGGGAGACGGCGTCCGGCTCGCCCGGGTCTTCGGGGCCGAGGTACGCGGTGCGGGCGGGGGCGACGGCGGCCTGGTGGCGTTCGGCCACCCGGCGCAGCAGGTCGAGGAGTTGGGCGACGTCCCCGCCGGCCAGGCGGTAGTGGATGCGGACGCCGTCGCGGCGGGTGGCGACCAGGCCGGTCTGCTTGAGCGTCTGGAGGTGCGCGGAGGCGGTGGTGAGGTTGAGGCCGGCGGCTTTGGCCAGTGCGTCGACGGTGCGTTCGCCCTGGGCCAGCAGGTCGAGCAGTTCGAGCCGTTTGCCGCTGGAGAGGGCTTTCCCGGTGGCGGCGAACGCCTCGTAGAGCTCGGTTTTCGCGGCCCGGTCCGCCATGGCTGCGGCCCCTTTCTCGGTAATTCTATGGAATAAGGGTACTCCCCACACTCCCCACCCCGCTCGATCCGCCGAGCCCGGGCCGACGCGCAGTGGACACGGGCAGGGCGCCGCACGGCCCCGGGAGTACGGTCCTGCACCAGTCCCAGACCCGGAGCACGCTCCCGGGTGCGGTTTCGTCCTCTGCGCGGACGGATTGACGACTCGTCAGATGGTCCTCTTGAAGGGCGCCGCGAAGAGCTCCGGCGCCTACCCAGGGGGCTTTCCCATGAACACACACGCACCGCAGCACCACCGTCCGAACCGCCGTCCGAACCGCCTCCGCGGCCGCCGGCACGGGGTGGCGGCGACCGTGACCGCCGTGGCCGCCGCCGTGGTGGCCGGCGTCCTGGCACCGTCCGCGGCCACCGCCGCACCGCGCCCGGACTCCGTGCAGCAGCGCCTCGACGCGCTGGTGAAGGACGACGGGATGCCCGCCGCCCTCGCCACCGTCAAGGGCCGCGACGGCCGCACCCGCACCTACACCGCCGGTGTCGGCGACCTGGCCACCAAGGCCAAGGTCCCGGTGGACGGGCAGGTCCGGATCGCCAGCAACACCAAGATGTTCACCGCCGTCGTCGTCCTGCAGCTCGTCGCCGAGGGCAAGATCGGCCTGGACGCGAGCGTGGACACCTACCTGCCGGGCCTGGTGCGCGGCGACGGCTTCGACGGCCGGAACATCACCGTCCGCCAGCTGCTCCAGCACACCAGCGGCCTGCCCGAGTACATGAACACCGGGGGCATAATCAGCGACCCCAAGCGGTACGTCGAACCGCGCGAACTCCTCGACGCCGCGCTGGCCCAGAAGGCCCACTTCGCGCCCGGCACCCAGTGGGAGTACAACAACACCAACTACCTGCTGGCGGGCCTGATCGTCCAGAAGGTCACCGGACGCCCGATCGGCGAGGAGATCACCAAGCGCGTCGTCGAGCGGATCGGCCTGCGTCACACCTACTTCCCGCTCGCCGGGGACATGACGATCCACGAGGCGCACCCCAAGGGCTACCTGCGCGGCGAGGACGGGTCGCTGACCGACTACACGGAGCTGGACCCGTCCTGGGGCTGGGCGGCCGGCGCGATGGTCTCGACCAACACCGATCTCACCCGGTTCTACGAGGCACTGCTCGGCGGCCGTCTGCTGCCCGCGGCCCAGCTCGCCCAGATGCGCACCACCGTCCCCGCCGAGCTGCTCGGCGCCGGAGTCCGCTACGGCCTCGGCCTGATCAGCCGCCCGCTCTCCTGCGGCGGGGTCTCCTGGGGGCACGGCGGGGCGATCCCGGGCTACGAGACCTTCGGCGGCATCACCGACGACGGCCGCGCCGCGAGCATCGCCGTGACCGCGTTCCCGGGCAACGGCGACGCCGGTGCGCACGCCGAGCAGGCGGTGGACGAGGCGCTCTGCCGCTGACCTTCCCCGGGCGGCCCGCGCCGGTTCTCGGCGCGGGCCGCCCCTCCGCCCTTCCTCTTCCCACCCGTGGAGTCCCGATGAACGAACACACCCCGCAGCGCACCGCGCGCCGCACCCGCATGGTGCGGTACGCCACGACGGCCACGGCCGCCGCCGGGCTCGCGCTGACCGCTCTCGCCCCGACCGCGGCCACCGCCGCACCGCGCCCGGACGTCGTGCAGCAGCGCCTCGACGCGCTGGTGAAGGACCACGGGATGCCCGCCGCCCTCGCCACCGTCAAGGGGCGCGACGGCCGCAGCCGCACCTACACCGCCGGTGTCGGCGACCTGGTCACCGGGTCCAAGGTCCCGGTCGACGGGCAGATCCGGGCCGGCAGCAACACCAAGGCGTTCACCGCCGTCGTCGTCCTGCAACTGGTCGCCGAGGGCAAGGTCGGCCTCGACACGGACGTCGACACCTACCTGCCGCGTCTCCTGCGCGGCGACGGCATCGACGGCCGGAACATCACGGTCCGCCAGCTGCTCCAGCACACCAGCGGCCTGCCCGACTACCTGGACGCCCCCGCGCTGGCCGACTTCGTCCCCATCCAGTACCGCTACTTCGAGCCGCGCGAACTCCTCGACGGGGCACTGGCCCAGAAGGCGCTGTTCGCCCCCGGGACCGACTGGATGTACAGCAACACCAACTACCTGGTGGCCGGCCTGCTGATCCAGAAGGTCACCGGCCGCCCCTACGGCGAGGAGGTCACCAAGCGCGTCATCGACCGGATCGGCCTGCGCCACACCTACGTCCCGGCCACCGGCGAGACCGCCCTCCGCGAGCCCCACCCGCACGCCTACCTGGCCGCCGAACCGGGCGCGCCGCGGTTCGACTACACCGAGATGGACTCGTCGATGGCCTGGTCCGCGGGGGCGGTCGTGTCCACCGACACCGACCTCAACACCTTCTACAGCGCACTCCTGACGGGCCGCCTGCTGCCCGCCGACCAGCTCGCCCAGATGCGCACCACGGTCCCCGCCGAGCTCTTGGGCCCCGGCGTCCGCTACGGCCTCGGGATCCAGAGCAGGCCACTGACCTGCGGCGGCCTCGCCTGGGGCCATGGCGGCACCTCCGCGGCCCACAAGAACCGGGGCGGCGTCACGGAGGACGGCCGCGCCGTCAGCATCACCGTCACCACCGTCCCGGACGCACCCACCGCCAAGCACATGACGGACGCGGTCGACGCGGCCCTCTGCCGCTGACTCCCGCAGGCCCTGTTCGCCCTCGATGCGACGGCTTCCTCACGACTCGGCGCCGCGGCACCGCCGTTCACCCGCTTGAGGACCCGGTACGGCGGCTGCGTGACGTCGACCCCGGCCAAGGCATCACGCAGGTGCCGGGTGAGGGCCGCGTGGGCCAGGCCGGACCTGCTCCGATCATGTCCCGCCCCGCCGAGGCGAGTTGACTGCACCGCCCGCCCGCCCACGTCGCGAACGTGCCGAAGACGTCCGTCGGTTGATCCGGCGGTCCTCCCACACACCGCAGGGCCGGAAGGCTGTCCTCGCAGCCTCCCGGCCCTGCCGTCCGCCCGCTACAGCTGGCCCACCGTGCCGAGCCGGGTCTGGGTCGGGAGTTTGGCCGCTCTGCCCTTTGCCCAGTGGAACAGGGCGATCGCCACCGTCAGGGCGATCGCCACGGACTGGGGCAGGGAGCCCGCCGAGCCGCTGCGCAGGGCTGCCGAGAACGGGACGGCCAGCATGGGGACCGCGACGGCGGGGCCGGCGGCGTGCCAGGCGGCGAAGAAGGCGAGGCCGCTGCTTCCGCCGCCCGAGGCCGCGGAGCGGTAGAGCAGGTCCTGGCGGGCGGCGCCGCGGCAGGCGTTGACCAGGCCGGCGGCGACCAGGGGCGGGACGGCGACGAGGGTCAGCCAGGCGGTCGGGCCGCCGCCGAGGGCGAGCACGGTCGCGCAGCCGGCTGCGGCGAGGGCGAGGCCGAGGGCGGTGGGCACCACGGCGTGGCGCAGCATGAGGCCGGCGAAGGGGTACGGGGACCAGGAGGCGCGGCGGACGTCGTCGGTCTCGATCCGGGCGGGCTCGAGGAGTTGGGCGACGGCCAGGTAGTCGAAGGCGAGGGCGACGGCGGTCACGGCCCAGGACAGGACGCCCCGGGTGTCGTGGGCGAGGACGGCGCAGAACACGGCGGGGACGGTGAGCAGGACGGCGCGTCCGAGCCGGGCGGGTGCGCGGAGCAGGGAGAGGGTGTCGCGCCAGTACAGGATCAGCCAGGGCTGCCGGGGTGCGGGCAGTCGGACCCGGAGCTGTCGTCCGCTGCCGGACGCGTTGGTGACGGCGAGCCGCGCGGCGCGGAGTTCGACCGTCTGCAGCGCGGCCAGCACCCCGGCCGCGGTGCGGGCGCGTTCGCGCAGCAGGGGCAGCGGGAGGGTGGCGGCGGCCCGGTCGGCGAGCACCAGGCAGGCGACGGTCGGCAGGACCAGCAGGGCGGCGGCGATCGCGCCTCCGGGGACGGCGGCGGGTGTCGGGGCCAGCGCGGCGAGCGCGGCCCAGCCCCACGGGCCGGACCACAGTTCCACGCGTTCGAGCCAGTGGACGGGGTGGCCGGCGACCGCCAGCGCGCTCTGTGCCGCGAGTGCCAGGATCAGCACGGTCACCACGGGGGTCAGCCGGCGTACCCAGGTGGCGGCCCGGGGGCTGCTCTGCACCAGCAGGCCGGCGCAGACGCCGAGCAGCGGCAGGCAGGCCCCGCCGGCCAGGCACCAGCCGAGGGCGGCGGGCAGGCCGACGCGCACGGTCAGGCCGAGTGCCACCATGCCGCCGACGGCGATCACCAGCCCGGGGAAGAGGGCGAGCCCGCAGGAGAGCCAGAACCAGGGCCGCAGCACCGGCCGGGGTCGGACGGGGTGGGCGAGCAGCCAGTCGGTGGTGGCGCGCGGGGGTACGACCGGCCCGCGCCAGAGTCCGTCGCGGACGGCGATCAGCAGGGTCGCGAGCCCGGCGGCGGCGATTCCGCTGGGCATGGCGGCGAGCAGGTCGGGTCCGTGCGCGGTGTAGTCGGCGCCCAGCGAGGCGTGGAGGAAGAGGCCGAAGCTGGGGATGCCGCCCCAGATCACCAGGATGAGTACGGTGCAGTAGAGCGCGAAGGCGGCTTGCTTGGCCCGGTTGCGCCGGTGCGGTGCGCGCAGGGCGCGCAGCAGTGCGAGTGCTTCCTCGGTCCAGTCGTCGTCCGCCGTCCACTCACTGACGGAGTCGGCCTCGGCGCCGCTCACCGGGCGTCCGCCGATGCGGCGAGGACGGTCTCGGGTGCGCCCTGCCGGACGATCCGCCCGTCCTCCAGCATCACCACCCGGTCGGCGACCTCGAGTGCGAGGTCGGTGTGGTGGGTGACCAGCAACACCGCTACGCCGTCGGCGAGTTCGGCCTTCAGGAGTTCGGCGAGCCGCCGTCGTGCCTCGGGGTCGAGGCGCTGTTCGGGTTCGTCGAGCAGCAGCAGGTCGCGGGGGCGGACGAGTGCGCAGGCCAGCAGCAGGGCCTGCATCTGGCCGGAGGAGAGGGCGGAGGGCAGCGCGTCGGCCCGTTCGGTGAGCGACCGGTTCTCGAGGACCTGCGCGACCCAGTCGGCGGCGTCGGCGACGCCGTGGGCGACGGCGACCAGCAGGAGGTGTTCGCGCACCGTGAGGTCGGGGTAGCAGGCGACGGTGTCGCCGACGACGGCGACCCGGGCGCGTATCCGGGGGTCGTTCTCGTTCATCGCCAGGCCGTCGAACCGGACGGTTCCCGCGGTGGGCAGGTCACGGCCGGCGGCCACCCGCAGCAGCGTCGACTTTCCGGACCCGTTGTGGCCGACCAGTGCGACGCACTCTCCGGCCGCGAGGTCGAGGTCGACGGGGTGGAGCACTTCCCGGTCGCCGTACGACCGGCTCACCCCGGTCAGCTGCAGCAGCGCCTTTCGCGCGGTGGCGCGCGGTGCGGCGGACTTCTTGGCCATGTGGACGACGCCTCTCGACAAGTGGATCGCCCACAGTATGGCCCGCTTCCGCCGCACCGCGTTCCGGTCGCCCCGCGCGGGGCCCGTCAGGCGGTCAGTGCTTCGCGCAGGGTCGAGGCCTTGAGGCCGAAGGTGTCGCGGATGTCACTGTCGTCCACCTGGAACGGACGGTCGGACATGTAGCTCATCTCGATGAACTCCCGCCACAGCGGCTCGCCGAGCGACAGCAGGGTCATCTCCCGTTCGGTGAGCGACTCCAGGCGCGGTTCGGGTGCTCCGTGCAGTTCGGCGAGGGCGCCGGCGGCCCGGCGCAGGGTGGTGGTGATGACGGGCGCGTTCCAGGCCCGGCCCCAGGCCCGCTCGTCGCGGGCGACCGCGACCAGTGCCGTGGCGACGTCCTCGGTGTAGGAGAACGAGTGCACCGCGTCGGGGTTGCCGTGGACAAGGGCCAGCTCGCCCGCCCGGACGCGGGGGGCGACGAGCAGCGTGAACGCCGAGACGGCGCCGGGGCCGAGGTACTGGCCGGCCCGGACTTCGGTGGCGCGCAGCCGCCCTTCCCGGTGGGCCTGTTCGGCCTGCCGCCACAGTTCGGCCCGTACCCGGCCCTTGCGGGTGTGCGGGGCCAGCGGGGTGCGTTCGGTGATCGGGGCGGTGGTCTGCTGGTAGCCGTAGAGGTTGCCGAGCATCACGTAGTCGGCGCCGGCCCGTTCGGTCGCGGCGAGGATCGACGTGAACAGTGGCGGCATGGTCTCCGGCCAGGTGTGGTAGGCGGTCATGGCGGCGTTGAAGACGGTGCCCGCGCCGGTCAGGGCCTCGGCGAGTTCGCCGGTGCGGCCCGCGTCGAGGGCGATCCGCTCGATGCCGGGGTGGTCGGGGCCGCCGCCGCTGCGGGTGATCAGGCGGACGTGCTGCCCGCTGTCGGCGAGCTGCCTGGCGGTCGCGATCCCGGTCGCGCCTGCTCCGATGACGACAGATTCGGTCATGATTCCGGCTCCGATCTTCTTCAAGAACCAACGGTGGAACGCCCTTTGAGGGGGGCGTGGTGCGCGGGGGCCCGGCCGCGGGCTCTACTCTGCCGCGGGTCGGGGGCGTAGGGTCAGTGGCCTGATAGCCACGACCTCCAAGGATTCAGCCATGCACCGTGTCGCCGTCCTGGCCGTCCCGCCGGTCAAGCCCTTCGACCTGTCGATGCCGTCGGTGCTGCTCGGGGCCGCCGAGTCCGGCGGACGGCCCGGCTACGAGGTGACGGTGTGCACGGCCACGCCCGGGATCCTCCCCGCCTCGGGTGGCATCGACGTGGTGGTCGGGCGCGGGCTGGAGGTGGTGGCGGCGGCGGACACGGTGATCGTGCCGTCGACCGCGAGTCGGTACGACGCGGAGCCGGCCGCGCTGGACGCCCTGCGCGAGGCGGCGGCCGCGGGCAAGCGCATCGCCTCGATCTGCAGCGGCGCCTTCGTCCTCGCCCAGGCGGGGCTGCTGGACGGCCGCAGCGCCACCACCCACTGGGCACTGGCCGAGGAACTGCAACGTGCCTTCCCCGCGGTGCGGGTGGACGCGAACCGGCTGTTCGCCGAGGACGGGCGGATCGTCACGGGCGCGGGCTCGGCCGCCGGGCTGGACCTGTGCCTGCACCTGATCGGCTCCGACTACGGCGCCGGCGCGGCCAACGCGGCGGCCCGGGCCGCCGTCGTCACGCCGGTGCGCCACGGCGGGCAGGCGCAGTTCGTGCAGACCCCGCTGCCGGCCGCGACCGGCTCGCCGCTGGACGCGGCCCGCAGCTGGGCGCTGCAACACCTGGACCGGCCGATTTCGCTGCCCGAGCTCGCCGACCGGGCCCGGGTCAGCGTACGGACGCTGACCCGCCGCTTCACCGCCGAGACGGGTGTCACGCCGTTCCAATGGCTGCTCCAGCAGCGGCTGTTGCGGGCGCGCGAGCTGCTGGAGACCACCGAGCTCACCGTCGACCAGGTGGCCGGCCGCAGTGGCCTCGGCTCCGGCGAGTCCCTCCGCCAGCACCTGAACCGGCAGCTCGGCATGACCCCGGCCGCCTATCGCAGCGCCTTCGCCCACCGCCCGGCGGCGAACGCGAGTTGATCCGGCAGCGAGCGTGGGTTGGGACTCAGACGGCCCGGTCGAGGACCAGCTCGTGCTCGACCGACGACTCGTCACCGGGGACGGGAACGGACTGCCCGCTGCGGGTGAAGCCGATCTTCCGGTAGAAGGCCTCGGCACGCTCGTTGTCCTGGTGCACGTACAGCCGGACGCGGGAGACCTTGGGATCGTCGAGCCCGTCGGCGTAGGCGATCGCTGCGTCGAACAGGGCGCGGGCCAGGCCGCTGCCGCGCTGTTCCGGGCGGACGAACACGCCGACCAGGTGGGCCTGGTCGGCCTCGATCTGCCCGCCGAGGACATCCTGCCGGCCGGCGCGTTCGACCAGTACCGTGACCGCCCCGTCCAGCCCGCCGTCCGCCCGCTCGGCGACGAACTGGCGGGCGAGCAGCTCGCCGCCGCCCGCCGCGCGGTCCTGCCAGAACTCGTCCGGCCTGGCAGCGGCGGCTTCGTACGTATCCAGGAAGGCGATGTTCGCGACCGGGTCGCGCAGCGCGTCCAGCCGGAGGTGTTTGACGCTCCGCCAGTCCTCGGCGGTGGTGGCTCGTATCACGTGGTTCATGCACGAGATCTTCGGCGAGCCGCGGGAACGCGGGCAACCGCATTACCGCCCCGACGGGGGCTCACCCGGGCTCCGGCAGGTCCATCGTGGCGACGTCCTGGCCGAGTCGGAGCATCCGGTCGAGGATCCAGCCGCGGCCCAGCAGGGCGTTGCGCACCCGCAGTCCGGCGGCGGTGCGCGGGGCGAGGAAGGGGCCGGTGCGGTCGCCGCCGCGCTGGCAGCGCTCGGCGTAGGGGCGCACCGCCCGCTCGTAGCGGGTGAACGCGGTGCGGAAGTCGCCGTCGGCGCGGGCGAGTTCGGTGGCGAGGACGTACGCGGCGACCAGCGCCGTGCCGGTGCCCATGCCGCCGATGGTGGCGCCGCAGGCGGCGTCGCCGAGCAGCGCGATCCGGCCGTTGGACCAACGGGGCACGTCGGCGCGGCTGATCGAGTCGAAGTACAGGTCCTCGGCCTCGCGCAGGGTGTCCAGCAGGTGCGGGACGGGGCGGCCGAGGTCGGCGAAACGTTGCTGCAGAAGGGACTTCAGGGCGCCCGTGTCGTGCCGGTCGTGGTCGAGCCGCGGCGAGGCGAACAGCAGGAAGGCACCGGCCCGCGCCGGGTCGCGGGGGTCGGCTCCGGCGGCGGCGAGCCGGCCGGGGGTGTTGATGCCGGTGCTGCCGGCGGGCAGGCCGAGGGTGTTGGGAAACCCCCAGGTGGCGGCGTAGTAGCCGAGGTGGCGGACGTAGTCCTGTTCGGGTCCGAAGGCGAGGGCACGGATCCGGGAGTGCAGCCCGTCGGCGCCGATCACCAGGTCGAAGCGGCGCTCGGGGCCGTACCGGAAGGCGACCCGGACGCCGCCGTCGTCCTGCTGGAGTGCGGTGACGGTGTCGCCGAACAGGTACTCGGTGGTGGATTCGCTGTGCCGGTACAGGAGTTGGGCGAGTTCGCCGCGCGGGATCTCGATCTCGCCGCCGGCGAAGTCGGCGGGCAGCCGGAGCCGGACGCGGCCGTGCCGGTCGGTGAAGGTCATCGGGCTGCCGCCGGTGTCGAGCTTGCGGAGCTCGTCCAGCACGCCCATCCGCCGCAGCACCGCCAGGTGGGTGGGTCCGCGGAAGTCGACGGCCTGGCCACCGGGCCGCAACGCGGGGGCGAGTTCGACCACCGTGGGCCGGTGGCCGTACCGGCCGAGCCAGTGGGCGAGCGCCGGCCCGCCGATGCCGGCGCCGGAGATCAGGATCTGCATGGTGTTTCCCCCTCGGAAGGCAGGTCCGACGGGCCCTCCCCGGGCCCGGAGCAAAAAGTGTGTCTCGCGGACACTGTTTGCTGCTGTGTACGGTAGACGCAATTTCTGGCCGGACGCAAGGCCGGCCCGGCACCGGGGAGGGCCCGTGAACGACCAGGCGGAGCAGGACGCGGCGGTACGGCTGCTGTGGGGCCCGCCGGCCCGGCCGACCCGGGGGCCCAAGCCGGCCCTCAGCCTGGAGTCGATCGCCCGGGCCGGGATCGAGATCGCGGACGCCGAGGGCCTGGCGGCGGTGTCCATGCAGCGGGTGGCGGGGCTGCTGGCGTACACCAAGATGTCGCTGTACCGGTACGTGCCGGGCAAGGCCGAACTGATCGCCCTGATGGTCGAGTACACGGTCGGCGAGCCCCCGCCGCCGAGCGCGGCCCCCTGGCGGGACCAGCTCACCGACTGGGCGCACCGGATGGCGGCCCTGTTCGCCGCCCACCCGTGGGTGCTGGACGCGCTGTCCGCCGGCCCCCGGCTCACCGGCCCACGCGAACTGGCCTGGCTGGAACGGGTGGTGGCGGCGCTGGACGGCCACGGGCTGAGCGGCGCGGAGCGGATGGACGCGGCCGTGCTGCTGGTCGGCCACGTACGGGCGATCGCCGCCCAGCATCGGCAGTCCCGGGAGGGTTCGCCGGAGGCGGAGCTGCTGCGCGCGCTCGGCGGGCTGGTCGCGGCCCACGCGGACCGCTACCCGGCCCTCGCGTCCGCCATGGCCGAGCCGGGCGAGGGCCGCGACAACGCCTTCGACTTCGGCATCGAGCGGATCCTGGACGGCCTGGCCGCCCTCATCGACCGCCGGGCCCAGCACCCCTGACGGGCCCAGCACCCCTGACGGGCCTTGTCACCTCGAGGGCGGCCAACCGGAGCATCAGATCCGACGATCACACCAGCGCTGGTGATGCGGGGTCAGGGATGCGGACGGCGCGGCCCGGCGCGGTGCCGACCGCGCCGGGCGGGGGCCCTGGTGGCGCTGACGGCGCCGGCCAGGACGAGGGGGGTGAGCAGCAGAACCATGGTCAGGTGCATACAGTGCCTCCGGGTGGTCCGGTTACTGCTGGTTGCCGTTCCCGTGCCGGGCCCGGACATATGGGCCGCCGGCGCGGGATCACCCGCCCGGACCGCGTCGCGATCCGGATCTCCCCCGGTCGGTCGTCGCCCAGGAGTGGATCTTCCCGGGCCGACGATCCGTCAATCTGCTTCGCGGGGGCGCTCGGGCAGCACGATGGGCGCGCCCCCGCGCGGGTGCGCCAGCACCTCGACGGGGTGCCGGTAGACCCGGCTGAGCAGTGCGGCGTCCAGGATCTCGCCGGTCGGGCCGACGGCGACGGCGCGTCCGGCGTCCAGCAGGGCGATCCGGTCGGCGTGCGCGGCGGCCAGCGTGAGGTCGTGCAGCACCACGATCACGCCCCGGCCCGCTTCCGCGCGCTCCCGGGCGATCCGCAGGACCAGTTCCTGATGGCGGAGGTCGAGCGCGGCGGTGGGTTCGTCGAGCAGCAGCAGCGGGGTGTCCTGGGCGAGGATCCGGGCCAGCGCGACCCTGGCCCGCTCGCCGCCGGAGAGCGCGGTGAAGGGGCGGGCGGCCAGGTGGGCGCAGTCGGTGGCGGCCATCGCCTCGGCCACCACCTGCTCGTCCTCGCCCGCGGCGGGCGTGCCCACCCAGGGCGCGCGGCCCATCCGGACCACCTCCCCGGCCGCGAACGGGAACGACACCTCGTGGTGCTGCGGCAACAGAGCACGGCGGCGGGCGAGTTCGGCCGGCCGGTACCCGGCGAGCGGACGGCCGTCCAGCCGCACCTCGCCGCTGCTCGGCCCGCGGTCCCCGGCCAGCACCGACAGCAGGGTGGACTTCCCGGCGCCGTTCGGGCCGAGCAGCGCGAGGATCTCGCCCCGGCGCACCGTCAGCCGCACGTCCGTCAGCAGCGGACGGCCGCCGACCTCGCAGCCGATTCCCTCTGCGTGCAGAAGCTCCGTCATGCCCAGCCTCCCTGGCGGCGTCGGGTGCGGCGCAGCAGCCAGAAGAAGAACGGGCTCCCGATGAGTGCGGTGAGGACGCCGAGCGGGAGTTCGGCGGGCGCGGCCAGGGTGCGGGCGGCCAGGTCACCAACGACCAGCACGAGGGCGCCGCCCACGGCGGAGGCCGGCAGCAGGAAGCGGTGGCCCGGCCCGGCGAGCATCCGCAGCAGGTGCGGGACGACCAGGCCGACGAACCCGATGATGCCGCTGACGGCGACGGCGGCAGCGGTGAGCAGCGCGACCACGGTGATCAGCACGATCCGCATCCGCTCGACGTCCACGCCGAGGTGGCGGGCGGGCCGTTCGCCGAGGGCGAGCAGGTCGAGGCGGCGGGCGTAGCGCGGGGCGACGGCGAGTCCGAGGGCGGCGAACGGCAGAACGGCGAGCACCTTGCTCCAGCTCGCCTGGGAGAGCGAGCCGAGCTGCCAGAACGTCACCTGGCTGATCGCGGCGGCGTCGGCGGTGAACAGCAGCAGGCCGATCAGCGCGCCGCAGAACGCGTTGACGGCGACGCCGGTGAGCAGCAGGGTGACCACCTCGGTGCGGCCGCCGCTGCGGGACATCGCGTAGACGGCGCCGACGGTGAGCAGTCCGGCGGCGAACGCGGCGGCGGTGACGGTCCAGCTGCCGAGGGCGTCCAGGCCGAGCACGATGCAGGCGACGGCGCCGACCGCGCCGCCGGAGGAGACGCCGATCACGGCTGGTTCGGCGAGCGGGTTGCCGAACACGCCCTGCATCAGCGCGCCCGCGCAGCCGAGCGCGGCGCCGACCAGCAGGGCGAGCACCACCCGGGGCAGCCGGACGTTCCACAGCACCGATTCGGGGACCCGCTCCAGCGGGTGGCCGCCGAGGTGGGCGCGGTGGGCGAGCGAGGCGAGGATGTCGCCGAGCGGGATCCGGTACGCGCCGGTGCCGGCGGCGAGCAGCGCGCAGGCCAGCAGGGCGACGCCGAGGGCGGCCAGCAGCAGCGGCTTCCTGTCGCGAGCTGCCTTTCCTGTCAGCGCAGTTGAAGGACTTTCCAGCGTCGCGGTCACTTGCCCTCCCGGTGCAGCTGGGCGGCGATCTCCCGCAGCACCTGCGGGGTGCGCGGCCCGTAGGACAGCAGGCGCCCGTCGTCCACGGCGACGATCCGGTGGTCGAGTCCGGCGGGGGTCTGGGCGACGCCGGGGAGTTTCAGCAGCCCCTCTGCGCCTCCCACCGATTCGAGCCCTTTGCTCATCACCAGGATCGCGTCGGGTGCGGCCTTGACCAGGGCTTCGCTGGTGAGCGGGGTGAAGTCGCCGGTGAGGTGGGCGGCGGTGCCGGCGTCCTCGCCGCCGGCGGCCTCGATCAGGGAGGGCGCGCCAGAGTCGGGGCCGCCCAGCAGGAACACCGAGGCGCTGCCGCGCAGGTACAGGAACGCCACCTTGGGCCGGGCCCCGCCGGTCGCCGGGATCTGTGCCTGCACCTCGGAAATCTGCTGTGCGGTACGGGACTTGAGCTCCGCTCCGGCCTCGGGGACGCCGAGCGCGGCGGCGACCCGGTCGATCCGGGAGCCGATGTCGTCGAGCTTCTTCGCGTCGTCCAACACGATCACCGGGACGCCGGCGGCGCGGATCTGTTCGACGGCCTCGGCGGGGCCGGTGCTTCGGTCAGCGAGCACCACGGTGGGGCGCAGCGAGAGCACGCCTTCGGCGGAGACCTCGTGCGCCTGGGTGATCACCGGCAGCCGGGCGGCCTGTTCGAAGGTGGTGGACACGTCCCGGGCCACCGTGTTCGGGCCGAGTCCGAGGCTGAAGACCAGTTCGGCGAGGCTCCCGTTCAGCGGGATGATCCGCTCGGCGCTGCCGACCGTCACCTGGCGGCCGTCGGCGCACGGCACGGTGACGGGCAGTCGGGGCGTCGGCGTGCCGGGCAGCGCCTCGATCCGGTCAGGGTTCGCGGCGCCGGCCGTCTTCGGTGCGGTACCGGCCGCCTTCGGCGCGGCGGCGGGTTCGCCGGTGGCGCAGGCGCTCGCGCCGAGCAGCAGGGCGAGGACGCCGAGGGCGGCTCCCGCACGGGCGCGCAGGCTTCGTGGACTTCGGGTGGTGCTCAACCTCGGGCCTTTCCAGGTGCGTTGACGTCCCGACGGAGCCGACCGAGGGGTCGAGGGCGGAACACTTGACCCATATATTAGGTTAGCCTTACCTCACTTCAACACCCCCCTCCCCTAGGAGTGATCCGCCATGCCCGTCTCCGGACGGCCCCCCGCTCCCCGCAGCCGCCCGCGCGCCGCCCTCACCCTGCCGCTGGCCCTGCTGCTGACGCTCCTCTGCCTCCCCGGGCGGGCCGCCGCGGCCGACGCGACCGTCTCCGGCGGACGACTGGACTGGGGGATCAAGGCGAGCTTCCTCACCTACGTCACCGGCCCGGTGGCGAACGGCAAATGGGCCCTGACCGGCGGCGCGTCCACCGTCGGCGGCTCGGCGTTCCGCTTCCACTCCGCGACCGGCAGCTACGACCCGGGAACGGGCCGGCTGGCCGCCGCCTTCCAGGGCGGCGTCCGCTTCACCGGCCACCAGGAGAACGGCGGCAACGCGCTCGACCTGAGCATCTCCCGGCTCACCGTCAGATCCACCGAGGACGGCAGCGCCGCACTGTACGCCGACGTCAGCTCCAAGTCCCGCCAGACCGGCCGGACTTCGTCCACCGAACAGGCCCGGCTCGCCGACCTCTCACTGTCCGGGGTCTCGCTCAAGGGCGCGTCCGGCACCGTCACGCTCAGCCAGGTGCCCGCCACCCTCACCTCGGCCGGCGCCAACGCCTTCGGCGGCTTCTACCCGGCAGGCACGGCACTCGACCCGCTCACCCTCTCCGTCACCCTCAAGTCCGCCGCGCCGTCCACACCCCCCGCCGCACCGTCCTCCTCCGCTCCTTCCGGCTCCGCTCCTTCCGGCTCCGCCCCGCCCGCCGCCACCTCCTTCAGCAACGGCGCACTCGACTGGGGGGTCCGCCGGACCTTCCGCGACTACGTCACCGGCTCGATCGCCCAAGGGAGTTGGCAGCTCACCGACGGCGCGGCGGACGGCGGAGCGTTCTTCCGCTGGACGCCCGGCCACGGCGCCTGGGACGCCGCCACCAACACCCTGGACGCGTCCTTCACCGGCGCCGTCCACTTCACCGGCCTGCGCCAGGGCGACACCCTCGGCCTCGACCTGACCTTCGCCAACCCCCGCCTGACCGTGACGGACGGTCAGGGCCGGCTGCTCGCCGACGTCAACGGCCGCACCCCCGACGGCTCCACCCGCACCTCCCCCGCCACCGAACTCGCCACCTTCCCCGCGGCCGAACTCAAGGCCGAGAACGGCCTGCTCACCGCCACCGACCTCCCCCTCACCCTGACCACCCCCGGCGCCCAGGCCTTCGGCTCGCTCTACCCGGCGGGCACCGAACTCGACCCGCTGACCTTCGCCGTCGCCCTCGACCCGGCGGCCGCCCTTCCCCCGCTCCCCGACCTCGGCAGCCCCGCCCCGAGCCCCAGCGCCAGCCCCAACTTGGTTGCCGCCCACACCGACAACGGCTTGTCCACCACCACGCTCGCCCTCCTCGGCACCCTCCTCGGCACCCTGCTCGCCGCCGCCGCGGCCACCGCGCTCGTCGTCCACCGACGCCGCCCCTGACCACCTCTCCCCCCTTCTGCCCCTTCCTCCTGGAGTCCTTCACCCATGTCCCGGACCGCCACGTCCCACCGCAACCGCACCCGCCTGGCCGCCCTCGCCGCCGTCACCACCGGCCTCGGCCTGACCGCCTTCGGCCTGCCCGGCCTCGCGTTCGGCGCCGGCGCCCCCACCGCCGTCACCTACGACACCGGCTCGCTCGACTGGGGCGTCAAGGCCAGCTTCCGCAACTACGTCACCGGCCCGGCGGGCGGCGGCAGCGTCGAACTGACCGGCGGCGCAACCGTCAACACGGACGGCTCGTACCACTTCAACCTCGCCTCCGCCGGCTACGACACGACAACCCACTCGCTGAACGCGGCCTTCGACGGCGGGGTCCGCTTCCTCGCCCACGGCGGCGCGCTCGACGTCGCCATCAGCGACCTGCGAATCACCACCAGCGGCAGCACCGGCACCCTCACCGCCGACACCGCCTCCAAGGAGACCGTCGGCGCCCCCACCCCGACGCTCCGCCAGGACGTCCCGCTGGCCACCTTCACCGTCGCCCGCGACACCACCAACGGCACCGCCACCCCCGCCAAGCTCACGGCGGAGGGCGCCAAGGCCTTCGCCGGCTTCTACCAGGCCGGTACCGAACTGGACCCGCTGTCCATCGTCCTGAAGCAGTCCACCACTTCGCCGTCCCCGACCCCGACCCCGACCCCGACCACCGAGCCGTCCACTCAGCCCACCCCCCAGCCCTCGACCGAACCGACCACCGAGCCGACCACCGAGCCGTCGGCCCAGCCCAGCACCTCCCCCTCTCCCTCCACCTCCGCCAGCCCCTCCCCCTCGACCTCCGCCTCCCCCTCGACCTCCGCCTCCACCCCGGCGAGCAACGAACTGGCAGTCGTCGACGGCCGTTTGGAGTGGGGCGTCAAGGAAGGCTTCCGCAGCTACGTGACGGGGCCGATCGCCGGCGGCAAGGTGCAGTTCGACGACGGCGCGAACGACTACCGCTTCGGGTCGGCCACCGGCAGTTACCGCACCGACAACCACGCGCTGACGGCCGACTTCGCGGGCTCGGTCCGCTTCCTCGGCCACCAGGCGGCCGACGGCCACTACGAGTTGGACACCCGGCTCTCCAAGCTGGGCCTCCGGGTGGACGCCGACGGCGCGTACCTGGTCGCCGACGTCTCCGCCGCCACTCGCGGGGGCGGCTCGCCGGTCTCCCTCCGCGCGGTGCGCCTCGCCCAACTCGACCTCTCCAAGGCCGACTTCAAGCCCGTCAACGGCGTGGTGACGCTCCGTCAGGTCCCGGCCAAGCTCACCGCCGACGGCGTCCCGGCGTTCGGCACCTACCGCGCGGGCGAGGCCCTTGACGCGCTGACCGTCACCCTCTCCTTCGACCGCAACGCCACCCTCCCGACCCCGGGCACCGCCCCGACCACCGACACCACCGGCACCACCGGCACCGGCGCGACCCTCACCAGCACCGACAGCCCCAGCGGCGAACTCGCCTTCACCGGCGGCGGCACCGGCTCCATGCCGCTGCTCGCCACCGCCGCCGGCCTGGTCCTGCTGGGCGGCGCCACCACCGTCCTGGTCCGCCGCCGCACCACCGGCTGACCGATCCCGGCACCGGGCCCGGACGGGAGTCGAGGCTCCCGCCCGGGCCCGACCCGTTGCGGTGACACCGGCGAACGCTCGAAACGTCACCGTTCGACCCGGACTCGCCCAGAGGCCGAAGCCACTTGAACCCCGAATTCGAACAGCACCATCATCGGACGTGGTCCACCTCCGCAAGCAGCCAACTCGGCCCACAGGAGTGCCACTTGACCGACCACACCGCAGCCCACCTGCCCGGGCCCCGCGCTACGACGGCTACCAGAAGCCACGAACCACATCGCGCTCTTCGGCTCGTGTAGTCAGGGCCGGTCGCGGTTCGTGATACGGGTCCGTCTCACCGCTTTCACCGAAACCTCGGCGGTCGCGGTTCAGGACCCGGGCGAGGCGGTGGCGGTTCCGCTCGAACCCAGGTGGGATTCCCGGTCGCACCGTCGGCGGGCGGCGCGACCGGGCCGCGGCTCAGCTAACCGGGCCGAAGATCTCGGTGCGGTCGAAATCGGCGTCCATGCCGTCCAGCACCGCTCCCAGTTACTTCTCCTCGTACTTGAAGTGCGTCTCCATGACCGCCTCGATCCCGTCCAGGTGGCGGTGTGCCACCTCCGGGTCGGTCGAGTCGGCCACCGCCTTCTGCAATCCACCGATGAGGTGCTCGATCATGTTGTGGTCCTGAGTCAGCTTCGCGACCACTGGCGCCAGGTCGGGTCGCGCCCGTACCAGTTCCGGGAACAGCGAACCGTCCTCGGCGCGATGGTGGCCGGACAGGGCAGCGCAGAACCCGTGGCAGAACAACAGCAGGTCGGTGGCGGCGTCGGCGGGGTCGCCGCCGTCCAGTCCCGCCCGCGCCAGCGCCAACGCATTGCGCAGCTTGCCGTGCACCCGCTGCAGTTCCCCGCCCCAGGCGGTGATGCGGTCAGTCGGCAAGAACGCCCTCCCGTCGCAGCCAGGCCGCGCAGGCGGTCGTCCAGGACGCGGTGTGCGGCTCGCGCGCAATGAACTTATGCGGCTCGCCGCCGTATTCCGCGCCATCAGCCAGACCGATGCCGTGGCTGCCGCCCGGGTAGACGTGCAACTCCACCGGTACCGCGGCCGCCGCCAGCGCCCGGGTCCACTCCAGGGCGTTGGGCAGGCCCGGCGGGTCCTGAGCGGTGGCCCATACGAAGGTCGGACACACCGACGCGTCCGCATGCTTGGCCGGGGACAGCTCGTCCTTGATGGGCAGCAGGTCGCCGAGCAGGTTCTCGACCACTGACGGCGGCAGCAGGTCGAGGTCGGCCAGCGCATAGGCCAGGATCGCGAAGTCCGGTCGGGGCGGGTCGGCGACGCCCTCCTCGATGGACAGGACCCGGCCGGTCATGAGCAGGCCGGCGAGTTGGCCGCCCGCGCTTGATCCGATGACGCCGACCCGGCCGACGTCGAGGCCGTGGTCGCCGTTGCGGATGTGGTCCAACCCGGCCCGGGCGTCTTCGAGCGGGGCCGGAAAACGGTCCGGCAGCAGCCGGTAGGACAGGACGAAGGCATGGATGCCGAGGTCGGACAGCCAGCGCGCGTAGCCTTCGCCCTCGTGCGGTGGAAGTTCCCGGAAGCCGCCGCCGGGCAGGACGAGGACGGCGGGCCGGGGGCCGAAGAACCGGTCCTCGGCGGGGTAAAGCGTGATCTTCTGTGAAATTGGGGCGGGAATGGCCGGAGCCACCTTTCGGTACAACGCCTCCATGCCTGACGATCCATCCGCCACCGGCACGCGACGCTGCCTGAAACTATAACCTTCAAGGCCAGAAGGGCAGTTGCGTCGCGCTGCCGCAATGGCGTCAGGATGAGCACGCAGTCTCCGAGGACCGCGAGTCGGCGTCATCGCCTCACACTGCGTTCTCGGCAACGTCAAGCGCGCCTTGTGCATGCCGCCTTCTCAGGCAGCCGCGCGGCGGCCCCTCCGGCTGGGATGCTGGTTACTCGTAACCGGAGACTCGCCGAGACCAACGACGGCCTCGTCGCCGCCCGAGCGAGCCTCCGACGCATGATCCGAATCGAGAACTCGTAGCAGCTGTCCGGTCCTGGACCTGCCGCGTGACCAGCGTCCTGACCTGGCTGATCAGCCCACCACCAGCACGTGATCGCACCTGCTCCGCGGGGACGCGCATCAGGTGCGGGAGATGTGAGACTTGACTCTCACACTATGTGAGAGGAAGCTCTCACGTCATGGATTCTGGTAATCGTCTGGGCGATATCGAGATCACTGATCCGCAGGCGATGCGGGCGCTGGCGCACCCAGTGCGGCTGGCGATCCTCGAACGCCTGCAGCGGCACGGGCCAGCGACGGCGACGCAACTCGCGCCCGATGTGGGAGCAACCCCGTCAGTGACCAGCTGGCATCTGCGGCATCTGGCGAGCTTCGGGCTGGTCCGCGATGCCGAGCCCGGCCCGGACCGTCGCCAGAGGCGGTGGGAGGCGGTAGCTCGGGGCTTCCGGTTCGAGGCGCCGGAGGATCCGGACGATGAGGAGGGCTGGTCGGCTGCGCGGGTCCTGTCCCGGGAGATGTTCCTCCGCTCGGGCGGCCTGCCGAACCGGTGGGCTGCCGAGGTCGAACCCAAGCTCGAACCGGTGTGGCGGCGGCTTGCAGGCCTGGCCAACACCCGTGTCGTCGTCTCCACCGACGAACTCGCCGCGATTGAGGACGCGATCGAGCGCATTCTCGCCCCCTACGTGATGCGCGACGAGGCCGCGCGGCCGGCCGACGCCCGTGGCGTCAGGCTGCTGCGTTACGCCCTGCCCGAGGGCGCCGAGGATCAGACCGGCGGGACGCCATGAGCGCGGCGGTCCAGTCCTTACCCGTATCGCTGTGGCGTGATCGACGGTTCCGTCGTTTCTGGGCAGGTCAGTCGATCTCGCAGTTCGGCGACCGGATCACCGAACTGGCCCTGCCACTGATCGCGGTGGGGGCGCTGCACGCTTCGGCCAATCAGGTGGCGTTGCTGACCGCGCTCATCTGGACCCCGAACCTGCTCGCGATCGTCCTCGGCGCCTGGGTCGACCACCGCGTCCACAAGCGGCGCCTGATGGTTCTCGCCGACCTGGTGCGGGCGGCGGTGCTGCTCTCTCTCCCCGCCGCCTGTCTCATCGGGGCAGTGACGCTCGGCCAGTTGTATGTCGTGGCCTTGCTGACGGGCGCGGCTGGGGTGCTGTTCAACACTGCCTATCCACCGTTCTTCGCCCACTTGGTGCCACGCTCCTCCTACGTCGACGCGAACAGCAAGCTCAGCGCCAGCCGTTCAGCGTCGTACGTCGCCGGACCGGCTATCGGTGGTGCTCTGATCCAGGCGTTGACCGCTCCTGTCGCCGTCGTCGTCGACGCCCTGACGTTTCTGGCGTCTGCGGTTCTGGTCGGTCGGGTTTCGATCGACGAACCGCCAGCCCCCCATGACCAAGCGGCATCCTCGCTGCTGCGGCGTGCCAGGGAGGGACTGGTCTTCGTCGTCCGTCACCCGGTGCTGCGGGCGAGCCTCGGGTGCGCGGCGACTGTCAACTTCTTCACCTTCGTCGCGGGCAGCGGGCTGATCGTGCTGTTTGCCAGCCGAAACCTAGGACTGACCGCGGGAGCGATCGGCATGGCGTTCGGGATCGGCGCCACCGGCTCGCTCCTTGGCGCGGTAATCGCCCCGAAGATCTCTCGAAGACTCGGCGTTGGCCGCAGCATTGTTGTGGGCGCCGTGCTGTTCCCGGCACCGATCGCCATCGCCGCTGCTGCGAGCGGCCCCCTATGGGCTCGCGCCGGAACCTTGGCGGTGGCCGAATTCCTCTCCGGAGTCGGCGTCATGCTGTTCGACGTCAACCTCAACTCCCTCCAGGCGGACGTGATTCCCGACGGCATGCGCAGTCGAGTCGCCGGTGCGTACAGCACGATCAATTACGGCTTACGCCCTGTGGGCGCCGTCGTCGGCGGTCTCCTCGCTACCCTCGTCGACCTCCGGGTGACCCTGCTCATCGGGGCCGTGGGCGGAGCGCTGTCCCTGCTATGGCTGCTGCCCTCGCCGATACCACGCATCCACTCCCTGACTCCCGACAATCCGGTAGCTCCAGACAGCGACACGGACGCGCGACCATTGCCTTGCTGATCACCGCAGAACCACCCGGGTTCATGCCAACGCTTCCCAGACCCGACTGCCCGAAAATCGCTGTCACCATCACCGTCCTGGTCTCCCACCGCCTCGGCCCCGCCACCGCCTGCGACCGGGTGTTCGTGTTCGACGAGGGCCGGATCGTCGAAGGCGGCAGCCACCGGGAGCTGATGGAACTCGGCGGCGCCTACGCGAAGATGTTCGACATCCAGGCCGCCGCCTACCGCACCCCTGCGCCCCCCGCAGCCGCAAGCTCCGGGCGGTGAGACCGGGCCCGACTCGCCTGCCCGGTCGTCAGGCCTGGTGCGGATGCCCCTCGGCGGGTGCTTTGGTCCTACGAGGCCCCGTCCGGGGCCTGGCGTTCCGCGGCGAGGACGGCGAGTTCGCGCAGGTGGACGAAGTACTCGCGGGCCTCGGCGTCCTCGCCGAGCGCGGGGAGGATGCGGTGGACGGCGGCGATGCCGTTCCGAAGGGCCTCGCGGCGACGGTGGTCGAGCGGGCCGGTCAGGGCGGAGGACACGCAGCCGGCCAGGTGACTGTCGAGCAGGACCAGGTCTTCGCCGTCGGGGGCCTGCCGGTAGCAGCTGCGCGGGAACGGCAGGGCGAGGAAGTCCTGCCACAACTGGTTCAGCCGGTCGGGGTGCGTGTCGCTCATGGCGTCGATGATGCCCGAACGAACGGCGCCGGTGTCACCCCGTCCCGGCCTGCGGAAGAACGCCCATCGAACAGCGAGCTTTTGACGACCCGTCAGGCCACCGGCGCGTGCCGCCGGCCGAGCTCCGCGAATATCTCGCCGTTGAGCGTGAACGCGCGCTTGCACTCCTCGGCGACCCGCCCGCGCTCCGCCTCGTCCATCAGCTCGCCCGCGGCGTCCAGCTTGGCGCGGTAGTCGCGCTTGAACGCGGCGGGGTTGTCGATCTCCTCGAAGACGTAGAACCGGACGCCGTCGCCCTTGCGCGCGAAGCCCCAGGTGCGTTCGGCGACGCCGCGGATGATCTGACCGCCCGACAGGTCGCCGAGGTAGCGGGTGTAGTGGTGGGCGAGGTAGCCGGCCGGCCAGTCGGCCGCGAGGGTGTGGATCCGCTCGGCGCAGGCGGTGGTGGCGAGCAGCGGGGCGAGGGTGTCGCGCCAGTCGGGGCCGGCCAGGTGGTCGAGGTCGCGTTCGATGGCGGCGGTGCGCAGCAGGGCCCGGTCGAGGAGCGGCCCGGCCACGGGGTGGTCGGCGAGATCGGCCAGGTGCGCCTCCAACGCACGGTAGACGTAAAGGAGTTGGCCGGTGAGGTCGGTGTAGGCCTCGATGCCGAGCCGTCCGCCGAGCAGGTCGCTCATGAAGGAGGACTGTTCGGCCGCCTCGTGCTCCTCCGCGCTGGCGGTGCGGAGCTCGGTGGAGAACGGGACGGGCAGCAGGGTGGGGCTGGGCATGGGGCAGGGCCTCCAGAGATCGAATTCCCCCGACGACATAGGTGAGCCTAACCTAAGTTGCGCCGTTGCCGACACCCTGTCGGCAAACCTTCCCGAAGCATCAAACCGCTCGCCCCCGACGCGTTTCAGCACGACCCGCTCCCCGGCCCGCCGTCGACCAGTTACGCGATGCAAGGCCCCGGCAGCGACGTGCCCCGCCTGCTGGAGCAGGCCCGCACTGGCGACGAACGGAACTCGCACCTGGCGCTCGTCGCGCCCTGGCACAGCCTGCTGCACCACGACACCGGTTGCGCGGCCGGCGCCCTGGCCGTTCCCTTCCTGATCCGCATCGCCGTCGGGCACCCTTTCCACCGTGCCGCGTTTCTGGCGCTCGTCGCGGGCCTGGCCCGCCGCCAGCACCTCGGCGACGGCGGCCGCACCGGCCTGCTGCGTGCTGCCCGCGCCGACGACCAGCCGATCTTCGAACCGTCCGGCTACCTGGCGAACCGGTCGGTCCAGGCTGCTCGCGAAGCCCTGGCGGCAGACGCCGAACTGCTGGTGCCGCTGCTCGGCGATCCCGACCCGGAGGTCCGGCAGCACGCCGCCTACGCCCTGGCTGCGGCCCTGGGCAGGTCCGAGCCGGTCATGCCTCCACTTCACCAGCCGCCTGGACTGAACAGCCCCTCGGGCCGAACTCCCGACGCCGGCGGTCGGGGCGGCGATCGAGACCCGCGGCCGGGGCGGCGATCGAGACCCGCGGCCGGGGCGGCGATCGAGACCCGGCGGCGGGAGCGGCCGCGCACCCGGACGACGGACGTTCGGCCACGGCGTCCCCGGGTGCAGCGCCCCCGACCGGCAACTAACCGACGACCTGGACCCTGTCGGCCTGGAGCCCCTTCTGCCCCTGGACCGCCTCGAAGGTGACCTTCTGCCCCTCCGCCAGAGACTTGAAGCCCTGACTCTCGATTGCCCTGAAGTGCACGAACAGGTCCGCCGATCCGTCCTCGGGCGAGATGAACCCGTAGCCCTTCTCGTCGTTGAACCACTTGACGGTGCCGTTCTGGCGCTCGGCCATGTCTCCTCCTGTAATGGTGCGGCTACTGTCTGCAGCTATGGCGTGATCATTCCACAGGGCGCTGCCGAACGAGAGTTGATCGACGGAGGCCGGTTCACCCGAGCCGCCGGACCTTCCGGCGGACCTGGTGGACACAGCGCGAAAACCTCTACCGGCAGCCGGGAGGGGCAGGGTTGAATGCATGCCATGGACGCTTCATTCGATGCCCTCCTCGACGAGGCGGCTGGCGCCCCGGTCGACGGCTGGGACTTCTCCTGGCTGGACGGCCGGGCGACCGAGCAGCGCCCCTCCTGGGGCTACCAGCGACTGCTGGGCGAGCGGCTCTCCGCCGCCACCGCCGCGCTCGACCTGCAGACCGGCGGCGGCGAGGTGCTGGCGGGTGCCGGGCCGAAGAACTTCCCGCCCACCCTGGCCGCCACCGAGGGCTGGCCGCCGAACGCGGCCCGGGCCACCCGCCTGCTGCACCCGCTCGGCGCCGCCCTGGTGACCCACCAGCAGGGCACCCAACTGCCGTTCTGCGACGGCGCGTTCGACCTGGTGACGAGTCGCCACCCGATCACGGTGCAGTGGCCGGAGATCGCCCGCGTCCTCACCCCCGGCGGCAGCTACTTCGCGCAGCACGTCGGCGGCCGCTCCAACGTGGAGCTGACCGCGTACTTCCTCGGCCCGTTCGAGGTGGGCGACTCGCGCGAGCCGGAGGTGGAGTCGGCGCAGGCCCGGGCGGCGGGGCTGGAGATCGTGCAGTGCCGCAACGAGCGGCTGCGGCTGGAGTTCTTCGACGTCGGCGCCGTGGTCTGGTTCCTGCGCAAGGTGGTCTGGGCGGTGCCGGACTTCACCGTCGAGCGCTACCGCGAGCGCCTGCGCGAGCTGCACGACCACATCGCGCGTGAGGGCGCGTTCGTCTCCACCACCTCCCGCACCCTGATCGAGGCCCGCAAACCCGCCACCTGACGCCCACCGCCTCAGCGTGCGAGCCACCGCACAGGGTGCCCGGCCGGTCCCCTGGTCAGCCAGCTGCCGTCGCCGAGCGGCTGCAGGTCGTAGGCATGCTCACCGTGGGTGGTCAACTCGCCGAGGACCCGGCCGTCGTGGGCATCGACGCGGTAGGTCCGGAACCACTCCTGCTCGTCCTCGGTCTCGCCGGCCAGGACGAGCAGGAGGGTGTCCGCGTCGAGGTACCCGCCGCTCCACTCGACGACGGCCTCCGGCTCGGCGTCGTCGCCGAAGTCGCCCAGGGCGAGGGTGAGTTGCACCTCGCCGCCGGGGAGCGCGAGCACGGTGGCGTCCTCCTGCCCGTGATCGACCGTCAGCAGGTGGCGGCCGTCGGGCGACATGCCGATCGGGCAACGGTCGTCCCACGGCAGGTGCTCGACCCGGAGGCCGGCCTCGGTCAGTGTGCCCCGGTACACGGTGGTGCCGTCCTGGCCCTCGCCGACGTCGAGCAGCATCGCCCCGCTCGCCCGGTCCGCCCACTGCTCGCCGCCCTGACCGACCGTCTCCAACTCGGCCCGCCCGAGCAGCGCGCCGGTCGCGGCGTCCAGCACCGTCCAGAGGTCGGCCTCGCCACGCCCGGCCATCACGTCCGGCTGGTAGACCCAGACGCTCCGCCCGTCCGGCGCCAGTGCGCAGTTCGGCGCGTGACTCCACGACCTGCCCTGCTCCGGCGCGAACCCGAAGCGCCACACCTGCTGTCCGTCCGCCGCCACGCACACCACGCCGTCCGCCGTGACGTAGTACGCCTGGGCGAGGTCGGCCGGCACCGCCGGGCTCACCACCTCGTCCCCGGCCACCGGCCGGAAGACGGCGACGGGCGCCAGTTCGCCCACCGCGCTGCTGGAGGGCCGGTAGGCGCATATCCGGCCGTCCACCAGGCGCGTGACGACGGGGTGGTGGTGCGGGGAGTCGTTCATGCCGGGGACGTTAGCGGGCGCCCGTGACACACCCCGCGCTCCCCGTCGTTCGACGGGGTCACGGCGCACGCCCTTCCGTCCGGAGAATGATCTTCCATTCCGGTCTCTCCTCCCGGCGAGTGATGCCGTGGGGTCGCCGGAGCCGTGAGGCTGTCGGGCGACGAACCCCCCTTCTGATCTGAGCGTCTGTCGAAGGAGACTCGTGTGAAGAATTACCGATCCGCGCTGCGGCTGGCCGCGTCCTTGCTGGCGGGTGCGTCGGTGTTCGCCCTGGCGCCCACGGCCGGGGCAGCCACCGCGGGCCGCCCGGTCCCGCCGCGGGCCGCGCTCCAGCAGGGGCTGGACGCGCTGACCGTGCGGGCGGGTGCGACCGGCGCGGTCGCCGAGGTGCGCGACCACGGGCGGGCGGTGTGGCGCGGAACGTCGGGCGTCGCCGACCTGACCACGCAGCAACCCGCGCCGGTGGACGGGGAGTTCCGGGCGGGCAGCGTCACCAAGACGTTCGTCGCCACCGTCGTGCTCCAGCTCTCGGCGGAGCGCCGGGTGGGCCTGGACGACCCGATCGAGCGCTACCTGCCGGGCATGATCCCGAACGGCGCGAACATCACCGTCCGCCAGGTGCTGAACCACACCGCGGGCCTGTTCGACTTCCTGGAGGACCCGAAGTTCGCGTACGAGTCGGACGACGCGCTGCGTCAACTCCTCGCCGTGGACCGGTGGAAGACCCTCGCCCCCCGCGACCTGATCGCGATCGGCGTCTCGCACCCGCCGTACTTCCCGCCCGGCCAGGGCTGGCACTACTCCAACACCGACTACCTGGTGCTGGGCGAACTGGTGCGGCAGGTCACCGGCAACGACTGGCGGACGGAGGTCAACCACCGGGTGCTCCAGCCGCTGGGCCTGCGCCACACCTTCCTGCCGGGCACCTCGACCACCGTCCCGGGGCCGCACAGCCACGGCTACCTGGCGCTGCCCGACGGGCCGGCCGACATCACCGAGCTGAACCCGTCGATGGCGGGCGCGGCCGGCGAGATCATCTCCACCACGGACGACCTGGCCCGCTTCAACGCGGCGCTGCTCGGCGGCCGGCTGCTGGCCCCCGCGCAGCTCGCCGAGATGACCACCACGGTGGCGGCGGACGAGCAGCCCCCGACCCGTTACGGCCTGGGCCTGATGCAGCTGCGGACCTCCTGCGGCGAGGTCTGGGGCCACCCGGGCGGCATCCACGGCTACGTCACCTACGTGTTCGGCGACCGCTCCGGCACCCGCCAGATCGCCATCTCGGCGAACCCCTACGACCCGCAGAAGGGCGCCGAACTGACCCCGGCCGTCCTGAGCCTGATCGACCTCACCTTCTGCGGCCCGAAGTCCTGACCCGCCCGACCGCCCCACTCCCCACCCGAGCGGGGCGGTCCCCCGGCCCGCCACGATGCCCCTGGCTCAGTAGAGGCCCTCGGGGGACGAACTGGCGATCTGGAGGGGGCGGATGTTGGCGACGCCGTCGGTGGGCCAGTGGTCGGTCGGGTGACGGAGGGCCTGGTCGCGTTCCAGGATGTTGGGGAGGAAGAGGTCCTCGTGGAGGACGGTGAGCCGTACCTGGCCGACCGTGCCGGGGGCGACCGTGGTCATGGGGTCGGCCTTGTCGACCACCGCCATGGTGACCTGCGGGTAGTTCGGGACGTAGCTGATCAGTTCGCCGTCCCGCTCGATGTCCAGCAAGGCCGCGTTGCCGAAGGTGTTGCCGTAGGTCAGCCCGCAGATCCCGCCCTGCAGGGCGGCGGTGAAGGTCCGGTACATGTCGGCGCTGATCTGGGTGCCGCTCAGGCGGACGCCGTCGAGGGCGGCGACCAGTTCGGGCCGGTGCTGGCGGAGGGCCTGGAAGAGGGCCGGGGTGGTGTTGACGTAGTGGACCCGGCCCGGCGCGAGGACGTCGGCGATCTGCTCCAGCAGGTGGGTGGTGTAGTCGCCGACCTCGGCCATGCGTCCCGCCCGGATCAGGCGCTTCACCCATCGGGGGTCCATGTCCACGGCGTACACCTGGCCGGCGTGGAGTTCGGAGACCTCGTGGACGCCGTTGCCGATCAGGTGCGGTCCGGTGGGGGTGGCCTGCAGCCAGGTGCGGCCTGGCTGGAAGCCCTCCCGGACGAAGGACCAGCGGCGCCAGAGCGCCCGGTGCCGCAGCATGTCGGGGGTGTAGAACGCCCGGCAGGGGGTGCCGGTGGTGCCGCCGGTGTCCCAGACCCGGCCGACGAGCGGCCTGGGCACCGACAGCGGGACGAGGTCCGCGGGGTCCTGCGTGCGCAGCCGGTCGAGCGGGAACGGGCCGAAGGCCACGAGCTGGTCGTAGCGGGTGATGTCGCGTGGGTCGAAGTCCAGCTCGGGGGCCTGCCCGAGCCAGTAGGGGCTTCCGGTCACCGGGTCGAAGTGCCGCCGGACCACGGTGCGGGTCCACTCGTCGAGGTCGGTGTCCAGCCATCGCGCGATCTGGGTGTCCGGGTCGGCGCCGGTGAGGGCGGTCACGACAGGGCCGGGGCGCCGGAGAGGTCGATGCCGAGCTCGTAGGCGGTGGTCAGGGCCTGCTCGACGTGCTCGGGCCGCTCGATGTGCACCACCGGGAAGGGGAACGCGAGGATGCCCTCGGGAATCGAGGGTCCCATCACCAGCCCGAGCTGTACGCCCTGCTCCTTCATCCCGGTGTAGACGTCGACCAGGCTGATCGGGTCGGTGGAGTTGCGCTGGAAGAGGTCCCTGACGTCGGCGCCGGTGCGCAGGACCTTGGGCTCCAGGCAGGACAGCAGCGGGATCTCGGGGGCGCTGAAGGGGATCGCGTCGATCCGCGGGGCCATGAAGTCGCGGTAGGGCCGGCGCAGCGGGGTGTGGACGGCGATGGTGCGGCCGGGGAGCGGGACGACCGTTCCCGGCGGGACCTCGGCGGCGAGCGCGCCGAGTGCTTCGGCGTGGCCGGCGAGCATCATGATGCGCTTGGTGCCGTCGGCCGTGGGGCCGAAGTCGCCCGCCAGGTAGACGCCGGGGACGTTCTCGCCGGGGTGGGAGGGGGCGCCGTCGTCGAGGGAGCCGAAGGCGATGGCTATGCCCTGCCGCGGGTCCTCGGCGGGCGGTTCGGGGGTGTCGCGGGATCCGGCCAGCATCTCGAACAGTTCCCGTCGCCCCAGCGATCCGGCGAGGCAGCTGGCGGTCATCGCGCCGAGGCTGAGGCCGCCGATGGCCGCGGGGCGCAGGTTGAACGAGGCGAGCACGTCGTGCACGCCGATCGCGAGGGCGGCTTCGCGGACCGTGCCGACGCTCTGGCGCTCCTCCTGGGCGGTCGGGAGGTCCTCCTCCAGGATCTGTCCGACCGTCAGTCCGGTCCACGCGGAGACTTGCTCGTACCAGTCCCGCACGACCTCGTAGGTCCGGTAGAGCTCCAGGCCGTGCGGCTCGGTCCCGACGCCGCCGCCGAACAGGTACCCCAGACTCATGACAGCTCCTGTGAATGGTGTGAAAGGAGGGAACGGTGGTGCGGATCGGGCGTGGTGTGACAGAAGTGAACCCGACCGCACAATGCCGCAGAATCCGGCGTCCGACCGGACGCTCGGTAACCGGTCTCGCGACGCGATATCGAGACGATATCCGAATCTGGGAAAATCTCCGGCAGCACAGTGGCGGAGTTGCATTTCCCGCCTTCGAAAGGGATTTTCTCGGCCCGCAGCAACTCCGGGTGGACTCGCACGGCGGGAGACGGAGGAACGGCGCACCCCGTCCTCTCCTGGGACTCGGGGAATTCCGGGAGAACACGGGGTGGCCGTACCCCAAAGCCGGGCACGTCCGTTTCCCCGTCGTCCGGGCGTTCAGGCGCGCAGCGCGCCGGTGAGGTGGTCTCGGAGTACGGCGGTCACCTCGTCCGCCCGGCTGCTGAGGTAGAAGTGCCCGCCGGGGAAGACCTTGAGGTCGAACGCGGCCGTCGTGCGCTCGCGCCAGCGCCCGACCTCGGGGACCGGCGCCCAGCGGTCCTGGTCCCCCACCAGGGCGGTGACCGGGCAGCCGACCGCGGCGTCGCGGTCGGCGCGGTAGGCCCCCACCGCGCGGTAGTCGCCGCGCAGCGCGGGCAGCACCATCGCCAGCAGTTCCTCGTCCTCCAGGACTCGGGCGTCGGTGCCGCTCATGGCCCTGAGCTCGGCCACGATGCCCTCGTCGTCGACCGGGTGGGAGGAGTCGGGCCGGTCCGCGGACGGCCCCTTGCGGCCGGAGAGGAAGAGGTGGTCGATCCGGCCGCCCGCGCGCTCGATCCGCCGGGCCACCTCGAAGGCGACGAGCGCGCCCATGCTGTGCCCGAAGAGGGTCAGGGGGAGGTCGTCCCAGCGGCGCAGCGCTTGGGCCACCTCGTCGGCGACGCGGTGCAGGTCGTGGACGCCGGCTTCCTCCCGGCGGTCCTGCCTGCCGGGGTACTGCACGGCCAGGACGTCGACCGGGCCCTGCAGTGCGGCGGACACCGGGAAGTAGAAACTCGCCGAGCCGCCGGCGTGCGGAAAGCAGACCAGGCGGCGGGTGGCCGCCGGCGAGGGGTGGAAGCGACGGCACCACAGGTCGCTGTCCAAAGAGAGGGAGGTCATGTCGGCCTTTCATTCTCTTCTCGAAATCCGCGCGGTGCCGGCGGGCGGGGTGTGGTGCTCGGTCAGGACATCCTCCGCACCGACGGGCCGTCGAGTGCGCGCTTATACGGAGAGCTTCGATCGGCGACTCACGGGCACCGCATATGACAGCAGCCTGCCATACCGCTCGGAATGTCAGCAAGTACTCACCGGAGCGCATCGATCCGCTCATGTCCGGGGTCAATTCCGGCCATCTTCTCCGGTGATTGGCGAGGACGTTGCGAAACGGAGCAATCCGGTGGGCTTTACTTGGCTCCGACTCGGCGGCACCGGTCCGACAGGACCGCGTTGACGCGTACACGGTCCCCCAAAGAGGCTGGAGGCAGCGTTGTTCACCGGCCGTGCGACGAAGAGGACTCTCCCCTTGAACTTCCTGTTGCTGGGCCCGCTTTCCATCCGGTTGAACGCGTGCGAGGTGCACGTGTCGGCGCCGAGGCAACGCGTGGTCATGGCAGCGCTCCTCTTCAACGCCAACCGGGTGATCTCGGTCGACCGGATCGCCGAGTACGTCTGGGACGGCGCCCCGCCGCCGAGTGCCGCCGCGACCATCCGCACCTACGTGATGCGCCTGCGGCAGTCGCTGGGCGAGATCGCCTCCGCCCGGATCCTCACCCGGGCGCCCGGCTACCTCCTCGAACTCGGCGAGCACGAGAGCGACCTCGGGCAGTTCACGGCCCACCGCCGGCGCGCGGCGGAGCTGGCCGAACGCGGAGACCTGGAGGGCTCCTCCGCCGCGCTGGCCGAGGCGCTCGCCCTGTGGCGCGAGGAGCCGCTGGCGGACATCCCGTCGCAGACGCTGCGCGACGTGGAGGGCCGCTACCTCCAGGAGCTCCGCCTGCAGACGATGGAGCTGCGGTTCGACGCGGAGCTGGCGCTGCTGCGGCACGCCGAGGTCGTGCCGGAGCTGGTGCGGCTGGTGCGGAAGCACCCCTTGCGGGAGGCCCTGGTGGGCAAGCTGATGCTGGCGCTGTTCCGCTCGGGACGGCAGTCGGAGGCCCTGGACCTCTACCGGCGCACCCGGGTGCTGCTCGTCGAGCAGCTCGGCACCGAACCGAGCGCCGATCTGCGCGAGGTCCACCGGCGCATCCTCTCGGTCCCCGACCGGCCCCGTACGCCCGGCTCGCCGGAGCAGCCCGCGCCGGCCCGGGCGGCGGCCCCCGCGTCGGCGCCGGCCGCCGTCTGGGACAGACCCTTCCGGCCGAGTCCGGCGCAGCTCCCCTCGGTGCCGCTGCCGCTGTCGGCCCGCTCCGGTGCGCTGACCCGGCTGCAGCACTTCCTCACGACCGGCTCGATGCCCGCGGGCATGGTGGCGACGGCGGTGGTGACCGGCCGGGGCGGTGTCGGCAAGAGCGCGCTGGCCCTGCACGCGGCGCACGCCGTACGCGGCGCCTCGGTGCACGGCCAGCTCTACGCGGACCTCGGCGGAGCCGCCCGGCCGCTGACCGCCCGGGCGGTCCTGCCGCGGTTCCTGGCGGACCTCGGGGTGCCCCGGGACGAGATACCCGAGGAGTCGCCGGAGCGGGAGAGCCTCTACCGCTCGCTCACCGCGGGCCGTCGCCTGCTGGTGGTGCTCGACAACGCCTCCAGCACCGCGCAGGTGCGGCCGCTGATACCGGGCAGCGGGGGCAGCAGACTGCTGGTGACCAGCCGGCGGCGACTGGCCGACCTGGAGGGGGCGCGCACCCTCCAGCTCGGCCCGCTCGACGAGGCCGGGTCGCTGGAGCTGCTGGGCAGCATCGTCGGCCCGGGCAGGGTCGGTGCCGAACCGCAGGCGGCCCGTACGGTGCTGACGGTCTGCGCGGGCCTGCCGCTGGCGATACGGATCGCGGGGACCCGGCTGCTGGAGCGCCCGCACTGGAGCATCGGGTACTTAGCCCGACGGCTCACCGAGGCCCCGCAGCTGCTGGACGAACTGCACGCGGGCGACCTCGGTGTCCGGCCCTGTCTCGACGCCGACCACGCCGGGCTCCGGCGGACCGCTCCGGCCGGGATCGACCCGGCCGAGGTGTTCACCGCGCTGGGGGCCGCCGGAGCGTGTTCGGTCTCCGGCAGCCGGGTCGCGATGATGTTCGGCTGCTCCGAGGAGCAGGCCGAGGAGGCCCTGGACGCCCTGGTCGAGGCGAACCTGCTGGGCGCGCCGACGGCGGGCCGCTACCGACTGGACGCCCTGCTGCAGGCCTACGCCCACGAGCGGGCGCAGGCGGTCGCCGTCCGGCAGCACGACCAGCCGTACATGCGCGCCGGGTGACCTCCCGGCGGCCCGCCCGTCCCTCGCCCCGATCCTTTTCGCCCCGATCTCCCCAGACCCGATCTCCCCCGACCCCGATCACCTCCGAGAGGACCCTTCGCCATGGCCGACCAGACAACAGCCACCCGCGACCTGCTCGCCTACGTCCGGGAGGTCTCCCTCCGTGACGACGATCTGCTCAGGGAGCTGCGGGAGACCACCGCGGACCTGCCGGGCGGCACCGCCATGCAGGTGATGGCGGAGGAGGGCCAACTGCTGGCCCTGCTGGTCGGGTTGACGGGGGCCCGGGCGGTGCTGGAGATAGGCACCTTCACCGGCTACAGCACCCTGTGCATGGCCCGCGCCCTCCCGGCCGACGGGGTGCTGGTGTCCTGCGACATCGAGGAGCGGTGGCCGGCCATCGGCGCCGAGTTCTGGAAGCGGGACGGGGTCGACGCGCGGATCGACCTGCGGATCGGCGATGCCGCCGCGACCCTGGACGCGCTGCTGGCGGAGCGCGGACCGGAGAGCTTCGACCTGGTGTTCATCGACGCGGACAAGACCAACTACGTCCGCTACTACGAGACTTCGCTGGCGCTGCTGCGCGCCGGCGGTCTGATCGTGGTCGACAACACCCTCTTCTTCGGCCGGGTCGCGGATCCGGCCGCCGTGGACCCGGACACCGCCGGGGTCCGGGCGCTGAACCGGGCCCTGCACGAGGACCCCCGGGTGGAGCTGTCGCTGCTGACAATGGCCGACGGGATCACCCTCGTCCGCAAGCGCTGAAAGCAGCGGGCCGGGGGGGGGGGGGCCCCGCGGCGCCCGGCCCCCCCCCCCCCCCCCGGGCCCCCCGCCCCCCCCCCGCCGGGGGGGGGGGGGGGGGGGCCCCCCGGGGGGGGGGGGGGCCCCCCCG